>NZ_DASUVO010000029.1:0-39782 GCF_036378875.1 Actinophytocola sp.
TGAGTTTGTCGAACACGATCCGATCCGGGATCCGACGGCGGTGACAGCCCAGCGGATGAGACGGGTCGAACACTGGCCGGGTGGGCAACAGCGCGGCGAACTGGTCCCACAACGGGTTGATAAGCCATGATGGCAGAGCAGCCCGTGCCTGCTCCTCACTCCGGGCCAACCAGCCCCCCAACCTGCGCGGGCTCTAAGTGGTCAGTTTCGGAAGTTCTTCGGGGGGCGGATCATGCAGCTGGTAGGGGCGCAGCGGCGTTGCAGTGTTCGTGTTGGCTGATCCTGTCGAGTAGGTCGTGCAGGTCGTGGCGGGTGAACTTCCAGTCGAAGGGTTTGGCGGTGGCGTTGTAGCGTTTTCTCGAACTCAGCCAGCCGGTGTTCGACCTCGGCCAGTTCGATGAAGTCGTTGGGAGACAAGACTTTGCGTTGTATGACCGAAAAGTAGATCTCCACCTGGTTGACCCAGGACGCGTGGACGGGTGTGTGCACCATGACCGCGTTGGAGAACCGGTGCGTGAGTCGGTCAATCGCGGCCTGGCCGCGGTGGGAGGAACCGTTGTCCACGATCCAGAACACCCGCTTGGCTGAGGCGTAGGGCTCGGTGGCCATGACCTGCTCGGCCAGGGCCATGAACGAGACGATGCCGGTCGAGGGGGCGCAGCGGCCGAACACGCGGGCTTGGTGCACGTCGTAGGCGGCCAGGTAGGCCAACGCGCCGCCTCGTTCGTAGTCGTGGTTGACCCGCATCATCCGCGCCCGACCGGGTGGCAGGCTGGGGTGGCAGCGGCAGCGGGCCTGGATCGACGTTTTCTCACCACTGGAGATCACGTACTCGCCGGGTTCGAGTTGCGGCCGTTCCAGCGACGGTCATACAGGTCAAGCACCCGCTCGGCTTTGATGGCGAAGTCGGGGTCGCGGGGAAACAGCCACGACCGGAACTGCCAGGGCTTGATCGCATCGGAGGCCAGCCATCGGCGCACCGTCGACGCCGAAATCGCCTCGGTGACACCCTGAACAACGGCTTCGTAAGCCAGTTCCGGGCACGACCACCGTGCCAGGGGCGCCCCAAGCGTCGGCTGGGAGTTGGCAGGTCAGCGCCTTGACCTGCGCTACCTGCACCGCACTGAACCGGGACGGTCGCCCGGACCGAGGCCGATCCACCAGCCCGGCAAGACCTTCGGCCGCGAAGCGACCGCGCCAGGTCCGCACGGTGTCCACCGCGACGGCCACTTCTGTGGCGATCCGCGTGTTGGGCCATTCACGCGCGGCCAGCAGCACGATCCGTGCGCGGATCTTGTCCCGATACGGAGTCTTCTGACCTCGGGCTCGGCGGATCAACAGCCGCCGCACCGAGCCAGTCACCCGCACCGCACACGCCATCACACCGGCCACCACCACACCCCGACTTCCATGATCAACCGTCACATGCGGCGCCCACCCTGCCGGTCGGGCAGGATGACGTCATGGCTGCCCCGCCCGAGTCCACCAAGAACTCCCTGCTCTACCGGCTGAACGCGCACGCCCGAAAGAACTGGCCGCAGATCACGGACCTGGACGTGCGCTACCGCGGCCAGTTCGCCTACGTCCAAGCCGAACTCGCCGACGGGACCACCCAGCCGTTGATCCGGTTGCGCTACGGCGGATCAGCCCGCCATTGGGGCTTCGGGCTCTACCTGGCCAGCAGCGACAAATACGAGAACCAGATCCTGCCTTCCGGGCTACCTATCGGCAGCCCGGAAGAAGCCCTCGACCGCGCCTGCGGCCTCGACCTCGACAACCCCGCCTGACCGGCAACCGACCCCCGAAGAACTTCCGATTCCGACCACTAAGGCAAACCCGGCAACATCGCCCGCGCAGCCGCCGCCCGAGGTTCCCGAAAATCCGGTGGAGCCAGAAACAAGATCGTTTCTCGTCGCACGCCACCTGGTTTTCTGGCGTGGAACCTGTCGGAAACATGTTTGTCACCGGAGGGGGTTGCATCAGTCGTAAGGTGTCAGGTTGTTCGAAGCTCAGAGGTTGCTCCGGACGGGGCGGGGGATGGCACGAAACGACAAAGCCCGAGACGCGGCAACCGCCGGTCGACGGCGGGCCAAGAACAAACGAAGCTCCAGCGTCGGTCGCACAGGCGCACGCTTCCCGTCGCCGGACATACTGGAAGAGCCCGACCGCGAAGAAATAGTCGAATCCGACGATGATGTCCTCCCCGGCAACTCGCCGACGGAGGCCCCCGCTGCCGGCCCCGCCTCGAACACCACAAGACCACCCCACTCCCGACGCCCCACCGCGGCTGCGGAACACACCCATGCCGCCGACTGGACGTCGCCCGCCAACCACGCCGCCGGCGGACCATCCGCCACTGATCGCGACTCCGCGCCGGGCACACCTGCGGGCAGCGGCCTGCCCACAGGTCCTGGCTGGGACCCTGGATTTGGTTCGGCCACGGGGCAGCGTTGGGATCCAGGTACAGGTTCGACTTCTGGTTATCACTCCGGACCTGGTTCGACCGCGGATTCCAACTGGCCCCCAGCATCTGGTTCAGATGCCGGCTCTGGCTGGGGCCCAGGATCTGGTTCGGATGCCGGTTCAAGCTGGGGCCCGGATGGCAGCTCTGGCTGGAGTTCTGATGCTGGTTCGGATGCGGGCTCTGGCTGGGGTTCGGATGCCGGCTCTGGTTCTGGTTCTGGTCCGGATATGGGTTCTGGCTGGGATGCGGGTGCCGGTGCGACGTCTGGTTCCGGTTGGGGTTCTGGTGCTGGTTCGGATGCCGGTTCTGGTTCTGGTTCTGGTCCGAATGTGGGTTCTGGCTGGGATGCGGGTGCCGGTCCGGCTTCCGGGTCCGGTTGGGTTCCGGGTTCTGGTTCGGCGGCGGATCCCGGCTGGGGCTCGGGCGCTGGTTCAGATGGCGGCCCTGGTTGGGGTCCGGTAGGGGATTCCGGCTGGGATTCGGGTGATAGTCCGGACGCGGGTTCTGGTTTGTCCGCGGGTCCTGGCTGGGACGCTGGCACCGGTTCGCCTTCTGGCTCTGGTTGGGGCTCTGAGTCTGGTTCGGCTGCGGGTCAGGGTTGGGATCCTGGCGCCGGTTCGGCTTCTGCCGCTGGTTGGGACTCCGGGTCTGGTTCGGCTCCGGGACCTGGTTCACAGCCAGGTGCTGGTCCAGCTCTTCCTCCTGGTTGGGACTTCGATTCTCGTTCCGCTGCGGGTTCTGGTTGGGATTCAGGTGTCGGTTCAGTTCCTGCCCCTGGCTGGGAATCCGGTTCCGATGTGGCTTCTCGACCCGACGCCATCTGGATTCCGCCAGCGGGTTCGGAACCTCCTGCGGGCGCGCCTCCGGCGTTCGGGCAGGCGTCGGCACCCCAGCACGCTGCCGCCGACTGGGCCTCCGCTTCCGACGGGGCATCGACTGCCGGTTGGCCAGCGACCAGCCAGGCAGCCGCCGCTGACTGGGTGCCGGCATCCGGGCAGCCCCCAGTAGCCGACCGGCCTCCAGCTGCCGACTGGCCCGCTGTTGCCGACCGTTCCGCTGTGGCCGGTTGGCCGCCTGCCGCCGACGAGGCGTCTGGCGCCCGACAAGCCCACGCCCCAGACGGGACCTTCGAATCCGGCAGGGGCCCGGGCTCCCATCCCTCGACCCAGGGCGCCGTTTCCTCGACCTGGGACTCCGATTCGTCGACTTCCGGCCGGCCCCCCGCCCCCTCCCCTCCCACCCCCTCCTCCGCCTCCGCTGCTGCCGGTTCATCCTCCGCGTCGTCCGCCGCCGGGGCTGGCGACTCCTCGTCCGAAGCCCGTGCGCGAACCGAGCCCGAGGAGGAGGTCGTCGCTGGGCCCACCGGGGCACGGTTCGGGCCTTACTCCGCGCGTAAGCCCAAGCGTGCCAAGGCCTCTGACACCGGGAGCACCCCCGTGGTCGAGGACCCCTCGGACGCCCGTGCCGAGACCCCACCCGGTGAGCCCACACCCGAGCAGTCGGCCGAACGCACCGTGCAGCTCGTCAGGCCGTGGGCCGGCGCCATGGTCCGCCCGTATGCGCACACCGGTGGGCGCACACGTTCCAGCCACAACCTCGCCATCGAGGCGTTGGTGTCCACCAGCGGGCATCCCAGCGACGCCGTGCTCGACGAGGTGCTCACCACGCATCACCGGCGCACCATCGTCGACCTGTGCCTGCAGCCGCGGTCGGTCGCCGAGATCGCCGCGTTGCTGTCGATGCCACTCGGTGTCGCGCGCGTGCTCCTCGGCGATCTCGCGACCGCCGGCGTGGTCGTCGTCCACCCGACCGCGGGCTCCGTCGGTGACGGCGCCCCCGACATCGCGTTCATGCAGCGCGTGCTCGTCGGACTACGACGCCTCTGAGGCCAGGCAGGCCCGGTTTTATCGGACGCGGCCGCGCCGCCGCACCGATAACGTCGCCTCCATGGCGCACACGCACGACAACATCGACTGGTCAACACGACTCGCCTCGCTGCGACGGGCCGATGATCTCGACGCCGAGAACGACCGCCAGGTCGCCGACCGGCTCGTCGGCCTTCTCCGCCCGAACACCGAACCGGTGATCGTCGACGTCGGGTCGGGTGGAGGTGGCATGAGTGCCGCGTTCGCCGGTGCGCTCGCCGCGCGCGGTGGCGGTGGGCGAGTCGTGCTCAGCGACGCGGTCGACGAGCTGCTCGACGCCGCGACGGCTCACGTTCGCGACGTGGCGGCCGGTACGCCGGTCGTCGTCGAAGCCGTCCAGGCGGACGCGTCCAGCGACCAGTTGGCGAACCAGCTGCCTTCGGCTGACCTGGTGTGGGCCTCACGCGTTGTGCATCACCTCCCTGACCAGCAGCGGGCCATCGACGGGTTGGCGCGGGTGCTCGCGCCAGGCGGATGGCTGGCGCTGGGTGAAGGCGGGCTCGCCACGAAGTGCCTGCCGTGGGACCTGGGCATCGGTGAGCCAGGGCTCGCCAACCGGTTGACCGCGGCACGCGACAGCTGGTTCGTCCGTATGCGTGCGGAGATGTCTGGCGTGACATCGCTGCCCATCGGCTGGAACAAGGCCCTCGAGGCGGCCGGATTGAGCGAGGTGTTCTCGTTCAGCTACGTCATCGACCATCCCGCACCCGCGTCCGACGCGGTTCGACAGTCCGTTGTGGACTGGCTCGCCTGGATGTACGGCGTGGGAGAGGACCAGCTCTCGGACAGTGACAAGGCGACGGTGGCACGCCTGCTCGACCCGGCGGACTCGGCATATCTCGGTGCGCGGGACGACATTTTCATCCTCGGCGCTTCGACTGTCTATCTTGGACAGATGCCGAGTTGACGTAAGCTTGCCCGCCATGGTCGACGAGCCCGACCCGGCGCCCGTGTCATGCGCACGTTGCGGCCGGTCCCGTGCCGAGGCACCACCTGAGGAAGCACTCGCGTGGGCGATGACCCACGACGAGAATGGCCGCAGCTGGCTGTGTCCGGCGTGCGCACGTGTGCACGCACGTGACATCGAGGGGAAGCTGCCCGATGCGTACTGGTGAGATTTGGTGCTGAGCTGAATCATTTCTTTCCTCCTGAGGCGGGATGACGTGGCGGACGGCGGCCGGGCCGGCGCATCGGCCCGGCCGCCCGGGGAGTTGACGCGAACCCAGGTGTGTTCCCGCCGGGGAGCGCCGCTGTCGCGGTGATTCGGGCCTGGGTTGCCGAACCATGACGAGTGCTCAGCCGACTCGGGCTGCATCGGTCGAGTCGACTGACCGGCCCTAGCTGGCTCGGCGTTGTGGGCGGGCTGCCGCTCTCGCGAAAGCCGCCACCAACTCGTCCGCCACCGCGGTCGGGGACGAGCGCAGTCGTTGCGGGTCCGTGCGGATGAGAGTCACTCCCGCCGCCGCCCACGCCCGGGGATCGTGGTGGCGCGTCTGCGTGCCCACGTCCCACGCCAACGACACCTCCGGCCACCACGCGTCCGGGATACCCAAAAGCATCCCGGTCTGGTCGTGGATCGGTTCGTGCCAGTGCGGCGGTGGCAGCGAGGTCGTGTGCAGCGCTCGTTTCGCCAGGGTGACCGCTACCGGGACCACGTTGTCGTCAGTGGCCAGGTCGTCCGACAGCAACTCGCGGACCGCCGCCGAGCCGCGCTGGCTACCCGCGTTCAGCTCCGCGCGCAGAGCGGCCACAGTGCATGGGCCGATCGCCGAGACCAGCAGCGCACGCAGTTGTTCCTGGTTCGGCGCACGTCTGGCCGCGTCCAGCGTGGCACGCGCCAGCGACGCGTACGGCAGACCAGCCAGGTTCACCGGGGTCGGCGGTCTGACCGTCCTTTCGACCGTCACGTACGAGGTGCTCGCCACCCGGCGCCTGGCGGGCACCAGTACCAGCACCTCCGACGGTGCCGCCACGTCGACACCGTGCGCGCGCATCGCGTCGATGCCGGAGATCACCGCCTCCGGTCCACCGTAGGCGACCGCTGCTCGTAACCGCTGCCGACGCGTGGGGTGGAAGGGGCTCATCAGGACCACTCCCCGCAGGATTCGCTGCCACGGGCCGGACGGCCGGCACCGTAGGGCGATCGCATGGCTGGAGATGCCGCGCGCCCGCAGTTCGGCCGTAGTGATCACGTTGTCGGGAGGGGTGAGGTCGTGCATGACTGGGTCGTCGGCGGGTGGGGGCGGGAGCTGAAGGGGGGAGGGGAGGGAGGGCGAGCGAATGGGACTTTCGTGCAGTCGAGCCCTACGTCAGGCCGCGAAACCCGGCTGCCAACGAGTGATCAGTTCCCGCACCGGCAGCTCGGCGTCCAGCTGGCAGAGGATCCCGGTCGACCCGCCGAGCACCCGGTGCAACAGCAGGTACTGCGGTGGCAGGTTCAACGACCGGCCGGTGCGGAAGTCCTGGCCACGCATGTTGCTCACCCGCGTGGCCTGCTTCTGCATCCACCGCCGCGTGAAGTGGAACGTCTCCGACTTCAACGGCTCGACGAACGGCGCCAGGTACGCGTACACGTGCTCGGCCTCGGGTTGCTGCCGCGCGTCCGCCCGGATGAAATGCTCCTCCCGCAGCAGGTCGAGAAGCTCACACGACCGGCCCTCCAGCGCCAGCCGCATCATGCGGCCGTGTGCGGGCGGCAGGCCGTCCGGCAGCTGCGCCACCGCCCCGAAGTCGATCACACACAGCCGGCCGTCCTCGGTCAGCATGAAGTTGCCGGGATGCGGGTCGGAGTGCAGCAACCCGACCCGTGCTGGTGACGAATAGTGGAACTCGGCGAGCCGAAGCCCGGCGAGGTCACGCTCCGCGCGGTCCCCCTCGCGGATGATCGTCGACAGCGGCCGACCTTCCACCCACTCGCTGACCAGCACTTTTGGGGCACTCGCCACCACCTTCGGCACCAGCACGTGCGGGTCGCCGTGGAACGCCTTCGCGAACGCGCGCTGGTGCTGGGCCTCCGACCGGTAGTCGAGCTCCTCGCTCATCCGGTCGGACAGTTCCTGGAGCAGTGGCTTGACCTCGGTGCCCGGCACCACCGCCTGGAACAATCTGCTGAAGCGTTGCAACTGCCGCAGATCGGACAGCAGTGCCTGGTCGGCACCCGGATACTGGACCTTGACGGCCACCCTGCGGCCGTCGTGCCACACCGCCTCGTGCACCTGGCCGATGCTCGCGGCCGCCGCCGGCGTGTCCTCGAACGAGGAGAACCGTTCCTCCCACCTGCGACCAAGCTGCTCGGCGAGCACTCGCCGGGTGGTCTGGCTGCTCATCGGCGGCGCCGCCGACTGGAGCTTGGTCAGGGCCTCCCGGTACGGCTCGGCCATGTCGTCGGGTATCGCCGCCTCGAACACCGACAGCGCCTGGCCGAACTTCATCGCGCCGCCCTTGAGGGTGCCGAGCACGGCGAACAGCTGCTCCGCGGTCTTGGCCGACAGCTCGGCGCTCACCTGCTCGGCGTTCTGCCCGACCAGGCGTTTCCCCCAGCCGCCGACCGCTCGGCCGGCCACTCCGAGGGGGATGCTGGCGAGCCGCGCGGTGCGTGCCGTCGTCTTACGAGGCATCTCCGTCACGATCCAATTGTCTCAACTCCGTGGCGGTGTCCGCAGCAACTTTGGCGCAGTGCTCGTGATCAACGTATTGCCTCGAGGCTGCCCCACACGTGCACTCCTCGTGCGCTGACCAGCCACGATGCCGTGTGGTCGCGGTCCTCGGATCCAGTTCGACGCTCATGTCACATGTGGCCGGTCGCTGTGATCCACCACGCAGCCACGCGACCGCCTCGAGTACCTGCACCATGGCGAACGCGGCGGTCGCGTGGGTGGCGGCGAGGTCGGTGAGTTGCGTCTGCCCCGCGAGTTGGGCGGCGAGCTGCGGCCAACACTCGTCACGATCGCAACGGTGCAGGTCGGCGCATCGGAGGCAGCTTGTGAGACCGGGTACGACGAGAGGCCCGACGATGCCGAAGGTGTCCCGCGTGCGCACCAGCAGGTGCGGCACGGCCGCCGCGGTCAACATGTCGATCACCTCCGGCCTCGGTACGAGCGCGTCCGTGAGCACCACCAGGTCAGGGGCGTGCATCGCGTCGAACAGCGCGGTGCGGACGGTCGGGTCGACCCTCCGCACCGCCCGTCGGGCGGCCACCAGGCGCGGCATGCCCACGTCGTCGAGGAGGTAGCCGGTGCCGGTGTCCTCCGGCTGGACCGTGCCCGTCGCGGACACGTGCACCCAGCCGACGCCGGCTCCCGCGAGCAGGCAGGCGACCGTCACCGCGAGCCGGCCGTCGCCATGCACGGAGACCCGCAGGCCGGTTCGCTCGATCGGGTGATTCTCGGTGTGAAGCGTCTGGACCTCGGCAGCCGACGCCTCACCGGCGAGACGGGCCGGTGAGCTGCTCCAGTCGTCGAGAAAGCCCTGGTCAAACAGGATTTCCAGGAGTTCGGTGAACGTTGTCTGATCATCCGGGGTCAAGCCGTCCATGAGCTCGGCGGTCGTCCGGTCGCCGGTGAGCCGCTGGGCGGCCGCGATCACGGTGTCGGGCAGCCCGCCCACCACCTTCGCGTGCCGCGGATCGAGCCCTATCTGCAGCTCTCCGCGCTGCCGCCGGAGCACCGGGAGACCGCCGACCACACGCGGCCGAGTGGGTAGTTGTTTCGCCATGTGGACAGGTTCGGCGACGAGCGGCCGGCGACGAAATCGTTATCCACAGGCTTGCCCAGGTACCCAAGGCTCTGCCCGGGAAGGCACTCCGAATTGTCGGTGGGGAGTCGTAACGTGGCAGCCGTGGCCGAATCAAGAGTCGAGGTGCGACGCAGCAAGCGCCGCACGCGCACCGTGACCGCGTATCGCGATGGCGACACGCTGGTCGTGTTGATCCCTGCCCGGCTGTCAAAGGCCGAGGAGGCACACTGGGTCGCCGAGATGCAGCGGAAGCTGCTGAAGGGCGAGCCTCGCAAGTTGCCGTCGGCGAAGCCGTCGGACGAAGCGCTGTTACGTCGTTGTGCTGAGCTGTCGGCCAAGCATCTGCGGGGGCGGGCGGTACCGGCGAGTGTGCGGTGGGTGCCGCCCATGCGTACGCGGTGGGCGTCCTGCACTCCTGCGGACGCAACCATTCGAGTCAGTGAGCATCTGAGGTCCGTGCCCACATGGGTGCTGGACTACGTGCTCGTGCACGAGCTGGCGCATCTGCTCGTGCCCGCGCACAACGCGAAGTTCTGGGAGCTCGTGCGGGCGTACCCACGCACCGACCGGGCGATCGGCTACCTGGAGGGACTGTCGGCGGCGGCTGGGCTGGGGATGGTGACTGAGGACTGAGGGGGATATGCCGGAATGGGCCGGAGGGTGGGGGCGGGGTATGGCCGAGTCGGGATCGCTGGGCTGTTCGGTGGGCGGGCCGGGTGGTTGGTGAGCCGGATGGTGGCCAAGCGGGATCGGACGGTGTCGGTCTGATGGCCTTGGTCGGCCTGGGCGTGAGCCACGCGCGCCACGGGCCGACCGAGGTCGAGGCTGGCAGTACAGGCACAGGCAGGAGGTGATTGGCAGGGCCGGGGATCGGCTGGCGTCGAGGCTTGCCGGGGGACAGACAGGGCTGGCTTGGCGGACGAGCCCACCCTGGGTGACGTCCATCGTGGGTGACTGCGGCGGGCAGGACACGGTCGGGGCTGGCCGTGGCCAGGGCTGACTTGGCGAGCGGGTCGACGTTGAGGTTGCCGCAGACGGCGCTGAGGGTAGGGCTGGCTGAGTGCACGGCAGGGTGATACCTGTCGCGGCCTGGACGGCGAGATCGTTGCGACCTCGTGCGGCTGGTCACGGCTCGCTTGACGGGCGGGCCGACATCGAGCCTGGCGGGCGGGCGAGGTCAGGCCAACGGCTGGTTTGCGGTCGGCACACGTGGGCAGATGGTTTCGCCCATGAGGTCGGCACGCGGACCGGTGCTTCCCGCCTTGGAGGCCAAGGCGGGGTCCTGCTCAGGTCCGTTGCGATCGGCAGGGGAATTCCGCCCGCGTGCGGGAGATGGCCAAGGTGAGCGATCCGTGCGTGCTCGCCGGCGTGAACCTGCGGTGCGTCGGTAGGTGCTCGGTGAGCTTCCCGGAGGGGCCCTCACAGGCGGCCGTGAGTGGCCGTCAAGGACCCCTTTCAGGGTGTCGTCAGTCGAGCTTGTCGCTGTCCTCGGTGGGACCTTCGTCGCGCTTGGCCTGTGCCTCGCGTTCCAGCGCCGCGATCGGGTCGTCCTCGATCGCCGGCTTCTGGCCGACGCGGTCCGCGAAGTCCATCGGCTCGTCCAGGTCCTCGCCCGTCGGGACGAGGTCCGGGTGTGCCCAGATGCCGTCGCGAGCCTTCAGGCCGTGGCGGTCGCCGACCAGGCGCCACAGAGCCGCTGCCGCGCGCAGTCGCCTCGGGCGGAGTTCCAGGCCAACCAGCGTCGCGAACGTCTGCTCGGCCGGGCCGCCGCTGGCGCGCCTGCGGCGCAGCGTCTCGCGCAGCGCGTCGGCGCCCGGGAGGCGGTCGGTCACGGCGTCGCCGACGACCACGTCCACCCAGCCCTCCACCAGAGCCAACAGGGTTTCGAGCCGGGTCAGCGCCGCCTTCTGCTCCGGCGTGGTCTGCGGCTCGAGCATTCCCGAGCGCATGGCCTCCTCGATCGACTGCGGGTTCGCCGGGTCGATCCGGGTGGCCAGCTGCTCGAGCGCCGAGGTGTCCACCCGGATACCGCTCGCGAACTCCTCCACCGTGGCGAGGAGGCGCTGCCGCAGCCACGGCACGTGCGTGAACAGGCGCTGGTGCGCGGCCTCGCGGGCGGCGAAGAAGACCATCACCTCGCTGTTCGGGCGCTCCAGCCCCTTCGTGAACTCCTCGATGTTCGCGCCGAGCAGAGCGGCCGTCCCGGGCGGGCCGAGCGGGAGGCCGATGTCGGTCGAGGTCAGTACCTCCGACGCCAGCTGAGCCAGCGCGTTACCCAGCTGCGATCCGAAGGCCATGCCACCCATCTGGCCCACCATCGACAGCAACGGCCCGGCGGCCTGCTTCGCCTCCGCCGGCAACGCGTCCACCCACGCGCCCGACACGCGGCGGGCGACCGGGTCACACAGCCGCTGCCACGTCGGCAAGGTGTGTTCCACCCAGTCACGCGCGGTCCACGACTTCGCCGACGTCGCACCGGCCGGCAGGATCGTCGCCGGATCCAGCCACATCTCCGCGAGGTGCACCGCGTCGGTCACCGCGCTCTGGTACTCCGTCGACGTCGAGAAGCCGACGTCGCCGGACGTCAGACGCTGCATGGCGATCTGTTTCGCCAAGTCGTAGTTCACCGGCCCGGTCGAGCTGCCGGCCTGGCTGAGCATCTGCCCGAGCTGGCTGAGCATCTGGCCGAGCTGATTGAACGCCTCCGCAGGGTTCTCCCCGCCGGAGGGCTCCTTCTTGCCACGGTCGTCCGGGTTCGGCGGCCCGAAGCCAAACGGAAACTCGGTCATAGGTCCACGGTACGCGGGTACGCCGCGCCAGTAACGCGCGGTGATTCGCTCGTTGAGAACAGGCCGTACCCTGTCAACCCGTGAGTGACTCTCCGCGCGCCCAGGTCGAGGCTCCTCGGACAATCGGTTACGAACCGGGCACGGACAGCCCGCGCGGCATGACGCGTCGCGGTTGGACCATGGTGACCAGCTTCGTGATCGTGGCCGCGCTCGCACTGATCGGCGGGTTCGTGAAGGTCCCGTACGTCTCCATCGGTCCCGGCCCGACCTACAACACGCTCGGTAGCGTCAACGGGCAGGTCGTCGTCGAGGTCAACGGCACCAAGACCTATGCGACGAGCGGGCAGCTGCGGATGACCACCGTGTCGATCAACGACGACGTCACGCTGTTCGACGCGCTCGGCAAGTGGGTCAGCGGCCGCTACGCGCTCGCGCCGCGTGACGAGTACTTCAGGCCCGGCCAGACGCAGGAGGACCTGGAGCGCGAGAACACGAAGATGTTCCAGGACTCGCAGAGCGCCGCCGAGACCGCAGCCCTGCGACTGCTCGACAAGCCCGTGAAGGTCATCGCGCAGGAGATCACTCGCGGAGCGCCGGCCGACAACGTGATCCAGCCGGGTGACCGGCTGTGGGAGGTCAACGGCCAGCCGATCAACACGCAGGAGTCGTTGCGCAATGCACTGAAGGGCACGACGCCGGGTCAGACCGTGAAGATCACGTTCCAGCACGAGGACGAGCCGAAGAAGACGGTCGACATCAAGCTCGGCAAGGCGAGCGACTTCGACAAGGGGGACACGCGCGCGGAGGGCTACCTCGGGGTGACCTCGGCCGAACGTGCCGCGGTGGACTTCGAGATCAACATCCACCTCGAGGACGTCGGCGGGCCGTCCGCCGGCCTGATCTTCGCGCTGGCGATCGTCGACACACTGACCCCCGGTGCGATGGAGGACGGCCGCACGGTCGCCGGCACCGGCGCCATCGACGCACAGGGCAACGTCCAGTCGATCGGCGGCATCCCGTTCAAGTTGATCGCGGCGAAGGAGGACGGCGCCACCGCGTTCCTGGTGCCCGCCGACAACTGCGCGGAGGCCAAGTCGAACGCGCCGGACGACATGGAGCTGGTGAAGGTCGAGACCCTCGCCGGCGCGGTCGACGCACTGAAGGACCTCGACGCGGGCCGCACTCCGCCGCACTGCTGACGAGTTGTCCACAGCCCACCCAGTTGTCCACAGGCAAGATCGACTTGAGCCCGATTGTCACCCCCTACCGGTAGACTGGCACGGCGGGACGCCCCCGGGATCGGGTGGGGGTTGGGCAACGCGCGCGCGAGATTTCGGGCCTCTCCCTAGCCGTTCATGTGGCCGGCCGGCTGGTTCTCGATCGACGTCGGGTTCGTCCTGCTCCGGACCTGTTCAGTGCAGCGTGGCGAGTAGGGCCGTCGTGAGGTTCGGGGCCAGTTCCGGGTGTTCGACGACCTCGTCCTCGCCGTTCGTGCCGCGGATGCGGAGGACGCATGCCGCCGTGCCGTCGCGCAGGACCGCCGCGACCAGGCGTGCCTCGCGTCGTTGGGGGTGTTCCGCGGCGATGCGGCGGAGCACGTCCGCGTCGCCGGTCGTCTCGCCGTCCGGCAGGGTGTCCTCCGCGTCCGGGGGCAGCACCACGATCTCCTGTGCGATCGCGCACCCCTGCACCGCCTCCGGCCACATGATGCCGGCCAGCGCGTCGGCGAGGTCCTCGTTCGGTAGCGCCTCCTGGGCCACCGGGGTCAGCAGGGCGCCCGCGTCGACCTGGGCAGCCAGATCGGGCTGGGCCTCGACCAGGTCAGCGGTCGGGACCAGGGCGAACAGCTGCGGAGGTTGGTCCCACCCGGCCGTGGACACGAAGTCCTCGACCTCTCGGGCGACGGCGGACAGATGCTGGGCATGGCTCGCGGACATGCCTGCCATCCTCACCTATTCTCGCGTTCGGCTATTTCGACCTACCCGAACGGGAACCTGACAGGCTCGGAATACAGTTGGACATCTAGGACAGCTGTCCAGCGAAGAACACTGGTCAACACAGGGAGTACACCGTGGCCACCAGGCCCCCGATCGGTATGCCGAAGCTATCCCGACGCGCGAAGGTCCTACTCAGCATCGCCGGTGTGCTCATCCTGGTGCTGATCGTCGGCGCCCGGCTGCTCGACACCTACGTCGACTGGCTGTGGTTCGGCGAGGTCGGCTTCCGGTCGGTGTTCACCACCATCTTCTTCACGAGAACCATCCTGTTCTTCGCGATCGCGCTGTTGGTCGGCGGACTACTGGCGGTCAGCCTGGCCATCGCCTACCGGTCGCGGCCGGTGTTCGTCCCCGTCTCCGGGGCCGACGACCCCCTCGCGCGATACCGGTCGACCATCGTCCAGCGGGTACGGCTGTTCGGCATCGGCGTCCCCGTGGTCGTCGGCGCCATCGCCGGCGCGACCGGCCAGGGGGACTGGCAGCCCGTGCAGCTGTGGATGAACGCGACGCCGTTCGGCGAGACGGACCCCGAGTTCGGCAAGGACATCGGCTTCTACGCGTTCACGCTGCCGTTCATCACCTGGCTGATCACCTGGCTGTTCGTCGCGATCGCGATCGCCGGTATCGGCGCGATGATCACCCACTACATCTTCGGTGGCATCCGCCTCGGCGTTAAGGGCGACAACTTCTCGGTGCCGGCACGCGTGCAGCTGTCGGTCACCGCGGGCCTGTTCGTCGTCATCCTCGCCGTCGACTACTTCTTCGAGCGCTACGAACTGCTGTTCTCCACGCGCAACGCCCTGTTCGACGGCGCCACCTACACCGACCTGAACGCGGTGCTGCCGGCCAAGCTGATCCTCATGTTCATCGCGGGCTTCTGCGCGGTGGCGTTCTTCGTCGGCGCGTTCGTGCGCAACCTGCAACTGCCGGCCATCGCGATCGTGCTGCTGATCCTGTCGAGCATCCTCGTCGGGTGGGCGTGGCCGACCGTGCTGCAGCAGTTCTCCGTCAAGCCGAACGAGGCGGAGAAGGAGTCCCTGTCGATCGAGCGGAACATCGAGGCCACCAAGGACGCGTTCGGCCTCGGCGACGACAAGGTCAAGCTGGAGGACTACTCGGGCAACGCGACCGTCGACGAGGCGACGAAGACCAAGATCCTCGAGGCGGTGGACGACCCGACGAAGGACCCCACCGTCGGGAACATCCGTCTGCTCGACCCAAGCATCCTGTCCCGGACCTTCACCCAGCGCGAGGGCGGTGAGAACTTCTACGGCTTCCCGACCAAGCTCGACATCGACCGCTACCAGGTCGACGGCAAGGTCCAGGACTACATCGTCGCGGCACGTGAGCTCGACCCGTCCCGGCTGGTCAACAACCAGACGTCGTGGATCAACAAGCACCTCGTCTACACCCACGGCAACGGGTTCGTCGCGGCGCCCGCCAACGAGATCAACCGCGCCTTCACCGAGGAGTCCGGCGGCAGCGGCGAGGGCGGCTACCCCAACTTCACCGTCAGCGACCTCGAGGCGCTCGAGGACGGCGCGCAGATGGACATCCCGGTCACCGAACCGCGGATCTACTACGGCGAGCTCGCCTCGGACTACGCCATCGTCAACGCCCGCGGCGAGTACGACACCTCGTCCAACCAGGCGTACCGCTACAAGGGCAAGGGCGGTGTCCCGGTCGGCAGCTGGTTCAACCGGCTCGTCTTCTTCGCCCACTACGGCGAGCGGAACATCCTGTTCAGCAGCGACATCAACGACAACTCGAAGATCATGTACGACCGTGA
Source organism: Actinophytocola sp. (assembly GCF_036378875.1). Lineage (GTDB taxonomy): Bacteria > Actinomycetota > Actinomycetes > Mycobacteriales > Pseudonocardiaceae > Actinophytocola. Next base: position 15,699 of record NZ_DASUVO010000029.1, read on the forward strand.
TCCGCGCACCCGCGTCACCAAGGTCGCGCCATGGCTGACCGTCGACGGTGACCCGTACCCGGCGGTGGTCAACAAGCGCGTCGTGTGGATCGTCGACGGCTACACCACGCTCGAGAACTACCCGTACGCCCAGCGGACCCCGCTCGGCGAGGTCACCACCGACACGCTCACCGGTGTCGCACGCCAGGACAACCGGGACATCAGCTACATCCGCAACTCGGTCAAGGCGACCGTCGACGCGTTCGACGGCACCGTGACGCTGTACGCGATGGACGAGAAGGACCCGGTGCTGAAGGCCTGGGAGAGCGTCTTCCCCAACACGGTGAAGCACGGCGAGATCCCGTCGGCCCTGCGTGAGCACTTCCGGTACCCGGAGGACCTGTTCAAGGTGCAGCGCGACCTGCTCGCGCAGTACCACGTCTCCAACGCCGGCCAGTTCTTCTCAACGCAGACGTTCTGGGACGTGCCGCCGGATCCGGCTCGCGGCAACAACAACGATGGCGGGTCTGTCGCGAACCAGCCGCCTTATTACGTGCTGGCGGAGGCACCAGGCCAGTCACAACCGACGTTCCAGCTCACCAGCGCGATGACGTTGCTGAACACGAACTTCCTGGCGGCATGGGTATCCGTGTCGTCCGATCCGAGTGACTATGGGCAGTTCAGAGTCCTGCGACTACCGTCCGGCGAACAGGCGAAGGGCCCGGTCCAGGTCCAGAACGAATTCGAGACCACTGACCAGGTGACCGAGAACCGGACGCTGTTCAACAACCCGAACGTCAACGTCAGATATGGCAACCTGCTGACGTTGCCGGTCGCCGGCGGCCTGATGTATGTGGAACCCATCTACATCGAACAGAGGGACGAGAACGCGTTCCCGCAGCTCGCCAGAGTCCTCGTGTACTTCGGCGGCCGGGTCGGCTTCTCGTCGACGCTGCAGGGTGCGTTGAACCAGGCGTTCGACCAAGTCGACACGAGCACCCCCACCCCGCCGGAGACCGAGGAACCGACCACGAGCACATCGCCACCGCCAACCCCGAGCACGCCACCGCCGGCGAGCAACGGCGAAAACCCGGCGCTGGACCAGGCCGTGGCGGACATGGGCAAGGCGCTGTCCGATCTGAAGACGGCTCAGCAGTCCGGTGACTTCGCCGCTCAGGGCCAGGCACTCGCGGCACTGCAGCGGGCCATCCAGGCCTACGAGAGCGCGAAGGCAGGCGGCTGAGGTACTGACCGAAAAGCGCGGTCTTCCTGGACTTCTCCGGGAAGACCGCGCTTTTCGTTGTACGGGTGGGCTGGCAATGCAGATTTTGCTGAATGCAACTTTCAGGAGAGTTGGAAAAGCACGGTCCCCCTTGTCGGGGTGACCGTGCTTGTCGGTGTGACGACGTCGGATGCCATCAAGACGGTGGCGGGAGAGCCCATTATCCACTGTGGACGATCGACCACAGCGACATCGCGACGCCGAACGTCAGCTCGGCGGCCTGATGAGCGCGGCTCCCAGCGTCCGCGCCCGCCAGCCGTTCAGCTCTTCTTCGCGCGAGTCCGCCGCTTCGGGGCCGCCTTGACAGCTACCTTCGGCTGGGCCTGGGCCTCCTTGTACGCCTCGACGACGTGCGAAGGAATACGGCCACGGCCAGCAAGCTCGTACCCGTTGTCCAGCGCCCACTCCCGGATCTGCCCGGCCTCCCCGGCGTTTGCCGACTTACCGGACTGGGCCGGACGGACGCCGCGCTTGATCCGACCGCCGGTACGCCGCGCCGAATCGACGAACTCCTGGAGGCTCTCCCGCAGCCGCTCAGCGTTGTCGTCCGAGAGGTCGATCTCGTAGCTGACGCCGTCCAGACCGAACAGGACAGTGGAAACGTCCTGTGAGCTGGTGCCGTCCAGGTCGTCGACGAGCTGGACCAATACCTTCTGTGCCATCTGGCTGCTCTCCCTAGGATGCCGTTGCACACGACATACGTGCACACCCGTTGGTTTGTGACGGCACACTAGCAAATAACTACGCCAAGCCCGAAACGACCGTGGACGACCGGTGTTCCGACTGTCCGAACGCGACTCCGGCAACGTGAGCAGGCTCCACGTTTGATTTCCGGCGTTTGCAAGCCCTCTTACCGCTTTCATTTCAATTAGCCGACAGTCCACAACAGATCAACATGTGACGAAGCGCACCCAAACATCACAGCCCTGCGGAGCAACCCACCGAACGACGATTTGCCTGGTCGTCGAGCTGTCGACGCGGTCGAGAAGTGCAGATGGAGGGCGGCTGTCGGATGGAGGACGTTCCGAGAGTAGACGCACAGGTGGCCCGGAGACGAATGAGTCGAGACGCGGACAGAAGACGCGGATAACTGGGAACGAGGATGAGTCAGGGAGTGGACAGGCCACGGTGAGGAGCGGGCAAATCAGTCAGCTGGCCTGAGAAGCCGGCGGCGAGACGAGCGAGCGAGGAGATGACCCGAGAGGCGAAGGGGCGCGCGGGGCGGAGCAAGTGAGAGCGGGGATGAGTGGGGAGCCGACGGCTCGGATGCGTCAGCCGGGGATGGATTGATAGGCGGCACTGAAAGGCGGATGACGTTGAGAGGGCGGCGGCCCGTGAGTCGGCTGCGAGGCCAACGGCTGATCGAAGCGGAAAATTGGGAATGTGAATGGCTCAGGCAAGCGAGCTGCTCGGCGCGAGAAGTAGACGGACAGGAAACGAACAGGGAAGCAGGTGCGCGCCGAAGCGAATGAGGGAAGCGGAGCCAAGCCCAGGGCCACCTCAGCACGCAGACAACCGAACGAAGGCGAAGAGACGCCCGCAGAGCCTCCATGAGCGTCTGAAGACGCCCAACCAAGCCAAGCCCCCTGAGACGAACTCGGAGGGCCACGCGGCGACGTGAGCGGCGGGGAGACGCCACGCAAAAGGTCGCGGAGAGAAAGGTGCCGACCGGGAAGGCAGTCGGGCAGGCCGCCGATAGGGGAGGCGCGCCACCCAAAAGAGGTGGAGAGGAAGAAGGTCGACAGGGGCAGGGAGGTGCGGCGCCGACAGCGAAGGCGGAGAGGAGCCGATAAGAGGAGGCCGCGAGGCGGGCCACCGATATGGGAGGTGTGAGAGACGCGCAGCTCATGAGGGAGGCGAAGGTGCAGGCTGCCCGATTAGAGAGATGGGAAGGGGGCGCGGCGGATGTGGAGGCGGGAAGGCGCGCCGCCCAAAAGGCGGCGGAGAGGAAGAGCGCCGATAAGAGGACGGGGAGGTGCGCTGCTGTTGGTAGAGGCGGGGGAGACGCGGAACTCATGAGGGGTCGCAGGTGGAGCTGCCATAGGGGAACTGGAGAGATGCATTGCCGATAGCGGAGGCGGAGATGGGCCCGCCGAGCAGAGAGGCAGAGTCCAGACAAGAGAGGAGACGACGCCGAAAGGCTGTCAGAGCGCCGACAAAAGGGGAGGCAGCGAGGCGGATCGCCCACAAGAGAGGCGGCAGCGAACCGCGGAAGGCCTCCTGTGAGGTAGGCCGCCGATGGAAGCGGCGACGGGCGAAGAAAGGCGGCCAGTGAGGCGTCGCCGACAAGGGGGAGCGACAGCGAACCGCGGAACGCTGACAGTGAGCAGGCTGCCGATGGAAGCGGGGATGAACCGCAGAAAAGGCGGCCAGCGGGGCTGGCATCGACAAGAAGGTGGGCAGCGAACCGCGGAAGGCTTCCTGTGAGGTAGGCCGATGGAAGCGGCGGCGAGCCGCCGAAACGCTGCCAGTGGGGCAGCCATCGACAAGGGAGGTGGCAGCGAACTGCGGAAAGGCATCCTGTGAGTTAGGCCGTTGATAGAAGCGGCGGCGGGTGCAGAAAGGCGGCCAGTGAGGCGTCGCCGACAAGGGGGAGCGGCAGCGAACTGCGGAACGCTGGCAGTGAGGCGGGGCCGCCGATGGAAGCGGCGGCGAGCCGCAGAAAGGCGGCCAGTGGGGCAGCCATCGACAAGGGAGGTGGCAGAGAACCGCGGAAGGCTTCCTGTGAGGCAGGCCGCGGATAGAAGCGGTGACGAGCCGCCGAAACGCTGCCAGTGAGGCAGTCATCGACAAGAGGAGGCTGCCGCGAACCGCAGAAAGGCTCCTGTGAGGCAGGCCGCCGATGGAAGCGGCGGCGAGCCGCGGAAACGCTGCCAGCGGGGCAGTCATCGACAAGGGGAGGTGGCAGCACCGTGGAGCGCTGAAGGCGAGGCAGGCTGCCGATGGAAGCGGCGGCGGGACGCGGAAACGCTGCCAGCGGGGCAGCCACCGACAAGGGAGGCGGAGAAGCACGCCGCCGAAGGCTGGCGGCGGAGGCACGGTGCCGAAGAAGGACGGAGAGCCCACCGACGACAAGAAAGGCGGAGGACGCGGCGCCGAGGAGATAGGGGGAGACACAGGACCGGGGGTCCGGGGGCGGAGCCCTCCGGCCGGGGCGCGGGGGTTGGACCCCCGCAGAGACGCGAAAGGGCCCTGTCTGCGTACTCTGCAGACAGGGCCCTCCCACTCTGTAGCGGGGACAGGATTCGAACCTGCGACCTCTGGGTTATGAGCCCAGCGAGCTACCGAGCTGCTCCACCCCGCGTCGTTGTGTTTATAACTATACGCGGGGTTTCAGGGGGGTTTACACCGGGGGGTCATATGGGCTCTGACCTGCGCAAACACCCCTCCTGGCCGGGTTGGTCGGCGAGGCTGGACTGGAGGTGCGGCGGAGGTCTGGCGGGCCCTCACGCCGCCTCCAGGGGCGGGTGGACGCGTGGCGCGGGGGCTCGGAGGTCTGAACCACTCGCGCTCAGGCGGGGCTGACTGCGTCACGTCTGTCTCACCTGGATGGACGCGATCCTGGGGATCGCGGTTTTGGCGTGCTGTTGTGACCGGGGTCTCCGAAAGTACCGACATACGCGGAATTTGGTACTCGCGATTTTCCGGTTCAGTCCGGCGTGGACACCCGGGTTTAGGCTGTTTGGAGGCGCTTGCGTTCTGCCGCTTGGGTTCCTCGGGTCGTTGCACACGCCGCCTGCACGTGCAGGCGAATGGCTCGTCCGGACTGTCCACCCCGCGCGGTCCACACAGGACTCGCCGTGTGGCCGGTCCGCTGTGGTGGCTGGGATCCGTCTCGGATGGAAGCTTTACCGGCTCTGTCGTTCATCTTTTACCCGGATGGAGTAGCGCTGCTTTTCCTGCTGATCCGGTGCGTTGGAACGGTCGCCGAAGTCCAAAATGTGCGAAGGGATCGCGCTGTCGCGCACGGGCTCTCGCGGCGCCAAGTGTGTCGAGTGTGTTTCCTCGACGACGCTCCGATTGCTGTTTCCGCTGGTAGAAGCCCTGCGTGGCGCGGTGTTTCGCGCCGTGAAGCATTCCCTTGGGTCCCAGTGGGATCGGGCCCTCGGCGCATACTCTGCGACTAGAACACGGCTCAACCGCACGCCAAACGGGTCCATCAGCCACTGTGGACAGATGCGCGGCCACTGTGGACACCACAGCCCATTCGTGGCACGGTGGTAAGGTGTCTGAACTGAATGCAACTGCGGCTGCCCTGTTGGGGCTGCTGCACGAAGGTCCGGCTACTGGTGGGCAATTGGTCTCGGCTGCCCGTGATCGATTTGGGTCGTTCTTCAGCGTCACCCGGAGCCAGGTTTACCGTGAGCTCCCGGCACTCGCCGACGCCGGTCTGGTCCGGCTCGGCAAGCAGGGGCCTCGGTCGAGCCAGCAGTACCTGGTGACGGCTGCGGGCAAGAAGGCGTTCAAGGCGTGGCTCGGCAGTGAGCCCGGGCCCGACCACCTTCGCAGCCCGTTGATCCTCCGTCTCGTCCACGCGGACTCGCTGACGGCAAAGCAGCGCTCGGCGCTCATCGAGTCGGCCAAGAAGGTCTACTCCGAGGAGCACGAGTCGGCGAAGACCGCGGTGAAGACGGCGGACGGGGCGTACTCGAAGGCGATCGCGGAGTTCGGTGTGGCACGGGCCCGGGCAGTGCTCAAGCTGCTCGACTCCATCCCGACCTCCTGAAACTCCTCGCCTGAGACAGGCGGCGTACGGGTTCACGGTAGATTTCAATACGTGAACCCGGACGTCGCAGCTGACCTCAAGGACCTGTCCGACACTCTCGCGAGCGTCGAGGCGGTGACGGACCTGGATGGCCTGCGCGCTCAGATCGCTGATCTGGAGCAGCAGGCAGCCCGTCCGGACCTCTGGGACGACCCGGAGTCGGCGCAGAAGGTCACGAGTCAGCTCTCGCACAAGCAAAGCGAGCTGCGGAGGGTCGAGGAGCTGCGACAGCGCCTCGACGACCTCGGCGTGCTGTACGAGCTGGCCGAGGAGGAAGGCGCCGCTGACGCACGCGCCGAGGCGGACACGGAGCGTGACCGCCTGCGTGCGGACATCGCCTCCATCGAGGTGCGCACGCTGCTGTCCGGCGAATACGACGAGCGCGACGCCATCGTGACCATCCGGTCCGAGGCCGGCGGGGTCGACGCCGCGGACTGGGCGGAGATGCTGCTGCGGATGTACATCCGCTGGTCGGAGCGCCACGGTTACTCGACCGAGGTGTACGACACGTCCTACGCGGAAGAAGCGGGCATCAAGTCGGCGACGTTCAAGGTCAGCGCACCGTACGCGTACGGGACGCTGTCGGTCGAGCAGGGCACGCACCGGCTCGTCCGCATCTCGCCGTTCGACAACCAGGGGCGGCGCCAGACGTCGTTCGCCGGTGTCGAGGTGCTGCCGTTCGTCGAGGCCGTCGACCACGTGGACATCCCGGAGAAGGACATCCGGATCGACGTGTTCCGGTCGTCGGGGCCCGGCGGGCAGAGCGTGAACACGACGGACTCGGCCGTACGCATCACCCACATCCCTTCCGGGATCGTGGTGTCCTGCCAGAACGAGAAGTCGCAGATCCAGAACAAGGCCGCGGCGATGCGGGTGCTCCAGGCGAAGCTGCTCGAGCGCAAGCGGCAGGAGGAGCGCGCGGAGATGGACGCGCTCAAGGGCGACGGCGGCTCGTCGTGGGGCAACCAGATGCGGTCCTACGTGCTGCACCCGTACCAGATGGTGAAGGACCTGCGGACCGAGTACGAGGTCGGCAACCCGTCGAGCGTGCTGGACGGCGAGATCGACGGGTTCCTGGAGGCCGGCATCCGGTGGCGGCGCACCCAGGCCGCCACATAGGCCCGTCGTAGGCTCCGGGCGTTTCGACCAGTCCACCGGCACGGGCACCCATGCCGCGATGGAGTCGTTCGATGGCGCGCTCCACGGGCAGAGCGATGCCTTCACCTTCGCACACGCCGCGACGACCACGTTCGAGGACCGCTCGAGGGAGTTCTTCACGATCGTCCCCGGCAGCGGAACGGGCGAGCTGGCGGCGACCACCGGCACCGGCGGCATCGTGGTCGAGGCGGACGGCACGCACCGGATCTGGTTCGAACGAACTGAGGCCGGTATCGGCCGGGTGAACCGGTTCCCGGTTGCCGTTCGGGCGGCCCGGAGTGTCGGTGGCTGCCGGTAGCGTTGAAATCGGGGGCCCCCCGGGGCACCAATGGGACTTTCGCTCGGGTTCGGTGGGTGAACCTGTCGCCAGTTGCCGTTCGGCGGGCCGGGAGTGTCGGTGGTCCCCGGTAGTGTGGAAATCGGGGGGCCCCTGGCGCACGAATGGGACTTTCGCTCGGGTTGGGCGGGTGAATCCGTTCCCGTTTGGGGCTTCAGGCGACGGAATCGTCGGTGGGCGTCGCTACACTGGAATCGGGGGCCGGAGGCCGTCCCCGCGTGCTGGGGTGTGGCTGTGGGTTTTCGGGCATCACCTGGGTGTGACCGTTGATCTCGCTGGTCACGGCTTGAGGCTCCCAAGGCAACAGGTCGATAACGACCGGAGGTAGACTCCCGGCTCGTGATCCGGCTCGAGCACGTTTCGAAGGTGTACAAGACCTCCACGCGACCTGCGTTGGAGGACGTCTCCGTCGAGATTGACAAGGGTGAGTTCGTCTTCCTCATCGGCGCGTCCGGGTCGGGTAAGTCGACTTTCCTCCGCCTGTTGCTGCGTGAAGAGGTGCCCACCAAAGGGCGCGTCTACGTGGCGAACTTCGACGTCGTCCGCATGGCCCGGCGCAGGGTCCCCCGACTGCGCCAGTCCATCGGCTGCGTGTTCCAGGACTTCCGGCTGCTGACCAACAAGACCGTCGCGGAGAACGTCGCCTTCGCGCTCGAGGTCATCGGCAAGCCGCGCAACACCATTCGCAAGGTGGTGCCCGAGGTGCTGGAACTCGTCGGGCTCGAGGGCAAGGCGGCCCGGATGCCGCACGAGTTGTCGGGTGGTGAGCAGCAGCGGGTCGCGATCGCTCGGGCGTTCGTGAACCGGCCGCTTATGCTCCTCGCCGACGAGCCGACCGGAAACCTCGACCCCGACACCAGCCAGGACATCATGCTGCTGCTGGAGCGGATCAACCGCACCGGCACGACCGTGCTGATGGCGACCCACGACCACTCGATCGTCGACTCCATGCGGCGACGGGTCGTCGAGCTGTCCCTCGGCCAGGTCGTGCGCGACGACTCACGCGGGGTTTACGGCGTAGGCCGTTAGAAAGACCCCGGACAACCCCGCCCTCCCGACCCACAAGGACGCCTTTCCCCGATGCGTGCCAGCTTCGTTTTCAGCGAGGTCATGACCGGCCTCCGCAGGAACGTGACGATGACCGTCGCGATGATCCTCACCACGAGTATCTCGCTCTTCCTGCTCGGAGTCGGTCTCCTGGTCGTGCGGATGATCGACAAGACCCAGGTCGTATACGAGGACAGAGTCCAGGTCGACGTCTTCCTGACCAACGACATCAGCGCGAACGACAAGAACTGCCAGACCGACCCCTGCAGCAAACTCCGCACGGACCTCGAGAACGACCCGGCCGTCGAGTCGGTCACCTACGAGAACCGTGACGCTGCCTACAAGCGGTTCAAGGAGATCTTCGCCGCGCAGCCGGAGCTCGTGAAGCTCGCGCGGCCCGACGCGTTGCCGGCGTCGTTCAGCGTGAAGCTGTACGAGCCGGACCGGTCGGACGTGATCATCCAGACGTTCTCCGGTCGGGTCGGTGTCGACGCCGTCACCGACCAGCGGAAATATCTGGACAGCCTGTTCCAGATGTTCAACGGCGTTCGAGATCTCACGTTCGTGATCGCGCTCATCCAGGCGATCGCCGCGCTTCTGCTGATCTCCAACACCGTGCAGGTCTCCGCGTTCACGAGGCGGACAGAAGTCGGCATCATGCGCCTGGTGGGCGCGACCCGCTGGTATACCCAGCTGCCGTTCCTCCTGGAGGCGGTGGTCGCCGGCATAATCGGTGCCGTCCTCGGGGTCGGCCTGCTGGTGTTGGTCAAGATGTGGTTCTTCGACCGACTACTCGGCGGCCTGTTCCAATCGGGCGTGATCAGACCGATCGAAGGCATCGACATCCTGGTGACGGCACCATGGCTGCTGCTCACGGCGGTCGGCATCTCCGCGGTCACCGGCTACCTGACACTGCGCCTGTACGTGCGCACTTAACCAGGTGCGTCGACACGTAGAGTTGTCAGCATGTCGAAGGAACGTGGCCAGAAGGTAATCGTGCAGAACCGCAAGGCGCGGCACGACTACGCGATCCTGGACACGTACGAGGCCGGGATCGCCCTCATGGGCACCGAGGTGAAGTCGCTGCGCCTCGGCCGGGCGTCGCTCGTGGACGCGTTCGCCACGGTCGACGACGGCGAGGTGTGGCTGCGGAACCTGCACATCCCGGAGTACGTGCTCGGCACGTGGACCAACCACACGCCACGCCGCACCCGCAAGCTCCTGCTGCACCGAAGCGAGATCGAGCGCCTCATCGGCAAGACACGCGAGGGTGGCCTGTCGCTGGTGCCGCTGTCCATGTACTTCAAGGACGGCAAGGTCAAGGTCGAGCTCGCGTTGGCCAAGGGCAAGAAGGAGTACGACAAGCGCCAGACGCTCGCCAAGCGAGACGCGCAGCGGGAGATATCGCGCGCACACGGGCGGGCGTTGAAAGGCCGCTATTGATACCAGGATCCGATGCGGAAGTCCCAGCGTTCACCACAGCGCTGGGACTTCCGGGTCTTGCCGACCTCCACCTGCACTTCCTGCCCGACGCCATGCAACGGAAGGTGTGGGCGTTCTTCGACCGCGCCACCGTCGAGTACGGCACCGAGTGGCCCATCCACTACCGGCTGCCCGCCGAGGAACGCCTCGGCATCCTTCGTGACCTGGGCGTTCGCCACTTCGCGCCGCTCGTCTACCCACACAAGCCGGACATGGCGGCGTGGCTCAACGACTGGGTGCACGACTTCGCGGCTGCCGCTCCGGAGGCAGTGGCGACCGCGACGTTCTTCCCGGAGCCCGGCGCCGGCGACTACCTCGCGAAGGCCCTCGACCGGGGCGCACGCTGTGTGAAGTCCCACGTCCAGGTCGGTGGCTACGACCCGAGGGACCCGCTGCTCGACCCGGTGTGGGGCCTGCTCGCCGAGACCGGTGTGCCGGTCGTCGTTCACTGCGGACACGGACCGATCGCCGGCAGGTTCACCGGACTCGACGTTTTCGAGCACGTGCTGCGCCGGCATCCGGGACTGGTCGTGGTGCTCGCGCACGCCGGCATGCCGGAGTTCACGCTCGCGCTCGAGCTGGTCGAGCGATACGCGGGCGTGTATCTCGACACCACGATGGTCGGGGTCCCGTTCAACGGGGCCGACGGGCTGTTGCCGGCCGACTGGGCCGCGCGGCTCGCCGGAATCGCCGACCGGGTGGCGCTCGGCACCGACTTCCCGAGCATCCCGTACGACTACGCCACGCAGCTCAGAGCCATCGTGAGCTGGGCAAACGCCGATGAACGGCTGGGCGAGCCCTTCCTGCGCGCCGTGCTGTGGGACACCCCGAGGCGCCTGCTCGCTCTGAGCGAACGCCAGTAGGAAACAACCAGGGCATCCCATGAGTTGAGTAGGTCAGACTCAACTTTGGAGGGTGAACTCATGGCAGAGTCGCTGACGCTCCCGGTGCTGCCGCTGGACGACACGGTGCTCCTGCCGGGGATGGTCGTGCCGATCCGCATGGCCGGCACCGACGGGACCGAGGTCCGCGCCGCGGTGGAGGCCGCACGCGCGGTGGCCGAGGGGGAGAAGCCACGCGTGGTGATGGTGCCGCGCCTGGACGGGAAGTACGCGCGGGTCGGTGTGCTCGGCGTCGTCGAGCAGGTCGGCCGCATGCCGGGCGGCGAGATGGCCGCGGTGGTCCGCGGGACCGATCGTGTCCGCATCGGCGCCGGCACCACGGGCCCGGGTGCCGCGCTGTGGGTCGAGGTCGAGGTGGCCGACGCGTCGCCGGTGACCGGACGCACGCGTGAGCTGGCCAAGGAGTACAAGTCGCTGGTCATCACCATGCTCCAGGAGCGTGGCGCGTGGCAGGTCGTCGACTCGGTGCAGTCCGAGGACGACCCGTCCGCGCTCGCCGACATGGCCGGCTACGCGTCGTACTTCGAGAACGACAAGAAGCTGTGGCTGCTCGAGACGGTCGACGCGACCGAGCGCCTGCAGAAGCTGCTCGACTGGACCCGCGAGCACCTGGCCGAGCTGGACGTCGCGGAGACCATCCGCAAGGACGTCCAGGAGGGCATGGAGAAGCAGCAGCGGGAGTTCCTGCTGCGCCAGCAGCTCGCCGCCATCCGCAAGGAACTCGCCGAGCTCGACGGCAAACCCGGCACCGAGGAGCAGGACTACCGCGCCCGTGTCGAGGCCGCTGACCTGCCGGAGAAGGTCCGGGAGGCCGCACTCGCGGAGGTCGACAAGCTCGAGCGGACCTCGGACCAGTCGCCCGAGGTCGGCTGGATCCGCACCTGGCTGGACACCGTCCTCGAGATGCCGTGGAACACACGGACCGACGACGCCTACGACATCAAGGGCGCACGGGAGATCCTCGACGCCGACCACGCCGGGCTCGACGACGTCAAGGAACGAATCATCGAGTACCTGGCCGTGCGCAAGCGGCGTGAGGAGCGTGGGCTCGGGATCGTCGGCGGCCGGCGCAGCGGCGCCGTGCTCGCGCTCGGCGGCCCTCCCGGCGTCGGCAAGACGTCGCTGGGTGAGTCGGTCGCGCGGGCCATGGGCCGCAAGTTCGTCCGTGTCGCCCTCGGTGGCATCCGCGACGAGGCCGAGATCCGCGGTCACCGGCGCACCTACGTCGGCGCTTTGCCCGGACGGATCGTCCGGGCGATCAGCGAGGCCGGTTCGATGAACCCGGTCGTGCTGCTCGACGAGATCGACAAGGTCGGCTCGGACTACCGAGGCGACCCGACCGCCGCGCTGCTCGAGGTGCTCGACCCGGCACAGAACCACACGTTCCGCGACCACTACCTGGAGGTCGAGCTCGACCTGTCGGACGTGGTGTTCCTGGCGACCGCCAACGTCGTCGAGGCCATCCCGGCGCCGCTGCTCGACCGCATGGAGCTGGTCACGCTCGACGGCTACACCGAGGACGAGAAGGTCACGATCGCCCGCGACCACCTGCTGCCCCGGCAGCTGGAACGCGCCGGTCTCGGCACCGACGAGGTGAAGCTGACCGACGACGCGCTGCGGCTGATGGCCGGCGAGTACACGCGGGAGGCCGGTGTCCGGCAGTTGGAGCGGTCGATCGCGCGGGTCCTCCGCAAGATCACCGCGTCGCTCTCGCTCGGCTCGGTGTCGCTGCCGCTGACCGTGGACGTCGGCGACCTGCGGACCTACCTCGGCCAGCCGAAGTTCACGCCGGAGTCGGCGGAACGGACGGCTGTGCCAGGCGTGGCGACCGGGCTCGCCGTGACCGGCGCCGGTGGGGACGTGCTGTTCGTCGAGGCGTCGATCGCGTCGAAGGACTCCGGCGCCACCGGGGTCACGCTGACCGGGCAGCTGGGCGACGTCATGAAGGAGTCGGCGCAGATCGCGCTGTCCTACCTGCGGTCGCACGGTTCCTCGTACGGTGTGCCGGTCTCCTCGCTGGCCGAGCAGGGCGTGCACATCCACGTCCCGGCGGGTGCCGTGCCGAAGGACGGGCCGTCGGCAGGCGTCACCATGACGACCGCGCTCGCGTCGCTGCTGTCGGGCCGCCCGGTGCGGTCGGACGTCGCGATGACCGGTGAGGTGTCGCTGACCGGGCGGGTGCTGCCGATCGGTGGCGTGAAGCAGAAGCTGCTCGCCGCGCACCGGGCCGGGATCACGACGATCGTGCTGCCGAAGCGGAACGAGCCGGACCTCGACGACGTGCCGGCGTCGGTGCTGGAGGAGCTGACCGTGCACCTGGCGACCGATGTCCGTGAGGTGCTGGACGTGGCGCTCGCACCGGTCGCGGCGACCGCGACCGTGGCCGCCTGACGGTTGGAGAAGGGCCCTCGCCTCGGCGAGGGCCCTTCTTTCATGCCCCGAACCAGTCGCGAGCGGTGGCGCGAAGCGTGTGCGTGTCCGGACGCGTATCGGTCGACGCCCACGCCACGTAGGAGTCCGGGCGGATCAGGAGCGCGGTGATGTCGGTGTCCGCCTTGGCATGGACGACCTCGACCCCGTCGACGGCCAGGTCGCCCGCCGGTGTGAGGTCGATCAGCAGAGGCTTCGCGGTTCTGACCAGCTCGGCGAGGCGGACCGTGCCGCTCGCGGTGTGGAGATCCAGGTCGGGCGCGGGCCAGCCGGCCAGCGCGTGGGCGTCGTCGCTGACCGGGTAACGGACGTCCGCGCCGGCGACGAGACCGGCCACGGTCCGCGCGACCCCCGGCTGCGTGAGCAACTCGCCGAACAGTTGGCGCAGGCCGGTGACGTCGTCGCCCGGCGCGAGCAGTGCGTGCTGGGCCTGGGAGAAGACGATGGTCCGGTCGGCGATCGGGCGACGTTCGGCCTCGTACGTGTCGAGCACGTCGACGCCGGAGATGATCGCGGCCGCGAGCTTCCAGCCCAGGTTCATCGCGTCCTGCATGCCGAGGTTCAGCCCGGTGCCGCCGGCGCCGAAGACGTGCGCGGCGTCGCCGACCAGGAACACCCGGCCGTCCCGGTACCGCTCGGCGACCCGAGTGTTGCCGCCGTTGAGCCTGCGCAGCATGTGCGGGCCGTCGCCGGGCGGCGTGGCGATCGGGACGTCGGCGCCGAGCACCCGGTTGATGCTGGCGCGCATCTCGTCGAGGGTCATCGGTTCGTCGGTCTCGGGTTGGTCCCACTCGTTGGTCGCGATGATCGGTGGGCGACCGGGGAGTGGCGCGTAGGTGAAGCCGCCGTGCGCGGTGCGGACGGGCAGGAACGGTAGGACGGTGCCGTGCCCGGGCACGTTCAGCGCGCCGGTCGCCGGGTCGAGCCATTCCGTTGGCACGGTGGCATGCGCGGTGCGGCTGGTGGTCCGGTCGTGGGTGACGCCAGGGAAGCCGATGCCCGCGGCCTTGCGGACCGGACTGTGCGCGCTGTCCGCGCCGACGACGTAACGGGCGCGAAGGTCGTAGGTTTCCGGGCCCCTGACCGTCAGTGTGACGCCGTCCTCGTCCTGTGTGAGGCCGAGGAACTCGTGGCCGCGCCGGATCTCGACGCCGAGTTCCACAGCGCGTTCTTCCAGTATCTGCACGGTTTTCAGCTCCGGCACCGCGAGGTTGTAGACCGGACTGTCGTCCAGGAGGCCGAGGTTCAGCGGCATCGCGGCGAACATGAAGTAGGCGTTGTTGGGGCGAGGCGGGCCGGGTTGGCCGCTGAGCCGTTCGTACAGCCCGCGCCGGTCGACCATCCGGACCACCTGCCCGACGAGCCCGTTCGACCTGGGTTCGGTGCTCGGTCCGGTGAGACGGTCGAGCACGACCGGCCGGACGCCGCCGAGCGCGAGCTCGCACGCGAGCATCAGCCCGTTGGGGCCGGCGCCGACAATGACCACATCCATGGGGTTCCTCCGTTTTCTGGCATGCCGAAACAGCCCGTCGTCGACGCGGGCTTGTTGCTGTGACTGGGATCAGCGCGGCTCGGGCAACCCGGCGCGGATCAGTTCGAAGGTCTCGCGGAGCATCGCCGGCAGCGACTGGGTCGGATCACGTGTCCACCGCCCCATCGTCGAACCGAGTCCGGCACTGACCACCGCGGCGACGACCTGTGGGTAGGTGTCCCGCACATCCGTGCCCGAGCGGTCCGCGATGGCGGCGGCCAACTCGTCCTGTGCGAGGGCGTGGGCGCGGAAGATCTCGTGCTGGATCGCGGGCTCGGTGAGAAGCTTCTGCAGTCCAGCCGAGTAACGATCGTCGCGACGCTGCATCTCGGGTTCGAACTGCGCGACGATCGCGTTGACGATCGCGTCCCAGAGGGGTTCGCCGGCTGGGCGTTGCCGGAAAGCCTCCGCGGTCCGGTGGCCCCGCTCGACGTGCGTGGCGACGACGGCTTCCGCCTTGCTGGTGAAGTAGTTGCGGAAGGTGCGCTCGGAAACATTGGCCGCGGCGGCGATGTCCTCGACCGACACGTTGCCCCACCCGCGCTCGATCGAGAGCCGAATCGTGGCATGACTCAACGCGAGGCGGGTTTCGCGTTTCTTGCGCTCACGGAGGCCGTCCGACGCCATGACGCCAACGGTAGCGGATCTTGCCGACTTTGCAAACTTGCCGGATTGGAAAGTTTTATCCGCGTTCCAGGAAGGTCAGCACCGCCCGGACCCTGCGGTGCTCTTCCGCGCTCGGTTCCAGGCCCAGCTTGGAGAAGATGTTGCCAACGTGCTTCTCGACCGCGCCGTCCGAGACGGTCAGCGACTTGGCGATGGCCACGTTGGTCAGGCCCTGCGCCATCAGGCCAAGCACCTCGCGCTCGCGAGAGGTCAGCACGTCTATCGGGTTGCGTCGGCCTCGTGCCATGAGCTGTGCGATCACCTCCTGGTCGATGCACGTGCCGCCGCCGGCGACCCGATGCACCGCGTCCACGAACTCGGCGACGTCCGCCACCCGTTCCTTCAACAGGTAGCCCACGCCGCCGGCGCCGCCGGACAGGAGCTCCACCGCGTAGCGCTCCTCCACGTACTGCGACAGCACCAGCACCGGCAGACCCGGTTGGTGCTCACGTGCCTTCAGCGCGGCGCGCAGGCCCTCGTCGGTGAACGACGGCGGCATGCGGACGTCCACGATCGCCAGGTCCGGGCGGTGCTCGCTCACGGCGACGAGCAGACCGTCGCCGTCTTCGGCGGCCGCCACCGTCTCGATGTTCTCGTCGGCCAGCAGCCGCTGGATGCCTGCCCGCAACAGCACCGAGTCCTCGGCGATCACCACACGCATGGCAGGTCCGCCCTGATCACTGTCGGCCCGCCGATGGGGCTCACCACGGTCATCACACCGTCAATCGTGGCAGCCCGGTCCGCCAGCCCGGACAGCCCGCCACCCGGACGCATGGAGGCGCCGCCCTGGCCGTCGTCGGTGATCTCCACGATCACCAGGTCACCGGTCGGACGCTCCTCGCGCCAGGCGTTGACCCTGGCCTCCGACGCGCCGGCGTGCTTGGCGATGTTCGTGAGGCACTCGCCCACGATGAAGTACGCCGTCGACTCCACCGCCGCGGGTGGGCGCGGGTCGATCCGCACGTTCACCTCGACCGGGATCGGGCACTTCGCGGCCAGCGACGACAGCGCCGCGTCGAGACCCCGGTCGCCGAGCACCGCGGGGTAGATGCCACGGGCGAGGTCGCGTAGCTCCGAGACGGCGAGCTTCGCGTCCGCGTGTGCCTCGTCGATCAGCGCCTTCGCCGCCTCCGGGTCGGCCGCCATCTTCGACTTCGCGCGGCCAAGGCCCATCGCGACCGCGACCAGCCGCTGCTGCGCACCGTCGTGCAGATCCCGCTCGATGCGCCGCCGCTCGGCCTCCGCCGCGTCCACACCCCGGGCCCGGGACGCCTGCAGGCGCTCGGCCTTCTGCGTCAGCTGCTCGGTCGTGTTCGGGCCCAGGAGGGCACGCGCCAGCATGATGTGCAGGGCGGCGATCACGGGTAACACGAACAGGCCGACCGGCAGGATGATCACGCCGGCGATCGCCAGCGGGAACTCGAAGGCGTGGAGAGGGAACGCGATCAGCAGGTAGGCGAGGTTGCGCCACATCTGCGGGTGCGTCAGCCGGCGTAGGTAGCGGTGCCAGAACGAGCCGGACTCGTCGTAGGAGATCCGCGGGGTGGGGATGTCCACGCCCAGCGCGCCGCGGAGCAACGCCCGGTTGGTGGCCGCGAAGCCGAAGACCACCTTCGTCGCGACCAGCAGCACGACCAGGCCCAGCCAGACCACCAGCGTGCTGACCCCGACCGAGAACAACACCACGACCAGGACGAACGCGACCAGGTTGAGCGGGAAGCCGGCGATCATGAACCCGGCGGCCCGGAAACCGCGGCTGACCAGCGACGGGGTGCTGGCAGCCGGTTCCTCGGCGACTTGTTGCTCGACGGGACTCTGCGCGTTCACCTCGCCCAGGTCGAGAGTCGGCTGGCTCGCGGGAAGCGGGAACTGAAGCGGAGCGGTCGTCGCCGACGCGGTCGCCTCGGGTGACGGCTCGGCTGGAGGCTGGACATTGGGGAGCGGGGCCACCCAGTCAGGATCCACTTGCGCGTCGTGGCGGACCAAATGCAATGGCCGCTCTGCCTCTGGACTGGTCATCCCCGCACCGATCCGTAGCTCATCGAGGTCGTGTTCTGCGGCCACTCGTTGCTCCAGTCGATGGCGCCCGCCGTCGACAGGCCTTCCAACTTCGAGATGCGGCGCGGGCTCGGGCCGAGCATCGCCCGGGCGTACACCGCGTGCAGGGTGCCAAGCGCGTTCGTGATGATGATCGCCATCGCCAGAACGAGGACGCCAAGGCCGGCGAACGGCAGGGTCGCCGTCCACGAGTCGATCTCCACCACCCTGTGGTCCCACAGCACCAGCTGCCAGTCGGACGGGATCCAGGCCCAGTACAGCGGCAGCAGCGTCAGGTACAGGCTCACCGACCAGAACACGACGACGATCGTGAACTCCGCGATGCCCAGCGGCAGCATCAGCAGCAGGTAGGCCAGTTCCTTCCACGTGGCCGGGTCCTTGACCCGCGCCAGCCAGCGCCCCTTCTCCGGCAGCGGGCGGTACGGGCTGGCCACGTACGTGCCCAGCATCGCGTGCACCCGCAGCCGCTCCAGGCTCGCCAGCCCGCGGGTGACCAGGATCCCGAGCGCGAGCACCGCCACACCGACCCAGATGATCGCCGTACCCACCCCGAGCGACATGGTCACGACCACGAACACGAACGACGCGATGCCCAGCGGCAGGTTCATCAGCAGATAGGCGACGGAACCGAGCAGCGGCGGGTTGGGCCGGGTGCCGTCGCGGTGTGTCGTGGTCATGGTCGGTCTCCTTCGCCGGGTGACAGAACCAGGATGGCGCGTGGGGAGGAGGGGGACCATGGGGTATCCCGCATAGTTGGGGGTGGGGTTTTCCCTACCCTCGGGGTAACCGGGATGAACCGAGAGCCGGCACGCGTTATCCTGGGTGGGTCATGAAGATCCACGAGGGGGTGAACGGTTTCGACTCTGGACGTTGATTCAGGGGAAGCGTGCAGGTGCAGGCGGATGGCCACCTCAAGCGTCGCCGCAAACCAATAAGCGCCAAGGTTAATAACCAGCGCGACGTCGCACTCGCCGCCTGAGCGAGTAGCGATGTCTGTCGGCCCGGGGTCGCCTCCGACCCGGTCTGCCGGCATCAGCTAGGAGGCTCACCGTCGCGGGTTGGCCGCGGACCTGCGACGGGACACTCACAGCGGCTGGGCCCGTCACACCGGCTTGTTCACGTGACCGGTGGGGCCGAGTAGAGGCACAGTGAACTGCGCACGGAGAAGCCCTGTCGAGGCGACAGAGGACCCGGGTTCGATTCCCGGCACCTCCACGACCGACGGCTGGCCCTGCCTGGTTGCTGACGCGACCTCGCCGGGTCGGCCGTCATTGTTTGCGGGGGCGACCCCCGCAGACCCCGCGGTGCCTGCTCCTCCTGACCCAGCGTGGGCTCGCTGGTGTTGACCAGCGCCCGGTCCTGCTGGCGGCCTTCGGGGCTCGTCGGGTGTTGAGCGGGCCCGTTGGGTGTTGGCCGGCGTGCCGGCTCAGGCGGAGTGGGAGGGGTCTCGCCGTCCGACGCCGGTCCGGTCCTGAAAGACGCGTTCGTGTCGTTGACCGTCCCTATCGCCCCGTTCAGGGCATCGGCCCTGTCTCGGCAGCGCGCCTCTGGCCGCGAAGCGGGTCTGGCCAGGGTTGTGGAGAGTTCTCGCCGGGTGTTCGTGGCATCGCGAGCCTTGGTTCGCGGGCGGTGCGGGCACTCCGTGGTCGGCCGGTGTGAGCGTCTCGGACTCGTCTGCCGCTGGATCCGGGGATTCCGTTCAGCCTCTTCCGTGCCGTGGAGGGACACTTCTCTTATGCGGCTTGGGGTTCGGGCTGGCCTTGTTGGTGGGGTTGTGGGGGCCTTGCCTTCGACTCTTTGGTCGCTTTTGCGGGGGCGGGATCCGCTCGAGGCGGCGCTCGCTGCCGGGAAGATGCTTTTGCCCTCGGAGAGTCGGCAGGTTGTTTTGTTGGGGGCTTCCCTGCCTGTGCATTTTGGGGTTTCTGCTGGTTGGGGGGTTGTGCTCGAGCGGGTGTTGCCGCGGCGGGGGACTGTTTTCTGGGGCGTGGTGGCCGGTGGGGTGATCGCTGCTGTCGATCTTCGGGTGCCCGGGCGGCGGACGGCAGCGGTGCGTCGTTTGTCCGTTCCTCCGCAGGTCGCGGACCATCTGGTCTACGGGGCTGTTGTGGCGATCTACCTGCGGAGACGGCCTCTCAGGTTGCGCTAAGGCGGCTTCGGTAGCGTCAATGGGGTGGTGCGACCGTCCGGGCGTGTGCTTGATCTGATTGGCCTGCTTGCCAGGTTGGGTCTTGCTGCCGTGTGGCTGGTTTCCGGGGCGATCAAAGCGAGCGACCTCAACCAGACCTACATCGCCGTGCAGGCTTATGACCTACTGCCTTCCGGGGTGGTCAGTGTCGTTGCAGGGGCATTGCCTTTTCTCGAGATCGCACTCGGGGTGTTGCTCGTTGTCGGGCTCGGGACTCGAATTACTGCGGTCCTGTCCGCGGTGGTGCTCGTGGCTTTCATCGGGGCCGTTGCCCAGTCCTGGGCACGTGGGCTGACGATCGACTGCGGTTGTTTCGGTGGCGGCGGCCAGGTTGCCGCTGGTCAGACGCAGTACCCCCAGGAGATCGCGCGGGATGTCGGGTTCCTGCTGCTCGCCGGCTGGCTGCTGGCCCGGCCGCGCTCGCTCGCGTCGCTCGATGGTTGGCTTACCACCCGGGCTCCCGACGTGGAGACCGTGGATACGCAGGGAAGGACATGACCGGTGGGTGGAGCTGAGCGCAACGCGCGCAGGAAGCGCCAGGCGCAGATGGCCGGCAGCGGCAGCAAGGCCGTCGCCGCGGCACGGCGGGGGGACGGCGACCGCAGGAAGGTCTTCATCGGTGTCGGCGTGGTCGTCGTGCTGCTCATCGCCGTGATCGGTGGCGTCATCATCTACAACAACCAGAAGAACGCCACCGAAGGCCAGAACATCCAGGCGATCGCGCCGAACACCTCCCAGCAGGCCGCCGACGCCGAGTTCACCGTCACCCGCGACGGCGGCGTGGTCGCCGTCGGCGAGTCGACCGCGAAGGTCACGCTCGACGTGTACGAGGACTTCCTCTGCCCGGCCTGCCGAGCGTTCGAGCAGACGTACGGCAGCGACATCGCCGAGCACATCGCGGACGGCACCCTCCAGGTCCGCTACCACATGCTGCCGATGCTCAACGAGAAGTCGGACCCGCCCGGCTACTCCATGGACTCGGCCAACGCGGGCCTGTGCGCCGCCGACGCCGGCGTGTTCCCCGCCTACCACGAGAGTCTCTTCGCGGACCAGCCGGAAGAGGGCAGCCGAGGCTGGGACGACCAACAACTCGCGAAGCTCGGCACCGACCTCGGCGTCAAGTCCGGGGACTTCACGACTTGCGTGACCAGCGGGAAGTACGACGACGAGGTGCAGGCCAACTGGGACGAGGTCGGGAAGGCGACCTACCTGCAGCAGGAGTTCCCCAACGGCACGAAGGGCTTCGGCACGCCGACCATCGCCTCTGACCAGAAGGTCGTCGACACGACCAAGTCCGACTGGCTGCAGAAGCTCCTCGCGTCAGCCAGCTAGACCGGGCACCGGCTCCGGGCCATCCGACCAGCGCACGAACCGCTTCGCCTTGCCGACCTCGACCCTCGGCACGCTGCCATGGGCCAGCACGCGCACCACACAGGTGATGCCGAGCCGCTCCCGCAGCGCCGTGTCGAGGTCGGCGGCCAGCGACCCCTCGGTCGAGACCGGCTCCACCGCCACGATCAGCTCCGGGCGCGCCGGCGCCCGCCGATCCTCGACGACCAGGTAGTGGGGGCTCACCCGCTCGTCCGCGAGCAGGACCGCCTCGATCTCGGTCGGGTAGACGTTCACACCGCGGACCACCAGCATGTCGTCGGTGCGGCCAAGCAGCTTCGACATGCGACGCAGCGTCCGCGGTGCGCCCGGCACCGGTCCGGCCAGCGACGCGACGTCGCCCGTGCGGTAGCGGAGCAGCGGCATGCCCGTCTTGGTCAGCGTCGTGAACACCAGCTCGCCCGGCGTGCCGTCCGGCACCGGTCGTCCGTTCGCGTCGATCGCCTCGACGTAGAAGTGGTCCTCGGCCACGTTCAGCATGCCGTCCGAGTCCAGCGACTCCGCGGCCACACCGGGGCCGATGATCTCGGACAGGCCGTAGATGTCGAGTGCGCGCAGCCCCAGCAGGCGTTCGATCTGCGCACGCATCTCGTTGGTCCACGGCTCCGCGCCGAACAGCCCCGCCCGCAGACACCCCGGCGGTGCCCCGAACGCCTCCCCGAGAAAGATCGCATAGGACGGCGTGCAGGTCAGGATGTCCGGCTTCAGGTCGGTGATCATCCGTATCTGACGTTCGGTCATGCCACCCGACAGTGGTAACACGGTCGCGCCAAGCCGCATCGCGCCGTGATGGACCCCGAGGCCGCCGGTGAAGAGCCCGTACCCGTAGGCATTGTGGACCAGACTGCGCCGCGTGGCACCGGCCCCACCCAGCGCACGCGCCATGACCTGGGCCCACACGTCAACGTCCGCGGCGGTGTACGGCACCAGCGTCGGCCGCCCACCGGTCCCCGACGACCCGTGCACACAGACCACGTCTTCAAGCGGCACGGCCCGAAGCCCATCCGGATAGTGGTCCCACAGATCACGCTTGGTCACCGTAGGTAGCCGGTGAAGATCGTCCAGGGTCACGTCCGCGCCGCCCGTCACACCCGCGTCCCGCAGCCGCCCCGCCTGCAACCCACCGGCCGCGAGCAGCCGCTCAACCAACTGACCCAAACGGCGTTGCTGCAGCTCACGACGCCGCTGCGGATCAATCCCTTCCGCATCCGGCTCGACGAGGGGCACGACCTGGACATCAGTGACCACGAGGTTCGGTGTAGCACGCGAGCGCGCCAGACGGAAGAACGACCCCGCTGCGACCCCGCCACCGGCATCGGGTAACTTGTACTCGTCAAGGGGCTGTAGCGCAGCTGGTAGCGCACCACACTGGCAGTGTGGGGGTCAGGGGTTCGAACCCCCTCAGCTCCACTCCTTTCTTGAAGCCCTTCGATCTGGTGTTTCGCCTGGTCGGAGGGCATTTTTGTGTGCACGGCGATCGTCGGCGCTCGGCGTGGTTGATTGAGATGGTGCGCCGAGGAGGAGGGGTTCGGGAGGGAGGCTGCCTCCTTCTCTCCGTGCCATTACCGACTCTTGGATGAGGCGGTGTTCGATCTCCGGCGCCACGTGGCTGTAGGTCTCGACGAGTCGGTTAGCGAGGTGGTGGCCGAGTCGTCGGGCTTGGGCGATTTCGGGGATGAGCCAGGTCTTGTGGCTGTGTCGCGGTCCGTGGAAGGTGAGTCCGGGGCGGACGGGCACGCTTCCTTTCTGGGGGTCGCCGTCGACTGCGGTCGGAACACGCGGCGGAGGAAGTCACTACGCCGTAGTGGGTGGGTGAAGGCGAAATCGCCGCTTGTGGCGGCGAGGTGCATCTGTAGAAAGGCCGGCGAGGAACCGCGGCAAGGTGATCGTGCGTGCGGAGGCGGGCGTCTTGGTTCCTAACCAGAGTTGGTGGTGCGATTCGTGGAGGGCGCCGGTGTCGGGGTCGATGGTGATCGTGCGGCGGCGGAGGTCGACGCGGTCGCGTTGGAGCCCGGTGAGTTCGCCCCAGCGGCAGCCGGTCCATGCTGCGGTGATGATGAGGAGTCTTTCGTTCAGAGGGGGAGGAGTAGGTGGCGGAGGAGCAGTTCATGGTTCGCCCGGACGCGCTGCGTGGGTATGCGGGGCTGTTGGAGCGTAACCATGGGTACGCCGGTGAGATGCGGGAGTACCTGGACGGGGCGGGTAGCCAGACAGAGGGTCTGATGGGGCGATGTTCCAGTTCCAGAATCTGGTTGAGGGCATGGTGGCGTCGGAGCGGGACACGCTGACCACGATGTTGACCAAGTTGGGGGCGACGATCCAGGGTCTGCGGGAGACTGCGGACGAGTACGCCAGTACCGACGTCACCAGCGCGGCGGAGCTGGACAAGATTGCACCCAGGGGCCCGGAGGGTGGCACCCGATCCGGCCAGAGGCCGGACTGAGATGGCACCGACAGCGACCGTCGGCTTCGCCGACACGATGCACCCGCTCGGCCGGCTCAACCCGCCCGGAAACTGACGATCCAGGCGGCGGTGTCGATCTTCGAGATGATCGCTGCTGATCGGCCGGACAGCGCGCCGGGCACCAAGGTCGAGGTGCCGTCGATGAGCTACAGCGGTCCGGACGCCCCGGGGACGATGTGATGAGCACACCGGAGGAGCGTGCCGAACGGCTGCGAGCGTTGACCACCGAACTGCGGGCCTCGGTTGCCGAGGTGCGGCGGACTAGTCACAAGGCCGTGAAGTTAAGGATCAGGTGCGGCCGTCCAGCCGGCTGAAACAAGCAACGGAGTTCCTGCTAGAACGGTGTCGACCAAGATCACCAGATAGCAAGAACTCCGTTGGATACCCAGTCTGTCATCACGCGCACGAT
>NZ_DASUVO010000030.1:0-16541 GCF_036378875.1 Actinophytocola sp.
GGGGAAACGCCCGGTCCCATTCCGAACCCGGAAGCTAAGCCTGCCAGCGCCGATGGTACTGCACTCGACAGGGTGTGGGAGAGTAGGACACCGCCGGACATCCTTTCCAGACGGGCCCCGCAACAGCGGGGCCCGTTTTGGCATGCCCGGAACCCAGTGGCCAAGACCGGGACCGCGCGTCACCCTGAGGGTATGGACGTGCGAGTACACCAGGATCCGCGGACCTTCACCGCTCTCGCGGGCCCCTTCTACGCGGCCGACACTCTCCGACACACCGTCGCGCTCACCGTCATGGCGCGGTTCCTCGGCTCGGACCGGAAACCAGAACCGATAATGGCCACCCTCCACGACGACAGCGGGGCCCTCGTCGGTGCGGGTTTTCGCACACCGCCATGGCCCGCCATCGTCAGCGGCCTGCCGACCGAACCGGCGCTGCTCGACACATTCATTGACCGATGGCTCTCCGATGATCCTGAACTGCCGGGCGTCAGCGGACCCCGCGAGAACGCGGAGGCCCTCGCCCAGGCATGGGTCCGCCACACCGGTGGCACCGTCCGCGAAGAAAGGGCCATGCGGCTCTTCCGGCTCGGTGAGCTGACGGTACCCACCACCAGCGGACGAGCCAGGAACGCCACCGAGCACGACATCGACCTCCTCGCCGGCTGGCGAGACGACTCCCAGATCGAAATCTTCGGGCGCCTGAAAGACCCCGCCAGCGGGCCGGCCGTCGTGCGTCGCATGCTCGAGATGGGCGACAGCGTGGTCATCTGGGAGGACGGCGGGAAACCCGTCTCGTGGGCGGTCGCCAGCACACCCATTGGCGGCATGTCCCGGGTCGGGCCCGTCTACACCCCACCGGCGCACCGCGAGCACGGGTACGGCGCCGCGGTCACCGCCGCCGTCTCCCGGAGTGCCTGGCACGCGGGTGCTCATGACGTGATCCTTTTCACCGACCTCGCCAACCCCACCTCCAACTCGATCTACCAGAAGATCGGTTACCGACAGGTGTACGACTCGACGGAGCTCGAGTTCACCCGACTACCCTCGAAGGCGTGACATCCCCCCGCCTGCTCGTCATCCAGCCCGACGAGTTCGACCCCATCGGCCCGCTCGGGGACTGGCTCACAAGCGCCGGTGCCGAACTGGACATCCGTCAGCCGGCCGCCCTCCCCGCCAACACCGACGGCTACGCCGGGCTCGTGTGCCTCGGCGGGCACATGGGCGCCAACGACGACCTCGACTTCCCGTGGCTCGCCGACGTGCGCCGCCTCCTGGCCGAGGCCACCACGCGTCAGCTGCCGACACTGGCGATCTGCCTCGGCGCGCAGCTCCTCGCCGTCGCCACTGGCGGGCACGTCACGAAAGGCCCTGACGGCCCCGAGGTCGGGCCGCTGCTCGTCGCGAAGCGGGACGTCGGCTGGCAGGACCCCCTGTTCGCCGATCTGCCGTTCATGCCGGATGTCATGCAGTTCCACTCCGACATCGTCGAGCGGTTACCGGCCAGGGCCGCCCTCCTGGCGTCGGCGACGTTGTATCCGAACCAGGCCTTCCGGGTCGGCCGCTGCTCCTATGGCCTGCAGTTCCACATCGAGACCACCACGGAGCTGGTCGAGTCCTGGGCGGCGAGCAGCCCCGCCACCGCCGAGTTCGCGCGGCCAGGCGAGTTGGAGCACGACCGTCTTGTCCAGGCGCACGCCGACATCGAGGAGACGTGGCGGCCGTTCGCGGCGCAGTTCGTCAAGCTCGCTGCCGGCGAACTGGCGCCGGCGACCTCACCACTCCCGCTGATCCAACACTGAGACCATGTCGGACCCCGTGCGTTCCCACATCTCCAGCGCTCGATACGGCCTCACCGACGACCGCGCCGGGGAGTACCTGCGTGCCGCCGGCTGGTGGGACAACGCCGGCGGCCCGACGAAGAACCACGAGCCGATCCTCGTCGCGCTGTCCCGCAGCCCCGATCCGGATCTCGCCCTGCGGTGCGTCGACCGCATGCGCACGGGCGACCCCGCGGGTTGGTCCGGTCTCGACCAGGCTCTTGCCATGGACCGCGGCCTGCGTGCCCGGCTGCTGTCGGTACTGGGCGCGTCCTCGGCGCTCGGTGACTTCGTGGCCGCGCGTCCCGGCGAGTGGCGCCGACTGCTCACCGACCGGCAGAGCACGCCCTCCGCCTACCCGGCCGCGCTGCTGGCCGCGGTGGGAGACCACGCCGGTGCCGCCGCCGTCCGCGAGTTGCGGGCGGCCTACCGCGGTCTGCTGCTCGAAATCGCCGCCGACGACCTGGCCCGCGTCATCGAGCCGGATCTTGAGGGGCTCGACTACCAGCGGACCACCGCGCGGCTCACCTATCTCGCCGAGGCCGCGATCCGGGCCGCGCTCGCGGTCGCCGAGGCCGAGGTCGGGACCGCCGGTGACAGGTGCCGGCTCGCGGTCATCGCCATGGGCAAGACCGGCGGCCGTGAGCTCAACTACGTCTCCGACGTCGACGTGCTGTTCGTGGCCGACGGCGACCTGGACGTCGCGACCCGGATCGCGAGCACCATGATGCGGGTCGCGACCAACGCGTGCTTCGAGGTCGACGCCGCGCTCCGGCCGGAAGGCAAGGCCGGGCCGCTGGTCCGCAACCTCGACGGCCACGTCAGCTACTACAAGCGCTGGGCCCGGACCTGGGAGTTCCAGGCACTGCTGAAGGCTCGCCCCATCGCCGGTGACGCCGAGCTCGGCACCGCCTACCTCGACGCCGTCCGGCCGATGGTGTGGACGGCCGCCGACCGGGACAACTTCGTCGACGACGTGCGGGCCATGCGCCGGCGGGTTGAGGACCACGTGCCGTCCGACCTGCTCGACCGCGAGCTGAAGCTGGGCCGCGGTGGGTTGCGGGACGTCGAGTTCGCCGTCCAGCTCCTCCAGCTGGTGCACGGCCGAAACGACGAGGCACTGCGCGTCGCGTCCACAGTGGACGCTCTGGCGTTGCTGGGCGACCGGGGTTACGTCGGCCGGACCGACTCCGCCGAGCTGGGGGAGAGCTACCGCTTCCTGCGCATGCTCGAGCACCGGCTACAGCTGCAGCGCCTACGCCGCACGCACCTGTTCCCGGCGGACAAGGACACCGACGAGCTGCGCTGGCTGGCGCGCGCCGCCGGCGTGAAGCCCGCGCGGGGCAAGCCGGAGTCGCAGGTGCTGCTGGACGAGTTCCGCCGGCACGTGCGCCGCGTTCGCCGGCTGCACGAGAAGCTGTTCTATCGTCCGCTGCTCGAAGCTGTCGCCCGCGTGCCGACCGACGCGTTGCGCCTGACCGCCAAGCAGGCCGAGGCCCGGCTCGCCGCACTGGGGTACGCCGCGCCGGACGGCGCGTTGCGGCACATCGAGGCGCTCACGGCTGGGGTGTCGCGCCGCGCCGCGATCCAGAGCGCGTTGTTGCCGGCGCTCCTCGACATGTTCGCGAACACCCCGGACCCGGACGGCGGCCTACTGTCGTACCGCCGGGTGTCCGAGGCGCTGGCGGCCACTCCCTGGTATCTGCGGGTGTTGCGGGACGAGCCGGCGGTCGTCGAGCGGCTCGCGCGGCTGCTCGGCACGTCGAAGCTGGTGCCGGAGCTGATGACGCGGGCTCCCGAGGTGCTCCAGCTGCTCGGCGACGACGACAAGCTCGGCGGCCGCGACCCGGACGAGACCGCCCGATCACTGCGGCAGGCGGTGAACCGGCACAGCTACCTGCCGAACGCGGTCACCGCGGCGCGGTCGTTCCGCCGGCACGAGTTGCTGCGGGTCGCGGCCGCAGACCTGCTGGGGATCACGGAAACCCTGTCGGTGTGCCACGCGCTGTCGACCGTGTGGGCGGCGGTGCTGCAGGCGACGCTCGCCGCCGTCGACCGTGCCGAGGCGGTCGCCGCCGGGGCGCGGCTGGCGACCATCGCGGTGATCGGCATGGGCCGGCTCGGTGGCGCGGAGCTCGGCTACTCGTCGGACGCGGACGTGTTGTTCGTGTGCGAGCCGGCGAACGGGGCGTCCGAGGAGGACGCGGTCAAGTACGCGTCCCGTGTCGCGCAGACCGTGCGGCGGCTGCTGTCGTCACCGACCCAGGACCCGCCTTTACACGTCGACGTCGACCTGCGGCCGGAGGGCCGTCAGGGCCAGATCGTGCGCACGCTCGAGTCGTACCGCGCCTACTACGACCAGTGGTCGCAGGTGTGGGAGGCGCAGGCGTTGTTGCGGGCCCGGCCCATCGCCGGTGACGAGGAGCTGGGCGCGCGGTTCGTCGCGATGATCGACCCGATCCGCTACCCGGACTACGGGCTGAACCCGAACCAGATCCGCGAGGTGCGGCGCATCAAGGCTCGCGTGGACAACGAGCGGCTGCCGCGTGGCGCCGACCCGGCCACGCACACGAAGCTCGGCCGGGGCGGTCTCGCCGACATCGAGTGGACGTTGCAGTTGCTGCAGCTGCGGTACGCGTACGAGCACCCGGCGCTGCGCACGACGTCCACAATGGATGGTCTGGCGGCGGCGCGGGACATCGGTCTCGTCGACGAGGCGGACGTGACCGCGTTGCGTGAGTCGTGGCTGCTGGCGACGCGGGTGCGTAACGCGGCCACGCTGGTTCGCGGCAAGTCGTCCGACCAGCCGCCCTCGTCGGGGCGGGAGCTCGCCGCGGTCGCGTCGGTCATCCGCCAGGATGACGCCGCGGACCCCGGCGCGTTCGTCGACTACTACCGGCGCACCCTGCGTCGGGCACGTGCTGTGGTGGAACGACTTTTCTACGAGGACTGAGGTAAACCGTGGCGTTCAGCATGAGGTTCGAGGTACGTGGCTACGAGATCGACGCGCTCGGCCACGTCAACCACGCCGTGTACCACCAGTACGCGGAAGTGGCGCGCACGAAGGGTTTCCAGGCCGCCGGCTGCGACTGGGAGACGCTCTACACGGCGCGACGGACCGCCCCGGTGCTGCTGTCGACCACGGTGAACTTCCGCCGCGAGCTTCGCGGTAGCGAGGAGTTCGACGTGTCGTGCGTCGCGAAGTTCGGCGACGGCAAGACGTTCACCCTGGAGCAGATGATCACCAAGGCGGACGGCACGCTGTCCGCCGAGGTCTACTCCGTGATGGGCATGATGGATCTGAGCGCGCGGAAGTTGGTCGCCGACCCGCGCGCGGTCCTGGAGTCGGTCGGCTTCGACATTTCCGTCATGAACGACTAGCAGTGCTCCGACGGGCTGTTGTAGGCGACGCCGCCCGCTGACCCGCCCCACTTGATGCACGTCGGTGCGGCGGCGATCACCGGTCCGGCGTAGTAGCCGTAACTTCCGGAGTCGGTTTTCCTTGCCACGTCCTTGGGTTCGAGGTAGGCGGAGGTGGCGGTCGCGGTGCCGACGTCGGCGAACTTGAGCGTCACCACGCAGTTGTTGGTGCCGTTCCACAGCAGGTCGACCGCGCCGACGGTGCCGAGCCGGGCCGTGTCGATCGCGTAGTAGCCGCTGCCGCAGACCTCGGCCGGGTCCTCCGGGGTTGAGCAGTTCCGCGAGGTCACGTTCGCGTTGGGGTAGCCGAAGGTGGTGCTGTTGAAGACCGCGCGCTGGATGTTGCCGGGGTAGCCGGTGGCGCCGAGCCGGACCTCGTAGTGCAGGTGCGGGCTGATGCCGTTGCCGGGCTTGGACGTGTTGCCGACCGTCCCGATCGTCTGTCCACGTGAGACGACCTGACCCTCGACAACGGCCATGGTGGACAGGTGCGCGTAGTAGGTGAAGTAGCTGTCTGCGTGCTCGATCTTGACGAGGTTGCCGTAGCCGTTCGCGCTGCCCTGGTTGGCGGCGGTCCGCACGGTGCCGGCCGCGGCCGCGACGACCGTGTCGTACCGGTCGGCGTCGGCGGTGCTGCCGCGGTTGAAGTCGATCTCGTAGCTCTCGTGGGCGCTGGAGTTGTCGCTGTCGCCGTTCCAGGTTTGCCCGCAGGGGAAGGGGAGTTGGAAGGCCGGTGCCGCGCTGGCGGTCACGGGGGAGAGCCCGAAGACCGTGCCAAGGGCGAGCACGCCGGCCATGAGAACCGAACGAAGCCGCATGACGCTCCTCACTTCTCAAACAATGACAAGAGTTTGCGAGTCGTGATCACGTCATGTCAATGATTGACAAAGTAGGTCGGATAGTGTGTGAGTGTCTGTCGGCTGACTAAAGTCCTGGCATGAACGAGATCCGCGGCGAGATCGCGGCGGCCTGTCACCGGTTGGCCCAGGAAGGCTTGGTGGTCGGCACCGCCGGCAACATCAGCGTGCGACGTGGTGACCTGGTCGCACTCACCGCGACCGGTGTGGTGCTTGCGGAGGCGACCGCCGACGACGTGACCGTGGTCGACCTGGCCGGCACGATCGTCTCTGGCGGGCTGCGCCCCACGTCCGAAGCGGGCCTGCACCTGGGTGTTCACCGAAAGTTCGGCGACGGTGCGATCGTCCACACGCACGCGCCGGCCTCCACCTCGCTCGCCTGCGTGCTCGACGAACTCCCGGTGATCCACTACCAGCTCCTCGCGCTGGGCGGCGCGATTCCGGTGATCGGGTTCCACCCCTTCGGCACCCCCGAGCTGGCCGACGCCGTGTCCGATGCCATGACACACAAGAACGCCGTGCTGATGGCCAACCACGGCGCGGTCACCAGAGGCCCGACCCTCGCCGAGGCCATGGACCACACGTTCGTACTGGAATGGGCGTGCGCGCTCTACGAACGCGCGTCCGCGCTGGGCACCCCGAAAGTGCTGACGGAGGCCCAGCAGCAGGCCGTGATCGAGGTCGCTTTGAACCTGCGGTACGGAAAGCCGCAACCGGTGAACGGAGAAAACCAGTGAACGTGATCACCATGGGCGTCCACGTGCTCGACATCCTCGTACGGCCGGTCGAGTCCATTCCGGAGGGGCAGGGCAGCGTCCTGGTCGAGAACATCGAGATGGCGCCCGCCGGCACGGCGGGCGGCACCGCGGTCACCCTCGCCAAGCTCGGCGCGACCGTCCGCACCGCGGGCGCGGTCGGCACCGACCCCACGGGCGACATGCTGGTGACGTTGCTGCGAAAGGCCGGAGTGGACACCGGCTTCCTGGTCCGTCGCGACGGCGTGCCGACGTCCGCGAGCGTGTTACCCATCCGTCCGAACGGCGACCGTCCCGCCTTCCACCTGCTTGGCGCGAACCCCACGTACGGCCAGGACGACGTGCCGTGGGACGCGCTGCGCGAGGCCGACCACCTCCATCTCGGCGGTCCGGAGCTGCTGGGCCCCGACAACGCGACCCGGATCCTGAAGTTCGCCCGCGAGCACGGCGTGAGCACGTCCGTCGACCTGCTGGCCCCGGGTGCGTTGGGGAGCTTCGAGCTGATCGCCCCGTTCCTGCCGCACGTGGACTATTTCCTGCCCAACGAGGACCAGGTCCTCGGCTTCACCGGCGAGTCCGATCTGGACACGGGCTGCCGGCGGCTCGTCGACGGTGGGGTGGGCGTCGTCGCGGTCACGCGGGGCGGGGACGGTGCTCGCGTGGTTGACGCACAGGGGACGGTGGCGGTGCCGGCCGTCGACGTCACGGTCGTGGACACCACCGGCTGCGGTGACGCGTTTTCCGCCGGCTTCGTGGTCGGCGTCAAACAGGGCCGCGACCCACGGGACGCGGCGGTGCTGGGTTGCGCGGTGGCGGGGTTGGTCGCCCAAGGGCTCGGCAGCGCCTACGGCGACTTCGACCTCGCCGCCGCCGAAGCACTCATTGCCTGAGAATGGAGACGGCCCCGCCAGTCTGTTCGACTGACGGGGCCGTTGCCTCGGGGAATTACACGTCGTAGTAGAGCGCGAACTCGTACGGGTGCGGACGCAGCCGCAGCGGGTCGATCTCGTGCTCGCGCTTGAAGGCGATCCAGGTCTCGATCACGTCCGGCGTGAAGACGCCGCCCTCCAGCAGGAAGTCGTGGTCCTTCTCGAGGTTGTTCAGGACCGCGTCCAGCGACGACGGCACGGTGGCGACGTCCTTGGCCTCCTCGGGCGGCAGCTCGTAGAGGTCCTTGTCGATCGGCGTCGGCGGCTCGATCTTGTTCTTGATGCCGTCGAGGCCGGCCATCACCATCGCGGAGAACGCGAGGTAGGGGTTGCCGGACGAGTCGGGGCAGCGGAACTCGATGCGCTTGGCCTTCGCGTTGGCACCGGTGATCGGGATGCGGACACACGCGGAGCGGTTGCGCTGCGAGTACACCAGGTTGACCGGCGCCTCGAAGCCCGGCACCAGGCGGTGATAGGAGTTCACGGTCGGGTTGGTGAACGCCAGCAGGCTCGGCGCGTGGTGCAGCAGGCCGCCGATGTAGTGACGGGCCATGTCCGACAGACCGGCGTAGCCGCTCTGGTCGTAGAACAGCGGCTCCCCGTCCTTCCACAGCGACTGGTGGGCGTGCATGCCGGAGCCGTTGTCACCGAAGAGGGGCTTCGGCATGAAGGTCGCGGTCTTGCCGTTCTCCCACGCGGTGCCCTTGACGATGTACTTGAACAGCTGCAGGTCGTCGGCCGCGTGCAGCAGCGTGTTGAACTTGTAGTTGATCTCGGCCTGGCCCGCGGTGCCCACCTCGTGGTGCGCGCGCTCGACGGTGAAGCCGGCGTTGATCAGGTTCAGCGAGATCTCGTCACGCAGGTCGGCGTAGTGGTCGGTCGGCGGGACCGGGAAGTAGCCGCTCTTGTACTTGGTCTTGTACCCGCGGTTGCCGCCCTCCTCGTCGGACCCGGTGTTCCACCAGCCCTCGATCGAGTCGATCTCGTGGAAGGAGCCGTTCTCCGCGCTGTCGAACCGCACCGAGTCGAACACGTAGAACTCGGCCTCCGGGCCGAAGTACGCGGTGTCCGCGACGCCGGACTCGGCCAGGTACTGCTCGGCCTTGCGGGCGATGTTGCGCGGGTCGCGGCTGTAGGCCTCGCGGGTGAGCGGGTCGTGCACGAAGAAGTTGAGGATGAGCGTGTTCTCGACCCGGAACGGGTCGACGCGCGCCGTGGCGAGGTCGGGCAGCAGGAGCATGTCCGACTCGTGGATCTCCTGGAAACCGCGCACCGAGGAACCGTCGAACGCAAGACCTTCGTTGATCGTGCCCTCGTCGAACGACTGCACCGGTACCGTGAAGTGCTGCATGATGCCCGGCAGGTCGCCGAACCGGACGTCGACGAACTTCACATCTTCGTCCGAGATGAACTTCAGGACCTCGTCGGAATTCTTGAACACGCTCGTGGGCTCCTAACTCTGCTCTCTGCCGTGGGCGCTCGCGGTCAAGCTATGAGTGCGGTGTTGCCCGACCATCACCTCAATGTTTCGCGGAGGTTAACGACCGCAGGTGCTAGCCAGGCCGCTGCTGAGCATGCCAGCCGGACGGCCTTCCCGCACAGGGGCATAACCTGGGTTCTGTGAGCAAAGTGACCGGCACGTGGCTTTCCGGAGGCATTGGCGAGTCGGGTGACTCGGACCAGGACTGGCCCGGCGAGCGGCTCGGGCTGCCCCGGGAAGGACTCGGCTCGATGGCCGGGCGCGGCGTCCGGGTGGGCGCACTGTTCATCGACCTGGTGCTCATGTCGCTCGTGACCAGCCTGTTCGTGCCGGTGGACTTCCAGAACCCGGACGTGATGGAGCGGTTCAACTACACCTCGGTGCTGGTGTGGTTCGGGATCACGGTCGTGATGGTCAGCCTGTTCGGCTTCACCGCCGGCAAGGCCCTGCTCGGCCTGCGAGTGGTGCGGCTCGACGGCAAACCCATGGTCGGCCCGCTGCGGGCGATCCCCCGCACACTGCTGATCGCGCTGATCCTGCCGGCCGCGGTGTCCGACGCGGACGGACGTGGCCTGCACGACAAGGTCACCGGAACGGTTGTCGTCCGTACCCGTTAGGGCGCTTACCGGAGGTGATCTTCCCGTTTACGATTCGTCTCCGGAACGGCCGAGACTTCCGCTTGCCCGAGGAGCCGGACATGACTGGCCATCAAGACGGGCGCGTGATCGCGCTGGCCGGCGTGCTCGGCGTGCTGGGGTTGGGGACAGCGGTCGCGGCGGCCGTACTCACCCAGATAGCTGACGCCTGGCGCTACTCCGCGTACGACCCGGTGCCACTGAACATCGCGGTCGCCGTGTTCTTCTCGGCCATGGGCGTGCTGGTCATCTGGCACAAGCCGACCAACGTGCTCGGCTGGACGATGCTGGCCATCGCCGCGTGGGACGGCGTCGCCCTCCTCCTGACGGTCCTGACCGGATCGTTCGGTTCGCCGGACGCTCCCGCGGTCGACACGGTGATGTGGCTGCAGTCGTGGTTGTGGGCACCACCGATCTGGGCGATCACGACCGTGCTGCCGATGATCTACCCGGACAGTCGCCTGCCGAACCGCCGCTGGCGGTGGGCGCTCGCGCTGACCGCGGCGGGCATGGCCGTCTACTGCACGGGCCTCGCGTTCGAGGACGCGGACTTCGCCGGCGCCTACACGGTGTCGAACCCGCTCGCGAACCCGTCGCTCGCCGCGCCGCTGCTGATCGTCGGCGAGTACCTCCTGCTGGGCACGACAGCACTCGCGGTCGCCGGCCTGCTCGCCCGCTGGTTCAGGGCGACAGGCGTGGCGCGCAGACGGATGACGCTGCTGCTGTGCGCGGTCGCGTTCGGGGCGGTCCAGGCGGCGGTGCGGGACAGCCTCCCCAGGCAGTTGCCCCTCGTGCTCGACCGAGGACTCGAGGTACTGGCGTTCGTGCTGGTCCCGCTGGCGATCGCGGTCGCGGTGACCCGTGACCGCCTGTACGACCTGGACCTGGCGGTGCGGCGAGGGATCGTCCACGTCGCCGTGGCCGGCACGCTCTTCGGCTGTTACCTCGGCGGGTACGTGCTGCTCGCCGCCGTGCTGCCGCCGCAGGTGGTGCCGGGTTCGGTGCTGGCGGTCGCGGTGTTCGGCGCACTGCTGTTCCCGCTGACGTCGCTGGCGCTCAGGCGGGTGCGGTCGTTGATCTGGGGTCGGCGGGTGGACGTCGTGAAGCTCGCGGCCAGCCTCGGCAACCGGATGCGCAATCGTCTGGACGCGACGGAGGTGCCGGCCGCGCTGTGCGAGCAGCTCGTCCAGTCGCTCCGGCTGCGGATGGCCCGGCTCGACCTGGCGACCGAGGCGGGTCCGCGGCGGCTCGCGCAGGTCGGCTCGGGCGGCGGGGCCGCGGAGACGTTCGAGCTGTGGCACCGCGGCGAGCGGGTCGGCGAGCTGGCGGTGCTGCCGCCCGACGGATACCTGGACGACAGGACCACGCAAGCGCTTGCGTCCCTCGCCGACCAGATCGCGCCGGTGGTGGCCGCGCTGCGGCTCGACGAGGAACTGCTTCGCTCCCGCGAGCAGGTGGTGACCGCCCGCGAGGAGGAACGGTCCCGCCTGTCGCGCGAACTGCACGACAACGTGGGCCCGACCCTGGCCGGTACCCGCTTGCAGGTCGAGGCGGTGCGCCGCGGGCTGCCACCGGACTTCGTCGGGCTCAGCCTGCTGGACCGTGCCATGCAGGGCCTCGACGAGGCACTCCGCACGCTGCGCCGCGTCGTCCACGGTTTGCGGCCGCCCGAGCTGGACGCATTGGGGTTGTCGGGTGCGCTGCGCGAGCTGGCGGTGTTCCTGTCGGGCCCGTCGCTGCGGGTGGAGACGGAGCTGCCGCAGGAGCAGCCGCCGCTGCCGAAACCAGTGGAGGTCGCCGCGTACCGCATCGTGGCCGAGGCACTCACCAACGTGGTCCGCCACGCACAGGCCACCCAGGCGGAGGTCACGGTCCGCCTCGACGAGGACCAACTACTGGTCCGCGTGTGCGACGACGGCGTTGGCGTGCCCAGCGACGCGGGCACCCGCGGCATGGGCATGCGCTTCATGGCCCAACGAGCCCGCGAGATCGAGGGCGAGTTCTCCTACCGCAGCGATGAGAGCGGCACGTCCGTGCAGGCCGTGCTCCCGCTGATCACACCAGCCGGTCGAGGTTGATCTCCACCGGAAACGGCACGTCGGTCTTGAAGACCCCAGTCGCGATCTGGTTGTCCACGTACCCGAAGTCCTCGGTCAACCGGCACTCGGTCAGCGAGATCGGCTCGTCGATATCTGCCCGCATCATCCGGTCCTCGACGCTGGCCTCGTGCCCGACACGGTGCCCGGGCTCGGCGACATCAGCACCCGGCCCTGGATCAGCTCGGTGTAGCCCCACGCGGTTTCCCCGAGAGCGGAGTACTCCGCCACCGTCAGCAGTTTGGTCAGCGGAATCGGCTGGCGGTCCGCCCCGGGATCGCGAGTTGGATCGATCTTCCTCTCAGATGGTGCGCCTGGTCAGCGACGGCGAATCGTGCGCTGGACGTTGCGCATCTTCGCGCCCTGCGGCATGGGACCCTTCGGCATCTGGGCGCCGCGGGCCGCGAGGGCCGACAGCCGCTTCTCGATCGTGTCGATCTCGGCCGGCTTGAGGTTGTTCGGCAGCTTCATGATCGTCTGCTGGAGTTTGCGCAGCGGGATCTGCTTCTCCTCGTTGCCGACGACGAAGTCGTAGATCGGGGTGTCGCCGATGACCCGCGACACGCGCTTCTTCTCCTGCGCGAGCAGTGCCTTCACCCGGTGCGGCGCACCCTCCGCGACCAGCACGACACCGGGGCGGCCCAGTACCCGGTGCACGGCGTCCAGCTGCGTGGTGCCCGCCACCGTGGGCGTCACCCGCCAGCGGCCACGCATGTTCTCCAGCGCCCAGGCCGCCGCGCCCGGCTGGCCGTCGGCCTTGGTGTAGACGTTCTTCTGCACGCGCCGGCCGAACAGGATCACGGCCGCGAGCAGGCCGAACGCGATACCGACCGGCAGCAGGAACCAGTGGATGCCCCAGACGAGGCCCACCCCGAAGAACGCGCCGGCCACCACGAGGAAGGCACCCAGCATCAGCGGGATGAGCGCCTTGTCCTCCTTGCGTTGCATGTTGAACGCCTGGAAGATCTGCTTGCGCCTGGCCTTGGAAGCTGCCTTCCGAGCCTTCTTCGCCTCGGCGGCCGCCGCCTTGTCCACCTTCTGAGCCATGACTACCAGGATACGGTGCGGGTGCCAGCGCCCGTTGGTCGCTCCGCAAGCTTCGCACTCTGCCGGTGGTCGTCCACAAGCTTCGCTTCGTGCGGGTGGTCGCTCCACAAGCTTCGCTCCGTGTCCATCGCGCACGGCCGCGCCATCGTCTGCGAGGATGCCCGCCATGGGTGCGTTAGCGCTAGCTGTCTCGGACGCCGCCGGCAAGCCCGACCCCGCCGGGCTCGATCCGGAACAGCTCACCGCCATCAACGCGCCACGGGGTCCCGTCTGCGTGCTCGCCGGCGCCGGCACCGGCAAGACCCGCACGATCGTGCACCGCATCGCGCACCTCATCCATTCAGGACATGTGTCCGCCGGCCAGGTGCTCGCGGTGACGTTCACCGCGAGGGCCGCCGGTGAGATGCGCACCAGGCTGCGTGCTCTCGACATCCACGGCGCCCAGGCCCGCACCTTCCACGCGGCGGCACTGCGCCAGCTGCGGTACTTCTGGCCGAAGGTGGTCGGCGGCCAGCAGTGGGACCTGCTCGAGGGCAAGCTGCGGCTGGTCAGCCAGGCCGCGCACCGGGCAGGCGCCGGTACCGACTCCGAGGTGCTGCGCGACCTCGCGAGCGAGATCGAATGGGCCAAGGCATCGCTCGTCACCCCCGACGACTACGCCGCCGAGGTCGCTCGCCTGCACCGGCAGCCACCCGCGCCTGCCGAACAGGTCGCGTCGGTCTACCGCTGGTACGAGTCGATCAAGACGCGCGCCAACCAGCTCGACTTCGACGACCTGCTCCTGCACACCGCGGCCGCGCTGGAGGAACACCCGCTGGTCGCCGACGAGTTCCGCGAGCGCTACCGCTGTTTCGTCGTCGACGAGTACCAGGACGTCACGCCGCTGCAGCAGCGCGTGCTCGACGCGTGGCTGGGGGAGCGCGACGACCTGACCGTCGTCGGCGACGCGAACCAGACGATCTACTCCTTCGCCGGCGCCTCGGCGAAGCCACTGCTCAACTTCGCCCGCCGCTTCCCGCACGCGACGATCGTCCGGCTGGAGCGGGACTACCGGTCCACGCCCGAGGTCGTGTCGCTCGCCAACCGGGTGATCGGCGCAGCAAGGGACCGGCCGGCGGGGTCGCGGCTTCGGCTCGTCGGCCAGCGCAAACCGGGGCCCGACCCGGTGTTCGCCGAGCACGAGGACGAGTCCGCCGAGGCAGCGGCGGTCGCGCGGAAGATCTCCGAACTGCTCGACGCCGGCACCCCCGCGAGTGAAATCGCCGTCCTCTACCGGGTGAACGCGCAGTCGGAGACCTACGAGCAGGCGCTGGCCGAACTGGACATCCCGTACCTGGTGCGTGGCGGCGAGCGGTTCTTCGCCCGCACCGAGGTCCGGCAGGCGATGGCCGCGCTGCGCACGGCGAACGTCCGCAAGCCGGACGGCGAGCTGCCGAAGCTGGTACGCGAGCTGCTCGTGCCGCTCGGACTGACCGACGAGCCGCCTGCCGGTGGCGCGGCACGCGAACGCTGGGAGTCGCTGCTGGCGCTGGTCGAACTGGCCGAGGAACTGGCCGCGACCGTCCAGGGTGCGGACCTCGCGCAGTACGTCGTCGAGCTGGACATGCGAGCACGTGCCCAACACCCGCCGACCGTCGAAGGCGTCACGCTCGCGTCGCTGCACGCGGCGAAGGGCCTGGAGTGGGACGCGGTGTTCCTCGTCGGCCTGGTCGAGGGCACCGTGCCGATCCTGCACGCGGACGGCAACGACGCGGCGATCGAGGAAGAGCGACGGCTGCTGTACGTCGGCGTCACACGGGCGAGGGAGTTCCTGTCGCTCTCCTGGGCGATCGTGCGTTCGGAGAGCAACCGTCGTCCGCGGCGTCGCAGCCGGTTCCTCTACGGACTGATCCCGGAGAACCACCCGACCTCTCGACTCACCCGAGCTCGCCAACAGCGAGCAGGCGCGCCGGCCCCGTGTCGTGTGTGCGGCGGGCAGCTTGTCGGCGCCGTCGCGACCAAGCTCGGCCGGTGCGCCTCGTGCCCGGCCGACATCGACGAGGAACTGCTCGGACGGCTGCGGGACTGGCGGGCCAAGCGCGCGCGAATGCTCAAAGTGCCTGCGTATGTGGTGTTCACCGACGCCACGCTGACCGCGATAGCCGAGCAGCGACCCACCGACACGGCGGGCCTGGTGGCGATCGCCGGCATCGGCGCGAGCAAGCTCGAGAAGTTCGGCTCAGAGGTGCTCGCGCTGCTCGCCGGAGCTGCCCCTTCGGGCGATGAGTAACGGATCTCGAAGAAGTCCCGAAAAACAGGTTGCAAGGACGTGAGCGGGCCTAATAGCCTGCACTAGCCGGGTTGGAAACGCCCAGGCACATCTGAGGACAGTGGGGAGGTGGCCATCGTGAGGAACTTGACGCTCATCAAGTGCACCCCGGGCTACCCCATGTCTTCGGGCACCGGTGTGCCCGCCGCCGGGCTGGGGCATGAGCGTGTCGTCGTCGGCCGTAAGCGGCTCAGCGCCGAACTGACGGCTGCGCGCGTCCAGAACATCGATTTCCCGTCCAATGTGTCCGCTCCACCTCACGAGCGAAGGACTTGACCGACAGGTCGAGACCCCAAGGCTCACGAAGGCCGCGGACCCGGAAACGGATCCGCGGCCTTCGTGTTTTTTCAGGTAACCGCGACAAGAGAACACCCACCAAGGAGAAGTTCCTGATGAGTACCGCGACTGTCCCACTCGAGGGTGGGGCACCTCCGGACCTGCTCGGTGTGAGCGAGCTGCTCGACGTGGCTCCAGCGGCCGGTTTCGACCTGCCGTGTCGCTCGGGCGACAACCCTGACCTGTGGTTCGCCGACACCCCGGCCGACCTCGAGCAGGCCAAGCGGCTATGCGTGGACTGCCCGGTCCGCGCCGAGTGCCTGGCCGGTGCGCTGGCACGGCAGGAGCCGTGGGGCGTGTGGGGTGGCGAGATCTTCGAGCGCGGTGCGGTCATCGCCCGCAAGCGGCCCCGTGGCCGTCCGCGCAAGGAGGACGTCGCCCGCGAGGCAGCCGAGCGCGCCGCACAGGAGGCGGCGGCATGACCGGCCTACACGACACCCAGCGGACATACCACAAAGATCTGATCAACCCAGAGGGAACAAAGACAATGTTGCTCTACGAAAACCTGGCACGAGAACGAATGCGCGAGGCGGAACAGAACGCTGCCGAGCAGCGCCTGGTCCGCCGGTTGAACTCAGCGAAGCGCTGGCAAAGGCTTTCGAAGTGGGCGGCCAGACGCGCCAAGCGCGCGGAGGACCTGCTCTAGTTCAACCAGCACTGTGATGCACCGCCCGCCCCCGGCACAGTCGGGGGCGGGCGGTCCGTTTTGTATTGGCACTAAGAACCCGCGCAATTAGGTGATCTTCATGGGCGGCGTGCTGGTCGGGTGTCCCATCGGTAGAGGGTCCAGGCTTTCCGGATCAGGCTACGCACGGTGATGATCGCGTCAGCGAAGTCGAAGAACGCGTCGATCACCTGCTC
>NZ_DASUVO010000031.1:0-4110 GCF_036378875.1 Actinophytocola sp.
ACCGCCTCACCTACCGGAACGTCGACTCGTTCGCGGCCGAGGGCGGGGTCGAGGTCCGAGACGACGGCGAGCCCGTGAAGAACATCAACGAGCTCGAGTGCGTGCCCGACCAGGACGGCCGCGTGCAGGTCTGGGCCAACATCTGGCAGACCGACGAGATCGTGCGCATCGACCCCGCGAACGGGCGGGTCACCGCGACCGTCGACCTGTCCGGACTGCTGCCAGAAGAGCAGAGCGCCGGCGCCGACGTCCTCAACGGCATCGCCCACATCCCGGGCACCGACGAGTTCCTCGTAACGGGGAAGCTCTGGCCAGCAATGTTCCGGGTGAGGTTTGTCACGGCGGGTACTTAACCTGGTAGGCGGATCCCCTGACCGGGTGTGCCCGTCCTTGAGTTGTGAGGCCGTCGACTAGGGCAGGATGGAAGGCGTGAAGCGTCGCCGCAGCTGGACGAAACAGCAGGCGCCGAAATGGCGTCAGCAGCAGCCGCCGACGCGTGCCTACGAACAGCCTCGGCAGGAGCCGCCCACCAGCGCCGTTCCCGCCCGGGAAGAGCCGCTGACCAGCGCGATCCCCGCGGCGAGCCACTACCCGCAGGAAGACCTGCGCCAGACCCGCCCGGTCCGCAGGGACCCCTCGCAGCAACAACCGCCAGCCCGTGACTGGCGCGACCCGCCGCCGCGCCGCAACTGGCGCGACGTGCCGCCGCCCCGGCGCCAGCTGCCACCGGTCCCGCCGACCCGGCCGATGGACTACGACTACGACGGCAGCCCACCCGAGACCTACGGCCCGGACGGCTACGCGCCCGACCACCAGGGCCCGCGCGCGCCCCAACAGCCGCCGAGGCCACCGGGGCCCCAGCCCACCAAGGTCGCGCCACAGGGCGTGCCCGACACGCCACGGCCCGGCTATCCCAAGAAGCTGACGGTCACCCGTGTCGCGGCGATCCGGAGCAAGGAGCTCACCAACAAGGCGGCCTCCGCGTTTCGACGGGCCGTGAACGCCGACGGCGCCGACAAGTCCGGGCTCACCGCGCTCACCTACGCGACGATGCTCAACTACGCGAGCGACGCGGCCATGGCCGTCGCACTCGCCAACACGCTGTTCTTCTCCGCCGCGAGCACCGACTCGTCCAAGGGCAAGGTCGCGCTCTACCTGCTGATCACCATCGCGCCGTTCGCGCTCGTCGCCCCCGTGATCGGGCCGATGCTGGACCGCATCCAGCGGGGCAGGCGGCTTGCCATGTGCGCCACGTCGGTCGGGCAGGCGCTCGCGTGCGTCGTGATGGCCGGCAACTTCGACGGCTGGCTGCTCTATCCCGCGGCACTCGCGAAGATGGTGCTGTCCAAGTCGTTCACCGTGCTCAAGTCGTCGGTCACGCCCAGAGTCGTGCCGCCGGACATCACGCTGGCCAAGACCAACGCGAGGCTGACGACGTTCGGCCTGGTCGGTGGTGCCGCGTTCGGCGCGGTGGCCACGCTGGTGCTGCAGATCTTCGACTCGGCCGGCGCGCTGTGGTTCACGGCCGCCATCTGCGTGGTCGGCGCGGTGCAGGCCATGCGGATCCCGGCGTGGGTGGAGGTCACCGAGGGCGAGATCCCGGCCACGCTCGACGCGCATCCGGAGGGGCCGCGCCGACAACCCATGGGCCGCAACGTTGTGGTCGCGCTGTCCGGCAACGCCACGATTCGCGTGCTGACCGGCTTCCTGATGATGTTCGCCGCGTTCGCGGTGCGGGAGCAGACCGAGGGCGAGGCGTTCAAGCAGCTGTTGCTGCTCGGGGTCATCGCGGGCGCGGCTGGCGCGGGCAGCTTCATCGGCAACGGCATCGGTGCGCGCATGCACCTCGGCAAACCGGACCAGATCGTGCTCGGCAGCATCATCGGCTGCCTGACGTCGACGGTGCTCGCGATGCTCATGGAGGGCATCGCGACCGCGGCGCTCGTCGGCCTGGTCGGCGCCACGGCCAGTGCCCTGGCGAAGAACAGCCTCGACGCCGTGATCCAGGACGACCTGCCCGAGGAGTCCCGCGCATCCGCGTTCGGGCGGTCGGAGACCGTGCTGCAGCTGGCGTGGGTGTTCGGCGGCGCACTCGGCGTGCTGCTGCCGCCGACGTTCTGGATCGGGTTCCTGGTGGTGTCGCTGCTGCTGGCGTTCGGGCTGGTGCAGACGATGCTGACCCGCAAGGGCCAGTCGCTCCTGCCGTGGTTCGGCGGCGAGCGCCCGGTGCGCCCATGGCGGACGGCGACCGGTCCGCAGCAGGCCCAGGTGGCGTTCCAGGAGGGGCCGCCCAGCTCGCCCGACGACCGCACCTAGGAGCGGTCCGGAGGCGCCCGCCGCCGGACTGACTGAGGAGCGTGCTCGGGAGCGAGGAACGAGCGTCGAGTACGCGACGACGGAAGGAGGCGGCCGGCGCCGGAGCGCAGCGACTCGTTCAACTAAGCTTTTTGGCGTGCGAAAGCTGCTGGTGGTCGTCCTGTTGGTGCTGGCCGGGTGCTCGTCGAACGAGACGCCGGCCGCCGTGCCGCAGCCCAAGGTCGACTTCACGGTCGCCGGCAAGAAGGTGACCGCGAAGCCGTTCATCTACTGCGACGTCAAGGTCGAGGACTGCCGGCGCGACAACGCCGCGATGATCAAGATGGCGGTGCCGCCGAACACGCCCGTGCAGGTGACGGTGCCACGCGAGGTGGCCGACACGCCCTGGTCGGTGGTGATCCAGTACACGACCGCCGCCGGCGAGCAGAAGGCCCCGGTCACGGTCGGCACGTTCGGGCCCGGCAAGGAGACCACGTTCGAGGCGATCCCGCCGGACGCCGGCGCCCAGCTGCAGACTGTCGAGGTCAAGCAGGCCGGTGGCGTGCTGGTGGAGGGCGAAACGGGCCCGGAGGCCGTGACGAGGGCGGCCTGGTCACTGCAGGTGACGGCTTGATGTCCTGAGGGGCACCCTCGGGAGGGTGCCCCTCAGCGACCTACGGGTCCAGCTCCCGTGCCACCGCACGAACCACGTCGG
Organism: Actinophytocola sp.; assembly: GCF_036378875.1. Lineage (GTDB taxonomy): Bacteria > Actinomycetota > Actinomycetes > Mycobacteriales > Pseudonocardiaceae > Actinophytocola. The sequence goes on from NZ_DASUVO010000031.1 coordinate 3,011, forward strand.
CGATGCGCTTGACGTTCTTGCGGTCCGGGTAACGGCCACGGCGCAGGTCCGGCTGGACCTTCGCCTCCAGCAGCTTGATCATGTCCTCGATCAGGCCGTGCAACTCCTCGGCCGGGCGACGCCGTGCCTCGGCGACCGACGGCGGCGGATCGAGCAACCGCACGGACAAGGCCTGCGGCCCCCGACGACCGTCGGCGACACCGAACTCGATGCGTTGACCGGCTTTCAGCCCGGCCACCCCGGCCGGCAGGGCGGAAGAACGGACGTAGACGTCCTCGCCTCCGTCCTGTGTGACGAACCCGAAGCCCTTCTCCGAGTCGTACCACTTGACCTTTCCGGTCGGCACAACGGTCACCTCCACACACAAATGAACGCGCCCAGGGCGTACCCAGGACGCGTTACTCCAGCCTAGGCCACTTCGAGGTGCGGGGGGTAGCCGGTTATGTCACCAGAGGTTGTTCGCCCGCAGGTGAAGGACGAGAGCGGCGATGTTCCACGAGTCGTCGTCGCCGCGGTGGTGGCGGCCTTCGAGCTTCAGGCCGGCGAGCTCGAGCGCCTGCGCCATGCCGGGTCGTTTGCGCAGGTCGAGTGCCTCGGTGAACCTGAGTTTCGCGTTGGTGTGGTTGCCGCTGAACGGATATTCGGTGCCGGTGTGCCTGCACTGGCGGGTGAACTGGTTGCGGTCGTAGTCGCCCCAGCTGGCCCACGGCACGGTTTTCGTGTTGTGGTCCCTGGCAAGGATCTTGCACGCTTCAGCGAACGTGACGCCCTCGTCGACCTCCTCCTGCGTGAGGCCGGTCAGCTCGGTGCAGAACGCGCTCACCCGCGATCGTTGCGGGCGCACCAGGATGCGGTGCTTGGCCAACCGGGACCGCTGGTCGAGGTCGACCACGGTGAGCCCGATCTCGATGATCTCGCTCACCTGCCCGGGCGGCGACTGCCCCTCCCAGCAGGTGGCCTCGACATCGACGACGTTGATCAAACTCACGTGGTGAGTCTAGGGACGCTCCCGCAGAAAAGTGAGCAGTTTTCTGGTCGCCCCCGCCGGAACAGGGAGGACGACCTGAGGCCGCTTGCTGTCCCGCACAGCGGCGAGATCG
>NZ_DASUVO010000032.1:0-148766 GCF_036378875.1 Actinophytocola sp.
GCCGTCTCCGGTCGAACACCGGAGGCGGCCCCACGGCCGTTCGCGCTCCCAAAACCGCTGGTCGCCCCGCTTGCCTGGACGTCGTTACTGAACCGGTTCATTGCAAGGTCTGGTCATCGCGCCAAAGGCTGTCGTAAGCTCCGCGACGTCTAGAGCTCGATCACTGAACCGAAACTTACGCGGTTCAGTTGTTTCGGGTGTCGGGAGGCGATGATGCTTCTGCACGACGGGCGGCCGTGGCTCGGCGCCAACTTCTGGTCCCGTTCCGGGGGACCGTTGATGTGGCGTAGCTACGACCCCGACCTGATCGCGCGGGAGCTCGCCGTACTGAGCCAGCACGGGATGAACCTCACGAGGTCGTTCTTCTACTGGCCCGACTTCCACCCGGCGCCCGACCGGATCGACGAGGAGATGGTCGACCGGTACGCCGACTTCCTCGACCGGCACACCGAGGCCGGCATGGCGACCGTGCCGACGTTCATCGTCGGGCACATGTCCGGCGAGAACTGGGATCCCGCGTGGCGACAGGGCCGCGATCTGTACGGGGACGTGTGGATGGTCGCCCGGCAGGCGTGGTTCGTCGAGCGGATGACCGCCCGGTTCCACGACCATCCCGCGGTGGCCGGCTGGCTGATCTCCAACGAGATGCCCATCTACGGGGAGCCGGCGGCCAGGGAGAAGGTCACGCCGTGGGCGCAGCTCATGGTCCAGGCCGTGCGTGCCGGCGGCGGCACCCAGCCGGTGTCGATCGGCGACGGCGCCTGGGGCATGGAGATCACCGGCGCCGACAACGGGTTCTCCGTGCGGGAGCTGGCCGCGCTCACCGACTTCGTCGGGCCACACGTGTACCGCATGGAGAACGACGTCGTGCGCCAGCACCTGACCGCCGCGTTCATCTGCGAGCTGTCCGGTTTCGCCGGCAAACCCGTGGTGCTCGAGGAGTTCGGCGTCACGGACGCGTTCGTGTCCCGCGAGCACGCCGCGCACTACTACCGCCAGATCCTGCACAACTCGCTGCTCGCCGGCGCGACCGGCTGGATCGGGTGGAACAACAGCGACTACGACAACCTGTACACACAGGACCCGTACCGCCATCACGCGTTCGAGATGCGCTTCGGTCTCACCGACGTGACCGGCGCCCCGAAACCGGCGCTGCGCGAGGTCCGTGAGTTCGCGGGCGTTCTCGCGCACGTCGACCTGCCGAGGTGCGCGCGACCCGACGCCGAGACGGCGCTCGTCGTACCGTCCTATTTGGAGCATCCGTACCCGTTCACCCAGTCCGGCGACCACACCTACGTGTTCGATGTCCTGCGCCAGGCGTACGTCGCGGCACGGGAGGCCGATCTCCCGGTGCGTGCGGCACGTGAACAGGACGGTCTGCCCGGCGACCGGTTGCTCTACCTCGTGCCGTCCGCGAAGCAGCTCACCGCGCCGGCCTGGCGGGACCTCGCGAGCTTCGCGGAGAACGGCGCGGTCGTCTACGTGTCCTACAGTCCGGGCAACCACGCCGTGCAGCGCGGGCTGTGGCACGCCGACGTGAACGGGATGTTCGGGGTCGAGCACCAGTTGCGTTACGGGCTGGTCGATCCCATCGCCGACGACGAGGTCGCGGTGACGTTCGTCGCCGAGTTCGGCTCGATCGCCGAGGGGAGCACGCTCACCTTCCGCGCGGGCGGCAACTCCCACGCCAGGTCGTACCTGCCGGTGCGACCGACCGAAGCGGAGGTCATGGCCGTGGACCAGCACGGAAACCCCGTGCTGCTGCGGCGAAAGCACGGAACGGGGCACCTGGTGTTGTGCACGTTCCCACTGGAGGGCATGGCGGCGGCACTGCCGCACGTCAACCCCGAACCCACGTACCGGATCTACGACGCGCTGGGGGCCATGGCCGGCGTGTCGAGGCCGGTGACCGTCGCCGACCCGCTCGTCCACACGGCCGAGCTTCGCCACCGGGACGGCAGGCGGTTCGTCTGGCTCGTGAGCCAGTCAGCGGAGGAACTCGAGGTGAAGCCGGTGGTCCCGGAGGGCCGGCTCACCGACCTCGCGGCGGGGGAGCCCGTCGACGAGGTGACGTTGCGCCCGTACGGAGTGCGGGTGCTGGCACTCAAGGATTCCTGAACGAGGAGAGCGCCATGCGGAAACGGAATCGTTTTCTGGTCCTGCTCGCCGCGGTCGGCTTAGTGGCCACCGCCTGCACGGGTGCGGAAGGAGATGGTGCGAGCGCTGGGTCGGGCTCCTATCCGCGCAACCAGACCCTGTTCACCAGCGGTTCGCAGTGGGGCGTGCCGAGCAACGCGAACCCGTTCCGGCAGGGGGACTACGCGACCGGCACGGTCGGGCTCCTCTACGAGACCCTGTTCCTCTTCGACCCGCTCGGGTCCAAGTACGAGCCGTGGCTCGCCGAGAAGGACGAGTGGGTCGACGACAAGACCTACCAGGTGACGCTGCGCGAGGGTCTCAAGTGGAGTGACGACGAGCCGATCACCGCCGAGGACGTGGCGTTCACCATCAACCTCGGCAAGATGAAGACGGTGCCCTACAACCCCCTGTACAGCTCCATCGAGTCCGTCGAGGCCGTGGACGAGCTGACCACGAAGGTCACCTTCTCCGAGCCGCACTACCAGCAGTGGGCGAACTGGGTGTACTTCAACCCGATCGTGCCGAAGCACCTCTGGGATGGCAGGTCCGAGAAGGACATCATGCAGGGCGCGAACTTCGACAAGCCGGTCGGCTCCGGCCCGTACCTCGTCGAGGCGCACGACCAGGACCGCATGGTCTGGAAGAAGAACGAGAACTGGTGGGGCAAGGACAAGCTCGACCTGGACATGAAGCCGACGTACATCGTCGACCTCGTCAACTCGAGCAACGAGGCCGCGCTCGGGCAGGTGCTGCAGGGCGAGATCGACCTGTCCAACAACTTCCTCCCCGGCATCGCGTCCCTGGTCAAGGGCGGCTACAAGCTGGAGACGTACTACAAGGACGCGCCGTACATGCTGGCCGCCAACACCACCTGGCTGGTGCCGAACACCACGAAGGCCCCGCTGAACGACCCGGCCTTCCGCCGCGCGCTCGCGTTCTCCGTCGACACCGACAAGATCGTGAACTCGGTGTACAACAACATCGTGCAGAAGGCCGACCCGACCGGCCTGCTGCCCATCTGGGACAAGTACATCGACAAGGGTGTGGTCGACGAGCTGGGTCCGACCTACGACACCGGCGAGGCCAAGACGCTCCTGTCCCAGGCGGGCTACCGCGACACCAACGGTGACGGGTTCGTGGAGAACAAGGACGGTTCGCCGATCTCGCTGAAGCTCGCGACCCCGTCCGGCTGGACGGACTGGAACGAGGCGGGGCGGGTCATCGCGGACAGCGCCAAGGCCGCGGGCATCCAGCTCACCGCCGAGACGCCGGCCGCCGAGGTCGTGCAGGACCAGCGCGAGTCAGGCCAGTTCGACCTGATCCTCAACAACGACCGGCAGATGGACGACACGCCGTGGCGGTACTACGAGTACATCTTCGGCCTGCCCGTCCTCGAGAACCAGACCACGATCAACTACGGCCGGTACGAGAACCAGCAGGCATGGGACCTCGTCACGCAACTCGACGGGACGAAGGTCGACGACCAGGCCGGCATGAGCGCGCTCATGTCGCAGCTGCAGCGTATCCAGCTGACCGAGGAGCCGGTGATTCCGTTGTGGTACAACGGCCTCTGGGCGCAGTACAGCAACGCGGTGTGGACCAACTGGCCGTCGGCGGACGGTGGGCAGATCGTGCCGACCATGTGGCGCGGCTACCCGCAGAAGGGCGCGATCAAGATGCTGGCCGAGCTGAAGCCGGCGCCAGAGGAGCAGTGACACCTCCATGGGACGGTACTTCGGCAGGAAGCTCGGGATCTACGTCCTGACGTTCTTCGTCGCCGTGACGATCAACTGGATCATCCCGCGCTTCATGCCGGGCGACCCGGTGCGCACCATGGTGTCGCGCGCCGGGTTGCAGGACCCGGCGGGGGTCGCGGCCATGCGGGAGTACTACACCAACCTGTTCGGCTTCGACCTGCCCATCTGGCAGCAGTACCTCAACTTCTGGGGTGAGCTGCTCCAGGGCAACTTCGGGACGAGCCTGTGGGCGTATCCCCAACCCGTCGGGTCGATCATCCTCGCCGCCGTGCCGTACACGCTCGGGCTGCTGTTGCCCGCCATCCTGCTGAGCTGGTGGGCGGGCAACAAGTTCGGCGCGTACGCGGCACGGAAGAAGGTGCTGGACAACACCGTCCTACCCGTCTGGTACGTGCTGACCGCGACGCCGTACATGTGGCTCGCGATCCTGTTGGCATGGGCGCTGGGAAAAGTGGCCGGCATCTTCCCGGTCGGCCGCAGCTTCTCCGCGTCGCTGCAGCCGGAATGGTCGTGGCTGTTCATCAACGACCTGATCAGCCACTGGTTCCTGCCGTTCCTGTCCCTGTTCCTCGTGATGTTCGGCGGCTGGGCCATCGGCATGCGGAACCTGGTCATCTACGAGCTGGAGGCGGACTACGCGAACTACCTCGGGGCGCTCGGCGCGCCGCAGCGGCTGGTTCGCCGGTACGCCTTCCGCAACGCGTTGCTGCCGCAGGTCACCGGTCTCGCGCTCCAGCTCGGGGTGATCGTCGGTGGCCAGATCGTCACCGAGATCGTCTTCGACTACCGGGGCCTCGGTTACCTGGTGCTGCAGGCCATCAACGCGAACGACCTGTTCCTCCTGCAGGGCATCTTCCTGTTCATCGTCATCGGTGTCCTGGTGGCGAACTTCATCATCGACATCGTCTACGTGCTGGTTGATCCGCGGACGCGGGTGGGGATGAGCGCCTGATGACGCAACAGAACACAGACCCCGTCGGCGCGGACGTCGAGCCGACACCGGTCGGCGCCGCCACCTCCGAGGTGGCCACCGTGCCCGGCGTGGCCACCGTCCACACGGCACCGGTGCGACGGGAGGCGCTCTACTTCGCGCGGCGCAACAAGAAGCTCCTCGGTGGGCTCGCTGTCGTGCTGGTGTTCCTGCTGCTGGGGTTGCTCGGCCCGCTGTTCACCGGCGACGACCCGCTCGCGTACGTGGGACCGCCGAGCGCGTCGCCGTCGGGCGAGTGGCTGTTCGGCACCACCACGTTCGGCCAGGACGTGTTCGCGCAGTTCGTGCACGGCCTGCGCGCGACGTTCTTCGTCGGGGTGGTCGCCGCGCTCATCTCGGGTGTGCTCGGCATGGTCATCGGCTTCACGTCCGGGTACCGCGGTGGTCTGCTCGACGAGATCCTCAACATGGTCACGAACATCGTGCTCGTGCTGCCGGTGCTCGCGGTGCTGATGGTCGTCGTGGCCTACCTCGAGGTGCGGAGCCTCACGAGCCAGGCGATCATCATCGGCCTGTACAACTGGCCGTGGGTGGCCCGCGCGGTGCGGGCACAGACGCTTTCCCTGCGGGCCAGGGAGTTCGTCGATCTCGCGAAGCTGTCCGGTGCGCCGGTGCACCGGATCATCTTCCGCGAGATCGCGCCCAACATGGCGTCCTACCTGTTCATGGTGTTCATCCTGCTGTTCGGCGGCGCGGTGCTGTTCGCGGCGACGCTGGACTTCATCGGACTCGGGCCGACCGACGGCACCTCGCTCGGCCTGATGCTCAACCAGGCCAAGCAGTGGAGCGCGATGAACCTCGGCCTGTGGTGGTGGTTCATCCCGCCGGGGCTCGGCATCACCGTGATCGTCAGTGCCATGTACATCATGAACGTTGGCCTCGACGAGGTCTTCAACCCCAAGCTCCGGGAGTCGTGATGAGCCTTCGGGTCGAGGACCTCGAAGTCCACTACCGGACGCTGCGCGGTGACGTGCACGCGCTCGACGGCGTCACGTTCTCGGTGGCGGACGGCGAGATCATGGGGCTCGTCGGCGAGTCCGGTTCCGGCAAGACGACGCTGGGCAAGAGTCTCATCCGAATGGACGGTCGCATGCGGCACGTCGCGGGATCGGTCACATTGGACGGTGGCGATCTGCCCATCGGGGACACCGCCGCCATGAACCGGTTCCGGTTCACCGACGTCTCGATCGTGCCGCAGTACGCGATGAGCGCGATGAACCCGACCCGCAAGATCGGCAAGATGATCCGCGAGCTGGTCGAGTCGCGGAAGATCAGGTTCTCGACCGTGCGCGAGGAGCTGGACCGCCGGCTCGACCTCGTCGGCCTCGACCGCGGCGTGCTCGACCGGTACCCGATCGAGCTGTCCGGCGGGATGAAGCAGCGCATGGTGATGGTGATCTCCACGCTGCTGAACCCGTCGCTGCTGATCGCCGACGAGGTGACCTCGGCACTGGATGTCTCGACGCAGCGGGCGGTCGCGCTGGCGCTGGCGTCCTTTCGCGACCACGAGCTCGTCCGCAGCATGATCGTGATCACGCACGACGTGTCGCTGGTCTACCAGATCGCCGACACGATCACGGTGATGTACGCGGGCCGGCTGGCCGAGACGGCGCCGACACCGGTGCTCGTCTCCGCGCCGAAGCACCCGTACACGCAGTTGCTGATCTCGTCGCTGCCCGAGGTGGGCATCCGGTACGACGGCAAGAGGTTGACGGGGATCGCCGGCAGCCCACCCGCCCTGCTCGACCCTCCACCCGGCTGCCGGTTCCGCGACCGCTGCCCGCTCGCGTTCGACAGGTGCGCCGAGCAGCCGCCGTTCGTGGAGATCGCGGAGAACCACAAGGTGGCCTGCTGGAAGGCGACGTCATGAGCGGAGCTTGCGGAGCGAATCATCAATACTCAGGACGCCACCGAGCCCGCGGAGGGCGCCGGAGGAGCGGAGCCTGCGGAGCGTTCCGGCGCCACGTAGCGGGCGAGAGGGCGGCCGGATGTTGAAGTTGGAGCGGGTTTCCAAGAACTACCGGGTCGGTGCGTTCGGGCGCACGTCGTTGCGTGCCGTGCGCGACGTGACCTTCGAGCTGCGGCCCGGCGAGGTCGTGTCGCTGATCGGGGAGAGCGGCAGCGGCAAGTCCACGATCGGTCGGATGATCTTGCGGCTGATCCAGCCCACGAGCGGCGCGATCACCTTCGAGGGCACCGACATCACCGGGTTGCGGGGGGCCGGGCTGAAGGGTTACTACCGGCACGCGCAGGGCGTGTTCCAGGACCCGTTCAGTACCTACAACCCGGTCTTCCGCGCGGACCGCGTGTTCGCCATGATCCGCCAGTCGTACTTTCCGGACATGAAGGACGAACAGTGGCGCGAGCGGGTGGCGGAGGCCGTCGCCTCGGTCAACCTGAACCCCGACCTCGTGCTCGGCAAGTACCCCCACCAGCTCTCCGGCGGCCAGCTGCAGCGGCTGCTCGTGGCCCGCGCGCTGCTGCTCGACATCAAGCTGCTGGTCGCCGACGAGATCATCAGCATGCTGGACGCGTCCACCCGGATCGACGTGCTGAACCTGCTCGCCGACCTCAAGGAGCGTGGGCTGGCCGTCCTGTTCATCACCCACGACCTGTCGCTCGGCAACTACCTGAGCGACCAGACGGTGATCCTGCGCCGAGGCGCGGTCGTCGAGCGGGGCACCACCGAGAAGGTCTTCGGGGACCCGCGCCATCCGTACACACGTATGCTGCTGGCCTCGGTGCCCCGGCTCGGCACCAGGTGGGAGGACCTGCCGGTGCCCGAAAGCGTGGGACAGGAGGGTGACGCGCCACTCGAGGAGGTCGAGGAGGGCCATTTCGTGGCACACTTCGACCCATCGGATGTCCATAATGGACGGGTAGCGTGACCAGACGGGTAACGATCGCCGACGTCGCCAAGAAGGCGGGACTGTCGAAGGGCGCCGTGTCCTACGCCCTCAACGGCCAGCCCGGCGTGTCGGAGTCGACGAGGCAGCGCGTGCTGCGGCTGGCGCTGGAGATGGGGTGGCACCCCAACAGCGCGGCCAAGGCGCTGTCCGGCGCACGGGCGGGCGCGTTCGGCCTCGTTCTGGCGCGCCCGGCGAGCACGCTGGGTGTCGAGCCGTTCTTCATGAGACTGATCTCCGGCATGGAGACCGCGATGGCGTCGAGCCAGACCGCGTTACTGCTGCACGTCGTGCCCGACCACGACGCCGAGATCGCCACGTACCGCCGGTGGTGGGCGGAACGCCGTGTCGACGGCGTGTTCCTCATCGACCTGTGCCTTGACGACAGCAGGGTGCCGGTGCTCGAGGAGCTGCGCCTGCCGGCGATGGTCGTCGGCGGCCCTGGCCACCACGGCGCGCTGCCGGGCGTGTGGATCGACGACGCCGGCGCCATGGTGATGGTCGTCGAGTACCTGGCCGCGTTGCGACACCGGCGGATCGCGCGGATCGGCGGCGTGCCCGGCATGCTGCACGACGAGATGCGCACCTCCGCTTTCGACGGCGCGGCCGAGCGGCTGGGCCTGGCGTGGTCGTCGACGATCCCCACCGACTACAGCCCGGAGGCGGGCGCCCAGGCCACCCGCCGGCTGCTGAGCGCGGCCGACCCACCGACCGCGATCATCTACGACAACGACGTGATGGCGGTCGCCGGCGTCTCGGTGGCACACGAGATGGGTGTCGAGGTACCGGGTGATCTGTCCATCATGGCGTGGGACGACTCCGTGCTGTGCGAGATCACGCACCCGCCGCTGACGGCCCTGAGCCGGGACAGCACCGGGTACGGCCGCCAGGCCGCGGAGAACCTGTTGGCCCTGCTGGGCGGCGAGGTGGTGACGGAGGTGCAGGACACCCCGCCGCGCCTGGTGGTCCGCGGCAGCACCGCCCGACCGGCCGATTGAGACACTGCCGCGTAGCGATGGCTGAACGCCGCCCGACAGCCAGGACGCGCCGGGCTCAGCGAGCTGAGATCTGCATCTGTCTGGTGTCCGGCCGTCGTCCTCCGTTGGGTGGGTTGGCGGCCCACCCCGGCGTCCGCCGGTCCCGGCACAACCACACACCGGCGGCGAAGGACGCCGCGAGCACGCCGACAAGACCCCTTTTGTGGAACATCGACCCTCCAGGAGAAACACGAACAGCACCGGAGCGGTCGCCGCCCCGGTCAGTGTGTAAACGCCGTAGCCCCGCCGTTTGGTTGCCCGCACGTGCGGATTGCCTGCCGGTCGAGTCCCACGAACGGTTGGCGTGCTCCCGCCGGCGGCGTCAGTCCGTGGCCTGGCGAGCCTGGGTTGTCTCGCGCAGGACCGCCCAGGCGTCCGCCACCGGACCCATGTGCCCGAGCTTGTCGGGGTTGATCACCGTGCGGATCGTCTGGATCCGTCCGTCGAGGATGTCGAGCGCCCACGTGTTGACGACCTTGCCGTCCCGGTCGCGGAAGACCGCGCCTGGCTGGCCGTTCACCTGGTGCGGTGCCACCACGCCCCCGATCCGGACGAACGGCGCGACGAGTGTGACGAGCACCCGGGCCACGTTCTCGGCGCCGACGAAACGGGAGGCCCATTGCGGCGCCTTTCCGCCGCCGTCACCGACCAGTTGCACGTCACCGGCGAGGAGTTCACGCAGCCCGTCGACGTCGCCTTCCCGGAAGGCGTCGAAGAACCGTCCGGCGAGTTCCTCGCGCTCGCGCCGGTCGGCCTCGAACCGGGGCCTGCCCGCGTCCATGTGGCGGCGCGCCCGCACCGCGAGCTGGCGACACGCCGCCTCCGACCGCCCCACGGCCGAGGCGACCTCACCGAAGCCGAACCCCGAACACCTCGCGCAGCACGAACACCGCGCGCTCCAGCGGAGTGAGCCGTTCCAGCAGGAGCAGAGCCGCCATCGACAGCGAGTCGGCCAGCTCCGCGGAGCGCTCCGGGTCCTGGTACGGGTCGGTGAGCAGGGGCTCTGGGAACCACGGCCCGACGTACTCCTCGCGCCGGACGCGCGCCGAGCGCAGCACGTCGATCGAGATCCGGGTCACCACGGCCGAGAGGAACGCCCTGGTCGATGTCGGCCGCGTCGCGGAGGCTTCGAAACGCAGCCACGTCTCCTGGACGGCGTCCTCGGCCTCGCTCACGCTGCCGAGGATCCGGTAGGCGATCGAGAACAGCAGCGGCCGCAGCTCTTCGAACTCCTCGGTCACCAGGGCACCGGGCCTTCCGCGCTGAAGAACCCGCCGGTCGGTCCGTCCGCGCCGAGCGTGGCCAGGCGCACCAGGACCGCGGCGCCCTGCGCTGGTGTGAGGAACCCACTGTGATTGTTGCTGTCCGTCGCGACAAAGCCGGGGGCGGCGGCGTTGACGAGGATGCCGTCCTTGCGTAGCTCGTTGGCGTACTGCACGGTCAACGCGGACAGCGCGGCCTTGGACGGCGTGTACGCGGCCGACGGCAGCAGTGCCGCGAAGGGACCGTCCGGATCGCTGGTGAGGGTCAGCGACGCGGCGTGGCTGCTGACGTTGACGATGCGGGGCGCCGGCGACCGCCGCAGCAGCGGCAGCATCGCGTTGGTCACCGCGATCACCCCGACGACGTTGGTTTCCAACACCGACCGGACCATGTCCAGGTCGACGGTGCTCGGAACCTGATCATAGGCGTCCTGGGGCGAGACCTGCCCGGAGCCGGTGATGCCGGCGTTGTTGACCAGCACGTCGAGGTGGCCGAAGCGCTCCTCGATCCGCGTCGCGGCCGCCTGGATGGTGACCGGGTCGGTGACGTCCAGGGTGACCGCGTCCACGTCGCCGCCCGCCGCGCGCACCGCCGCGGCGGCCTCCTCGCCGCGCCGCGGGTCTCTGGCACCGATCAGGACCGTCATGCCCAGCGCGGCGAGCTGCTCGGCGGCCGCGTGGCCGATCCCCTTGTTCGCCCCGGTGACCAACGCTGTGATGTGTTCGTTCATCTCGTCCTCGCGTTCTCGGGAAACTGTCCGCGAACCCGAGACGAGGCAGCAGGGGCCATCTGTGACATGTGGACGCGGTCAACGGGTAGCCCGGTCCCGCCAGCGGCGGCTGGCGGGACCGGGGCCGTGTGGTCACGCACGCCGATGTGCGCGATCACAGGTCGTGGCGCCGTAGGAACTCCGCGACGCTGCGGAAGTACGAGCAGGGCGGGTCGCCGGTTGCCACGGGCCGGCGACCCGCCCTGGGCCGTTCAGCTTCCGGAGGGACTCCCGGTCGCTGACGGCGGGGCCGCGCCGCCGGGGGGAGTACCCCACAGGACGGCGCCAGTGGCACTGGTGAGAACGATGCGTGACGTGGTGGCGGGCTGTGCGCCACCCGAGGGCAGGCCGCTGTAGGACCAGTCGTTGGTGGGATCCCAGGTGCCCCCGCTCGTCACGCGGACCTGGATCTCCCTGCGGTGCTGGCTTTGTCCGGCCGGTGCGATCGCGTCGGGGCACGGCACCTCGACGTAGTACACGTTGCCGGAGTGCTGGACGGGCGCGGACGCCGCGCCGCACTGGTTGTAGTTCGTGGTGACCGTGAGCTGGGCCGGTGTCGTGGCACCGTCCACAGTGAAGTAGTACCGGACCTTGCCACCGGCCAGCGCGCGTGCCGGCCACGCCGACGTGTTGACCACGTACAGCTTCACTTCGGTGAACGTCGGGCTCTGCTGCGTCGCCGCGCCCTGCACGTACAGCTCGGGCCCGTCGGGTGTCTCGGCCGGCGGGAAGTTCGCGAGCGGGGTGCCGCCGAACTCGTCGTACAGCTTGGCGAGCGCGCCGGTGTACGCGGCGTTGTAGTCAAGGGCGACCTCGTTGGCCACGAAGTCCTGGCGGTCGTCCACATAGGAGTCGTTGGGCTGGCCCGGCCCACCGACCAGTGCCCCGTACAGCACGTGCCGGCTCTGCGCGGGCTGCTGGATGTTGTCGGTCCAGCTGCCGTGTGCCGTGCGGTGGTGCGGGTTGCGTGGCGGGTTCTGTCCGAACCCGACCATGTAGCTGGCGTTGCGGGGGTTCTGGCCGAGCGTGTAGTTGATCTGCCGGACACCGAAGTCGTGGTAGCGCGCCTTCAGCGTCGCGTCGGTGACGTTCTCGCTGTGCACCAGCGCGACGAACGCCGTGTTGGCCGCGTAACGCAGCGAGCCCCACGTGTCGAGGTGGGCCTGTCCGCCGGGGGAGTAGCGGACGCGCTGGCCGTTCACGCCGACCGTCCAGAAGTCCAACCAGCGGTTGGCGTCGGTGAAGTACTGGGCCTTGCCGGTCAGTTCGGCGAGCAACACGTACGTGCCGTAGGACTTGTCGTCCCACGCGATCGTCCACCGGTAGGACTTCGTGGTGGTCTGGTTCTCGTTGGCCAGGTTGGCGTACTCCGCCTCGGCCTTCGCGAGATAGGTCGGGTCGCCGGTCGCGCGGTACAGCCAGATCGCGCCCCACACCAGCTCGTCGACGTACCCGCTCCACGAGCGGTAGAAGTTCGCGGCGTCGGTGATGCAGTCGCTGTAGCGGCCGCGTCGCTGGTCGGCGAACGTGTACAGCTGCTTGGCGTGTGTCAGCAGGGTGTTCGCGTAGGCGGGGTCGTCCGAGAAGACGATGGCGGAGGCGGCCATCGCGGCGGCAGACTCGCCGGCGAGGTCGGAACCCGGGCAGTTGGCGTCTATTTTGTAGGCTGGCCGCGCCATCGGCATCACCTCGGCGGGCCCCCACCAGCGATGGTCGGCGTCGCCCTGGCCGACCTGCCCGTACAGTACCTGCGGCTGCGGGTGTGCCTTGATGAGCCAGTCCATGCCCCAGCGCAGGTTGGCGCGCAGCGGCGCGAGCTGCCCTGCCCGGACGTAGGCGTCCCGCTCCTCGATCGCGCCCCACGCGAGCATGGTCATGCTGGCGCTGAACGGAAGCCCGAACTTGACGTGGTCGCCAGCGTCGTAGAACCCGCCGGTCAGGTCGAGGCCGACGTCGCGGCCGTCGTTGAGCCCGGAGCTCCCGCGCCAGCCGACCCGGTTGTTAGCGCTCACCACGCCGGATCGCTGCGCGTCGTAGAACCAGATCGCCTTCTGCAGCGCCTCGCCGTAGTTGTAGGCGGGCGCCGCGGCGGCCGTTGTGGCGCCCGCGGGGGCGACGAGCACGGCGCCGGCGAGTGCCAGCGTCATGAGCAGGGTAAGCCGGTTGCGCACGGAGCCTCCTCGTCGAGGGCTGCGGGGTCCCGGTGAGATCGACTCTCTGGGAGCGCTCCCAGAATTGTAGTGCCCGAGTGTCGGGTATGGGAAGAGCCAATTCCGCCATCGGTGGGAAAACTGTTGTGTACCCGTGTTTTTCGGAGTAGAGCGAATGGTGTGAAGCGCATCGTGGCGACATTCGCGGCCGCCGCCTGCCTGTTGGCCGGCTGCGCCGCGGCCGAACCCGTGGCCACGCGCGGCGCAGGCGCGATCGGCGAACGACTGGTCACAATGGACGAGGTGGTCGACTGGATGCGCGACACCGCAGGGGAATGCGCGGACGTGACCACGCAGGACCTCGGTGACCTGCGCGGGTTCGTCGGCTCGGACATCGCGGCGCGCTTCGAGCCCTATGTCGCTGAATGGGCCACCTGCTCGGTGTCGGCGGAATTCCCCAGGGTCGGACTGCTGCTGTTCACCGGCGACGCGCAGCGCGAATTCCAGGAATCGTGGCACGACGCGATGACCGCGGGGGAGCTCGCCGACGGCCCGACCTTCGCCTTCGGCAACGGCTTCGCGGTCTCCGCCGGGTTCCTCGGGGTGAGCCGGCTCGGGTTGTACTACTTCCGGTGTGACTACGTGGATCCGAAGGTCAAACAGGTGCCCGCCGACGTGGCCGACTGTGTGTTCGCCAACCCGGAACACGGGCACGGCCACTGAAAGACCGCGCGAGACGCCACTGAAGCCGCCGCTTCAATGGTGTCGCAGGCTCGCGACTTACGGGCTCGAGCAGGTGAGCGCCGGCGCGGTCGGGCTACCGGACGCGTTCGCCGTCAGGCCGAACGTGCGTGTCGAGTTCGGTGGCACCGAGGAGTTCCAGCCCACGTTGGTCACCGTGGCCTGGGTGCGGAGGCTGTCCGTGGACAGCGTGCCGTTCCAGACGCTGTTGATGGTCGTCCCGCTCGGGATGGCCCAGCCGACCCGCCAGCCGGAAAGCGTTGTGGTGCCGGGGTTGCGGATCGTGATCTCGGCCTGGTAGCCGCCGTTCCAGCTACCCGTGAAGGCCCACGAAGCGGTGCAGGCACCGTTCGGCGGCTGGTTCGGGTCCGGTGGGCTGTCGACCACGCCGACGCCGGTGACCTCGCCGTTGCCGCCGTCGAAGACGACGTCCGAGCACCCGTAGAAGGTCTCGTTGCTGTCCGAGCGCTTCCACACCGAGTAGATGATGTGCCGGCCGGTCTTGCCGGACGGGAGGTTGCCGGTCCACACGTACTTCCCGTCGACGGAGCCCGTCTGGCCGCTGTCGGAGGGGTGGTCGGCGGTCAGGAACGGCTGGTTCTCGACGTCGGCCCACGTCAGGGGCTGGTTGGGGTTCCAGCCGTCCTCGGTGACGTACAGGTAGAACCAGCCGGGGTGGGCGGCCCACTTGTTGTACGAGAACGTGAAGTTCGCACCCGAGGTCAGGTGGGTGAGCGGCCAGTTCCCGACCCGGTTGAAGCCGGCGAAGCTCGGGTTGCCGCCGGAGCAGAGCTGGCCGTCCGGGACGAAGCCCTCGGTGCGGCCTGCGCCGTCGGAGCGGAGCACGGAGAACCAGTTGTAGAGCGAGTTGTCACCGCTCTGCGCCACGGCTCCCGCGCACGCCGAGTTCCTGGGGACGATGTTGCCCTGCTGTGACAGCCCGTCCCGCCAGCACAGGAACGTCCTGCTGCCGGGGGTCATCATCGCGCCGTGTGCCGACGCGGCGGGCGCGTTGAACGTCGCGATCACGAGGCCGGCCATCAGCATGGCGACGGCGGCCAACACCGTTGTTGCCCTTCTTCGTGTCATCGTGCCTTCTTTCTCGCCTCTGGGAGCGCTCCCAGTAACTGGTACGGTAGCGTGTCCGATTGCGGTCGGGGAACAGTCCGCGTGGATACCACAACGATTTGCCCAATGCGCTGGTCCATCCGGGTGAGAATTCATGAATTGCCGTGATTCTGCGTGATGGGCTTTCGTGTCCCGTGCCTCGCCGCTAGATTGTGGGAGCGCTCCCAATCAGTCGATCTTGTGTAGACGGGAGATCACGTCGTGGTGATCAGAAGATGGTCGCGTGCCATGCCGGCCGCCGTTCTCGTGCTGGCCCTGGGGGCGCCGTCCACGGCGACCGCCCAGGACGTCGAGTACGAGCGGATTGTTAACGGTAACTTCGACTCCGGCGCCGCGGACCCGTGGTGGACGAGCGCCAACACGAGCGGCGCGGTGGCCGGCGGCGAGTGGTGCGTCGACGTCACCGGCGGCACCGTGAACAGCTGGGACGCGCTGGTCGGGCAGAACGGTGTGCCGTTCGAGGCCGGCCAGTCCTACACGGTGCGCTTCGACGCGCGGGCCGAGTCGCCACAGCAGATCGCGGCGGTGGCCGGCGAGGCCGTCGAACCTTTCCGGCAGATCGCCCGCCTCGACGCGGCGCTGACGCCGGAGCGGCAGACGTTCACGCTCACATTCCAGTCCGGCCTTGACTTTCCGGCGGCCGGCCACGGCCAGCTGACGTTCCACCTCGGTGGGCAGACGTTCGACAACACGGTGTGCGTGGACAACGTGTCGATCATCGGCGGCGTGCAGCCGCCACCCGGTCTCGAGCCGGCCCCGCCGCTCCGGGTGAACCAGGTCGGCTATGTGCCGGGGTTCCCGAAGCAGGCGAGCGTGGTCACCGAGTCGACGACGCCGGTGGCGTGGACGCTGAAGAACGCGGCGGGCGCCGCGGTCGCGAACGGCCGGACCATTCCGGTGGGCCTCGACCCGGCGTCGGGTGAGAACGTTCACACCATCGACTTCTCGGCGCACGAGACACCCGGCGCCGGGTACACGCTGACGGTGGGCGCGGAGACGAGTTTCCCGTTCGACATCAGCACGTCCGCGTTGACGCGGTTGCGGTACGACTCGCTCGCGTTCTTCTACCACCAGCGCAGCGGTACGCCGATCGAGGAGCGGCACGTCGGCGCGGCACACGCGCGGCCCGCCGGGCATGTGAACGTCGCACCCAACCAGGGCGACGACGACGTGCCGTGCCGTGCGGACCTGGCGTGTGGGTACACCCTCGACGTGCGCGGCGGCTGGTACGACGCGGGCGACCACGGCAAGTACGTGGTGAACGGCGGGATCTCGGCGTGGCAGCTGCAGAACGCGTATGAGCGCACGTTGCTGCGCGGCGACCCGGCCACGCTCGCCGACGGCACGCTGGCGATCCCCGAACGCGCCAACCGCGTGCCGGACGTGCTGGACGAGGCGCGGTGGGAGGTCGAGTTCCTGCTGAGCATGCAGGTGCCCGACGGCCAGCCGCTCGCCGGGATGGCGCACCACAAGATCCACGACCAGCAGTGGACCGGCCTGCCGACGTTGCCGCACCAGGACGCGCAGCCACGGCGGCTGTCCGCGCCGAGCACGGCGGCGACGCTGAACCTGGCCGCCGCGGCCGCGCAGGCGTCCCGGCTGTGGGCGTCCTACGACCCGGCGTTCGCGGCGCGTGCGCTGGCGGCGGCGGAGAAGGCCTACGCCGCGGCGAAGGCGCACCCGGACGTGCTCGCGGACCCGGCCGACGGCCAGGGCGGCGGCACCTACAGCGACGGCACCGTGTCGGACGAGTTCTACTGGGCGGCCGCGGAGCTGTTCGCGACCACCGGCCGGTACCGGTCGGACGTGACGGGCCATCCGCTCTACGGCGGGGAGAGCCTCGACGACCGCGGCTTCGACTGGGCGGCGACGGGCCCGCTGGGTGACATCACGCTGTCACTGGTGCCGACGAGCCTCCCGGCCGCGGACGTGAGCGCTATCAGGGCCACGGTTGTGTCCACAGCGGACACACACCTGGCGAACATGGCACGGTCCGGTCATCCCGCGCCGTACCGCACGACGGACGGCCGGTACGAGTGGGGTTCGAACGGCCTTGTCGCCAACAACGGCGTGGTGCTGGCGCTGGCGTACGACTTCACGCGGCAGCCGAAGTACCGCGACGGCGCCTTCACGGCGATGGACTACCTGCTCGGCCGTAACCCGGTGAACCGCTCGTACGTGTCCGGGTACGGCGACCAGCCGGTGCGCAACGTGCACCACCGCTTCTGGGCGAACCAGCTGAACCCGGCGCTGCCGATCGCACCGCCCGGCGCGCTGTCGGGTGGCCCGAACAGCTGGCTGCAGGACCCGGTGGCGGCGCGACTGCTGACGGGCTGCCCGCCGCAGCGGTGCTTCGTGGACCACGTCGAGGCGTACTCGGTCAACGAGGTCACGGTCAACTGGAACTCCGCGCTGGCGTGGCTCGCGAACTGGACGGCGGAGCAGACGGAGGCAGCGGGCGCCTGCCGGGTGACGTACACGGCGAGCACGTGGCCGTCCGGCGTGGCGGCGCAGGTGACGTTGAAGAACACCAGCACCACCGCGTGGTCCGGCTGGACGTTGCGCTTCGCGTTCAACGGCAACGAGAAGCTGACGAACGGCTGGTCGGCGAAGTGGACCCAGACGGGCCGGGACGTGACCGCGAAGAACGAGTCGTGGCAGCGTCCGATCCCGCCGGGCGGCACGGTGACGGTGGGCTTCAACGCGAGCAAGACCGGACCACACACCCCACCGACCAGGTTCACGGTGAACGGCAGCATCTGCACGGCATAGAAACGGGGGCCGGCCTCCGGCCCCCGTTTTCCAGCCTACGGCACAGCACCGACACTCCCCGCGGTTCCAGCCCGGGTTGTCCACAACCCGCGCGTGTCCGACCTCGGAGACCCGCGTGTCCAACGAACCGGACCCGTGAGTTCAACAAATCGGTCATCCACGATTTGTTGAACTCACCGGTCCACACCGTTGAACTCACCGGTCCGCACTGTTGAACACGCGGGTCCTGAGTGTTGGACACGCGAAGTGTCCACAGCCTCGGTGCCGGGCCCCGGGTTTTGTCGGTGGTGTGCCGTAGCGTGGAACCGGGGGCCGGAGGCCAAGCCCTCGGCCGATTCTCAGGCCGATTCTCGGCAGATCAGTTCCGTTGGCAGGATCACCGGGCTCAGGTCCGTTTCCGGGTCGCGTAGCTGGTTGATCAGCAGCTTCGCCAGTTCGCGGCCCATCTGTTGCATGGGCTGGCGCACGCTGGTGAGCGTGGGGTCGGTGTGCCGGGCCACCTCGGAGTCGTCGAAGCCGATCACCGCCACGTCGTCCGGGACGCGGCGGCCCGCGGCGCGTAGGGCGCGTAGGGCGCCCGCCGCCATCAGGTCGCTGGCCGCGAAGATCGCGTCGAGGTCGGGGTCCTTCGAGAGCAGTTCGCGGGTCGCGGCCTCGCCGCTGGCCTGGCCGAAGTCACCCTGTGCGATCAGGCGGGTCACGCCGCGCTTGCCGCGCAGCGCGGCGCGGTAGCCGGCCAGCCGGTCGACGCCCGCGGCCATGTCCTGCGGGCCGGTGATCGTCGCGATGCGGCGGCGGCCCTGGTTGTACAGGTACTCGGTCGCGGTGCGGGCACCCGACTCGTTGTCCGCGTCGACGTAGGGCGCCGGGCCCTCCGACATCGGGCGTCCGTTCAGCGCCACCGGTGCGCCCGCGGCCATCAGGTTGTTGGGCAGCGGGTCGTCGCCGTGCAGGGAAATGAGGATCACGCCGTCGACGTGACCGTTGCGCACCTGCTGCTCGACGCGGCCGTGCTGGCGCGCCGTGTTGGCCATCATCAGGTTGAGCTGCAGGGGAGTGTTCGACAGCTCCTGCGAGAGCCCGCGAACGAGGCTCGCGAAGAACGGCTCACCGAACACGCGGTCCTCGGACTCCGAGACCACGAGCAACACGGTGTCACTGCGCTGGGTCACGAGACTGCGCGCCGCGTGGTTCGGCACGTAGCCGAGCTTGCGGATCGCGTCCTGCACCGCCTTCAGCGCCCACGGGCTGACCTCCAGCGAACCGTTGACCACTCGCGACGCCGTGCCACGGGAGACGTTCGCCTCGACCGCGACCTGTTCGAGGGTTGGGCGCCCACTCGCCCGTGAACGACGACTGATGCTCGTCATGCCGCACTCCCGCTATCCAAGCTCCCACCGTGTCGAATTGGTCGCCGGCGAAGGACGTCGCCCGCCTCGTCACGTGCCGCCCCCGCCGCGCGTTCCTCGGTCAGTCGCCGCCCGCTCCTCCGCGGGCTCCCGCATCTCGGCGCCATGATACTGGGAACCCTCCCAGACCTGTCCGTTCCTTGACTCGGCGTGGCGGACCCAGCACACTGGGGGAACACTTTTTGGGAACGCTCCCATCCCAACTTCCTACATTTTTCTCGGAGTCATGGATGGTATTAAGGAAATGGGTGGTCGCGATCGGTGTGCTCGCCGGCGTCACCGCGTCGGTGAGCCCGGCGGCGGCCGCACCCTCGGTGTTCTATGTGGACCCCCAGACCAACGCGGCCCGCTGGGTCGCCGCCAACCCGAACGACGGCCGCGCCGCGGTGATCCGTGACCGTATCGCGAACGTGCCCCAACCCCGGTGGTACACCTCGACGAACACGAGCACGGTGCGTGCACAGGTCAGCGACTTCGTCGGGACGGCGGCCGCGGCCGGCAAGATCCCGATCCTCGTCGTCTACAACATCCCGAACCGCGACTGCGGCGGGGCGAGCTCGGGCGGCGCGCCGTCGCACGCCGCCTACCGGGCGTGGGTCGACGAGGTCGCGGCGGGTCTGCAGGGCCGGCCGGCCTACATCGTGCTCGAACCGGACGTGCTGCCGCTGATGACCAACTGCCAGAACGCGCAGCAGCAGGCCGAAACCAGGAGTTCCATGGCCTACGCGGGCAAGAGGCTCAAGGCCGGCTCCGCGCAGGCGAAGGTCTTCTTCGACATTGGACACTCCGCGTGGTTGTCGCCGGGCGAGGCCGCTGCCCGGCTGCGTGCCGCGGACATCTCGAACAGCGCCGACGGCATCGCCACGAACGTGTCGAACTACCGGGCCACCTCGGCCGAGGTCACCTACGCGAAGGCCATCCTCTCCGCCCTCGGCGACAGCCGCCTGCGCGCGGTGATCGACACGAGCCGTAACGGCAACGGTCCCCTCGGGAACGAGTGGTGCGACCCGGCGGGCCGGAAGGTCGGCACGCCGAGCACGACCGAGACCGGTGACGCGCAGATCGCCGCGTTCCTGTGGGTGAAGCTGCCAGGCGAGGCCGACGGCTGCATCGCGGGCGCGGGCCAGTTCGTGCCACAACGGGCCTACGAGCTCGCCATCGGTTGATCCGACCAGCGACGAATATATCGGCGGGAGATTTTCTCCCGCCGATATTTTCGTTTCAGTGACGTTCGCGTCAGCTCGTCGAAGTTCCCACGGATGGCCTAAGATCACCGGCCGAACAGCCCATCGTGACGGCGTTCCGCTGGCGTAGGCGCAGGTCGGCCACTGAACGGCTCCTGAACGGAGTAGGCCGCGACACTCCGCAGCGGTAAGAAAATCACAGTCCGTGTCGACATCGCGCCGCCTTCGCCCGAACGGGCTTCACGCGCTCGGACTGCACCGTTACAGTCGGGATACTGGGAGCGTTCCCAAATTCTCCCAAGACGGCACATGACAAAGGAGTCATCATGCGTTCTGCCATCGCACGAGGTGCGCCGAGGAAAGGCGTGCTTCGCGCCCTGGCGGCCACCGTCGCGCTCGCGTCGGCGGCCTTGTTCATCGTTCCGTCCGCCGTGTCCGCGGCTCCCGTGCGGAGAGTGGACAACCCGTACGCGGGGGCGACGGTGTACGTGAACCCCGACTGGGCCGCGAGGGCCAGGTCGGAGCCGGGCGGTAGTCGGATCGCCAACCAGCCGACCGGCGTGTGGATGGACCGCATCGCGGCCATCGCCGGTACCTCGGGCGCCCGGGGCCTCGCCGCCCACCTCGACGAGGCGGTGCGCCAGGACTCGGCGAACGGGTCGCAGGCACTGGTGTTCCAGCTGGTCATCTACAACCTGCCCGGTCGTGACTGCGCCGCGCTGGCGTCCAACGGCGAGCTGGGCCCGACCGAGCTGGACCGGTACAAGACCCAGTACATCGACGCGATCGCGGCGATCCTGGCGCGGCCGGCCTACGCCAACCTGCGGATCGTGACGGTCATCGAGATCGACTCGCTGCCCAACCTGGTCACCAACGTCGCGCCGCGCCCGACGGCGACCCCGCAGTGCGACACCATGAAGGCGAACGGCAACTACGTCAACGGTGTCGGTTACGCGTTGAACAAGCTGGGTGACGTCGCCAGCGTGCACAACTACATCGACGCCGGGCACCACGGCTGGATCGGCTGGGACGACAACTTCGGGGCGACCGTCCAGATCATGTGCCAGGCAGCGACCGCGCAGGGCGCGACCCCGTCGGACGTGACGGGCTTCATCGCCAACACGGCCAACTACAGCGCCCTGCGGGAGCAGTTCTTCACCGCCAACACGGTGATCAGCGGCCGGCCGCTGCGTGAGGTCTCCGGTGGCTGGGTCGACTGGAACCGCTACGTCGACGAGCTCACGTTCGCCCAGGACTTCCGCTCCCGGGCCGACAGCCAGTGTTTCGACGCCAACATCGGCATGCTGATCGACACCTCCCGCAACGGCTGGGGCGGCTCCGCGCGACCCACGTCCGCCAGCACCTCCACCGACCCGATCACCTTCATGAACCAGTCGCGCATCGACCGCCGTATCCACCTCGGCAACTGGTGCAACCAGTCCGGTGCCGGCCTCGGCGAACGTCCCAGGGCCAACCCCGCGGCGGGGATCGACGCCTACGTCTGGATGAAGCCGCCGGGTGAGTCCGACGGTTCCAGCACCGCCATCCCGAACAACGAAGGCAAGGGCTTCGACCGGATGTGCGACCCGACCTACACCGGCAACCCGCGCAACAACAACAACATGTCCGGTGCGCTGCCCAACTCGCCGCTGTCCGGTCACTGGTTCTCCGCCCAGTTCCAGGAGCTCATGCGCAACGCCTTCCCGCGGTTGTGAGCGCTCACAACGAACTGAGAGGAGCGTAGGGGTGTCCATCCGACGACGTGCCGTCGCCGTGCTCTCGGCAGCGGCCGCCCTGCTGGTCGGTTTCGTGCCGTCCGCCTCGGCGCACGGCAGCGCCACCGATCCGCCGTCCCGCAACTACGGTTGCTGGCAGCGGTGGGGTAGCGACCATCTCAATCCGAACATGGCGACCCTGGATCCGATGTGTCACCAGGCATGGCAGGACAACGCCAACGCCATGTGGAACTGGAACGGTCTGTACCGCAACGGTGTCGCCGGCAACCACCAGGCGGCGATCCCGGACGGGCAGCTGTGCAGTGCCGGCCACACGGAAGGCAACCGCTACAACTCCATGGACACGGTCGGCGACTGGAAGGCCGTGAACAAGCCGAGGAACTTCACGGTCAACATCTACGACCAGGCGTTCCACGGTGGGGACTACTACCGGGTCTACATCACCAGGCAGGGCTACAACCCGATCACGCAACCACTTCGGTGGTCGGACCTGCAGCTGGTGAAGGAGGTCGGCAAGACGCCGCCGCAGCAGAACACGCTGATCCAGGTGGACGCGGGTACCCGCACCGGCCGCCACATCGTCTACACGATCTGGAAGGCCAGCCACATGGACCAGACGTACTACTTCTGCAGTGACGTCAACTTCACGGGCTGAGCTCCACACCGGACAGACGGCCACCTCCCCGCTCTCTCTCGGGGAGGTGGCCGTCGCCGGCTTCTCGGTCAGGCCGCGAGGAAGGCGAGGAGCGCGGCGTTCACGTCCTCCGCGTGTGTCCACAGCAGACCGTGTGGCGCGTTCTCGACCTCGACGTAGGTCGCCTTCGGCAGCAGCTCGTGGAAACGGCGGCCCGTGACGTCGATCGGCAGGATGTTGTCCGCGGTGCCGTGCAGGATCAGCGCGGGCACGTCGATCTTCGGGATGTCGGCGCGGAAGTCGGTGACCCAGGTGGGCACCGCGGCGCTCGAGGCGAACCACGACGCGCCGGCCGCGACGTTCCAGCTGTTGCGCAGCGCCTCCTCCGACAACCTCGTGCCGAGGTTCTCGTCGGTGTTGTAGAAGTTCTTGTAGAACTCGGTGAAGTAGGCATAGCGATCGGCCGTGACGGCGGCACGGATGTCGTCGAAGACCTCCTGGGGCACACCGTCCGGGTTGTCGTCGGTCCTGAGCAGGAACGGCTCCAGCGACGCGAGGAACGCGACCTTCGACACACGTGTCGAGCCGTAGGTGCTCACGTACCGCGCGACCTCGCCGGTGCCCATCGAGAAGCCGACCAGCACGACGTCGGTGAGGTCCAGCGTGTCCAGGACGATCTTCAGGTCGTTGGCGAAGGTGTCGTAGTCGTAGCCGGTGGTGGGCTGGCTCGACTGACCGAAGCCGCGGCGGTCGTAGGTGATGACGCGGTAGCCGGCGGCCAGGAGGGCGGCACTCTGCTTCTCCCACGAGTGTCCGTCGAGGGGGTAGCCGTGGATGAGGACGACCGGCTGCCCGCTGCCGTGGTCCTCGTAGTACACGTCGATGTTCGTGGAGTTCTCGGTCCCGACGGTGATGAACGGCATCGTGGTTCCTTTGCTGACCCGGTGGAGAACGGTGGTTCTCCAATGCTCCGGTCAACCGGCGTGCACGCGGCCCTGTTCCGGGCGTCAGGTGCGTGTGAGCGACAACACGGCGCGGTGCGTGCGACTCCTCGGGGCCGCACGCACCGCGCTCGAGTTCCCCCGTCAGGACGCCGCGCAGGTCGGCGTGACGCCCGTGCCGGTTCCGGTGCCCTGGTAGCCGAAGTCGACCGACTGGCCAGGCGCGATGGACCCGTTGAAGCCAACGTTCGTGAACTGGACGGTGCCGGTGTTCCCGCTACGGTCGGCGTTCCAACCGCTGGTCAGGGTTGCGCCGGACGGCAGCGTGACGGTGACCGTCCAGGCGTTGACCTGTGCCGAGCCCGCGGTGACCCGCACGCTGCCGACGAATCCGCCCGTCCACTGGTTGGTCGACACCGTCGCCGCGCACGCGCCGGTGGTCGGCGGTGGGTCGTTCGGTGGCGGGTCGTTGGGCGGTGGGTCGTTGGGCGGCGGGTCACTCTGGCCGGTGTTGAGAGCGTTCAACACGGCGGTGTAGGCGGCCTTCTTGTTGTAGTTGCTGTCGAACAGCAACGGGGTTCCGTTGGGGCGCCACGAGTAGTGGTCCGGGATGCCCCACACGGTGATGCCGGTGCAGCGGGAGACCGCGAGGCACGCGTTCACGACGTTGCGGTAGTTGTTGGCCTGTGCGGTGCCCGAGCCCTCGATGTCCAGCTCGGTGATCTGCACGTCCACGCCGAGGTTGGCGAAGCGCTGCAGGTTCTGCTGGTAGTTGCCCGGCACCGGGGACGCCCCGTTGAAGTGGGACTGGAAGCCGACGCAGTCGATCGGGACGCCGCGGTTCCTGAAGTCCTGTACCAGCGCGAAGACCGCGTTGCTCTTCGCGTTGATGCCGTCGGTGTTGTAGTCGTTGTAGCAGAGCTTGGCGTTCGGGTCGGCGGTGCGGGCGGCGCGGAACGCCTCCTCGATGTAGCCGTTGCCGAGCCGCTGCTGGAACACCGACTGGCGCCGGCTGCCGTTCTCCTCGAACGCCTCGTTGACCACGTCCCAGGAGTGGATCTGGCCACGCCATTGGCCCATCACCCGGTTGATGTGGTTGTTCATCGCCGAGCGGAGGTTGGTTGCGTCCAGGCTGCTCACCCAGCCGGCGAGCTGCGAGTGCCACACCAGCGTGTGCCCGCGGACCTTCATGCCCCGGCTGCGGGCCTGGGTGACGATCTGGTTGGCGGGGGCGAAGTTGAACTGGTTGCGGCTCGGCTCGATCGTCTGCCACTTCATCTCGTTCTCCGGCGTCGCGCCGTTGAACTCGGTGGTCCATGTCTGGAAGTAGCGCGCCTCGCCGAGATGGTTGGCGGCGACCGCGGCGCCGAAGTACCGGCCGCCGCGCTCCGCCGCGGAGGCGCCGAGCGTGGTGGCCGCGTTCGCGGTGCCGGACAGCGCCACCACACCGGTGACGGCCATGGCGCCCGCCGCGGCGAGCACGAGGGCTCTCCTGGCAGTGGTTCGCAGGGATCTGGTGACCATGACTGTTCGTTTCCTCGCTGTATGAGACCAAACCTGAGTTGGATTTCGCGCAACGCTGAGCGATTACTCAATCGCGACCGGCTACAGCTACACCGATTGTCGGCGTGTGGGCAAAGTTGTGTCAACAACCGATTTCCGGAACAGTTTCGGAAAGTTTCGACGTGCTGAGCCGCGCATTCGTTGCACGTCGGAAACGACGCCAGTAGGCGAGTTTCGAAAGTTTGTGAAACTATCGGTCAGGTCTCGACCGCGATCTCGGTGCCCAGTGTCGCGCCGAGCAGCGGGAGTTCGTCACCGCTCCAGAATCGGCCAGGGTCGTACCAGTTGGGACGGCGTTTGGCCGGCAGCAGGCCCATCGTCTGATAGGTGATCGCGACGACCTCGGCGCAGTACGCGGTCTCCAGCGCCGCGTCGGTGGTGTGCCGGCGGGGGAGCGGCGCGCGGCCGTACAGCCAGCGGCCGAACAGGCGGGCCGTCGACGGGAACGGCGTCCCGTCGAGGCGCGCGACGGCCCGCAGCGCGGCATCCTCCATCTCGCGGCCAGCGGGCGGCTCGAGCTGGCGCAGCCACGCCCGCTGCTTGTACCTGCCGGTCCACTGGACCACGGCTTCGCGCAGGTCGTGCAGCTGCACGCCGCGGTGGTGGCCGCCGGTCCACATGTCCCGCAACGAGCGGCCGAGCTCCGCGTGCCACATCAGCGGTGGCAGGTCCTCGATCACCACCGCCATGCCGACATGGTTGACCGGGCTGTTGGTGGTGAGCCGGATGGTCCGGTCGGCCGCGGTGGTGCCGCGGAACAGCCACACGTCGCCTGTCCTGGTCAGCTCGACTGCCTCGTCCAGTGAAACGGCCACCCCGGTAGCCTAGGCCCGTGCGCTGGTGGAAGATCGTCGGATTGGCCGGACTGGCGGGAGTCGCCGCGTCCGGGGTGGCCATCGCCCGCGCCGAGCGCAAACGGCGGGCCTACACGCCGGACGAGATCCGCGCCCGTCTGCACGCCCGCGTGGCCGACGAGGCCAAGAACTAGCGCGCTGTCCCGCGGGCACTCGCCCGGCGGTGCTCACCTTCCTCACGACCATCACCCGGCGGTCGGCTCGGGTTCGGTGTTCTATGTGAACGTGGTCAACGGCCTGCTCGTGTACGGCGCGGAGCCCGATGGGCACAGTCATCGCCGTTCTCGAGTGGAAGGTGGAGGGTGATGGAGCGCGCGTTCTGGTTGCGAGAGCCCGGGCACGGGGAGATCCGGCCCGTCGAGCTACCGGTTGCCGGGCCCGGCGAGGTGAGCGTGCGCACCATGTTCTCCGCGGTCAGCCGCGGCACCGAGGCGCTCGTGTTCCGCGGCGGCGTGCCGGAAAGCCAGCACGACGTGATGCGCGCGCCGTTCCAGGAAGGGGACTTCCCGGCGCCGGTGAAGTACGGGTACCTGAACGTCGGAACTGTCGAGAGTGGACCCACCGAGCTGGCGGGCCGGACCGTCTTCTGCCTCTATCCACATCAGACTCGTTACGTGGTGCCGGTCGGCGCGGTGACCGTCGTGCCCGACCGTGTGCCCGCCGCCAGGGCCGTGCTCGCCGGCACCGTGGAGACCGCGCTCAACGCGGTCTGGGACGCCGCTCCCCAGGTCGGCGACCGGATCGCGGTGATCGGCGCCGGCATGGTTGGCGCGGCCGTGGCCGCGATCCTCGCCAGGATTCCCGCCGCCCGCGTGCAACTGGTCGACATCGACCCCACACGTGCGGTGATCGCGGCCGCGTTGGGAGTGGACTTCGCCCTGCCCGGCGACGCGTTGGACGGCTGCGACCTCGTCGTGCACGCCAGCGCGTCCGAGCAGGGGCTCGCCCGCGCGCTGGAACTGCTGCGGCCGGAAGGGGTCTGCGTGGAGCTCAGCTGGTACGGGGACCGGCGCGTCGGCGTGCCGCTTGGGGAGTGGTTTCACTCGCGCAGGCTCACCATCCGTAGCAGTCAGGTCGGCACCGTGTCGCCCAACCGGCCACGTACCTATGCCCAGCGACTCGCGGTCGCCCTGGACCTGCTCGCCGACCCCTCCTTCGACGCTCTGGTGACCTCCGAGTGCCGGTTCGACGAACTACCTGCGGTTTTGCCTGTCCTGATCAGTCGTGAACCGTCTGAGCTTTGCTTGCGTGTTACGTACGACAGCGACTGAGCCGACCGTAGGAGGCGCCGGGTGTTCGGCCTCACCGTCCGCGACCACATGATGGTCGCGCACAGCTTCACCGGAGAGGTGTTTGGCCCTGCGCAACAGCTGCACGGCGCCACCTTCGTGGTGGACGCCACGTTCTCCCGCGCGGAGCTGGACGCGGACAACATCGTGGTCGACATCGGACTCGCGACCGAGGCCCTCAAGGCCGTGCTCGGTGAGCTGAACTACCGCAACCTCGACGAGGTCGAGGAGTTCAAGGGCATCAACACCTCCACCGAGTTCCTCGCCAAGTTCGTCGCCGACCGGCTCGCCGAACGTGTCCACAAGGGACTGCTCGGTGAGGGTGGACGCGGCCTCGGCGAGATCACGGTGTCGCTGAAGGAATCCCATGTGGCGTGGGCCAGCTACCGGCGGTCACTGTGACCGTCTTCGTTGTGCCCGGTGACGTCGACGACGTCACGGTAGCGAGCGGTGGCAACACCTACGACAGACGCATGTGCGATCTGCTCGGTTTGGACAAGGTGGCCGTGCCCGGCCGCTGGCCGACCCCGAGCACCAAGGCGCGGGTCGCGCTGTCGAAGACGCTCACCGAGATTCCCGACGGGGCGGTCGTGCTGATCGACGGTCTCGTGGCGTGCGGGGTGCCGGAGGTCGTGGTGCCGCACGCACGTCGCCTGCGTCTGGTCGTCCTGCTGCACCTGCAGCTCGCCGACGAGACCGGCGTGCCGCAGGAGCGGGCCGCAGGGCTCGACCGGCGTGAGCGTGAGGTGCTGCGCGCGGCGACCGCGGTCGTCGCGACCAGCGAGTGGGCCGCCCGGCGTGCCATCGCGCACCACGGGCTCGACCCGCGCCGAGTGCGGACGGCGCCACCCGGCACCGATCCGGCGCCGCTCGCCGCGGGCACCGAGTCCGGCAACCGGCTGCTGTGCGTCGCGTCGATCACCCAGCGCAAGGGCCACGACGTGCTCGCCGAAGCCCTCGCGAACCTCGCGGACCTGCCGTGGACCTGCGTGTGCGTCGGGTCGCTTCGCCGCGACCCCGGCCACGCCCGCCGGATCCAGGGAATGATCGACAAGCTAGGCCTGACACACAAGATGATCCTCGCCGGCCCGCTGTCGGACGAGGATCTCGACCAGACGTTCAACCGGACCGACCTGTTGGTGCTGCCGTCCCGTCGTGAGACGTTCGGCATGGTGGTCACCGAGGCGCTCGTGCGGGGCGTCCCGGTGCTGACCACCAATGTGGACGCACTGCCCTACACGCTCGGTCGGGATGTCAACAACAAGATCACGCCGGGGATGCTCGTGCCTCCCGACGACGTGTCCGCCCTCACCGAGGCGCTGCGCCGCTGGCTCACCGAAGCCGAGCTGCGCGACCGGCTGCGGGAGGCAGCCCGGGCACGTGAAGTCGAGGACTGGCCTACCGCGGCTAAACGGCTCGCGGGGGTACTGCGATGAAGGGCAAGTTCTGGGGTTGGCTGAAGCTGGGCATCGGGGTCGCGATCGTCGCGGCGCTGATGTGGAAGCTCGGCACCGGCGGGTTCGTCGACGGTCTCCGGGTACTCGACGCGAACGACGTGCTCGCGGCGCTCGGTATCGGGCTGGTGACCACTGTGCTGTGTGCGTGGCGGTGGTGCCTGGTGGCGCGCCGGCTCGGGCTGAGTCTCCCGCTCGGGAAGGCGGTCGTTGACTACTACCGCGCGCTGTTCCTCAACGGGGTGCTGCCGGCCGGTGTGCTCGGCGACGTGCAGCGGGCCGTCCAGCACGGACGCGCCGAAGGTGACGTCGGCGCCGGCGTGCGAGCCGTGGTGCTCGAGCGGACTGCGGGGCAGGTCGTGGTGGTCGTGGCCGGGACGGCCGTGCTGCTGGCCGGCCCGGGACGCGATGTCGGCCTGGTGCTCGTGACCGTGGTCGTTGGGCTGGCGGTGGCGTACCTGGCCGCGCGGCGGTGGATCGGCGTCGGCTCGCGCTGGCGGCGCACCGTCGACGACATCCGCACCGGCCTGCTGGCCAGGGACATGTGGCCGAGCGTCGCGCTGCTGTCGGCGGCGGCGCTCACCGGGCACATCACGATGTTCTTGATCGCCATGAGGGCGGCGGGTGTGACGCTGCCGGCGGAGCAGCTGCTGCCAATTGTGCTGGTGGCGCTGCTGGCGATGGGGCTGCCGGTGAACGTCGGCGGGTGGGGTCCCCGGGAAGGTGTGACGGCGTTGATGTTCGCCGCGGCTGGGCTGGGGGCCGCTCAGGGCCTGACCGCCGCGGTGGCGTACGGGTTGCTGGGACTGGTGGCGAGCCTGCCTGGCGCGCTGATGCTCGTGCCCCGGGGCATGATGGGAAGGCTCGGAGCGTTCTCCCGCGCCTCCCTGAATGGGGCACTGGTTCGCAAACGAGAGAGGGTGGCATGACGGATCTGGCCGACATCGGATCGGACGTTTCCCACGTCGAGCGGATGGTGGAGACCCGCCTGCCGACTGCGCACGGGGAGTTCAAGGCGGTGGGCTACCTCGACTCGCGGTGGGGACACGAGCAGGTCGCGCTCGTGTACGGCGAGATCGCGGGCACCGCACCGCTGACCCGCCTGCACTCGGAGTGCCTGACCGGTGACGTGTTCGCCTCCACACGGTGCGACTGCGGAGACCAGCTGGCTGCGGCGATGCGCAAGGTCGTCGCCGAGGGCGCCGGCGTGATCATCTACCTCAAGGGACACGAGGGACGGGGCATCGGCCTGCTGGCCAAGCTCGCCGCGATGCGCCTGCAGGAGGACGGTATGGACACCGTCGAGGCCAACCTCGCGCTGGGCCTGCCGGTCGACGCACGCGACTTCGGTGTCGCCGCGCGGATCCTCCACGACCTCGGGGTCTCGGAGGTGCGCCTGCTGTCGAACAACCCGGACAAGCTGGAGTCGTTGCGACGCAACGGGATCCGCGTCGTGGAGCGGGTGCCGCTGCTGGTCCAGCCAAACGATGACAACCTCCCGTACCTGCGTACCAAGCGGGAGCGGCTCGACCATCTCCTCCCGCACCTGGCGTAGGAGGCGCGGTCGGCTTCGGCCGTTCCGCTGTCCGGTCGGTTCTCCGCACGCCGCCGCGGGTCCCCAGGGACCCGCGGCGGCGTGCCTGGTCACGGTGTCTGCCCGGCGTTCTCCACGAGTCCGGTCGCGAGCACGGCTTCGGAGCCCGTGCCGCCGTCGTGAGCCTCGGTCGCCATGCCCATGACCTGGTAGGTGGTCCGGTCGAAGATCAGGATGGTGCGGTCACCGCCGTTGTTGACCGAATGTGCGACACCGATCCCGTGACGGCCGGCCGCGTCCGTCGTGTCGTCGACGTACTCCACGTCGGGAATGGTCGCCGCGACACGGTAGAGCGCGGCCTTCAGCGCGGGCGGTGCGGCGCGCCGCACCAGCTCCCCGATCAGCAGGAACGCCCACTGGTCCACTGTGTAGAGCTGCTGGCCGGTCGGCTCCGTCTCGCCGATCTCGTTCTGTGCCTGCCGGTAGATCTCATCGCGCAGCGCGGTGGGGTCGGTCGGCAGGGTGGCCAGGTAGCCGTACGTCGGGTGGCGCAGCGAGAGCGGAAACATGCCGCTGCTGTCGCCGGTCCTGAACTCCTCGACCTTGCCGTCGCGGTCTTCGCGGATCAGGCTGTCCGTGCCGTCGGTCTTCTCCCAGACCTGCAAGCGGAGGGTATTGGTGCCGGTGCCGTTCATGACGATGACACTGCTCGTGTAGGCCCAGTCACCGGTGCCGGCGGGGGCGTCGGCCGCGGCGTCGGCGGCGTTGGCCAGCAGCACGACCGCGGCCCTCGTCGGCGAGGCGGCTGGTGGCGCGGAACCCGAACTCGCCACGGCGCCAGGCCCTGGGGACACCTCATGACCACCGGACAGGCCAACCACCAAGCCGACCGCGGTGATCCCCGCCACCACGGCGGCGCCACCGGCCATGCGCGGCCAGCGCCACGCCACCGCTCGCGCTCCCGGATCGGTGGCGCGGTTCATCAACGCGATCCGGTGCCTGGTCAGCGTCAGGGGATCGGGGTCCTCGGTCTCCGGGCGCAACCGGGACAGCAGTTCGAGATCATCCATATCAGTTGTCCTCCTTGGGAAGCGCGCGACGCAGCTTCGTTCGGGCGCGATGCAGGCGAGAGCGGACCGTGCCGACCGGAATGTCCAGCGCCAGCGCGATCTCTTCGTAGGAGAGGTCCTCCCAGGCGACGAGCAGCACGATGTCCCGCTCGGTCGAGGACAGCCGTGCAAGCGCCCTACCCAACGGCTGGGCGGCCGCGGTCACCCGGTCGGTGACCAGCTCATCGTGACCCTCCAGGGTCGTGTCGGCCGTGGCCTTGGCCAGCGCCCGGTGCCGCCGCACCTCGGTTCTCGTGTGCCGGTGCAGCAGGTTGGTGGCGATGCCGTACAGCCACGGCAACGCGCTGCGCTGACTGAGATCGAAGCGCCGCCGCTGGTCGAACGCGACAAGCATGGTCTGACCGGTGAGATCGTCGGCGAGCTGGCCGCCGACCCGGCGAGCCAGGAACCGGTACACGGTCACCGCATACCGGTCGAAGATGACCGCGAAGGCATCCGCGTCCGTCCAGGACCGTTCGACGACAGCGGCGTCATCCACCTCGCCGGCTTCCGTGGCCGGTCGTACCGGCAGTGCTGTCATCCGGAACCTCGCATCGGGACTCCTCTCGGGGATGGGCTCTACCCGTCTTTGCCCGATGCCCGAGATCGAGTTCCTACGATTTCCGCGCGCTCCCGGCGGCTCAGCCGATTACCGGACGCACGTCCGTGACGTCGTACGCCATCACGTGGTCAGCGGTCGAGCGCGGTGAGTGTTCCGGCGAACGCGGTGACCAGGTGGGCCAGCGCTCCCTCGCCTTTCGCTGCCGTGGCCAGTGACGGGTGGCCGATCACTCCGGACCTCGTGTACGGGCCAAGACCGAGCGTGAGGAAGTGGTCCCGCTCGTCGGCGCGTTCGTCCTTTGTGGCGTAGTCCGCGGGGACCAGCTCCGGATGTGCGTGCAGTAGCAGGGAGGTCTCCAGCTCGCCCGCGTGCATGTCCGTGTCCGGTCCCGTCTCGACCCCACCGGCCGCACGCGCGGCCAGCCAGTCCACTTCGGTCGGGAACAGGGCCATGCGCTCGCCGCGCGCGCTGGCTTCCTGGACGACGTTGCCGAGCACGTAGTTGCCGCCGTGTCCGTTCACCAGTGCCAGTTTGTTGATTCCATTGCGGCGCAAGGAGTCCGCGACGTCACGGACGATCGCGTGCAGTGTGGGCGCCGAGATGCTCACCGTGCCGGGCCATGCCGCGTGCTCGTGCGAACAGGAGATCGTCACCGGGGGCAGCAGCAACACCGGATAAGCCGCGGCGACGGCCTCGGCGATCGTCACCGCGATCACCGTGTCCGTCGCCAGTGGCAGGAAGTCACCGTGTTGTTCGAAGCTGCCGACCGGGAGCACGGCGACCGTCCGGTCGCGCGCGTCCTCGGACGTGCCCATCGGCAGCAGGTGGGTCATGTGCCGGGGTGCCCCTTCTCCGATCCGAACGCGGTCAGGAAGCGGTCGCGGAACTGTTCCATCGGGAACACCGGGGCGGACGGGCTCGGGTTGAGCCCCTTCTCCCAGCCCCAGCTGCCGATGCTGTCGAAGACCGCGGGGTCACCGGCGACGAGCGTGATCGGCACGTCGTGCATCGTCGTGTCCCCCGTGATGGACGGGCCCGGCTGGTGGTCGCCGAGGAAGACCATCACCGTGTCCTTGTCGCCGTACCTGGTCATGTACTCGATCAGGGTAGTGAGTGAGTACCGGATGGACTCGGCGTAGGCGTCGCGGACCTTCACCGGGTCGGGCCACACCTCCGCCTTCGTCTTGCCCTGCGCCGGCATCGGGCCGTAGATCGAGCCGTCGCCCACGGTGTCCCAGTCGATCA
Organism: Actinophytocola sp.; assembly: GCF_036378875.1. GTDB lineage: Bacteria > Actinomycetota > Actinomycetes > Mycobacteriales > Pseudonocardiaceae > Actinophytocola. Next base: position 33,168 of record NZ_DASUVO010000032.1, read on the forward strand.
TCCGGGGCAGGTGCGTCCACGGGATGTGGCTCGACACGAGGTCGATCTCGGCCATCACCGGTCTGCGGTCCTCCGCCGCGAGCTCGTTGCGGTGGAGGGCGGACATCGTGTACTGGTCGGGCATCTTGGCGTAGGAGAAGTTCGGTCCTTTGTAGCCGACGTTGTCGCGGACGTACGCCTTGTCGTAGCCGAAGTACTCCGCCTCCGGCCAGTCCCGGACGATCGACGGGGACACGCCGACGGTGCGCCAGCCCGCGCGGCTGAACGCGCCCGAGAGCGTGAGCCGCTCGCTGGACACCAGCGCGTCGTACCTCGGCTGGGTGTCGACCCGCAGCCCGGACTGCGTCGTCGCGTGCGCGAGCCAGCTCAGGCCGCCGAACGTGGCGGAGGTCGTGAACGCGCTGCGGGACTCGAATCCCGCGGCCCGCAGCGCTTCGGTGCCGTCGTCGAGGACCCGGTCGACGCTGGGCGCGATGTTGGGGTTCTCCACCGCGACCCGGCCGTAGCTCTCGACGAACACGAGTAGCACGTCCTTGCCGCGCAACCCGTTCAGGAGCTCGTCGCCGGGCGCGTACCGGAACTTGTCGTGGGCGGCCTGCTGGGCGAACACGTCCGGGTCGAGCAGGTCGGCACGGGCCTGGCGGATGTCGTCGAACACCTCGTTGGCCGCGGAGTTCGCCGCTACCGGCTGGCCGATCACCGCGAGCGCCACCCAGACCACGCCGAGGGCGGCCATTCCGCGGGTCGTCACCTTGCGCCGGCTCACCGCGACCGTGGACAGCCGCAGCACCGCCAGCACCATGGCCACCACCACGCCGAGCACCAGCAGTATCGCGCCGACCACCGCGGCGACCGAGGCGAACGAGCCAACCGAGTCCTCGACGAACTCGACGGCCGGCTGCAGCGCGGTCCAGTCGTACACCGGGTGGAACTGCCGGCCCAGCGTCTCCTGGAAGCCGATGTCGACCAGCTTCATGATCATGACCAGTGCGAGCCCGACACCGACGAGCGCGGCGGCCACCCGGCGTGACCGGGTGGGCAGCACCAGGACGAGCCCGGCCACGAGAAGTCCCTCGACGGGGATGCGCACGAACGTGGCGGGCGTGAGCTGGCTGAGGTGGGTCGGCGCGAGGAGTGCGAACAGGACGAGCACGCCGGCGAGCGTGGTGAACACGCGGCGGCGGATCCGGGGCTGCTGTGCGGTCTTCGTGGCATCGGTCGCCACGGCGGGGGCGGTGGCGCGGTTGCGGTGCAGCCAGCGGACGTCGTGTGCGAAGGACCAGGTGAGCGCCAACAACGCGAGACCGACGAGGATGGTGCCGGGCACGGTGGGCAGGAGCATGACCACGGTCAGCACGATGCCCTGCGCGGCGGCGACGGCCTTGCTGGTGAGTCGGGTCGGCAGCGGTGCCCCGAGCCACGGCCAGATCCGCGCGGCGGCGACGAAGACGTACCGCATGCCGCCGATCGCGAGCACCCACCAGCCGAACTGGGTCGCGATGTGAGCGCTCAACACCAGGATGAGGAAGGCGTCGACCTCCATGTCGAACCGAGCGCCGAACTTCGACACGGTGCCGGTGCGCCGGGCCACGCGGCCGTCGACGGCGTCGGTGGAGAGCGCCAGCCCCGCGACGATCACGAGCGCCCAGACCGACTCCGAGGGGTGGCCGGTGTCGACGACCATCGCCGTGACCGCCCCCACGAGCACAGCCCTGACGAGGGTGACGAGGTCGGCCGGCCCGAAGCGGCTGACGCCGTAGCGGGGCATGGCCTCGGTGAGCACGGCCCAGCCGGCCACCCCGTAGGCGAGCGCCGCGAGCCAGCCCGGCGGCCCGAGACCGGACACCCTGGTCAACAGGGCCAGCATCGCCGCGAGTGCCATCGCGGCGACGGTCAGTGTCCGGGTGGTCGGTGTGCTCACGGGGTCCTCCACGATCAGTCTCCGCCCTCAACAGCTCTCATACGAACGGCGGTGCGCCTTGGTTCTGAACCGCCTGGCAGGGGACCGCGTGTTAGTTGTCGATGAGTGACTTTTCCCCAGAATGGCTCGCGCTACGCGAGCCCGCTGACGCCGAGTCCCGTGCGGACGAACTGCTGACCACCCTGCGGACGTCGTTGACGAGCTCGGACCTCGTGGTCCGGGACCTCGGCAGCGGCACCGGCTCGATGGCCAGGTGGTTGTCGCCCCGGCTGCCCGGTACCCAGAAGTGGGTACTGACCGACCAGGACCCGGTGCTGCTGAAGGTGGCGGCCGCGAGTGTGCCCGGCGCCGTGCCCGACCTGCGGGACATCACGACCATCACCGCCGAGGACCTGGCCGGCACGTCGCTCGTGACCGGCTCGGCACTGTTGGACATCCTGACGTCGACGGAGGTGACCGCGTTGGCGACCGCCTGTGTCAAGGCGCGGTGCCCTGCGTTGTTCGCGCTCTCGGTCGTGGGCCGGGTCGAGCTGACCCCGGCCGACCCGCTGGACGAGCGCATGGCCGCCGCCTTCAACGCTCACCAGAGCCGCACCGTCGGAGGCCGGGCACTGCTTGGCCCCTCAGCGGTCGCGGCGACGGCGACGGCGTTCATCCGTCTCGGTGCGACAGTCCACAGACGACCGAGCCCATGGCGTCTCGGGCCGGACAGGGCGCAACTGACGGCCGAGTGGTTGCGCGGCTGGGTGTCCGCGGCGTGCGAGCAGGAACCGGATCTTCGCCCGTTCGCGGACGACTACCTGCGCCGTCGGCTCGACGGCGACCTGCGTGTGATCGTTCACCACGAGGACCTGCTGGCCCTACCGGCCTGACGGTAACCGGTTCAGCGCGCCCGGGGGGTGCGCGCTGAACCGGCTGCCCCGATGTGCAACCAAAGGTTGCGTGTTGGGTGTGGACTGTTGTAGCTTTACGCAACCAAAGGTTGCGAAAGGCTGGTGGGCATGGAGTACGGATCGATCGAACGCGATATCGAGGTCGACGCGTCACCCGAGGTGGTCTTCGAGGTGATCAGTCAGCCAGAACACATGCGGGAGTGGTGGCCCGACGACGCTCGGTTCGAGCCGGTCGCGGGCGCACCAGGCGAGCTCGTGTGGCGGAACGCGGAGACCGGCGAGACGACGACCGTCGGGTTCTCCGTCGTCGAGGTCGACCCGCCGAAGCGGTTCTCCTTCCGGTGGGCCTACGCGGAACCTGACCGAGGCGGTGACTCGCTGTTCGTCACCTTCGACCTGGTCCCCACGGGCACGGGCACCCGGATTCGCATGACGGAGACCGGGTTCCGGGAGATGGGCTGGGAGATCGCCGTACTCGAGGAGCAGTACCACGATCACGAGAGCGGATGGGACCACTACATCCCGGCGCTGGGCGCCTACGTCGCGCGGCTGGTCTCCACGTCATGAGCGGAGCTTGCGGAGCGAATCGGCAGACACAGGGCGACCGCGAGCGGCGACACCGAGCCTGCGAGGGGTCGTCGTGAGTCAGACGGTCGACGACGAGCTGTGGTCGGCGGTCGGCGACCCCATCCGGCGCACCATGATCGACCTGCTCCTGACCACGGGATCGGGCACGGCCACGTCACTGAGCGAGCGACTACCCGTCACCCGCCAGGCCGTGTCGAAACACCTGGCCGTCCTGGACCGGGTCGGCCTGGTGCATGCCGCGCCGGCCGGTCGCGAGCGTGTCTACCAGGTCGACGAGGCACAACTCGCCCGAGCCGTCGCCCAACTGTCCGCGGTCGGCGCCACCTGGGACGCCCGACTCCGCCGCATCAAGCGGCTCGCCGAGACGATCGAACGAACCCGCAGGACCCAAGGAGAATGACAATGTTGGACATTCTGCACCGAATCGGTGTCGTCGCCCCGCTCGACGAGGTGTACCGGGCGTTGGCCACACCAGCGGGCCTTGCCGCCTGGTGGACCACCGACACCGTCGGCACGAGCGAGGTCGGTGGGAAGTTGGCGTTCCGGTTCGGCGACGCCGGCGGTTTCGACATGGAGGTACTGGAGCTGGACCCGTCCGGCAGAGTGCGGTGGCGTGTCATCGGCGGTCCGGAGGAATGGCTCGGCACCGAGATCGATTTTCGCCTCGACCAGCGCGACGAGTACACGATCGTGCGGTTCAAGCACGCGGGCTGGCGCGAGCCGGTCGAGTTCATGGGTCACTGCAGCACCAAGTGGGCGACGTTCCTGTTGAGCCTCAAGGAACTTGTGGAGACCGGCCACGGCCGCCCCGCCCCGGACGACGTCAAGGTGAGCGACTGGCATTGACCTCGGCGAGAACATCGCCGATTTCCTCGGCGTTATTCACCCGTTAGTGTTTCGTCGGGCACGAGTTATCGTCGTCCCCGTGTGGACCACAATTGTCGGGTTGAGTGGTGGCGTCGGTGCCGCGCTTATCGCCGCATGGGCGGCTTTGCGCGCACGCCGACCGCGTAAATCGCGTGTGGAGCTGGTGGACGTGTCGTTCCGGCCACCAGATCCCGCGAAGTCCGACAAGGACGATCCACCGGTCCTCGATGTCATGGTTCGCAACACCGGAGGTCTGCCGGCCGTCCTCAAGCGGGTGGTCGTGCACGTTCACCAGGCGGTCCGGTTCGGCGACACGTCAATGCCGATGCCCTACGACGCGGGACCCGGGTTCGTCGGCGCGGCCTTGGACGTGTCGGCGACGTACGACGTCCCGCTCCCGGACCCCGAGGCAGCCGCCGGCGCGCGGGTCACCGCCGGTCTCGCCCAGACGGTCGGGCCAGGGGAAGCCGACCGGTTCCTGGTCCGGCTGGCCCGGCCCGTCATCCACGACATGGTTGCCTACCTGCTGCGCGTGGAAATCCTGTACGACGGTGACGACCGGAAGGTGACGGCAGAGCCGCTGGCTGTCGTGTTCCCACAGCGCGTCGTCATCGCCGTGGCCGAGCAGATCGAGGGCGAGATCCGCCGTTTTCGGCAGACGGTCGACGTGGTCCGTCAGGCGATCGACCGGGAGATGGTCGCCAGAGGGCAGCCCGCCCCTGACTGGCTCACCGCATCTCCCCGAGGCCGTGACGATTTACCAGCCGGCCTCGTTTCCGTGGATGGCAACGGCAATATCTTCGACAGTGGGGAGAACGGCGTCCACATCGTGAACGAGGCCTTCTGGAATCCGGAGCAGGCTGTCCACCGCTATCTGGACGACCTCGCGGAGCGGTACCGAAAAGTCGTCGCGATCAGCACCGCGGCCAGCGTCGTATCCGAACCGCTTCGTGACGCGCTTCCCCGTATCCACGCCACCCTTTCCCAGCTTCCCGCGCTTCGTGCGCAGCCCAGTACGCCGGAGAAGGCGGTCACAAGCCGGGCGTCCGCCCCTGACGAGATCGTCGGGCTACTGGGCGGACAGCACGTCCTGAACGACTTGCGGGCGCGCGCCGACGCTGGCAATCAAGAGATCGCGCGCCAACTGCCCACCGCCTTCCGGCTCGCCGAGAAGGTGCGACGGCTGGGTCCCAACAGCCCTGAGGGCCTCGATGGCAGGGACACACTGATCCAGTGGTGGATGACGTTCTCCGGGGACGTGTCCCGCGCTGAGGCGGCCTGGGCCGAACTCGTCAGAGATCAGCTACCGGTCTATGGCAACGACCATCCCAAAACCTTGCAGGCACGACACTTCCTCGGCAAATGTCGCGGGGAGGCGGGAGACGCCGCCGGAGCGGCGGCGGCGTTCGCCGAACTCGTCTCCGACCGGAACCGGGTGCTGGGCCCCGACGACAACGGCACTCTCGACAGTCGGCACGAACAGGCGCGGTGGCGCGCGATGGCGGGGGACCCCACGGGCGCTGCCGAGGCATTCGCCGAACTAGCGGCGGACCGGGCACGGGTCCAGGGCCCTGACCACCCGCGAACCTTCTCCGCGAGGTACAACCTGGCCTACTGTCGCGGGAAGGCAGGGGACGCGGCCGGTGCCGTCGAGGCATTCACCGAACTCGTCCAGGATCAGACACGGGTGCTGGGCCGCGACCATCCCGACACCATCGCCAGCCAGGACGCCCTGGACGACTGGCGGGGTCGGTCGGGCCCAGCAACCACCAACGGCGAGCAATGAACCAAGCCGGCCAGCGGTGGGTTATCCAGCGCAGTTCGCGTCGTCGACGCCGCCCTGGATCCACGGCAGGTTGACCTTGCGGAAGGCGATCGACCGGTGTGAGGTGCTGTTGCTCCCGGTGTTCTCGTTCACCTCCACCAGGGCGCCCACGTGGTAGTCGGCCGTCTTCACGATGCTCGAGTAGCCGCCTTCCTTGTAGGTGGCGCTTTCGCCGGGCAGCGGGGCGTCCGACAGCGGGCGGCTGTAGGCCCACGTGCGGCCCTCGTCCTCGCTCATCCGGATCCGCATCTTCGTGCGCGTCTCCGTGCTCGCCGAGTTCAGGTGCGTCAACCGTGCCGGCGCGTCCGCGTTGTAGCGCATCACCGAGGCCTCGTTCTTCGGGTCCAGCAGGCAGCTCGCCGGGCTGAACGCCGTGAAGCCCGACTCGATCGTCCCTCGGGCCACCCAGCGGCGTTTGGCCGTCTCCCACGTCGGGGTGCTCGCGCGGTCGTTGCGGTACAGCGTGCCGTCGGCCAGTTCCAATACGGTCGACTCACCCGTCTGCTCCATGGCGGCACCGGAGGTGGTGCGCAGGAGCGCGACCTTCCACGTCGCACCGTGGTCGTCGCTGTAGATGTTCCTGTGCTGCGCGGGGATCACGAGCCGGCCGGCGTTGCGGTACGTGGTCTGGATGCCGACGCCCGGGCCCACCGCGTCCCAGTTCCAGCTCGCACCGGAGGCCAACGTGCGTGGCTTCAGCGTCGACGACATGTTCACCGGTGCGGACCAGCTGACGCCGTCGTCCGTGCTCGACGAGACCCACACCTGCCGGTCGTCCCACGAGTTGACCGTGCCGCTCTCCGGCGGCTGGTAGTTCATGAACAGCCAGATCTTGTTGTTCGACCGGTCCACCACGGCCGTCGGGTTGCCCCACGTGCCCAGCCCGGACCCGACCACCTCGTCGAGCCCCGACCACGTGGCGCCGTTGTTCGTCGAGCGCTTGTACAGGAGGTTGATGTTGCCGAAGTCGCCGTTGCCGTCGGCGCGGCCCTCCACGAACGCGATGAGCGTGTCGTTGTTCGTCCTGATCAGAGAGGGGATGCGGAACGAGTGGTAGGTGAGGCCGTTCAGGGATTCGCTGCCACCGCCGTCGAAGAGGATCCGCTCCGAATGGGACTCCGCGGCGAACGCGGGTGTCGGGGCGAAGAGCAGAGCGACCAGCGGCAGCAGGACAGCGAGAAGTCGACTCATGTGACAATAATTACCGCACAACAGGCCAATTTGGTTAGTCTTGACCCGACGGGTTCGCCGTGCTCGCCCCGCGCGAGCACGGCGAACCCGGTGATCAGTCGCCCAGAGGGTTGAGCAGGTCGGCCTTGCCCTCGAACGCGAACAGCAGCAGGTCGGTCATGCGGAACGTGTCGCGGTCCGGCCCGAGCGTCGGACGCCAGGACGGGTCACGCACGATCGACGTCCGGCTGCCCTCCATGGCGCGGTGGAAGACCTCGGCGACGATCCGCCCGCCGACCGCGCCCAGCAGTCCGTTGTTGAACTCCGCCTCGCGCAGAATGTAGAACCACAACGGAGTGTTGGCGCTCACCGCGGTGCGCTGCTCGTCGGTCAGGCCGGTCAGGACCGCACCCTGGCTGCCTTCCAGGATCTGCGTCTCCGTCAACGGGGTGACGCCGAGGAACTTGGCCATCTGCTGCCCGCTGGCCAGGTGCACCATGTTCGCGCGCGTGAGGTTGCGGAACGCGAGGTTGCGCTGGATCGGCGGGATCTCGCTGCCCCGACCGGCGAACGTGCCGGCCGGCAGCTGGGCGAGCGGGTCGACGAGCAGCGTGTCGATGCGCTTGGCGACGTTCCCGCTGCCCGCGGGCACCGCGAGGTCCGGCCGGCCCGCCTCGGTGAAGTCGAACAGCCGGCGGAAGTCCGCGATCCAGTTGGTGGGCAGCGTGTCCACCGTGCCGGAGTTGGGGTCGTCCAGCTCGGGCACGCCGGAACCGGGCTGGAAGTTGCCGGACACGCCGGTGAACGTGAACAGCTGGAGCAGCGTGGCGATCCGACCGGGACCGTTGCTGTTGAACACGCGGTTCCACTGGTAGGCGCCCCGCACCATGCTGTGGCCCAGCCGGTACGCGGCGACCGCGAACTCGAGCGGCATCGTCGGCGGCTGCCCGGCGTGGCCACGTCCTCGGCCCGGCGCCTCGAAGAACCGGCGGCCGTTGGTGAACACGTCCGTGACGATCGCCGGATCGACGATGCGCGGCAGGAAGTCGGTGCGCAGCATCCACTGGTAGTGGCGCACGACCTCGTCGCGGGCCACGGTGAACAGGCGTCGCCCGCCGAGGCCCCTGAGCGCGTGCTCCTCAACGACCCGGTTGTGGAAACGGATGAACGCCAGGTGCGTCTGCGCCACCGCGAGGTTCTCGTCGTTGCGCAGGTCCGGGATCAGCGGCCGGCGCCGGTCCGCCCTGGTGCCGACCGTGCCGCCGGCCCTCGGCAGGTCGAAGCCCTCGAGCTCGACGTTCACCCGGTCGTCCGGGAACGTCGTCGCCGACGTCCGACCGATCTTCAGCTTCACGCCGTCACGCTGGTAGAAGATCCGGTCCTGGCGGTCGTTCGGCCCCCGGCCGTACACGGTGTCCAGGTCGAGCGCGGGTGACCGGCCCTGCAGCAGCTCGTCGAGGGTGACGTCCTCGCCGAGCAGCGCCTCGGTGCGGTCCATGGTCAGGTCGTGGTCGACGAACTGACCGAGATACGTGAAACCGGCCGGCACCTGGGCGTCCGGCTGGGCGCCGGGCACGGTGATGGCCTCGGTGAGCGCGGTTCTCGTGGCCTCGTCGACCAGTGGTCCCTCCGGCCCGAGCCGGGAGAACCGGAACCGGCGGAGCTCCTCGCCGGTCAGTGGCCGCCGTACGTTCGGTCGACCTTCTCGGTCGAACTCGAGCACCCCTTCGCCGACCACGAAGAAACTGTCACGCGCGTGCTTTTTCATGCATTCCCCCATGCAAGATGCGTCCGGCACAGCAGGCCGGCCTCATCGACAAGGAGCCATGATGAGTGCGCCAGATACGCCAAAGGGGTGGAATTTCTCAGATCCGAATGGGTGATTGAATGCTCACGCTTGGCGCACCGACAGCGCCCGACGAGGAGGATCACGTGGCCGACGCGACGAGGGATGTCGAACGCTTCTACTCGACCACCGATGTGGTCGCCAAACTACGGCGTCTCGCCGATGCACTGGAGTCCGAGACCCCGTTCCGCATCCAGATCGCGGGCGAGCGCATCCGCGTCCCGGCGCGGGCGGAGTTCTCGATCGAGCACGAGCGTGGCGACGGCGAGGAGGAGATCGAGTTCCAGCTGAAGTGGAAGCTGGACACCACCGACGACGATGACGACGAGGCGCCGGTGGTGTAGCGGTCGCGCCCCTGGGTTTCGCCTGCTGGGACGGGCGAAGCTCAGGGCCGCTCGGTGGCGAGCCATCGCCACCGAGGAAGCTCGGCGATGACGGTCGCGACGACCAACACCGACACGGCCACGGCCGCCACCCAAGGCCACGCCAACCACGACGAGACGGTGGCGGCCACCAGTTGCAGTACCACCAGCGCGATGGTCAAGGGGCCCGCGACCGGAACGATGACCTGTGGCTTGTCGCCCGGCGTGGCGAACACGGTGGGCAGGCCGACCAGCACCACCAAGGACGCGGCGGCCAGTAGCCACGACATACCGGCAAGCGCCCACGGCGTCGCGACCCAGGCGACCAGCTCGGTGACAAAACGCAGGGCGGATGCCAGTCCGGCGCGGTTGGGCGAACTCGTGGCAGCGGGCATGGCCGGACAGTACAAGCGATCAACACGTCCGGCGCTGTGATCTACGGCGCGTGCCGTTTGTACATATCTTGTACGCGCTTTTGTCAACCTGGCCGCGGAGACCTGTCGGCGTCGCGGGAGAAGAGGTTGGCCATGGCATCAGCACCAGCGCGAACGAGACGATACAGCAGGTTCGCGAGGGGATTGTTCGCCACCCTCGCCGCGATACTCACGATCGCCTTCGTGCCCACCGCGTCCCAGGCGCAGGCCGGCGACATCGGCATCATGGCGGCGCACAAGAGCCCCTTCAACTGCGGCAAGACCTTCTACGCCAACAACTGGTCGCCCGGCCACAACCCGTCCGGCTCCATCGACTGGCAGAACTACGGCAGCGACGCGATCGCCGGCGAGACCGTCCGCGCCACCGCGAGTGGCACCGCCAACTTCTACTCGACACTGGCGGTGTCCGACGTCGGCATCATGGCGTACGGGAACTACGTGGTCGTCACCCACGGCGACGGCACCAAGACCCGGTACGCGCACCTCGCGACCATGGTGCGAGGCGCGGGCTCCTCGATGTCGGTGAGCCAGGGCACGGCGATCGGCACGGTCGGCGGGACCGGCGGCGACTACGCGCCACACCTGCACTACGAGCAGATCACCTCCGGCGGCGCCATCGACACCAGCCCCACAGTCGAGGGCGTGACGGTCTCCCTCGGCCAGAAGAAGGCCATCACCAGCACCAACAACTGCGGCGGCAACCCGCACTCGCCCGAAGAGGTCTGCGGCAGCGGCTTCAGCACCATCGACTCGGCGAGCCTCACCGGGGGCACCGTCCACCTGCTCTACAACTCCGGCACCGGCGTCAACTGCGTCGTGACGCTCAAGTCCACCAACCTCGGCACCGCGACGGCGGTGTCGGCGTTCCTCGAGCCGGAGGGTGGCACCAGGACGACCGACTCGGGCAACTACGGCTACTACGCCGGCCCGGTGAAGAAGAGCGCGCCGGGCGTGTGCGTGCGGTGGGGCGGCTCGGTCGGCAGCAGCACGTACACGAGCCCGTTCGAGCACTGCGACTGAGGCGGGTCTACACCTCGCGGCGCCACACGTCGATCACGAGCACGGGACGCATGCCGACCGACTCGTAGAGGCCGAGCGCGGGTGTCGTGTTGTTCGTGTCCACATGAAGCAGCGTTCCGGAACGGCCGGCGGCGCGGTCGTTCCGGAACGCGGTGCGCAGCAGGAACTTGGCGATGCCGCGGCCTCGTGCCGCCGACAGCACACCCAGGTCCGCCACGTACCCGCACTTCTCGTCCGCGACGAACTGGTCGGTGACGATCAGGACGCCGGCCGGGGTGCCGTCGAGTTCGGCCAGGGTCAGCATCGACCAGTCGAACGTGCTGTCCTGTTCGAGCGTCTGCCGCCAGTCGGCGAAGGACTTGGCGAACCAGCCGTAGTGGTCGGCGAAGGAGTCGTTCAACACGGTGTGCGCGGTCCGCAGGAACTCGTCGTCCCCGGGACCGGTGCGGAGGGTGACGCCGGGTGGCGCGGTCGGCTCCGGCATCGCCCCGTCGTGATCGGCGCGCATCCGGTGGAAGACGGTCGAGGAGCGGAACCCGGCCGCTGTCATCGCCTCGCGCATCATCGTGTCGTCACGGTAGGTGCCCTTGTCGGCGAGACCCGTCGCGTGCCCGCCGGCCCGGGCGAGCTCGGCGGCCCGCGCCAGCACCTGGTCGAACAGCCAGGGGATCACCGAGGGGTCGCGGCTGATCACGTCGACGTCGGTTTCCTTGCCGTCGCCTTTGCCGACCGCCCAGCCGAACCCGGTCAGCGTGCCGCCCGGTTCGTGCACCAGCCAGCTGTCGGTCGCCAGGTCGAAGCCCGGCTCGATCAGGTCGGCGCGTACCTCGTCGAGCGTGCTGTCGCCGAAGCCGAGCACCTCGGTGTTGTACCGGGTGATCAGGGTGAAGATCTCCTCGGCGTCGGCCGGTGTGGCCCGGCGCCAGCTGTAGCCCTCGGGCAGTGTGACCGGCATGGCGAACAGGGTGCGGTCCGGCCGCACGGGGTGTCCACGGATTATCGCGCGCTGTTATCGCTAACAGATCACCTGAAGTGATCTTGGCAGCCTCTTGCCATGCCGGGTGTTAGCGTTCACACTCTTTGCTTACCGTCGCGAGTCGGGTGTCAGGGATGGGCACCGGTTTCGCGCGCACAACTGTCGAACCGGTTCGACGAACCGGTTCGACAGTGCCGGAGCACTACCCCGCACGACCCTCAGGAGCAGCAACGATGGTGCCGAAGAGACTGGCTCGCGCCGCCGTGGCGGTGGCCGCGCTCGCCGCCACGACGAGCGTCTCGACCACGGCGGCGGCCGCCGCCCCGCCAGAGCCGTACCTCCACTACGCGTTCGACGCGGACGACCTGACCAGCGGCGTCGTGACCGACTCCTCGGGCAACGGGCTGAACGGCACGCTGGTCAACGGGGCGACCGCCGGGCTCGTGGACGGTGCGGACGGCAGCCCGGCGATCAGCCTCCCTGGCGGGGCGCCCACGTCGACCGGCGCGTACGTTCGCCTGCCGAGGGAAGTCCTGGCCGGCGCCACCGACCTGACCGTGTCGGTTCGGATTCGCTGGGACGGCACCACCGCGCCATGGCAGTGGATCTACGCGCTGGGCAAGGACACCAACCGGTACCTGTTCTCCACGCCGTACAACGGGGACGGTCGGCTGCGCACCGCGGTCACCACCGGGGGTGGCGGGGCAGAGGCGCAGGTCACCGGGTACGCCGCGCTGCCGGCGAACGTGTGGCGAACGCTCACCGTCACCCTGGACACGACGGCCGACCGCGTGACCACCTACCTCGACGGCGCCGCGGTCGCGTCGGCCCCGACCACGATCACCGCGGGCGAGCTGCTCGACAACGCCACCTTCTCTGGCTACCTCGGCAAGTCCTTCTACCAGGACCCGCTGTTCGACGGCGCGGTCGACGACTTCCGCGTGTACCGCGCGGCACTGACCGCGGCGCAGGTCGCCGAAAGCGTGGGCGGCCAGGTGCCGCAACCGGTCACGCTCACACAGGACAGTTTCGACATCCGCACGACGACCGGCACCGCACCCGCCCTGCCGGCCGGGGTCCGGGCCACGTTCACCGACGGCTACGACCGCCAGGCGCCGATCACGTGGTCCACTGTGGACCCCGACGAGTACGCGGCCCCGGGCACGTTCACAGTCACCGGCACCGCCGCGGGCCAAGCGGTCCACGCCACCGTGACGGTGGTCCGCGAGGGCCAGCTGATCGTGGACCTGGCCCAGGACACGGGCGAGTTCCACGGCGGCGCGTCCGGCACCCTCTACGGCCTGTACGGGCAGGGCGTGCCGACCAACAACCTCATCGAGGGCATGAACCTGCGCACGGTGTCCACAAAGGCCCAGGACGGCCCGCAGCACCCGGGCGCCGACGCGCTCGAGGTCGTCAAACCGCTCGCCGACAGCACGAATGGTGACGTGTACATCTACATGACCGACATCCACCGCGGCTTCCCGTACCAGTGGCCGGGCAGCACGCCGGCGGAGAAGATGGCGCTGTACAAGGAGAAGATCGCTACCCAGGTCGACCAGGTCCTGACTCTCGCGCCGGAGTACCGCGACAACATCGTGTTCGTGCCGTTCAACGAGCCGGAAGGCAACATGTTCGGCACCGGCGAGTGGAGCTACAACAAGATCAGCTGGCTGAACAACCCGGCCGACTACTTCGCCGCGTGGGACGACGTCTACCGCCTCATCAAGACCAAGATGCCGGAGGCGCGCATCGCCGGTCCCAACACGAGCGTCCTCTACGACCAGGTGCGCGGTTTCCTCATCCACGCCCGCGACGCCGGCACGCTGCCCGACATCATCACCTGGCACGAGCTGAGCCACCCCGAGCAGGTGCGGACGAGTGTGGCCCGCTACCGCGCGTGGGAGCGGGAACTGCTGCCCGGCAAGACCTTGCCGATCAACGTCAACGAGTACGCGTTCAACTACCACACCTCGGTGCCCGGCCAGATGATCCAGTGGGTGTCGGCCATCGAGGAGTCCAAGGTGGACGCCGACATGGCGTACTGGAACATCGACGGCAACCTGTCCGACTCCGCCGTGCAGGCCAACCGCGGCAACGGGCAGTGGTGGCTGTTCAACGCCTACGGCAGCATGAGCGGCCACACCGTCAAGGTGAACCCGCCGTTCCCGGGTCAGAACTACTCGCTGCAGGGCGTCGCGACGCTCGACCCGGCGAAGAAGCAGGCGCGGGCGCTGTTCGGCGGCTCGACCGGCCGCGGCTTCGTCCAGTTCGACAACGTGCCGGCGAGCGTGTTCGGCGACCGCGTGCACGCCTGGGTCCGGGAGATCCCGTGGACCGGCCAGATCGGTGACTCGAGCCCGCCGCGGCTCATCGCCGAGAAGACCCTGGACGTGCGGGACGGCACGGTCGTGTTCGACTTCGGCGGCGACCTGCCGAGGATCCAGGAGTCGTCGGCGTACGAGATCGTGCTGACGCCAGAAGGCAGCGGCCGCGCCACCGGGGTGACCCCCAAGCTGTGGGAAGGGTCGTACGAGGCCGAGGACGCCGCCCACACCGGCACCGGGTACAGCCGCAACGGACCGGAAGGCTCGCCGTCGGACGTCTCGAAGTTCTACACCTCCGGCCGGTACAACGTCGGCGGCCTGCGCACCGGCTCGAACGTGACGCTCGACTTCACCGTCGACGTCCCGCAGGACGGCACCTACGACCTGAGCGTTTTCGCGAACTCCCTCAACACCTACGACCTGGTGCGCGAGCAGGGGCCGACGAACGTGTTCCTCCGCGTCGACGGCGCGGCCGAACAGGAGCTTTTCCTGCCGCTCGGCTACAAGTGGGTGGTCTGGGACCACGCCGACACGACGGTGACGCTGACCAAGGGCCAGCACACGCTCACGCTCGCCGCGCAGAGCCTCGACGGCACCCGTGCCACCAAGGGCGACACCATCGTCGACCGACTGACCCTGTCCCTGCCGAACCCCAAGGCACGCACCGCGGTCTACGAGGCCGAACTGTCCTGGCTGGACGGTGGCAAGCCGGTGTACAACCAGTCCAAGGCATCCGGCTCCGGCGTGGCGGAACTCGGCAAGGACCAGACCGCGACGTTCTGGGTGTACTCCTCGGTCGACGCCGAGGCGACGATCCAGGTCGGCACCCTCGGCGGTCAGGCGAGGCTCGCGGTCAACGGGCAGGACGTCGGCAGGACGGACAAGGCGGCGGTCTCGCTGTCCGGCGGGATCAACAAGGTCACCGTCACCGGTGCGGCACGCCGGACGCTGGTCGACCGGATCACCGTGACACCGACCACCGGCACTCTCAAGCCGACCACCTATGAGGCCGAGAACGCGCAACGGGCGGGCACGGCCGAGGTGGCCGCCCTGTCGCTGGCAAGCGGCGACGCGGCGGTGCGTGGCATCGGCGGCGGACCCGGCAACGGCAACACGCTGACCTTCCAGGTGAAGGCCGCCGAGTCCGGTGTGCACGCGGTCCGGATCCGTTACGCCAACCCGGAACAGTCCGAGGCCACGCACTACAACCCGGACCCGCTCGCCAGGCACGCGGACATCTCGGTCAACGGCGGCGCCGCGGAGCGCGTGTCGTTCCCGCACTCGTTCCACGAGAACAACTTCTGGGAGCTGACCGTCTACCTGCGACTGAACCGGGGCACGAACACGATCGCGTTCTCCTCCGAGGAGCTGCCGAACTTCGACGGCACGACCTACGCGTCGGACACCTGGCCAGGCGTTCTGCTCCGGTCCGACGAGGCACCGGTCATCGACCGGATCACCATCGTGCCGTTCGCGCGGGAGCGGTGACATGGCACCCCCGAAGGGCGAGAACGTCGTCACCATCGGAGACATCGCCAGGGCGGTCGGCGTTTCCCGCAGCACGGCATCGTACGCGTTGTCGGGCAAGCGGGCGATCTCCCTGGAGGTCCGGCAACGGGTCGCCCAGGCGGCCCGGGAGCTGGGCTATACCCCGAACGCGGGCGCGAAGGCCCTGGCCACCGCGCAGACGATGGTGATCGGGCTACTCGCCCAGTTCCACTCCGACGAGTTCGCGCCCGCCATGCTGCAGTACATCCTCGGCGTCTCCGACACCGCGCGCGAGCTGGGTTACGACACCCTCCTCGTCACCGAGTCGGACGGAGCCAAGGCGCTGCGGCGGATCTCCGCCTCCCGCATGGTCGACGGCGTCGTGTTGCTGAACGTCGCGCAGGACGACGACCGACTGCCGATCCTGCGTGCCGCGCCGCAACCCGGCGCGCTCGTGGGGAAACCGGCCGACTGCACGGGTGTGGACGTCTTCGACCTCGACTTCGAGGGCGCCGGCCGGCTGATGGTCGACCACATGCACGAGCTCGGGCACCGCGAGCTGATCCTGGTGTCCCAACCGGAGCACGTGGTCGAGCGGGGCGGCGCGTACGTGTGGCGACTCCTCGACGCCGCACGGGAACGAGCACGGGACCTGGATGTCCGCCTGCACGCGGTGTTCGGCGAGTCGGGTCAGCCGGAGATCGGCCGGACCCTCAACGCTCTGCTGGACGCCCACCCGGCGGCCACCGGTCTGCTGCTCAACAACGAGGCCGCCGCGGCCGCGCTGCCTTCCGTGCTCACCGCACGGGGGCTGCGTTCGCCAGAGGACCTGTCCGTCATCGGGCGCTACTCCGACGAGTTCGCCCGGATGTTCTCCCTGCCGTTCTCCTCCATCGAGAGCGCGCCGGACCGGCTGGGCATGCTCGCCGTGCGTCAGCTCGTCCGCCGCGTCTCCTCACCGACCCTGCGCACGGAGCCCGATGTCGTCGAGCTGATCCCACCGGAGCTCGTCGACCGAGGCAGCACCGCCCGCCCACCCGCCACATCCTGACTCGAAGGAGCGTCACGTGAACCGTCGTCTGTCCACATTAGTCAGCCTCGGCTGCGCCGTAGCCCTCGCACTGGCCGGTTGTTCCTCCTCTGGCGGCGACAACGACCAGTCCGCCGACACGTACACGTGGTGGGACCCCTACCCGCAGCACGAGGCGAACTCCGCGTGGGCCAAGCGGGTCCAGTCGTGCGGCGACAAGGCAGGCGTCACGATCAAGCGCACCGCCTACGACACCACCGCGCTGACCAACCAGTCGCTCCTCGCGGCACAGGAGGGCAACGCGCCGGACGTCATCCTCATCGACAACCCGGCGGTGTCCACACTGGCCGACACCGAGATGCTGACCACAGTGGACGAGCTCGGCCTGGACACCAGTGGGATCGACAAGAACCTGCTGGCCGCCGGCGTCGTCGACGACAAGACCTACGGCATTCCCATCGGTGCCAACACCCTCGCGCTCTACTACAACAAGAAGATCCTCGACGCCGCGGGTGTCGACCCGGCGTCGGTCAAGGACTGGGCATCGCTGGACGCGGCGCTGAGCAAGGTGAAGGCGAGCGGCCACCAGGCCATCACGTTCGCCGCGATCGGCACCGAGGAGGGCTCGTTCCAGTTCCTGCCGTGGTTCTGGGGCGCCGGCGCCGACCTGCGCCAGCTCGACTCGCCGGAGGCCACCGCCGCGGTGGAGCTGTGGCAGGGCTGGCTGAAGAACGGCTACGCACCGAACTCCGTGATCAACAACTCGCAGAACACCACCTGGGAGGAGTTCCTCACCGGCGACTTCGGGTTCGCGGTCAACGGCACGTGGCAGGTCGACAGCGCGGCGAAGGCCGACTTCCCGTCCGGCGTCATCCAGATCCCCGGCAAGGACGGCGGTGTCGCCCCGACCCCGACCGGCGGCGAGTTCATCACCGCACCCGTGCAGAAGGACACCGGACGCTACAAGGTCACCAAGAAGATCGTGGACTGCATGACCACGGCCGACGGCATGGTCGAGACCGCCAACACGTTCGCCTACTACATCCCGCCAACCAAGGAAGGCCAGGACCAGCTGCTGGCCGAGCACCCGGAACTGCAGCCGTGGGTCGAGGCGGTGCGCAGTGCCAAGGGCCGAACGAGTGACAACCTCGGCACCGACTACCCGCACATCTCCGAGGCACTGTGGACGGCGGTGCAGAACGCGCTGTCCGGCTCGGCGAGCGCCAAGGACGCGTTGAGCAAGGCGCAGACCGATGCCCAGAAGGCAACCAGCTGACATGGCTGTGGCCACCGAACGGGTCGCGTCGGTGCGGGCGGCGGAGACCCCGTCGCCCGTACCGACACGGCGGGTCCGGCGTCCGCGTCCGACACAGTGGGCGGCGCTGGCGTTCCTCGCGCCGTTGATCGCGTACCTGCTGATCTTCTACGCGTACCCGCTGTACCGGAACATCGAGCTGAGCCTGCACGACTACACGGCACGCGCGTTCGTGCTCGGCAACGCCGAGTTCGTCGGTCTCGCCAACTACGCCGACATCATCGGCTCGGACGAGTTCCTCCCGGCGCTGTGGAACACCGCGTTGTTCACGTTCATCTCGATCGCGGCGCAGTACGCCATCGGGCTCGGGCTCGCGGTGTTCTTCCGCAACCACTTCCGGCTGTCCGGGCTGCTGCGCGCGCTGTTCCTGGTGCCGTGGCTGCTGCCGCTGATCGTGTCGGGCTCGACGTGGTCGTGGCTGCTCAACAGCGACCACGGCATCGTGAACTCGGTGCTCGAGGCGTTCGGTATCGGCCAGATCAACTGGTTGACCTCACCGGACTGGGCGCTCACCTCGGTGATCATCGCCAACATCTGGCTCGGCGTCCCGTTCAACCTCGTGATCCTCTACTCAGGACTACGCAACATCCCGGACAACCTGTACGAGGCCGCGGCCATCGACGGGGCAGGCGCGTGGCAGCAGTTCTGGCGCGTCACCGTCCCCATGCTGCGCCCCGTCTCTGCGATCACGTTGCTGCTCGGGTTCATCTACACGTTGAAGGTCGTGGACGTCGTGTGGATCATGACGACCGGCGGGCCAGGTGACGCGTCGACGACGCTCGCCGTGTGGTCCTACCGCGAGGCGTTCGGCACCGGTCAGCCCGACTTCTCTCCGGCCGCCACGATCGGCAACCTGCTCATCGTGATCGCGCTCGCGTTCGGTGGGTTGTACCTGTACCTGCAACGCCGGCAGGAGCAGTCATGACCGGACGACGGACCTGGTGGAAGACCGTCTTGGGACTGGTTTTCGTGGCCCTCATGCTCTTCCCGGTGTACTGGATCGTGAACGTCTCACTCACGCAGACCAAGGACCTGCGGGCGAATCCACCGCACGTCTTCCCGTGGAATCCGACGTTCGACGGCTATGTGAACGTGCTCAACGACCAGCTGCCCGCGCTCGGCACGAGCCTGCTGATCGGGCTGGGCTGTGTGGCGCTGACCCTGGTGATCTCCGCGCCGGCTGGATACGCGCTCGCCAAGCTGCGGCCCCGTGGCGGCGGCACGCTGAACTTCCTGCTGCTGGTGGCGCAGATGATCCCGAGCGTCGTGATGGCCATCGGGTTCTACGCCATCTACGTTCGGCTCGGCTGGCTCAACTCCGTGTGGGGCCTGATCGTCGCCGACTCGACGATCGCCGTGCCGTTCGGTGTGCTCGTGTTCCGCGCGTTCATGTCCGGCATTCCGGAGGAGCTGGTCCAGGCGGCGAAGATCGACGGTGCCACCACGTGGCGTACGTTCATCTCCGTCGTGCTCCCGGTGAGCCGCAACGCCGTGCTGACCGTGTCGCTGTTCGCGTTCCTGTGGGCGTGGTCGGACTTCGTGTTCGCGTCCACCCTGGACCGCAACGGTGACGCGGTGCCCGTCACCCTCGGCATTTACGCCTACATCGGCAACAACACCACCGAATGGAACTCGATCATGGCGACCGCCGCCGTCGCGTCGGTGCCGGCCGCGGTGCTTCTCGTCGTGGCGCAACGCTATGTCGCGGGCGGCGTCACCGCTGGCGCCATTAAGGACTGACATGGACTTCCAACTGCTGGACGCCGGCCTCGAGGTCCGGCACCGCCACGAGGTGCTGACCATCGAGGCGTGGGGCGCCGACAGCGTTCGGGTGCGAGCGGCGCCTTACCGGATCCCGGCCGAGAGCCACGGCGCGCTCGACGAGCGGCCCGCGTGGGAGCCGCCCGTCGTGAAGGTCGGCGACGGCCAGGCCACGCTCGTCCACGGCGAGCTGACTGTGACCGTCGACCTGAACCGGGCCGCCGCCTACCCCGAACCGTTGTTGACGTTCACCCGCACCAGCACGGGCGAGGAACTGCTCGCCGAGCAGCGTGAACACTTCTGGCTGCCCGGTGCGCGGGTGTTCGCCGGCAACCGGTCCGGCGCGTACGAGGTCCACCAGCAGTTCGGTGCCTACGACGGGGAGAAGCTGTACGGGTTGGGGCAACGCACGCACGGCCGGCTCGACCTCAAGGGTCTCGCGCTGGATCTGGTGCAGCGCAACGGCGAGGTGTCGATCCCGTTTGTACTGTCGAACCGCGGCTACGGTCTGCTGTGGAACGTCCCGGCGGTCGGGCGGGTGGAGTTCGCGGACAACGCGACCCGCTGGTTCGCCGGGCAGGCACGGGAGATCGACTACTGGATCACCGCGGGCACACCGGCGGAGATCCTCGCCCGCTATGCCGACGCGACCGGGCACGTGCCGGAGCTGCCGGCGTGGGCGAGCGGCTTCTGGCAGTCCAAGCTGCGCTACCGCGACCAGGAGGAGTTGCTGGCGGTCGCACGGGAGCACCGGCGCCGCGGGCTGCCGCTGTCGGTGATCGTCGCCGACTACTTCCACTGGTCTGCCATGGGCGACTACCGGTTCGACCCCGCCGAGTGGCCGGATCCCCGCGCGATGGTCGCCGAGCTGGCCGACATGGGTGTCGAGCTGATGGTGTCGATCTGGCCGACCGTGTCCCCGCTGTCGGCGCACTTCGCCGACTACCGCGACCGTGGCCTGCTCGTCGGCAGCGACCAGGGCGTGGAGTTCCACCAGACCATTCAGGACAAGGGCATGACCGCGCCGATGCCCGTCGCGTTCTACGACCCGACCAACCCGCGCACGCGCGAGTACGTGTGGGATCTCGTGCGGCGCAACTACCTCGATCTCGGCATCCGCGTGTTCTGGCTCGACGCGTCCGAGCCGGAGTTGAACCCGGCCCACCCCGGCAACCTCACCCTGTACGCCGGGCCGGGCGCCGAGGTCGCGTGCGTGTACCCGAGGGACAACGCCCGGTTGTTCGCCGAGGGCATGGCGGCGGCGGGTCAGGAGCCGACGGTGCTGTTGTGCCGGTCGGCGTGGGCGGGCGCGCAACGTTACGGCGCGGCGGTGTGGTCGGGTGACATCCCGGCGACCTGGACCTCGCTGCGCCAACAGGTCCGCGCCGGGTTGAACATCGCGATCTCCGGGATCCCTTGGTGGACAACGGACATCGGTGGCTTCCACGGTGGCGACGCACGCGACCCGGCGTACCGGGAGCTGATGGTGCGCTGGTTCCAGTTCGGCGTTTTCTGCCCGCTGTTCCGGCTGCACGGCGACCGCGAGCCCCGCACGCCCA
This sequence comes from Actinophytocola sp., assembly GCF_036378875.1. GTDB lineage: Bacteria > Actinomycetota > Actinomycetes > Mycobacteriales > Pseudonocardiaceae > Actinophytocola. The sequence goes on from NZ_DASUVO010000032.1 coordinate 54,550, forward strand.
CGTCGTACGCGCAGACCGGCGGGCCCAACGAGGTCTGGTCCTTCGGTGAGGAGGCGTCCGAGATCATCGCCGGCCTGCTGCGGCTCCGGGAACGGCTGCGGCCCTACATCCACGAGCAGATGCGGGTGGCCGCGCGGACCGGCCTGCCGCCGATGCGCCCGCTCTTCGTGGACTTCCCCGCTGATGGTCCATCGTGGACGGTCGACGACGAGTTCCTGTTCGGCCCGGACGTGCTCGTCGCGCCGATCACCGAACCCGGCGTGCGGGAGCGAGAGGTGTACCTGCCGCCGGGTTCCTGGGTGGACACCGCGACCGGCGTCGAGCACGTGGGCGCCACGACGGTGGTCGTGGCCGCACCGATCGAGCGGATCCCCGTGTTCGTCCGCGCGGGCGCCGACGTACCGATGGGGGAGAACGCGTGACGGTCGAGGACATCAGGACTCTGGGGAGCCCGGTCATGCCGAGCCGGGGGCGGCAACGCCCGCTCGGACTCACCGATGTCGTGCTCACCGGCGGGTTCTGGGCACGGCTGCAGGACGCCAACGCCGCCGCGACGCTGCGGCACTGCGAGGAGTGGATGGAGAAGCTCGGCTGGCTCGCCAACTTCGATCGCGTCGCCGACGGGACGACGGGACCCGACCGCCCCGGCTGGTCCTTTTCGGACTCCGAGGTCTACAAGCTGGTCGAGGCGTACGCGTGGGAACACGGCCGTTCCGGTGACCCGGCCGCCGACGAGGCCGTACGCCGGCTGACCGCACGGATCGGCCGGGCACAGGACGTCGACGGCTACCTCAACACGGCCTTCGGCCACGCGGACCAGCCGCCGCGGTACAGCGATCTCGAGATGGGCCACGAGCTGTACTGCGTGGGTCATCTGTTGCAGGCGGCGGTCGCGCGGCTCCGCACGACCGGCGCCGACGAGTTGGTGGCGATCGCCCAGTGCGCGGCGGACCACGTGTGCGCCACGTTCGGGCCGGACGGGAACCAGGGAATCTGCGGACATCCCGAGATCGAGGTGGGGCTCGCGGAGTTCGGCCGCGCGCTCGGCGAGGACCGGTACCTGGAGCAGGCGCGGCTGTTCCTCGACCGGCGGGGGCACGGCACGCTGCGGGACATCTCGCTCGGCCGCGCGTACTTCCAGGACGACACGCCGATCCGGGAGGCGTCGACGTGGCGGGGTCACGCGGTGCGCGCGCTGTACCTGACGGCCGCGGCCGTGGACGTGGCGGTCGAACGCGACGACCCGGAGCTGCTGGCCGCGGTCGAGCGGCAGTGGACGAACGCGGTGGCGCGGCGCACCTACCTGACCGGCGGGATGGGGTCGCGGCACCAGGACGAGGGGTTCGGCGAGGACTGGGAGCTGCCGCCGGACCGCGCCTACTGCGAGACGTGCGCGGGTATCGCGTCGGTCATGGTGTCGTGGCGGCTGTTCCTCGCGACGGGCGACGTGCGGTACGCGGACCTGATGGAGCGCACGTTCTTCAACGTCCTGGCCGCGTCGCCGCGCGCGGACGGCCGCGCGTTCTTCTACGCGAACCCGCTGCACCAGCGAACCGCCGGCGCGGTCGCCGACGACAGCGAGGTGAACCCACGCGCGGAAGGCGGCGTCAGGGCGGCGTGGTTCGACGTGTCGTGCTGCCCGACCAACGTCGCCCGCACCCTCGCCGCATGGCACACCCACGTCGCGACGGTGGGGGAGCGGGAGCTGACGCTCCTGCAGTACGCGAGCGCACACATCGAGGCCCCGGGCGGCCTCGCCATCGAGGTGACGACGGCATATCCCGACAACGGGCACGTGTCGGTGCGGATCACCCGGGCGCCGTCCGGCCCGGTCACCCTGCGGCTGCGGGTGCCGCCGTGGGCGACCGGCGCGGAGCTGGCCGAGGGCGGCCGCTGTTCGACCGTGACGCCGGGGTTCGCGGTGATCGACCGGGAACTGGTGACCGGCGAGACGATCGAGCTGACGCTGCCGATGACGCCGAGGTTCACGTGGCCCGACCACCGCATCGACGCGGTCCGTGGCTGCGTCGCGGTCGAACGCGGACCGCTGGTCCTGTGCGCGGAGTCGCTCGACCTACCCCCGGGAGCCACGCTCGACGACGTACGGGTCGACGCCCGCGTCTCACCGTCCGAACGGGACGGCACGGTGACGGTGCACGCCATGACCGACCCCGCGCCGGCTGAGCCATGGCCGTATGCCCCTGCCTCGGCTGGCACCCGTGGCCTGGCGTCGACCGAACTGCCACTGATCCCGTACCACCGCTGGGCGGAACGCGGCCCGGCGGCGATGCGCGTGTGGCTGCCGGTTCATGCCGAGCCAGACCTACCTTGATCAACGCCGGGTAGGGTCGAAGTCATGACTGGCAACGACCTTCCGATCTGCCGCACCTGCGGTCTGCAATACGGGGCACCGCGTGCCGACTGTCCTATTTGTCTGGACGAGCGGCAGTACGTCGGTTGGGAAGGCCAGCAGTGGACCACGCTGTCCGAGTTGAGTGCCGGTGGCCATCGGGGTCGGATCGACGAGGAGGGCCCCGGCGTGTTCGGGGTCGGTGCGGTGCCGTCGGTGGGCGTCGGCCAGCGTGCGCTTCTGATCCGCTCACCGTCGGGCAACGTGCTGTGGGACTGCTTCGGCTACCTCGACGACGAACTTGTCGCCGAGATCGAGAAGCTGGGCGGGGTCAGCGCGGTCGCCGTCAGTCATCCGCACTTCTACGGCGTGATGACCGAGTGGGGCCGCCGGTTCGACGCCCCGGTGTACGTCCACGCCGCCGACCGTGACTGGGTCGCCAGGCCCGACCCGTTGATCAGGTACTGGACGGGCGACACCCAGCAGATCGCGTCTGGCCTGACGCTGATCAACGCGGGCACGCATTTCGCCGGTGGCACCGTGCTGCACTGGAGTGACGACCCCGAGGGGCGAGGCGCGCTGTTCAGTGGCGACATCTTCATGGTCGTGATGGACCGGCGATGGGTCAGCTTCATGTACAGCGTGCCCAACTTCATCCCGGAGCGACCGCGCACCATCCGCCGCGCGCTCAGTGTGATCGAGCCGTTCGCCTTCGAACGCATCTACGGCGCGTTCTGGGGACGGGTGGTCACCACCGACGGCGCGGGCGCGGTGCGTCGTTCCGCGGAACGGTACCTGCGTTTCGCGCTTGACGACGGCGCCTAACTGTCGAGCGGCAGCACCCGCGCGAAGATCGGCACCGCGACGGCCGCGGTCGCCACGTGCATCAGCATCAGTGCGATCACGGCCAGGACGCTGGTGTTCGGCTGCGCGTCGGTGAACAGCAGGGCGAGGTCGGGCAGCAGCGAGACGGCGACCACGACCGGCACCAGCGTGCGCAGCACCGCCGCGGGACGGCGTGACCACCGGCGCACCGCGGCCCAGCCCGCGGCGCCAGCCAGTACGCCGACCACCGTCAGGAACACGTAGGCGCTCGGCTGCAACGGCTGGAACTGGTCCGACGCCCCGACTGCCTGGGCCAGGAGCGAGATCAGCGCGTTGGCCGCGACGGCCGCGACGGCGGCAACCGCCACCCCGCCTGCGATCCAGAGGACGGTGGGACGGGTGACGGCTTTGGCGCTCACCATGGTCTCCTTCTGCTTGAAGCTTCAAGTACAAGTCACCGTAGGCGAAGGTACTTGAAGGTTCAAGCTCTAGTGGGTGGCGCGGACCTTCGTCAGGATCGCGTCGCAGATGCCGTCGAGGGCCTCGAGCTGCGCCGGCGTGAGCACGTCGAACACCAAGGCGCGCACGGCCGCCACGTGTCCAGGGGCGCTGGCCCGCAGCTTGTCGAGGCCGACGTCGGTGAGCACGGCGACGTTGCCGCGTCCGTCCTCTGTGGCGCGTTCCCGGCGCACCCAGCCCTGTCGCTCGAGCTTGCCGACGACGTGCGACAGCCGTGACTGCGAACTGTCCACCATGGCCGCCAGGTCGCTCATGCGCACTGCCCGCCCCGGCCTCTCGGACAGCATGGCCAGCACCCAGTAGCCGAAGTGGGTCAGGTCGGCGTCGCGTTGCAGCTGTGCCTCCAGCTCGGTGGGCACCCAGGTGAGCACGCCCACGAACCGTCGCCACACCTGCTGCTCACGCTCGGTCAACCATCGGGTCCCATCCACCAGCCAACGATACGGCGAGGCACGACCGGCCCTCGCCAGGTGCACCGTGGGCCGAAGGTCCCTGCTTGGCACCTCCAGCGGGAACGATCCCTGAGGTCAGGGTCGCGCGGTCGCGGTCTCGACGTGCTCGACGAGTTCCCCGGCGCCCTCGGTGAGGCCGGTGATGGTGACCTTCCCGCCTCCGGCGAGGTGGATGGTGCAGTTGACGTCGCCGCCGACCCATCGGGCGAGGGCGGTGTCCTTGCCAGGCCTGATCGAAACGCGGTCGATGTCCGCCCACGTGATGCTCTGCGCGCGGCCGGATCGCGAATACCGCACACCGTTGTCGCGCAGCTCGAAGACCTCGCCGCGGTGGGTGAGGTACCAGATGCCCGTCCAGACACCCATGAGCAGCAGGCCAACGCCGAGCCCGACCACGGCGCTCGGCAACAGCAGCGGATCACCGCCGGTCTGCGGGGTCTTCCCGCTCATGTCCTCGACAGCCACCCAGAACACCACAGCGAGAGCGGTGACGGGCACGCCGACCAGGAGCAGGATCGTCGCGATCCAGCCGCGGCGCCGATTGTCGGTCGGATACGTCCCCCGTACGGGACCCAGTTCAGCCTCACTCACGCGAGTGAGGCTAGACCGTGGTGCCGGGGACCCCTCCCGCTGAAGGCATGGAAACCGCTTGGTGCCTGTGACCAGCATGGCGGCCTACGGCGATGTGGATCAAGCCCTCTGCCAGCGGGTGCGGTGTGCCAGGCGCAGTCGTTCAGCCTCGGCGCGGGCCGTGGGGGAGACGGGTTCATCGGCCCACCCGGTGAGGGTCGCGGCCATGCCGGCGACGAGAGCGCGGCCCTGGTCGGTCAGCTCGGGGCGCTCGACGAGCATCGCGACGGTTTCCTCGGTGGCGGTCAGCCAGCGGGCGAACTCGACCTCCGCCTCGTGCACGTCGGCCGCCTCGGTGTCGAGCATGCGTTGGCGCCGCCAGAAGCCGACCACGCCGACGTACGCGTACGCGCCGTGCAGCAGGCCGAGCAGCGGCCTCGGGTCCGTGCGCCACGGGGCGTAGAACCGCTGCGCCGAACTGGTTTCCAGCAGTGGGAACAGGTCCAGCACGACGGTGAGCTTGGCGTGCTGGACCTCGTGCACCAGCGCCAGCGCGGCCGAGCGGGCGTCCGGCGGCAGCGACATCAGCACGGACCCGAACGCGTCGGACAGCGTCGCGCTCGCTGGCACGGTGCCCGACTGGCGCAGTGGGGTGATCGTGCGGACCGCCGCGACGATCGAGTCGGCCACGCCGTGCTTGCCGAGCAGGTCGACGGCACCGGACAGCACGCGGCTCCACGCGTCCGCGTCCGTCGAGGTCAGCACGTCGGTGTCGAACGGTGCCGGAGGCGCGGTGAGCAGCCACCGGTCGAACGTCACGGTCCTGGTGCCAAGTCGCGCGGTCGCGAGCGGTGCCCAACCCGGCGCCGGCGTCCGGAAGTCCGCCGGTAGCCGGACCGCGCCGACATGGACGCCGTCGGGCCGAACGCGGATCTGGAGACCACCGGTCGTCACGGTGCCCAGCGACGGCAGCGGCAACCGCGACGAGTCCGGCGCGGGCAGGTCGGCGTCGACACCGGCACGCACGGCCGCGGCCGCGGCGACGTTCGCCAGCAGCGCGGGCGGGAACCGGGTGCCGCCGTGCACCAGCTCCCGCGCCGCGCCGACCGCCCACAGCGTCACCTCCGGCTCGTCGACCACGTGCCACACCGCGTCCTGGTCGTGTTCGCGTGCCTCGGTCAGCACCCGGTAGGCCCGCTCGACGACGTCCGTGTCCGGGTGGCTCGCGTGCGCGGTCTCGGTGGCGAGGAACGCGATGGCCAGCAACGTTCTGCTGCGGTTCGCGACACGCAGCCGCTCGACGACCGCCGCGTCGCCGCCACCCGAGGCCAGCTCGGCGAACTCCTGCGCGGACAACCGAAGCCGTGACACGTCGGTCATCGGGCCGGCCCGAGCATCGCGGCGACGTCGTGTGCCAGCACGTCCCGGATGTGCCGGATCAACCGCAGGAGATCGGGGCAGAACACCGACGGGTTGTCGAAGCCCGCGCCGGCCCGGTAGCGGTGCGCACGCAGCCCGCCGCCGCACACCCTGCGCACCCCGCAGCCGCGGCAGGCCGCCGGAAGTCCCCGCGCGCCAAGGCGTTGCGCACGCATCGCGGGCAGCCGCAGCGCCGCGTCGAACGAATGCCGCCACACGTCCAGGCCCGTGCTGGCCGCGCCGGGGTAGGTCGAGCGGAGCGTGTCGGACAGCTCGATCGCGCCGTCGGTCTCCACGACGGCCATGGCGGGCGCCGCGAGCCCGAGCCCTTCCACCTCCGGCGTGCCGCCGAACACCCCGCGGATGATCTCGTCGAACATGCGAACCGAGGTCTCCCGCGCCGGTGCGTGGTACCAGCGGTCGAACACCGCGACCAGCCAGTCGCCGTACGGGGTGGCCGGGCGGCCTGGCACGCGGCCGGGCGGCGGCGTGGTCCAGTTCCCGTGCGGCAGAAGGAAATCCACCGTCGGCGGCGCCTGCGCGACCAGCGCCTCGTACGTCTCGACCGGGTCGGCCGCGAGGTCGATCGTGGCGAGGATGCCGGCGAAGTGGTCGCGCAGACGGGGTTCCCGCAGGGTACGCAGCCCGGCGAGGACAAGATCGTGACTGCCGCGCCCGCGATGGTCGCGGCGGCGGTCCAGGCTCGTGGGGACGCCGTCGAAACTCACGCTGAAGCGGACGCCCAGGTCCGCGAGTGGCCGCACGCGGCGCTCCGTGAGCAGGGTTCCGTTGGTCTGCACCGTGATCAGCGCGTGCGTGCGGTCGCCGAGCGCGGCACGGAGGGTGTGGACGCAGTCGGCGATGGCTGCCGTGCCGGCCAGCAGCGGTTCGCCGCCGTGGAGCACGATCCGCACCTCGGGCAGGTCGTGGCGGTGCGCGTGTTCGGCGATTCGCGCGGCCGCCTGTTCGCGCAGTTCCCGGGAAAGCACGCGCGGGCGGGTACGCCAACCCTGGTCCGCCATTGTGTACACATAACAATAATCGCAGGACAAATTGCACCGACTGTGGATCTTCAGCACGAACTGTCGCAACGGCTGCAAAGTCTCATCGCGGGCTGGGCCCATGATCGCACCTCCCCGAACAAACCATGGCGCGCGTGGGCCGTCAGCGGATGGACAAATTGATGACAAGAAACACCACCCGCGGTCCTGGCGAAGGTCCGCACCGCGTCTGTGTTGATATGATACCGACCTGCTTCGCCACGAGGAGTGACGATAATCTGCCGGAGGCGGCTAGGTGGACCATGTTCCGGAAATCGAGTCCGATCTTGTCTCCGATCTCGTCGACGTCACCGCCCTGTCGCTGGACCAGGTCGCGGCCTTGCCCGACAACGTGTTACGCGAGACGCTCCGCCGCGCGTTGCTCGCGCCGGATTCCGAGGCACGCCTGTTCTCCATGTTCCAGAACGCCCTTTAAGCCCACGCCTGTAATCCTCCGCCGACCGATGGCAACCTGAGTAGTGATGACCAGTCAACAAAGTGCGGCGGTGGAGCCGAGGCGGCAGGCGATACTCGTGGCGTTCGTGTCCGCGGACGACGCGGTCGACCGGGCAGGCGCGATTGCGAACCTGGCCTGCCTGCTGGCCAGCAACGACCGGTCCGTCCTGGTTCTCGACCTGCCGGAAGCGGTTTACCGGGTGGCCGAGTACCTCGCCCCGTTCGCGGCGGAACAGGGCGCGTTGCGCGAGCTGGCCGGCGCGAAACTGGAACGCGAGTACGCCATCACCTTCAGCTGGACCTCGCCGAGGGACTCCACTCTCGACCGGTTCACGCTGCCGGCCGGGCAGGGCATGATCGACGTGCTCACGCTCGAGCGGTCCGAGCTCGAACCGCGGCGGTGGCTGGCCGCGGCCCGCCGGGGCGACGCCGACCGCCTGCGCGACTCGTTCGTCCACTCGCCGTACGACTACGTGCTGATCAACGCGCCGTCGCTGCGCGAGCAGTCCGACGAGGAGACCAAGGCGATCTTCAACTCGGTCGCCACGATGTGCGACGCCGCCGTCGTGTGCTTCTCCCACCGGGTCGCGACGCTGCGCCAGGCGGACCGCATCGGCCGGTCGCTCCACCGACGCGCGCCGGGCGGCATCCAGGTCGTCCCGTTGCGTCTGTCCGCAGGCCCCGGCGAGGACGCGGACACGCACTTCGCCGAACTGCTGGCGGACAACCCGCGGCCCGGCGGGGTTCTGTCGGTGCCCGACATCGCCCCGTCGACCCCGGTGCTCGCCCTGTTCCTGGACGTGCCGGACGTCGTGCCCGCCTACGCCGCGCTCGCGGCCGCGGTCACGTTCGACGCGGTGACGGGGCTCGGCGAGCTGCCGGCGGCCGTCTTCGCGCGCTACCGGCGGGCCACCGGGTTCGCCGACGCGGGCTCACCGCCGCGGTTCCTCGTCGCCAACACCCCGGCCGACCGCCTGTGGGCGGACTGGATCACCGCACACCTGCGGGCCGCGGGCGCCGAGGTCGGCACGCTTCGCACCAACGCGGCGTGGCTGGACGAGTCACCGGCACCGGAACTGGTGGTGGTCGGCAGCGACGAGGCCGAGGCGACCGCCGAGTTCCAGGCGGCCGCGGCACGCGCCGCGACCGCCACCCAGGTGATCGTCGACGACGCGGTGCCGTCCCTGCCGGGCATGGCGACGCTGCGGCTCGCCGGGCTCGACCCGGTGGTGGCGGCCGCCAGGCTCCACGGGTACTTCGGGCTCAGGCCGGCGGCCGCGGACGACGCGCCGCCCCTCGCCGTGCGGCACCCGGCCGAGGCGCCGGACATCCTCCACATCCCGCCGGCCCACAACGCCCACGTGGGGCGTGCGGACGAGCTAGAGCGGCTGCGCGACCGGCTGCTGTACGGCGACGGCGCCCCGGTTCGGCTGACCGGCGCACCGGGCGTCGGCAAGACCGCGCTGGCCCGCGAGTACGCCTGCCGCTACGCCAACGCGTACGCCGTCGTGTGGTGGATCTCCGCGCACGACCGGGTGTCCGTGCTCGCCAGCATCGTCGCGCTCGGCCGCGCGCTGCGCGAGGTCACCGACGAGGACGTCCCTGGACCGCTCGCGCTGCTCGGCTCTGACCTCGTCGGGAAGCGGTGGCTGCTGGTCTTCGACGACGGCGACCTCCCCGAGGCGTACGCCGACCTGCTCCCGCCGCCCGGCCGCTGCCACGTGCTCATCACCACGGCCACCGGTGAGGACGCCGGTGACTTCGTCGTGTCCCCGTTGCCCGAGCGGGACAACGCGGCGCTCCTCGCCGGGCGCCTGCCACAGCTCACCGACACCGGCAAGCTCCACGACCTCGCCGCGGCGGTCGGGTACAGCCCGCTCGCCATGGAGCTGTCGGCGGCCTGGCTCACCGAGGTGATCCGCACCGACGAGGTGAACCCGCAGCTCGCCACGGCCGAGACGCGCACGGTGGTCGACACGTTCGTCGCGCGGCTCGGCAGCCCGTCGGCCGGGCCGAACGCGGTGGCCAGGGTGCTCGCGGTCATGTCCGAGAGCCTGACCGTGAGCGAGAGCGGACGGCTCACGCTCCTCCTGGCGCAGTTCTGCGCGCTGCTGTCGCCCGAGGGCGTGAGCCTCGGGCTGTTGCGTTCCAAGGCGGTCCGGCGGGAGCTGATCAGGGTGGGCGGCCGCGACGCCGTGCCGCTCGCCGTCGACGCCGCCGAGATCGACGTGCTCATCGCGGCAGGCGCCCGCATCGGCCTGTTCCGGGTCGACTGGGGCCGCACGCGGACGCTGATCGTGCATCGCGTGGTCCGCAGGGCGCTCCAGGACCAGCTGCCGGCGGCGTTCGCCCCGATCCTGCGCGAGCACGTCCTGCGTGCCCTCGCCAACTACGCGCCGACCGAGCAGGAGGAGGACCAGCCGACCACGATGGGCCGGTACGCCGAGCTGAACCGGCACGTCATGTCGACCGGCGCGCAGGACAGCGCCGACACCGACGTCCGCCACTGGCTGGTCAACCAGACCAGGTACCTGTACCGCACGTTCGAGCCCGACGTCTGGGAGGTCGCGCTCGCGCCCGCCCGACAGCTCTACGACCGGTGGCTGGCCGCACACACCAAAACCGACCCGTACGTGTGCATGCTCGCGGGCCAGCTCGCCAACCTGTACCGCGCGCTCGGCCAGTACGACATGGCGCTGCGGCTGGACAGCGCGGCACTGGACATGCAGCGCAGGCACCAGGGCCGCGCCCACTACCGGTCCCTGCTGACCGCGCGTGGGCTCGGCGCGGACCTGCGTGCGCTCGGCCGGCTCGAGGACGCGATGGACGAGGACATCGTCACCCTCGACGGGCTACGCGCGGCCTTCGGTGAGGACCACCCGCAGACGCTCCTCGCGGAGAACAACCTTGCCGTGTCCCGTTTCCACGCGGGTGACATCGCCACCGCCCTCGCGGAGGGCGAGGCGCACTGCGCGCGGCGCGACCGGCTGTTCGGTCCCGACGACCCGCACAACTGGCAGGCGCTCGCGAACCTCGGGGTGTACCAGCGGGCCATGGGACTTTTCGACCGTTCCGTCGCCACCTTCACCCGAGCACACGAGCTGGCGTCGGCCATGAAACCGCCGCCGTCGCAGGCGAGCCCGCTGGTGACGTGGCTGCGGTCGATCAGCGAGCGCCTCGACCCGCACCGCGACACCACGATGGCCAGGGGCCGCAACGGAGAGGCACTCGTCGCGTTGCGGGACCTGTTCGGTGACGAGCACCTCCAGGTCGTCGCGTGCAAGCTCAGCTACGCCAACGCGCACCGGGCGACCGGGGCGGCCGGCCACGCCGTCACCGCCATCACCGAATGCCTCGACGTGCTGTCCCGCCTGCCCGGCATCACGGACGCCCACCCGCACCCCGCGGTCTGCCGCGCGATGCTGGCCGTCGCGCTCATGGCCGACAGCCGGCCCTCGGAGGCACTCGCACCGAGCGACGAGGGCCTGCGGGTGCTCACCGAGCATCTGGGGCCGGGTCATCCGCTGACGCTCGCGGCCCAGGTCAACCACGCCGTCGTGCTGTCCGCCGCAGGCCGGCACGAACAGGCACGCACCGCGGCGGCCGGCGCGAGCCGGGCGTGCGCCGACTTCCTGCCAGGCCACCACTACTACCTCGACATCGCCTCGACGAACGCGCGACAGATCAGCGCGGGGGACCGGAGCGTTGGCGTGCGCACGCTCGATCTCGACATCTCGATGCCATGAGTGACGACCGGAGACACGTGATGGGGGCCGAGATGGCGGCGGGCAGTCGGGTACCGGACATCACCGCGCATGTCGGCGGGCACATCGACGATCCGCGCGAGCGAGCGCTACTCGGCATCTGCGCGCGGGCGGTCGCCGACACGGTCGGGCTACATCACCTGGCGTACTACACCGACCGCGTACTGGACTTCGCGCTGGACGTGTTCGACGACGCGGACCACGCGCCGCCGGACACACACACCGAGGCGCGGCCAGGGCTGCGCAGGCTCGGTCGGCAGCTGTGCGGCGAGTTCGAGCGGCTGAACGAGCGGCTCCTGCGCGCGCACACCGGCACGCTCATCCGCACGGTGCTGCGGACCGACGACGCGGAGATCGTCTGCGATCTCGTGGTGCGCGCACAGTTCGTGGTCGCCGTGACCTACACCGGCCTCCACGACTACATCGACGAGTCGAACAGCGTCGACCGCACACTCGCCGGACTGGTCAGGAACCTGCGTGACCACGTCGGCCTGCCGAGCCAGAACCCGGGCGGCTACGAGACGGAGTCGGAGGCCGATCCCGCCGAGGACACCCGGTCGATCGAGCCGCACGTCGACCGGCGCCGCAGCCGTCTCCCACGTGAGATCGAAGACGCCTGCCTGTCCGCGCTCAGCGCACCCGCACTGCATCTGGTCGCGTACTGTGTCGACGACGAAACGGTTTTCCTCGCCGACGTGTTCGAACACCCCGCGTTGAGCATGTACTTCCCCGGACCGGTCACGCCGGAGTACCGGCGCCGGTATTACCGGGAACTCTGCAAACAACTCGCCGGGATTCGCACCCGGCTCGCCCGCGTCAGCGCACACATGCTGAATGGCCGGCTCAAGCGCGTCGTCCTCGACGTCGAACAGGGTGCGGTGTACTACTTCCGGGTCACCAGCCGGGTGTACCTCGTTGGCGTGACGCTGCACCAGCCACGCGTGCGTCACATGGATCTCCGCATGGCCCAGCTCGCCGCGGAATGCGGAAAGTTCCACCCCACCGAGTGAGAAAATGGGGACGGCCGGCTCTGTCGGCTGATTCGTCGCGGCGGTTAGAATCGTGCCCACGGATTTCGAACGTGGGGACGCGCGATGGCCCTCAGCAGAGGCGCGCTACTGGTAGCGGTACTGGGCGCCAGCTGGCTCGGCGGTCGTGCCCTCCATGTCGACGACGTCTACCTGACCCCGGCCTACCACTACTTCATCCTGGCGTTGCTGGCCATCGGGTTGTACGGCAGCACAAGGGACATCGACGTCGGTGAGCTGCGGAGCAACCGCAGGACCGTGCTGCTCGCGCTGTCGATCGGCGTCATGGCGAAAGTCGTGTTCATCGCCGCGGTCATGCTGGTGCTGTACCCGGAACCCGCCAGCCTCGTGCTCGGTGTCGCGGTGGCCCAGATCGACCCGCTCGCGGTCGCCTCGGCACAGCGGCGCCGGCACATGTCATCGTCGACCCGCGCGGTGCTGAACGCGTGGGCCGCGTTCGACGACCCGGTGACCGTGCTGCTCACGGTGTACCTGTCGATGTTCGCGTTGCGGGCAGCGGGAATCGGCTCGTCGGCCGACGCGGTCACCTCGCCCGCGGCCGCGTTCGTCGTCGACCTGGCGCTGAACCTCCTCTTCGCCTGCGCCGCCTACGCGGTGTGGTGGGTGGCGCGGCGCACCGGCCTGCCCTCGCGGCTCGCCAAGGCCGACCTCGTGGCCAGGGCCGGGCAGGTCGCGGTCGCCGTGGTCGCGCTCGTGTACGCGGTGTTCGGGGTGAGCCAGTCGCTGATGCTGGGGATCGCGCTGATCGGGTTGTTCTTCCGCCCGTACCTGGCGTGGCGGCGCACGGCGACCGGGTTCGTGTTCGGTGCGTTGCTGGTCGCGACGGGCGCGCTCGGGGTGGTGCTGGCCGGCACGACCGAGTTGCTGACCGCGGGCACGGTCGTGAAGGGTGTTGTGCTGGGCATCGCCGCGTATGTGGCGCAGATGCTGGCCGGTGGGCTGCTCTCCAGGGGACGGGGCCGGTTCGACCGGCTCTACCTCGCGCTCAGCCAACAGAACGGGCTGACCGCGATCGTGCTCGCGCTGGTGCTGGAACCCGACTTTCCTGGCGCGGTAGCGGTCATCGCACCGGCGATCGTGGTGACGAACGTGCTCTACGGCGTGGGTAGCGCGGTCGTGACGCGGCTGGAGAAGCAGGCGCCGGTGCCGGTGCCAGTGCCGGTTTGGGTAATGGTGGCCGCGCACATGAACATCAGGGCGACGAGAGCTCGGCGAGCACTGTCCGCCGAACCTGCACGCCCAAAGCTCTGAACTGTTCCGTGAACTCGGTGACCCGCTCCTGGATCGTGCGGTCGGCGACGCGGCCACCCGTGCCTTCCAACTCGCCCTCGGCCACCAGCCGGAACAGCGGCGTCATCCGGCTGATCGGCATGGTTTCGGCAACCCGCTCGTAGGTCCGGCACAGCGCGTCGAACCGGCTGCGAGCTGGACCGGCCTCCCGCGCGTCCCGCCCCTCGGTCACGTACCAGCTCGCGGCCGCGGTGGAGAACGCCACGATCCAGCGGCGCAGCATCGACAGTGTGCCGGCGGCCTCGTACACCCCGGTCGCCGCGAGGCGGTTGAGCAGCTGGGTGACGCGGCGGTAGTGGTCGCTGGAGTCCTCGGCGCGGGTGTAGACGCGGTCGAACAACGCGTCCGGGTGACCGAAACGGTCCAGTGTCGCGAGCGCGTCGTGGAACAGCTGCGCGACGGACGCGGGGAAACCGCGTCCCGACTCCTCGGCTGGGTCGGCTGGCGCGGTCAGGTTGACGACGTTCACCCGGTCGCGCAACGTCGCCAGCTGCACCGCGGTGTCCTCGGTGAGCCGGTCGATCTCGCGACCCAGCCGCTCCATCATCTGATGGGTGGTGCTGTTGTCCATGTCGATGCGGACCAGCCACTCGCGGATCGCGGGCAGCGCGTTGGTGCCGCCGAGATTGGTGAACCGCTCGGCCAGCGAGCGCAGGATCGGCTGGAGCGCCTCGGCGAACGACCGCCGGTCGTAGAGCACGGGCCGGTCGACGACATGCGTGGTGAGTTCGGCCGCGGCGTCGGGATCGAGGACGTTCGCCACCACCAGCACCACCTCGACGGCCCTGCGTGCCGTACGCACGGCGTCCAACCGCGAACGCAACCCCTCGAGACCGCCGGTGAACACCGAGTCCACCACGATGATCGCGAAACCCGAGTCCCGGCCGGTCTCGATCCAGAAGTCCGCGCGCGAGTTGCGGGTGCCGAAGTGGAGCCCGGGAAAGTACGGGATTCTCGCCCGGTTGAGCAGGTCCCGGACCGCGGCCGACACCTCCGCCAGTGTCACGTCGCTGGCCTGGCCCCGCACCTCGTCCTCGACCATCACGGTGTCGACGGGCCGCGACTCCTCGACGGCGGTGCGGTAGAGGGCGTGGCAGAGGTTGAAGATCTGCCGGGGGTTGCCGTTGACCAGGCGGACCATGCGCTCGACGGCCGCCGGCTGGAACTCGACGTCGGGCAGGTCGGGTTCGCCCTGCTGGGCACGGTCGATGAACGCGATGACGTCGACGGCGGACAGCGGCGGCATCGTGACGGTCTCGCCGAGGCGTTCGCGGACGTCCTCGTCGAGCGCCCGGCGGAACTCGGGCAGCCCGCTGAGCACGAGGAACGCGCCAGCCTGCTGGAAGACCTGCAGCAGGCGCTGGAGTGCCTTGCTGACCGCCATCTCGATGGGTCTGCCGGTCAGGATCTTGTCGATCTCGTCGATGACCAGGACGAACCGCCGGCCCTTGCGGCCGTGCAACAGCGCGAACACACCCATCGCGTCCAGCGCGGAGACCTCGTCGTCGATGCGGTTGGTGATGCCGCGTTCGACCAGTGCCGCGTGCGGGGCGCTGCCGTTGAGCCAGTCCCACACGGCGTCGTCGTAGCCGGGGCGCAGCAGCAGTGTGAGGGCGATGCCGTACGCGGGGTCCTCGGTGATGGTCCCCAGTTCCTCGTTCAGGCTCTCGGCGACCTGACGCAGCAGCGCGCTCTCCATCATCTGGTAACCGCCGACGACCTTGTCCGGCGCGACCTCGCGGTTACGCACCAGCGTGGCGATGTCCATGGTGGTGCCGGTGGCGAGCGAGTCGGCGACCACGTCGGCGTAGAAGTCGTTGACCCGCGCACGCACGCCGTCCCGGCCCAGCTTGCGGATGAAACGGCTGTACAGCCCGGTGAACCGGTCCGAGGCGACGTCGAGGTACATCGCGTTGGCCGGCGGGTCCGCGGCCTTCGCGACACGGACGAGCCGCATGCCCAGATGGGTTTTGCCGGTCCCGTGTTCGCCGGAGACCGCGAGCACGTTGCCGGCGCCGGCAAGCGCCGAGGCCCCGAGGTACTCCTTGAGCAGGCTTTCCGCTCTGCGCACGGCAGCGGTCTCGATCGTCGGGTCCTCTGACACCGTGTCCGTGGTGATGGCCACGGACAGCGGCGAGAACGGGTTGCCAGCGTACCGGCTGCCGTTTCCGGTCATTGCTTCATCCCATCATGGACCTGATTTTGTGGAGGCTATAACGAGTTAAGTCATGAGCGCTAATCGTCGCCTCGATCGTGTAATTGTCGGGAGACCGTCGGGCATGGTTGTACAACCCGGTCATCGTGTCCTGCAACATCGCGACGGAAGTCTTCCTGGTCGACGTCAACAGATCCATGACGTCATCGTCCAACCGAGGAAAGACACCGTCGTTTCTGCGCTGTTCATAACGGGTCTCGATGAACAGTCGGATGTCCTCGGCGCTCAGCTCGCCGACCGTCATCGTCGCGGGAGGCACCTCGACATCGTTGCCGCCGCCGATCGAGGTGACCTGGTGCGAGCCGACGTAGGACGACTCGGCGAAGAACATGACCCGCGGCGCGGGCATCGTGGCGTACTGTTCGATCTCACTCTGGAGGTCCGCCGAGGGCAGCAGGAGGATCAGGACGACATCGGGCCGCCCTTTGCCGTCCATGGCGGTGCCGAGGTCCGCGTAGACCAGTTCGGGGCTCGGCAGCTTCGCCAACGCGTCCCTGGTTTCCGCGTCGATGAGATCGAGTCTGGCCATGCGCTGGACGAGCGTGGTGGCCACGTGGGTGATCCGCTTGTTGATGTCGATGACCGAGTTCTTCCGGTCCGCGAGGTCGATGGCGCGGGACAGGTCGATGATCTCGCCCCGCATTCCGTTCGCGGCCAGCTGGTCTGACAACCAGTACGCACACTGGTTACGCAGAGCCGATTTCCCGCAGCCGGAGTCACCGGTGACGAGCGCGAGGCGCGAGTTCTCCATCAGCAACGACGGCGTGGTGAACTGGGCCTGGAAGTCGGCGAACGCGGGGGCGTAGTTGTCGATCTCGATGTAGAGATCCGCGTGTGAGCTCTCCCGCCACGGGCACAGCGCGCTCATGGGCGCGTCCTCGCGGCCGGGAATGAGAAACGGGTTGATCTGCCTGGTGTTTCCGCCGTCCGGCCCCGGCTCGCTCACGGCCGCGCACCTTCCGCGAGCGGCCGGGTCAACCGGCCGTCCACCCCGCCGTGCTCGGCGAGCGCGTCCGCGACGAGAAACCCGATGGTGGACACTTCCCTGATCCGAGCACGCGTTTCCGCGATTCTCCGCCCGCGCGGCCCGGCGGCCTTGATGTCTCGAAGCTCGGAATCCAGCACTGGGCCCAGTTCCCCGTGTCGCAGCAGGTCGACGACGTCCCGCACGGCGAGCCAGTCGGGTTCCCGCTCGACGACTGCGCCCAGGCGTCCGACCAGCACCTCCCGCGCCGCTTCCATCTCGGTGGCGGGACCGGAGGGCAAGGAAACCACACTGTCGAGGTACTCGTTGGCGGCGCTGCTGTAGGCGGCTACCGCGGTGCGCAGTTCGCCGGCGTCGGCCTGCCCTCGGGTGGTTCTGTTCTGCCGCCGGGTGCTGGCGAAGGTCAGCGCGGACGTGAGCACGACGGTCAACAGTGGCAACACGATGCTGTTGACGGACGTTCCCGTCGCTGACTTCCCGCGCATCGCCGCCAACGCGTCACAGGCGCGGACGAAGTCGTCGTTGTGCTCGTCCCGCCAGTCGAACACCGACACGGCGTCGTCCCCCACCAGGACCCGGTTCTTCGTGCTGCCCTGCCGAGCGACGCCGAGGGACACCGCCGCGTCGGCGAGAGCGCCCTGCTCGCTCGGCTGCAGACAGAAAACGTCCCGCGCGTCCCGGGTCCCCTGCGAGGTGCCCAGCGTCGGCAGTCCCACGACCAGCGCCAACGCGATCGCCAGCGCGGAGATGATCACCCACCGCCGTACGCCAGTGGACCACAACCGGCGCAACGCCGTGAGCCCACCAGCACCCGCCACGAGCCCCCCTTCCGCCATTGCGCCCGGTCGTCACTTCGCTGACCGTGTAAGCGTCGTTACGTTTCCGCTCAGCATTTTATCGGCCCGGCAATTCCGGTTCACGTCGACTTCTCGGGATTCCGTGTCGATTTCGTGGTGCTATGTCGCCAGCAGTGGCAGCCAGACTTCGTCCACGATCTCGACGATCGACTCGTCGGGCAACGCGCGCAGTGTCATGAGCACGTCGTGGCGGAACAGGTCGAAGGGCAGGTTCACCACGCGGGACGAGCGCGGCACGTCGGGCAGTTCGCCACGTTCGACCGCGCGGGCGACGATCATCTCCAGGGGCGCCGGTCGGCCCGGTGCGCCGAGGGTGTCGCGCAGTTCGCTGAAGTTGGTGCCGGTGTCGCGGAAGTAGTCCATCAGCTGCACGCTGATCAGCGTGATCATGTGCGTGAGGCCGGCGTCGGCGTTGCGCAGGAAGCCGATCGCGTCGTCGCGGAGGCTGCCGGTGTCGGGCACTTCGACCTGCTGTGACCGCCGGAACTTCGTGATGGTGGCCAGCAGCAGGTCGTCGCGCTGCGGCCAGCGTCGGTAGAGCACGGGCCGGCTCGTCCCGGCGCGGGCGGCGACCGCCTCGTAGGTGAAGCCGTGGTAGCCCTGCTCGACCAGCACGTCCCACGCGGCGTCGAGGATCGCGTCCTCGAGCGCGGGGCCGCGTCGACGTGACTTGAGATTCACTTGCGTATCTTATCCCGACTGGATACGGTGCCGTCCGTTAGAAACATCCGTGTATCTTAAGGCGGCATCAGTGATGTTCGACGTCATCATCGTCGGCGGTGGACCGGTCGGTCTCTTCCTCGCCAGCGAGCTTCGCCTCGCGGGGGTCCAGCCGCTGGTGCTGGAACAACGGCCGGAACCGGACCTGGCGGACAAGGCGCACGGCCTTGCCGGCCAGGTCGTGCGGCTGTTCGACAACCGCGGCCTCTTCGAGCGGTGCGGGGGCCGGGGAGCGCCGGAGCCCGCACCCGGGTTCTTCTTCGGCGGTCTGCCGCTGCCGCTGCGCGTCCTCGGCGACGAGAACCCGATGTACCTCCTGCCGGTCGCCCAGCGCCATCTCGAACGTGTGCTCACCGAGCGCGCGACCGAACTCGGCGCGGATGTCCGGCGCGGTTGGGAAGTCCAGTCATACAGCCAAACCGACGATCAGGTCGACGTCGTGGCACGCGGTTGCGACGGCACCGAGACGACCTTCACCGCCCGGTACCTCGTCGGCTGCGACGGCAGCCACAGTCCGATCAGGAAACAGGCGGGAATCGCCTTCCCCGGCGTCCGCGACGACAACGTCGTGGAGCGGTGGGCGTTGATCGGACCGAGCGACCGGTTCCGTGTCGCGCCGCGTGGCCGTGTCGCGATCGACGGCCACGGCGAGATCCCGGCGCACTTCCATCGCACCGACCATGGCGTCTTCACGCTCCTGGCGCACGATCCGGAGCGGCCGCTCGTCAACACGGTCGAATGGAAACATGACCCGGCAGGCGATTTCCCCGGCCCGGGTGTCCCGATGACACTGTCCGAAATGGAGGACAGCATCGAACGGGTCATCGGAGTGCGCCTGCCCCTGACCCCGCCGCCCGAGGGTGCGCCCACATTGCTTCGCCGCACATGCGGCCGGAACACGCGACTCGCTGACCGCTACCGCGCCGGTCGAGTCTTCATCGCCGGCGACGCCGCGCATGTCAGCCACGGGCCAACACTGAACCTGGGACTGCAGGACGCGACCAACCTGGCCTGGAAACTCGCCGCCACACTGCGGGGATGGGCCTCGGAAAGCCTACTGGACAGCTACGAAACCGAACGCCACGCAAGCGGCGAACGCGTGTTCATGGCCACCCAGGCGGACAGGACCGCGCTCATGGCACCCGGAGGCGACGTCACCGCCCTACGCCAGCTCTTCGGGGAACTACTGGGGCGTCCCGAGAACGTGCGAACGATCGCCGCACTGATGGCAGGCGCCGACGTTCGCTACGACATGGGCGAGGAGAACCCCGCCGCCCCAACGGGCTGGTTCGTGCCACCCCTTGACCTGACCACCAACGACGGCCACCCCCGACGCCTCGCCGAGCTTCTGCACGACGCCCGCCCTCTGCTACTCGACCTCACCGGCGAGCACTCCCTCGCCGCGATCGCCGAACCGTGGAGCGACCGCGTGCGCCGGGTAACCGCAACCGCCGACGACGCTCCGGCACCCGCACTACTCATCCGCCCCGATGGTTATGTCGCCTGGGCAGGGGCGGACCCTGATGGCCTGAAAGCCGCCCTCGCCCGCTGGTTCAGCCCGGGCTGAACGCTTCACGGCGGGTGGCGAGTCGAGGCAGACCCGGACGGTCTCGGGTTGGTCTGGGTCGCCAAGAACGGTTTCCGCATCCCTTACGAACCGGAACCTGTAGGCGACCCCGACCTTCCCCCAACCCTCGCCGGGTAGCCAAGGTGACCACATGGCCCGTTGCCGTGCCTCGCCGCGCCTACGCACACCACTCGTGAACTGCCGGCGAGGCACGGCGTCGATCGCCCCCGACCACCCATGCAGGGCAACCACTTCGGCGGTCGTAGAACGCAACCAACCTACGCCAGCGGATGACACAGCACCGCCGGCAGCCGACGACGAAAGGGCATGCGTCAGGCGAGTGGGAGCGGTGTGCCGTGCTCGCTGGTGGGACGGGTGCCGAAGATGCGGCGTTGGTCTGCGGTGATGCGGAGGTCGTTGATGCTGGCTTCACGGCGGCGCATCAGGCCCTCGGTGTCGAACTCCCACTGTTCGTTGCCGTAGCTGCGCCACCACTGTCCAGCGGCGTCGCGGCATTCGTACTGGAATCGTACGGCGATTCGGTTCTCGGTGAATGCCCAGAGGTCCTTGCGGAGTGCGTAGTCGAGTTCCTTCTCCCACTTGCGGGTGAGGAACGTGATGATCTCGTCCCGTCCCGTGAGGAACTCGTCGCGGTTGCGCCATACCGAGTCCGGTGTGTAGGCGAGTGCCACCCGCTGTGGGTCACGGGTGTTCCAGGCGTCTTCGGCGGCCTGCACCTTCATCCGCGCGGTCTCGGCGGTGAACGGTGGCAGAGGTGGCCGGGTCATGTGTGCTCCTTCGCGACAGGTCCCGGTGACGGATTGAACCGGGAGTACTCGCCGAACGACCAGCGCAGGGGGCTGGCCTCGTCGATCTGGACGACCTGGTCGACCTCGAAGTCGACCATCCGCTGTGCCCCCGGCACCTCCGTGGCTCGGCCCGGGTCCCAGTCGGCGTGTGCGCGGCCGGTGAGCTGCAGTGTGTGGCCGCGCTCCCAGTCGAGGAACAGCAGGCCGGCGCGGGGGTCGAGGTCGAGGTTGCCCAACGTCATGTACATCGAGTTGCCGGTGTAGTCGGGCCAGCTGAGCCGGCGGTTCCCCGTCACCGTCACGAAGCCGGGGTTGCCGCCGCGGTGGGACGTGTCGACGCCCAGCCCGGCCGCGTGCGAGGTGATGAAGAACGTGTCGGCGGCGGCGATCCAGCGCTGCTGCTCGTCGGTGAGCACTGGCGCGCGCCGCGCCGACACCGCTGTGGGGCCGTCACCGTGAGGGGTTCGGACCTGTATGTACTTCGGGCAGTTCGCGTACACCTGTTCGGTGTGGACGGTCAGTCTGCCGTTGTTGGCGTGGGCCCTGCCGTTGATCCGCATCCGGCGCCGGCGGGCTGGTTCGATCGCGAGGAGGCCGATGTCCCGTTCGGACTCGAACAAACCGGCAAGGGGGTCGCCCGCGCCTGGCAGTGCGGCCGCCACGACGGTGCGGTCACCGGAGGTGGTGATGAATCCCGGTGGTCCGGTGAGCAGGCTCGCCCACACCGCACCACCGGGCGTGGCCGCTCCGATCACCATCATCCGTTGCTGGGCAAGGAACTTCGCCGCCACGGGAGGGATGGTCGCCCCCACACGGGCCGAACCCCATTCGTCGGCGGCCACCCCAGCGCGGCGCTGCACCGCACGTTCGCCTTCGTGATACATCGTGCACCTCCGCCACTCGACCGATCAGAAGAAACCGCAGGTCGGGGAGCCCGTGGGTGCCTTCGCCGACTCGGCCCCGGTTGGCGCGTAGATCTCCAGACGCACGCCGTCCGGATCGGTGAAGAACACGCCACCGGAGGACGCGCCCTCGCCGTGCGGCACGATCCCGTCGTGGACCAACGCCACGCCGAGGTCCCGCAGTGTCGTCTCCGCGCGGTGGACCGCCTCGATGTCCGGGACCTCGAACGACAGGTGGTGCAGGCCCGGCAGGTCGGTGGCGAACCGGCCGCCGCTCTGCTCCCACAAGGTCACGACCAACGCGCCGTCTCGTCCGAGGAAGGCGTATCGGCGGTCGCCCTCGGTCTGCTCGCCGAGCACGTCGAAGTCGAACACCGTGCGATAGAAGGCGATTGAACGCCCCAGGTCGGTCACGTTCAACCCGATGTGCCCGGTCCGCAAAGCCGGCTTGCCCATGGAGATCCTCCAAGTTCTAACGATTTGACCATGCTTGAACCATTAGAACCTTGGCACAGGTTTCTAACGAGATCAAGCCCGCGCTATCGTTAGAAACATGAACGTGGCCGGCCTCGCCGACGGAGGCGCCCCGCTGCTGGGCGAGCCGCTGCCGATCGAGCTGGGCAACACCGCCTACGCGGTGCGTGGTCACCCCCACGACGGTCTCCAAACGCGGGAACACCTGGCCGCCTGGCTACGCGACACCCGCACGCGGCACGCGCTGCCCCTGACCGACGAGGACATCGGGGGCGTGACCGACCACGACCTCACCCGCGCACGGGAACTCCGCGACGCGATCAGGTCGCTGGCCGCCGTGGTGGTCGAGCACCGCGACGCCGACCCGGACGCCGTCGCCGCGTTGAACCGAAGCGCACGCGACACGCCGTGGTGGCGCGAGCTGCGGACCGACCCGGAACCGCACGCCACCGTGTGCACCGACGGCCGGCCGGTCGGCGCGGTACTCGCCGCGGTGGCCGAGGACGCCATCGACCTGTTCACCGGTCCGTTGCGACACGAACTGCGTGCCTGCCACGGCCCCGGGTGCCGGCTCTACTTCATCCGCGAGAACCCCCGCCGAGCCTGGTGCTCAGCCGGCTGCGGCAACCGCGCCCGGGCCGCCCGCCACTACGCCAAGACGCAACGCCCAACAGAACCCATCTGATCAGCTGTCGGTGTGGTTCGCGTACTCCGGGCTGCGTGCTGTCGTCGCCGCCATGACGGCGGCCACGCCGGCGGACAGTGCCGCTCCCAGCAGGTATGGCCCAAGCATGGCCATGTCGAAGAGTGCGCCCGCGGCCAGTGGGCTGGCCGCCCGGGCGGCTGAGGCCGCCGACTGGCCCTGGCCCATGCGGGCGCCGGTTTCCTCCGGCGGGCCGGCCGCGGCGAACAGGCTTGCCGCCGCCACGGTGACCAGGCCGTTGCCGGCCGACACCACGAGTACGGCCGCGACGAACGGGAGCTCCGCCAGGAACGGCATGGCGAGCAGCCCGCCGGCCATGAGCGCCGCGCCGGCGGTGCCGACCCTCGTCTCGCCCCACCGGCGTGCTGCCGGGGCCACCAGAAAGCCCTGCATCACGGTCAGTACGAGACCCGCGGCGGCAAGGAGCACGCCGACCAGCGCGGGACCCGCGTCGAAGCGGGCGGCGGCGAGGTAGGCAACGGTTGTCTCCATGCCGACGAACGCGGCCATCGTGGCGAAACCGGCGGCGAGCAGTGGCCATGGCGCTACTCGGCGGCCTGCCCTCGGCCGTCGCGGGGCGCCCGCTCTGCCCGGCGGTAGGACCACCGCGGCGGCGACGAGGTTGGCCGCCGCGATACCGGCGCCGATCAGTGCGGTGCCGGCGAAACCCAGGGGAGCGGCGAGGGCGCCGAGAGCCGGTCCGATCGTGAACGCGAGCCCGATGGCGGCACCCACCCGACCCATGGCCTGGGTGCGGCCGGCCGGGCCCGCGAGGTCGGCCGCGAACGCCTGCGCCACACCGATGCTGCCGCCGCACAAGCCGGCCACCGCCCGGGCCGTGAGCAGCAGCCACAGGGAGCCCGCGAAGCCCATCAGTGCCAGTGACGCCGTCGAGCCGGCCAGGCTGAGCAGGAGCAGCCTGCGCCGTCCGTACCGGTCCGCGAGCCGGCCGAGCACGGGGGCCGCGACCGCCTGGCACAGCGAGTAGCTCGTCAGCACGACGCCGAGCCAGAACGCGTCGCCGCCCAGATCGGTGACGCGGAACGGCAACGACGGCAGGACCAGCGTGAAGCCGAGCAGGTCGACGAACACCGTGGCGTACAGGGCGAGCTGCGCTCGCGTTCCAGAAATCGGACCCACCTCCTCTCGGCAGCCCCGGGGAGATTACTACACGTTGTAGTATCTGGGGCCGGCGGAACGCGCGTGTCTGGAGGATGTCGTGGTGGGCAGGCTGGGCGAACTGGAACGAACGGTCATGGAGGTCCTGTGGGACCGCGGTGTGCCGGTCCTCGTTCGGGACGTCGTCGATGCGCTCGCGGCCCGGGACCTCGCCTACACCACCGTGATGACCGTGCTCGACCGCCTCGAGAAGAAGAAGGTGGTGCGGCGCCAGCGGGACGGCCGCGCCTGGCGGTACGAGGCGGTGTCCAACCGGGAGGGTTACATCGCGCAGCTGATGCTGGACGCGCTCGACCTCACCGGTGACCGGTCGGCCGCACTGACCCGGTTCGCGATGTCGGTGAGTGAGCCGGAGGTCGAGGTGCTCAGCGAGGCCCTGAAGCAGCGCGACGACACAGGCCCGGCATGAACGCCGCGGTGCATCTGTTGGTCACCCTGGTCCTGTGCATGCTGTTGGTGCGACCGCTCGCACGGGCGCGCTGGCTGTGGCGTTCGCCGCGGATCGGGATCCTGTTGTGGCAGATGCTGATGCTCACGTGGGTGCTGTGTGCGGTCGGGGCCGCGTTCGCGATCGGCCTGGGGCCGTACGGGAGGGACATCCCGTCGGCGCTCGCCCATTGGCTGGAGGGCCGTCCGGCGGCGGGCTTCACCGTGCCGCACGCGGTCGCTCTGATCGCCGGCTTCGCGTTGGCGGTCGGGATGGTGGTGACACTGGCGTGGTCATGGGTGCGGGTGCTCCGCATCCGGCGCCGGCACCGCGACATGCTGTCGCTGGTCGCCCGTGAGGACTCTGGGCTGCCCGGGGTGCTGATCCTCGACCACCCGCTGACCGTGGCCTACTGCCTGCCCGGCCTGCGCGCCCGGGTCGTGCTCAGCTCCGGCGCGCTGTCGACGTTGTCGAAGCAGGAGCTCGCGGCGGTGCTGGCCCACGAACAGACACACGCCCGCGAGCGGCATGACCTGGTGCTGTTGCCGTTCACCGCGCTGCGGCGCCTGGTGCCGAGGAGCCGTCTCGCGACAGTGGCCGACGAGGCCGTGGCCCTGCTGGTGGAGATGCGTGCCGATGAGGGTGCGTGCCGGGACCAGAGCGCCGGATCGCTCGCCCAAGCGTTGCGCAGGTTCAGCCGCACGGCCGTCAGCCCGCCCCCGGGTGCGATCGGCATCGTCGACGGCACCGTCGAAGCACGACTTTCCCGGCTCAGCCGCGGCCTGGACCCGCTGTCGCTGTGGGTGCGCTGGCTGGCACTGGTCAGTGGGGTCGTGTTGGTGTCGACCCCACTGAGCTTCCTGGTCGTCTGACCGAAGGAGACGGGCATGGTGACCGACTGGGAATCGCATCGTCCCGCCGTTTTCGGGGCGGCGTACCGGATTCTCGGCTCCGTCGCGGAGGCCGAGGACGTGACGCAGGAGGTCTGGTTGCGGGCCTCCTCAGCCGACCTGTCGCAGGTGCGGGACTTGCGCGCCTGGCTGGTGACGGTGGCCGCCCGGATGTCATACAACGTGCTGAAGTCGGCACGCGTCCGGCGTGAGTCCTATGTCGGGCCATGGCTGCCAGAACCGTTGCTGACCGGGCCTGACGTCGCCGACCGCGTGCTCATGGACGAGTCGGTGAGCACCGCGATGCTGGTCGTCATGGAGACGCTCACCCCGGCCGAACGCGTCGCGCTGGTCCTGCACGACGTCTTCGACCTCCCGTTCGACCAGATCGCCGAGGTGCTCGGCGGCACGCCCGCCGCCAGCCGCAAGCTCGCTTCCCGCGCGCGAGCGCGGGTCGCCGCGGTCGAGGAGCGACCACGCGCGTCCAGAGCGGAGACCGAACGCGTGCTCGAGGCTTTCAAGGCGGCCGCCGACGCGGGGGACATGGCGAGGCTCGTCGAGCTGTTGCATCCCGACGCCGTCTACGTCGCCGACGGCGGCGGCAAGGTGACCGCCGCACGCAGGCCGGTCCATGGCGCCGAGACGATCGCCAAGCTGGCGGTCCGGCAGATCGAGCTCAGGCGGCCCGACGCGTTCCGGATCATCGAGGTGAACGGGTACCCGGCAATGGCGACCTACCGTGGCGGCGAGCTGGTCTGGCTCGACACCGTGGAGATCGCCGACGGTCGGATCACGGCGTGGCGGCGACTGGCCAATCCCGAGAAGTTCGGTCACATCTGACCGGGCTGTCTTGTCTCCCTGCGAATCCTCCGGTCCAGGAGGGTGGAGAGGACGAGACAGTGGCACACGTTGTGATCATCGGAGGCGGTTTCGCGGGCGTGTGGAGCGCGGCGGGCGCGGCCCTGGCACGCGGGGACGCGGACCTGCGCATCACGCTCATCGCACCGAACGAGCACCTGGTGCTGCGGCCCCGCCTGTACGAGCCGGACCCGGACCTGGCCACGGTGGAGCTGAGCAGGATCCTCGGCCCGATCGACGTCGAGCACGTGCGGGCCTCGGTGAGCACGATCGACACCGACCGACGTGTGGTGGTGGCCGACGGTGCGGAGATCGGCTACGACCGCCTGGTGCTGGCGGCCGGCAGCACCCTCGTTCAGCCCCAGGGCCTGCCCGGAGCCGAACGACTCTTCGACATCGACACCCTGGACGGGGCCCGGCGGCTCACCGACCATCTGCGTGATCGGGAGAACTACTCCGCCGTGGTCGTCGGCGCCGGGTTCGTCGGTCTGGAGGCCGCGACCGCGCTGGCCGCCCGGGGCCGGGTACTGCTGGTGGATCGGTCGGAGGTGGTCGGACACCAGCTCGGCCCGGGCCCGCGTGCGGAGATCGAGGCGGCACTGGACGAACTGGGCATCGACCGGCGCCTCATGACGACCGTGACGGAGGTCGGCGACGGTTACGCCGTCCTGTCCGACGGCACCAGGGTCGAGGCGGACGCGGTGGTCTGGTCGGTGGGGATGAGGGCGAGCGGGCTCACCCGGCAGATCTCGGACCACCTCGACCACCTCGGCCGG
The DNA here is from genome assembly GCF_036378875.1 of Actinophytocola sp. Classification (GTDB taxonomy): domain Bacteria; phylum Actinomycetota; class Actinomycetes; order Mycobacteriales; family Pseudonocardiaceae; genus Actinophytocola. The sequence goes on from NZ_DASUVO010000032.1 coordinate 81,646, forward strand.
GTGCCGGTGGACAACCAGCTGCGCGCCCTTCCCGACGTGTTCGTCGCCGGGGACACGGCCGCGGCGGCGTTCGACGCCGAGCACACGGTCATGCAGGCCTGCCAACACGCCACCCCACTCGGCAAGGTCGCCGGGTACAACGCGGCCGCCGAGCTGCTCGGCGTGCCGTTGCGCGACTTCACCCCCGGCCCGTACGTCACCTGCCTGGACCTTGGCGCCGCCGGCGCGATCTTCACCCGGGGCTGGGACCGCAGGGTGATGGCCTCCGGCGCCGACGGGGCGGCCGTCAAGAAGCGGATCAACCAGCACATCCACCCGCCGGTCGACGACGCCGGGACGATCCTCGCCGCCGCCGACCGGGTCTACCTCGAACTGCCCTTCTTCCCTCGGGATGCGGGGGACGCCGCCGCGTGAACCCCGGGGCCACGACTCAGCTGACCGCCTTCTTCACCAGCGCGCCGAGCTTCGCCTCGTCGTCGGCGGTCAGCTGGGTCAGCGCGAACGAGGTCGGCCACATGACGCCCTTGTCGAGGTTCGCCTCGTCGCTGAAGCCGAGTGTGGCGTACCGGGACTTGAACTTCGCCGCGGGCTGGAAGTGGCAGACGATCTTGCCGTCGCGGGCGTACGCGGGCATCCCGTACCACAGCTTCGACGTGAGCTCCGGCGCGTAGGCCTTGATCACCGCGTGCACCCGCTCGGCGAGCACGCGGTCGGTCTCCGACATCTCGGCGATCTTCGCGAGCACGTCGCCCTCGGTGTCGGCCTTCGCGCCCCGCCGAGCCTTCAGTTCCTTGGCACGCTGCTTCATCGCGTCGCGCTCGTCCTCGGTGAAACCGTCGTACTTCTTCGTGGTTGACATGGTCTTTCCCTCTCCGTGGCGTGTTACTCGCCCGCCTGCTGGCGGGTCGACGTGCTGAGGCGGTTGACGGCGTTGGTGATCGCGATGTTGAGCAGCAGCGCGGCAAGCTCCTTCTGGTCGAAGTGCTTGGCGGCCATGTCCCACACCTGGTCCGGCACCGGGTCCGGACGGTCCGCGAGCCGGGTCACGGCCTCGGTGAGGGCCAGCGCGGCACGCTCGTCGTCACCGAAGTAGGGCGTCTCCCGCCAGGCGGCGACGGCATGTACCTGGTCCGCGGTCGCGCCGTGCTGGTGGGCCTGGTGGGCACCGCCGGTCACGCATGGGCCGCTGCCGTTGATCTGGCTGGCTCGCAGGTGGGTCAGCGCCAGCAGCTTGGCGTCCAACCCGGCGCCGGCGACGGCCTCGTCGACGGCCGCCAGTGCCGCCATCGCCCCGGGGACCAGGACCGCCGGGTTCGGCATCCGCTCGGTCGCCATCGCTTTCTCCCTCGTCGTCGTGTTCCTGACAGGAGCAATCCGACCATCGGCGCGTCCGTCCCCGCGCGGTCCGTGGGACACCGTGGGACAGCCGAAACGGGCTCTACCAGCGCCAACACGGCACCGATCCGTTCGCGTGGGCTGGGACGGCTACCGTGACGCACGTGTCAAGCCCCCAGGAACGCCTGGTCGCCCAGCTCGCCCGGATCAAGGAGCTGAGCGGGCTCAGCCTGCGTGCTCTCGCCACCAAGGCGGGGCTGAGCAGTTCGTCGCTGTCCCGCTACCTGACCGGTCGGCTCGTGCCGCCGTGGGAGGCAGTCGTGGCGCTGTGCCGGGTCGTGGGCCGCGACCCCCGGCCACTGCGCGCGATGTGGACCGAGGCGGCCAAAGCCGGCGCCGCGCCGGCGCCACGTCGCAACGACCTGCCGGCCGACCTGATCGACTTCACCGGCCGGGAGGCGGAGTACGCGCTGGTCGAAGAGCTGCTGCGCACCGCGGGCGCGGTCGCGATCGACGGCATGGGCGGCGTCGGCAAGACCAGCCTGGCCGTCCACGTGGCACACCGGGTCGCGCCGATGTATCCGGACGGCGGGCTCTACCTCGACCTGCACGGCTTCACCCCCGGCCAGGAGCCGCTGGAGCCCCAGGTCGCGCTGGCCCGGTTGCTGGGCGCGTTGGACATCACCCATCTCCCGGCGGGCGCCGACGAACGCGCGGCGCTCTGGCGCTCGGAGCTGTCCCGCCGACGGGCGCTCGTCGTGCTCGACAACGCGGTCGACGCGGAGCAGGTGCGTCCACTCCTGCCCGGCGCGGGGAAGTCCGCGGTCCTGGTCACCAGCCGATCGCGGCTGGTCAGCCTGGACGGGGTGCCGCCCGTCTCTGTGGCCCCACTCGCCGACGACGCCGCGGCGCATCTGTTCGGCCGGGCCGCCGGGCTCACCCTCGCCGACGACGACGCGATCGGCCAGGTACTGCGGCAGTGCGGCGGGCTCCCGCTGGCGTTGCGGATGGCGGGTGCCAGGCTTCGTCACCGTCCAGGTTGGACGGTCGCGGTGTTGGCCGAGCGGCTGCGCGACAACGTCGGCCGCTTCGACTCCGTGTTCGGCATGTCGCTCCAGCAGCTCGACTCCGACCAGCGCCGTATGTTCCGGCTGCTGGGTGTGCTGCCCGGCGCCGACTTCGACGCCGCGGTGGCGGGTGCGCTCGCGGACATGCCACCCGACGCGGTGCTCGAGGAACTGGTCGACGCCCACCTGGTCCAGGAGCCTTCGCCGGGGCGGTACCGGATGCACGACCTGATCCGGCGGTACGCCGCGGACCTCGCCGCCGACGAGGAACCACTGGCCGACGCCGCTCTGCGCCGGGTCCTGAGCCACTACCTGGCACAGGCGGTCGCCCACGACCGGACGTTGCCCTCACCGCATCGAAGCGCTCCGGAGCCGGGCGATCCGGCGAAGGCCATGGCCTGGTTCGACCTCGAGTACGTCAACCTGATCGCCTGTTTCGACGCCGCCGTGCGGCTCGGCATGGACGAGGTCGTGGCCGAACTGCCGCAGTCCATGCGGGTCTGGTTCTTCCGCCACCGCGGCACCGACGACCAGGTACGCCTGCTCGACGCCGCCGCGGCCGCCGCGGGACGCCTCGGCCGCGACCAGCAACGGGCCGCGTTGCTCTCGGACCTCGGCTTCGCCAAGGCCGCCGCCGGACGCCTCGCCGAGGCACTCACCGCCTACGAACAGGCCGAGCCGGACGACACCGCCCTCGCCGCCGGTCTGGCTTTGCGGATCGGCTTCGTGCGCCGGGATCTCGGCGACCTCGAAGCGGCACAGGCCCAGTTCCGCCTGGCCCGCGAACTGTTCGAGAAGGTCGAGCACCGCGCCGGACAGTCACAGGCGCTGGCCTTCGACGGCTGGGTGACACTCCACCTCGGCGGACACGGCGAAGCGGCTGAACTCGCCAGGGCATCCCTCGCACTGGCCGACGGACCCGCCAGGATCACCGGACTGGTCACCCTCGGCGTCGCGCTCGCCTCGACGGACTCCACGGAGTCACTGCGCGCGCTGCACGAGGCGCTGCGGCTGGCGGAGCAGAACGACCTTCGACACAACCAGGCGTGGTGCCACAACTATCTCGGTGTGGCACTGCGCGTCATGGGGCAGGCCCAGCAGGCGCTCGAACACCACCGGCGCGCCTTCGAACTGCTGGAACCGCTGGCCGAGGTGCAGATGGAGATCGACTTCCTGCACACCTACGCCGAGACCTGCCGCGCGGCGGGCCGCCACGACGAGGCGCTAGCCCTGCTCGACCGGGTTGTCACGATCGCGCGAGAGCTGGGCCGCCCACACGACGAAAAGCGCGCACGCGCGGCCAGTGAGGCCATGATGGAGAGTTAGCGAGAGCAGGGATCATTCAGCTGCCGCTACGGTTCTGGTGACCACCCAGTGGTTCTTGCCCAGCTGGCGGGTTCGTTCGAAGCCGTGGCGTTCGAACATGGCCACTGTGCCGTTGTAGAGGAACGACGAGGACACCGAGCGGTCGGCGGCGTCCTCGGGATAGCTCTCGACGGTCCCGCCGCCGAGGCGGGCGATCTCCCGTAGTGCGCCGTCGAGTGCGGTCGAGGCTACGCCGCCGCGGCGGTGTCCGCGGTCGACGAAGAAACACGTGATCCGCCAGTCCGGCAGGACGTCGAGCGACGCGAGGTAGGCGCGTTGGTGTTTGATGCGCGGCAGTTCGTCGGTCGGTCCGAACTGGCACCAGCCAACACATTTCGGTCCGTCGTACACGAGCGCCGCGTGTGCTCGGCCTTCCCGGACGCGGGTTTCCTTGGTGGACCGTCGTTCCGTGCGTTCCTTGCCCTCCGCGTGGAACGACATGCACCAGCACCCGCCGAACACGCCGTTGTGCCGCTCGACCAACTCGGCGAAGTCGGGCCAGGTCGTCTCGTCGAGCGGATTGGTGTGCATCACCGCAGGAACGCCAGTGTGCGGTCCAGCAGCAGGGCGGCCGCGTCGGCGTCGTAGGACGGGAGTGTGCGGTCGGCGAAGTAGTGCTGGTCGCCGGGGTAGAGGAACAGTTCGGCGTCCTTTGCCGACGCGACGAGCGCCTTGGCCGCGTCGAGGTCGCCCTCGTCGACGAAGATCGGGTCGGCGTCCATGCCGTGCACCTGGACCGGCACGTCGTCGGGCCAGGTAGGACCGAACTCCGTGACCGGAACGCACGAGTAGTACAGCAGCGCACCCCGCGCGCTGGGCCGGGTCTGCGCCAGCTTCTGCGCCGGGAGCACGCCGATCGAGAACCCGGCGTAGACCACGTCGGTGGGTAGCTCGTCGACCGCCCGTGTGCCGCGTTCGATCACCTCACCGAAGCCGACCTGCTGGGCGTGGGCCACGCCCTCCTCGAGGGTCGCGAACGTGTTGCCCTCGAAGAGGTCCGGTGTGTGCACGGTATGGCCTGCCGCTCGCAGTTCGTCCGCGAAGGCGGTTATTCCGGGCGTGAGCCCCAAAGCGTGATGGAACAGGACAACCTCGGCCATACCAACCTCCACTGGAGACCCGACGCGAACGAACCCTAACAGCGTCGAGCGACGGAGTTGGCCGCCTACTTTTCGACACGCTCCAGGTAGCCGTTGATGACCGTGTACTCGGGGACGTCATCGGTCGGTACCGCGTGGAAGGGTTTGCCGCCATCGTCGATCGTGGTCGTGTAGGACCGGCCCGCCTGTACGTAGGAAAGAGTCGCGGTCCACTGACAGTCGCACACCGGTCCGGGCTCGACCTTCAGGTCGAAGATCTCCGGGTCGGTTTCCGAGACGGTGAACGGGAAGTCGACCGCGTCGACAGGCACGAAATTGCCTTCGTCGTCCATTTCCTCGCCCGGTAGCGCCCGCACGCGTGGAGGTGTCGGCGCGAGATCCACGCTGAAGTAACGCGGTGGAGCCGGTGCGCCGCACTGGCCGATGGACACCACCGTCCTGCTCGTCAACGCCGCGCGGGAAACGAGGTTGACCCGGATTCCCGTGAGAATGGTCGCCCTGCTCAGATTGCCCTCGACGGAGAACCGAACGCTGTTCTTCGCCTGCCACCCGCCGGCTGACGTGACCCAGGCACTGAACGAGTTCATGTACGCCTCGTAGGCCTCATCGAAGGCGTACTCGTCCGGAAGAGGTATGTCCGAGCCGAGCTCGTCGACATCCTGGGGGAGGAAGAAACGCGTCGGACATTCGGTATCGTCCCAGCCCGCCAACACGGCCACCGACAACGGTCCTTCGACCGGGCCGGTCGCCGAGGCGTGCTCGTCGGCGGCGGACTGGGCGGTGGATCGTCCGATGACCGCGGAAACCACCACGCGCCGAACGCGATCACGGCGGCCGCCACCGTGGCGATACTCGCCCACCAGGACGCGGAATACCACCGAGGCTTCGGCGGCCGGACCGGCGGGGGGTTTTCAGTCACGAAATCTCCCTTCCAGTGGATCTCGTGCCACCCGAGGTATCTGTCCGAGCCGACGCCGCATTACGGTTACCGGCTGACGGATATTCCTGTCGACTTGGAAGGGAAGTCAGGAAAAGAACCACCGGGGTTGGACCCGCTGGTGAGGAAGCCGCGCGGCATCAGGTCGACAGAGCCTGACTACCATCGGGAGGATGGGCAGTGCGGCGGGTGTGGTGCTCGCGGGTGGACGTTCCTCGCGGATGGGTGCGTCGAAGGCCGGGCTGGAGTGGCACGGCTCGACCCTGCTGTACCGGGCGGCCGCTGTGCTCGGCCGGGCTGTCGACGGCCCGGTCGTGGTCGTGTCCGCGCCGGGGCAGGAGCTGCCCGAGCTACCGGCCGGTGTCGCGGTCGTCGAGGACCCGGTTGAAGGGCTCGGTCCGATGCAGGGGCTGGCGGCCGGGTTGGCGGCCGTCGAGGACCGCGCCGAGGCCGCCTTCGTGTGCTCCACCGATCTGCCGTTCCTGCATCCGGCCTATGTCCGGCGGGTGTTGGCCGCGCTCACCGCGGACGTGGAGGTCGTGCTGCCGGTGGCGCGCGGGTTTCGGCAGCCGTTGGCCGCCGCCTACCGGACGAGGATCGCCGGACTGGTCGCGGACCTGTTGGCGCAGGGGAACCAGCGGCCCGGGATGATCTTCAAGCACTGCGCGGTGACCCAGCTGGACGACGACGCCCTCCTGGCGGACGCCACGCTCGCGAAGTACGACCCGGACCTGGAGTCCGTGGTGAACGTCAACACCCCGGAGGAGTTCCGGTCCGCCCGGGACCGGGAACCGCCCGAGGTCGTGGTCGAGCGGTTCGGTGTCCTGGCCAAGGGCGGTGGGCAACGACCGCGCACCGTGCGTGCCGCCACGATCGGCGCCGCGGCGGAGGCGGTCGGACTGACGCTGGATCGACACGTTGTGGCCGCTCTGAACGGGGACCAGGTGACCAAGGACGGCCGGTTGCCGCTGGTCGCGGGGGACACCGTCGCCTTCCTGTCGGCGGACGCGGGCGGGTAGGGCATACAGTCGACGTATGGCGCCAGGTGGTTTCTTCGGGCAGGCGCTCGTCGTGGACGTGCGCGGGGACCACGCGACCGGCGTCCCGCTCCCACTGGATGACCGGGTCCTGCGGGCCTATCTGGGCGGGGTCGGGCTCGGCACGTGGCTCATGCACCGGCTCGCGCCGCCGTTGGTGAACCCGCTCGCGCCGGAGGCGCCGCTCGCGTTCGTGTTCTCCTCGCTCGTCGGCACGCCGCTGACCACGAGCGCCAAGTTCGCGGTCGTGGCGAAGTCGCCGCTGACCGGGCTGCTCACCGACGCGCTCGCGTCCAGCCAGTTCGCCATCGCCGGCAAGCTCACCGGCCACGACGCGATCGTCGTCCGAGGACATGCCGACGCGCTGTCCGTCCTGCTGATCGACGGCGACGGACCACGGCTCGAACCAGCGCCCGAACTCGCGGGGCTGTCAGCCGCCGACGCGGAGGCCCAGGTCAAGGAGCGGTTCGGCCGCGGCTGGCGCACCGCCGCGATCGGGCCTGCGGGGGAACGGGGCGTGCGGTACGCGACCATCAGCCACGACGGCCGGCACGCCGGTCGCGGTGGCCTCGGCGCGGTGCTCGGCGCCAAGAACGTCAAGGCGGTGCTCGTGAAGGCGGCCACCAAGGTCGACGTCGCCGACCACGCCCGGGTGCTCGCCGCCGCGAAGGACCTGCGTAGTCGTAGCTTCGGGCCGGCCACCGCGAAGTACCGCGAGCTGGGCACGCTCGCGAACCTGTTGGCGTTCAACGCGGTCAGCACGCTGCCGACCCGTAACTTCACCGCGGCGACCTTCGAGGACGCGCCCCGGCTCGCTGCCGAGGAACTGCACGAGCTGCGTGGCGTCGCCCGCAACAGCTGTGCCTCCTGCTCGATCGGCTGCGAGCACATCTACGCCCGCAAGGGCGGCGGTAGCCAGCGCATGGAGTACGAGAACGTCTTCGCGCTCGGCCCGCTGTGCGGGGTGTCCGACCCCGATGACGTGTTCGCCGCCAGCGCGCGGTGCGACGAGCTCGGCATCGACACCATCTCCGCTGGCGGGACGATCGCGTGGGCCATGGAGTGCGTCGAGCGCGGACTGATCGACGAGCCGTGGCTGACGTTCGGCGACGGCGCGGCTCTGCTGCGTGCGCTGGACGAGATCGGGGCGCGTACTCCCGGGCTGGGGGAGCTGCTCGCCGAGGGCTCCCGGCGGGCCGCGGAACGGGTGGGACACGGCTCGATCGACTTCGCCCCACAGGTCAAGGGCCTGGAGATGCCCGGCTACGAGCCGCGCAGCCTGCAGTCGATGGCGCTCGGCCTGGCGGTCAACGCACGGGGCGCGGACCACAACCGCTCCGGGGCGTACGAGGCGGACCTGTCCGGCGACCTCGACCGGTTCGCGGGCGGCGCGGCGCACGTGGCCGCCGCGGTCCAGACCGAGGACAAGGCCGCGGTGATGGACTCGATGATCCTCTGCAAGTTCCTGCGCGGGGTGTTCACCGACCCGTTCACCGAGTGGTCGCGGCTGCTGGCTCTGGTCACCGGCTGGGACATCGACGCCGGCGAACTGCGGACCGCCGCGCGCAGGATCGTCCGCGCCAAGCGGGCGTTCAACCTGCGCGAAGGCGCCACCGCGGCCGACGACACGCTGCCCACCCGGCTGCTCGAGACGCCACTCGAACTCTCCTCGGGGCGCGTCGTCTCGCTCACCGCGGACCGGCTGCGGTCGATGGTCGCCGGCTACTACGAGGCCCGCGGTCTGGATGAGGAAGGCAGAGTGGCACCAGCGGATCTGGCGGATCTTCACCTGTAGGCATAGCGTCGGGTCTGACAGGCCGAGAGCCGCAACGGTATGCTGTATGCAATGCCGAGAGGTGGAGCGACGATGACGACTCTCGAGGAACCGGATACGTCCGTGCGGACGGTGACGGCGGAGATCGACGGCCGCTCGGTGACCGTGCCGGAGGGCACCACGATCTACGACGCGGCCAAACAGGCCGGCGTCGACATCCCGGTCCTGTGCCACGACGAACGCTACGACCCGGTCGGCGTGTGCCGCATGTGCGTCGTCGACACCGGAGGCCGGGTGCTCGCCGCCGCGTGTGTGCGGCCGTGCGAGGACGGCATGACCGTCCAAACCGACACCGAGGAGATCCAGCGCAACCGCGCCACGCTGACCGAGCTGCTGATCGCCGACCAGCCGGCCCGCGCGGACGACCCGAAGCAGAACAAGACCGGCGACAACCTGTTGCTCGAGCTGGCCGACCAGTTCGACGTGGCCAAGGAGACCACCGAGCTGCCCTGCGGCTCCGGGCGGGGCGTCGACCTGTCGAACCCGGTCATCGAGGTCAACCACGACGCGTGCATCCTGTGTGACCGCTGCGTTCGCGCCTGTGACGACATCCAGGGCAACGACGTCATCGGCCGGTCCGGCAAGGGCTACTCGACCCTCATCGCGTTCGACTTCAACGACCCGATGGGCCAGAGCTCCTGCGTGACCTGCGGTGAGTGCGTGCAGGCCTGCCCGACGGGCGCGCTGACCAACAAGCCCATCAACAACATCCCGATCCAGCCACGCGAGCAGCTCGACGCGGTGGACAGCGTCTGCCCGTACTGCGGTGTCGGTTGCGCGCTCACCTACTACGTCGACCGCGAGCGTGGCGCGATCTCCTTCGCCGAGGGGCGTGACCAGCCCGGGTCGAAGAGCCGGCTGTGCGTGAAGGGCCGATACGGCTGGGACTACGCGGCCTCGCCGCAACGCCTGACCGTGCCGCTGATCCGTCGTGCGGAGTCGTATCCCAAGGGTCCGTTGTCCTCGGATGTCCGGGGCGACAACGACCGGGGTCGGGTCGGGGGCGGCAACCGCAGCGGCGGCGGTCGCGGGGACAAGAAGATGGGCCGCGACGGTCGCCGCAAGCCCGGCGGGCTCGTCGACTACGACGAGGTCATGCCGCACTTCCGCGAGGCGACCTGGGAGGAGGCCCTCTCGCTCGTCGCGAGCAGGCTCAAGGAGATCCATTCGACGCTCGGGCCCGGTGCGATCGCCGGATTCGGCTCGGCGAAGTGCTCCAACGAGGAGGCCTACCTCTTCCAGAAGCTCATCCGCGCCGGGTTCAACACCAACAACGTCGACCACTGCACGCGCCTGTGCCACGCGTCGTCGGTCGCCGCGTTGTTCGAGGGCGTCGGCTCCGGCGCGGTGTCCACCACCTACGGCGACGTCGCCAACGCCGAGGTCGTGATCATCACCGGCTCCAACCCGACGGCGAACCACCCGGTGGCAAGCTCGTTCTTCAAGCAGGCCCGCCGCCGCGGCACGAAGATCGTCTACGTCGACCCGCGCGCCAGCACGGTCGCCGAGCACGCCGACTACTACTGCCAGGTCAAGCCGGGCACGGACGTGGCGTTCTACAACGGGATCATGCACGAGGTGATCCGCCTCGGGCTGATCGACCGCGAGTTCATCGCCGAGCGGGTGTCCAACTACGACGAGCTGGCTCGCACGGTCGCCGACTACCCGCCCGAGCGGGCCGCGCAGATCACCGGCGTCGACGCCGACCTGATCCGTGAGGTCGCGCGAGTGTGGGGTGAGGCGAAGGCCGGCGTCATCTACTGGGGCATGGGCATCTCGCAGCACACGACCGGCACCGACAACGCCCGCTGCCTGATCGCGCTGTGCTCGATCACCGGTAACGTCGGCAAGCCTGGCGCCGGCCTGCATCCCTTGCGGGGACAGAACAACGTGCAGGGCGCGTCGGACGCGGGCCTGATCCCGATGTTCTACCCGGACTATCAGGGCGTGGACGCGGAGACGACCCGCCTGCGGTTCGAACAGGCCTGGGACGCGACGCTCGACCCCAACCGCGGCCTCACGGTCACCGAGATCATCGGGTCGGTGCTCAAACCCGTTGGTGTGCGCGGCATGTACATGCTGGGCGAGAACCCGTTCCTGTCCGACCCGAACATCAACAAGGTCCGGAAGGCATTGGCAGCACTGGACTTCCTCGTCGTGCAGGACATCTTCCTCACCGAGACCGCGGAGTTCGCCGACGTCATCCTGCCCGCGTCGTCGTACCTGGAGAAGGACGGCAGCTACACCAACACCGACCGGCGCGTCCAGTTGGGCCGCAAGGTGATGGACCCGCCCGGCCAGGCTCGTGTGGACTGGGAGGTGATCCAGGACATCGCCCAGCGCGTCGGGTTGGACTGGCAGTACACGTCACCGAGCGAGATCTTCGACGAGATGGTCGCGCTGATGCCGTCCTACGCGAACCTTCGCCACGACAACCTCGGCCTGTCCGGGAAGCTGTACCCGAACGAGGACCCGGACCACTCCGACGGCACCATCGTGTTGTTCGACGAACGGTTCAACACCGACGACGGGCTCGCGCACCTCGTGCCCGCGCAGTGGTTGCCAGCCAAGGAACTCCCGGACGCGGAGTACCCGCTGGTGCTCAACACCGGGCGGCTGCTGGAACACTGGCACACCGGGTCGATGACACGCCGCTCCTTCGCGCTCGACACGATCGCGCCGATCGCCGAGGTGTACCTGCACCCCAAGGACGCGGCCGACCGCGGCCTCGCGCACGGCGAGCTGGCGCGGGTGCGGTCCCGGCGAGGCGTGATCGAGCTGCGGGTGCGGATCTCCCACCGCGAGCAGTTGGGGAACGTCTTCATCCCGTTCCACTTCCGCGAGGCGGCGGCGAACCTGCTGACCATCGACGAGATCGACCCGTTCGGCAAGATCCCCGAGTTCAAGTTCTGCGCGGTGCAGGTGGAGGCTCTGGGTGCCGAACACGTGACACAACCGGCGAGCTTGGGAGCCCCGGAATGACCGTGGGACAGCCGCGGATCGCGAAAGCAAATCCCGGAGGCCAGCCGGCTCCCCGGGGACGCCGTCACCCCTGTTGTCACGCTATCAACGGGCACCGACAGTTCCGACCGGTCGGGCGCGCGAGGTTGGGAGCGATGGAATGACCGTGGGCGACCGCGAATCGCGAAGGCAAATCCCGGAGGGCAGCCGGCTCCCCGGGGACGCCGTCACCCCTGTTGTCACGCTATCAACGGGCACCGACAGTTCCGGCCGGTCGGGCGCGCGAGGTTGGGAGCGGTGATATGACACTGAGTCCCGAAAGGGCTGCTGGTGCCCGGGCCCGGTGGGTGCCGGGAGTCGAGGCGCGGGCGGGCAAGTTCCCCGGGCCGTCCCTCATCCCCGCGCTCAACGCGATCCAGGCCCGTCTTGGCTGGCTGCCCCGCGAGGAGTTGGAGGAGCTGGCCCGCGAGGTGCGTAGGCCGCGATACGAGATCGAGGGCATTGTCTCGTTCTATCCGCACTTCCGCACCACGCCGCCGCCCAAGGTCGCCTTGCACGTGTGCCACGACCTGTCGTGCTGGCTGCGTGGCGGGGAGGACCGGATCGCCGAGGTCAAACGGCAGTACGGCGAGGACACCGATGTCGAGCTTGTCGAGGTGTCCTGTCTGGGCCGCTGCGAGGTGGCCCCGGCCGTGGACGTCAACGAGCACCCGGCCCCGGCGTCCGAAGTGGACACGTTGGTCGCCGCGGCCCGTGGGGACGGGGTGGCCGAGGCTGTTGCCGCTTCCCGCGCCGAGCCGTGGCCCAACGACCCGTACCCGAGGGGGTCGGAGCGGTACGCGTCGCTGCGGGCACTGCTCGCCGGCGAGCTGAGCGCGTCGGAGGTCGTGTCGACGCTCTCCGAGTCCGGGCTGCGGGGGATGGGTGGTGCCGGGTTCCCCACCGGCAAGAAGTGGGAGCTGGTCGCGGGCGCCGACGACCCGGTCAAGTACGCGATCTGCAACGCGGACGAGTCCGAGCCCGGCACGTTCAAGGACCGCCAGATTCTCGCCGACCAGCCACACCTCGTCCTGGAAGGCCTGCTGCTCGGCATGGCCGTGGTGGGCGCCGAGCAGGGCTGGGTGTTCATCCGCCACGAGTACGGGCCCGAGGAACGCGTGCTGCGCGCGGAGATCGACGCCCTCCGCGCGGCCGGCGTCATCGGGCCGGACGCCTGCGGCAGCGGGCGACGGCTCGAACTGGAGATCTTCGTCTCGCCCGGCGGCTACATCCTCGGTGAGGAGACCGCGCTGCTGGAGTGCATGGAGGGGCACCGCGGCGAACCGCGCAACAAACCGCCGTTCCCCGGCAACTACGGCCTGCACGGCCGGCCGACGCTGATCAACTCGGTGGAGACGTTCGCCGACGTGCCGGTGATCCTGCAACGCGGCGCCGAGTGGTGGGGCGCCCAGGGGTTGGGGGACTCGGTCGGCTGGAAGTTCTTCGCCGTGTCCGGGCACGTCGCGAACCCCGGCGTGTACTGCGTGCCCATGGGCACCACCGTCCGCGCGCTCATCGACCTCGCCGGCGGGGTCGAGGGCGGCGCGTCGGTGGGCGCGGTGCAGCCCGGTGGCGCGTCGTCGAACTTCATCGGCCCCGACCAACTGGACCTCGAACTCGACTTCGGCACGCTCGCCAAGGCCGGCACCATGCTCGGCTCCGGCGCGCTCGTCGTGATGGCCGAGGGCACCGACCTGCTGGCGGCCGCGACCAACGTGCTCCGCTTCTTCCGCAACGAGTCCTGCGGCAAGTGCGTGCCCTGCCGGGTGGGGTCCACCAAGGCGCACACGCTGTTACGCGAGCAGCTGGACACGGGTTCCTCCACGCTCGACGACACCCAGCGCACGCAGGTCCTGCGACTGGAGGAAGCGATGCGCAAGACGTCGATCTGTGGGCTCGGGCAGGTCGCGCTCGGCCCCGTGGTGTCGGTCCTCGGCCTGGACAAGGGCGGCGCCGCGGCCCGGCCGCAACCGCGCCCCGACGGTGACAAGGAGCAACCGAATCGTTGACCGGCCGGGAGTTCTTCACCGCCCGCACCGTCGCCGAGGCCCTTGCGGGTTTCCGTCCTGACCACCGGACGCCGGTGGAGCACGTGCCGCTCGCCGACGCGCTGCACCGGGTCCCCGCCGCCGCCGTGGCCTCCCCGGCACCGCTGCCGGGCTTTGTGAAATCCACTGTGGACGGATACGCGGTGCGGGCCGCCGACACCTACGGCGCGTCCGACGGCCTGCCGTCCTATCTGGACCTTCTTGGCGCGGTGTCGATGGGTGCGGCGCCGGACGTCGCGGTCCGGGCCGGCGGGTGCGTCGCGATGCCGACCGGGGGAGTACTGCCTGACGGCGCGGACGCCGTGGTGATGGTCGAGTACACCGCCGAGACCATGCCCGGCACCATCGAGATCACGCGGCCGGTCGCACCCGGCAGCGGACTCGTCCGGGCCGACGAGGACGTGACCGCCGGTGCGCCGCTCGTGCCAGCCGGTCGCCCGCTGCGCGCGCCCGATCTCGGGTTGCTGGCCGCCGCCGGCGTCACGACGGTGGCCGTGCACGCCCGGCCGCGCGTCGTGATCATCTCCACCGGCGACGAGGTCGTCCCACCATCCACAGTGGAGCTTTTACCCGGGCAGGTGCGGGACGCGACCGCCTCGGCGTTGGCCGGCCTGGTCACCGACGCAGGCGGCGAGCCGGTCGTCGCCGGCATCGTCAGCGACGAACCGGGTGTGTTGAAGGACAAGCTCGCCGAGGTGCTGCCCACCGCCGACCTCGTGGTCGTCTCGGCCGGCTCGTCGGTCGGCGCTCGCGACGAGACCGCCGGTGCGGTCGCCGCGGTCGGATCGGTGTGGTGCCACGGCCTCGCCATCAAGCCGGGCAAGCCGACGCTTCTCGCGGACTGCGGCGGCATCCCGTTGATCGGCTTGCCAGGCAACCCGCTGTCCGCGCTGGTCGTGTTCGGCCAGGTCGGAATTCCGTTGCTGTGGCGGCTGTCCGGCTGCGAGCACCCGCCGCCAGCACCGAGCACCCTGGCCCGGCTGTCCCGGGACCTGGCCTCGGCCACCGGCCGGCTCGACGTGGTCCAGGTCCAGCTGCGGGACGGCGTGGCCGAGCCGGTGTTCGGTCCGTCCGCGCTGCTGTCCGTGCTCACCCGCGCCGACGGCTACCTGGTCGTGCCCGAACCGGCGACCGGGCTCGACGCCGGCACCGAGGTCGAGGTGACGCTGTACCGATGAACAGCCCTTTCTTGTCCGACGTCCCCGCCGCGGCGGCCCACACCGCCTGGCGCGAGGCGCGCGCGGCGGCCGGCTGCCCGCCACGCGTGGACGTCGTGCGGGTGCCGGTGGGCCAGGCGGTCGGCCGGGTGACCGCCGAACCCGTTTGGGCGCGCCGGTCCTCGCCCGCGTTCGACTCCGCCGGCATGGACGGGATCGCGGTCCGTGCCGCCGACACGGTGGGCGCCGCCGAGACCACGCCCGTGCTGCTCACCGACTTCGAGGTCGTGGACACGGGCGACCCGATGCCCGCCGGCTACGACGCGGTGGTCATGCGCGAGCACGTCCACCGCGTCGGTGAGGCGGCCGAGATCCGTGCCGCCGTCCCGCCGTACCAGCATGTCCGGTCCATCGGCGAGGACATCAGCGCCGCCGAGCTGCTGCTCCCGGAAGGGCACCGCCTCCGACCGGTCGACGTCGCCGCCAGCGCGGCGGCCGGCGTGGTCGAACTGGCGGTGCGCCGGCCCCCGGTCGTGGCGGTCATCCCGACCGGCGACGAGATCCGCCCCATCGGCGCGTCCCTCGCCCCGGGCGACATCCTGGACACCAACTCGTTGATGCTCGCCGCGCAGGCCCGCGAGGTGGGTTGCGAGGCCCGCGTCACCGACATCGTGCGCGACGACCCGGACGCCATCACCGCCGCGCTGCGTGCCGCGGCCGCCGGCGCCGACCTCGTCCTGCTGATCGCGGGCTCCAGCGCGGGCCGCGACGACTACACCGCACGCGTGGTCGCCGGCGCCGGCACACTCGCCGTGCACGGCGTGGCCGTCCGCCCCGGCCACCCCGTGGTGCTCGGCGCGGTCGACGCCACGCCGGTGATCGGCGTGCCCGGCTACCCGGTGTCCGCGGCGCTCACGTTCGACATCTTCGCCGCGCCGCTGCTCGCGGAGCTGGAAGGCGCGGCGCCGAGGGAACGTCCGTCGACCACGGCACACCTGGCACGCAAACTTCCTTCCGCCATCGGCATGGACGACTGGGTCCGGGTACGCCTCGGCCGGGTGCGTGATCGAGTCGTCGCGACGCCGTTGCCGCGAGGAGCGGGTGTGCTGACGTCCCTGGTGCGTGCGGACGGGCTGCTGATCGTGCCGTCCGGAGTGGAGGGACACCACGCCGGTGCGGAGGTGCGGGTCGAACTGCTGCGTGGCCTTGGCGAGATCGACCGCACGATCGTCGCGATCGGCTCCCACGACCTCGTGCTCGACCTCGCCGCGTCGGCGTTGCGGGCCGACGACCCGCTCATCACCCTGGCCTCGTCGAACGTCGGTTCACTGGGCGGGCTGGTCGCGCTTCGGGACGGTCTGTGCCACATCGCCGGTTCACACCTGCTCGACCCGGCGACCGGCGAGTACACGCTGCCCTACGTCGACAAGCTGCTCGGCCCCGACATCGCCGTGATCCGCCTCGTCCACCGCGACCAGGGCCTGATCGTCGCCCCCGGCAACCCGCTGGAACTGGCGAAGATCGACGACCTCACCCGCCCCGGCCTGCGGTACGTGAACCGCCAACGCGGCGCCGGCACCCGCGTACTCCTCGACCACGAACTCGCCCGCCGCGGCATCGACCCCGCCGACGTCCCCGGCTACACGCGTGAGGAGCACACCCACCTCGCGGTGGCCGCCGCCGTCGCGGCCGGCCGAGCGGACACCGGGATGGGGATCCTGGCGGCCGCCCGCGCCTTCGGCCTCGACTTCGTCCCTGTCACACAAGAGCCCTACGACCTCGTGCTGCGAACAAACGACCTCACCGACGACCGCCTAACACCACTGTGGACACTGCTCGGCAGGCAGCGTTTCCGTGAGCAGGTCGAGGCCCTGGGCGGCTATTCGTGCGTGGAGACCGGCAGGCGGATCCGGTGATCAGCCGGCTGGGTAGAGCTGAGCGGTCGGGATCACCTGTTGTGGCGTGTTGGGGCTGGACCACAGCAGCTTCGCCGCGGCCTCGTTGGACTCCTTCTTGACGTCCATCCGGATCTTGTAGCGCTGTCCGGCGACGAGGGGGAGTGACACCGAGTGGATCACCGGGCCGTGTTCGACCCAGTCGTCGATCACCAGCCGGTCGTTGATCCAGAGCCGAACCGTGTTGGAGGTGAGGGTGCTGAGCTGGTAGGTCTCGGTGTTCCGGGGTTCGAGGAACCCGGTGAAACGAGCGGCGAAACCGGAGCTGAGGATCTTCGGATCCGGTGACCCGGTGTACTTCCAGTTGAAGTTGACCTGCGGCACGACGCGGCTGACCGTCGGGGTGCCGCCGCCGTTGCGGTTGGCGAAGAACCCGGCGGTGAGCCCGGTGCCGGTGCCGGGTGGCGCCGCCGCGGGCGGGGTCACGTCGATCGCGACGACCGTGGCCACCGGGTTCGTCGGGCCGCCGGTCGGCGTGATCGTCACCGTGTCGCCGCTGCGGGTGACGCCGACCGGCGCGTCGCTGCCGAGCACCCGGGCGCCGGTGATCTCGAAGGGGGACAAGGCATTCAGGGTCAGCGAGCCACCCGCGCCCGGCCACTGGTACACCGAGGCGTACAGCGTGTCGCCGCGCCGGCTGACCGCGCCCCACGCCGGTTCGGCCACCACGCCGGCCGTGCCCGCGCCGTACACCGCGTCGCCCTGGCCGTTCTGGCGCAGCCAGTCGCCCATGGCGCGCAATCGGTCCGTTGCCTCGGTCGGGATGCGACCACGGGCGTCCGGTCCGACGTTGAGCAGGTAGTTGCCGCTGCGGCTGGCGATCGAGATCAGGTTGCGGGTCAGGTCGGTCGGCGACTTCCACCGGTTGTCCCACACGGCGTGGCCCCAGGAGCCGTTGATCGTCATGCAGGACTCCCACAGCTGCCCGGTGACCGGCGTCGTCGGGATGGTCTGCTCTGGTGTGCCGGTGTCGCCGTCGGCGAGGCGGCGTTTGCCGACCCGGTTGTTGACCACGATGTTCGGGTCGAGCGTGCGGACGTAGGCCTCGAGTCCCTCGCCGTCCTGGGTCTGCCACGGGTTGTTGGGGCGGTCGGTGCTCCACTCGCCGTCGAACCAGAACACCGAGGGGTCGTACCGGTCGACGAGTTCCTTGAGCTGGGCGTACATCCGCTTCTTGTAGCGGGGGAAGGTCGCGGGGTCGGCGAAGTCCGGGTCGTGCCAGTCCCAGATCGAGTAGTAGAAGCCGAGCTTGATGCCGTGCCGCTCGGTCGCCGCCTTGAGCTCGGCGAAGATGTCGCGGCGCTTGTCGAACGACGAGTGGTCGCGCAGGTTCCACCGGTTGACCCTGGTGGGCCACAACGCATAGCCGTCGTGGTGCTTCGACGTGATCACGATGTACTTCTGGCCTGCGTCCTTCGCCGCGCGGGCGATCGCGTCGGCGTCGAAGTCGGCCGGGTTGAACCGTTTCGCGATCCGCTCGTACTCGTCGTCCGGGATCGCGCAGTCGCGCTTGATCCACTCCGCGTCCTGGCAGACCGTGCCGTCCGGACGGGCGTACTCGCCGCCGAGGTGGGAGTACACGCCGAAGTGGATGAACATGCCGAAACGATCTTCCCGCCACCACTGTGTCCTGGTCGCGGTGAAGGGGTCGTCGATCGCGTGGTTGGTCCCTGGCCCGGCGGCGGGCCGGGGGAGATCGTCGGTCGCGGGTGCGGCGCCGGAGGGACCGGGTACGCCGCCTGCGAGTACGGCGGCCGTGGCCGCGGCGAGCAGGGCACTCCCGATGGAGCGACGGAACATGACACCTCCACTACGAGGGGTCGACAGTCACTCACCCACCGTAAAGGCTCATACATCCGATGTAAACAGCGAGACAGGCGGAAAGGTCTTGGCCTGGCGAGGAACGATGCCTTGATTCATCGGATGGATATGTCAGCGGTAGGGGTCGGTGATCTCGCGGAGGCGGGTCAGGGCGTCGCGGAGTTGGGTCATCCGCCGAGGGCCGAGATGTGCGGTCCACTCGGCCTCGATCTCCTCGATCACCTTGGCGCCGAGAGGGACGGCGGTGGCCGCGCGATCGGTGAGGCGGACCAGGCGGGCGCGAGCGTCGGTGGGGTCCGGGACCCGTTCCACGTAACCGGCCCGTTCCAGCTGGTCGACCAGGAAGCCGGCGGTCTGCTTGGTCACCTGCGCCGACGCGGCCAGTGCTGTCAGGCGGCTGCCGGCCGGGTCGATGCGTTGCAGCAGTTTGGCCTGGGCGAGGGTGAGGTCGTCGAAGCCCGCGTCGGCGATCGCCTGGAACACCCTGCTCTCCAGCGAGCGGTACGGGATGAACAGCAGCAGACCGATGTTGAGCTCGTCGTCGGGCATGGCACTCCGTTGACTTAGTCAGATTCTCTGATTAAATTAGTCAGTCGATCGTACCAAATCCACCGGAGGCGTTTCGTGGACCGTGCGGCGATGTGGCAGGCGTTGGACAGTGAGCGGACGGCGACGGCCGGTCTGCTGGAGTCGCTCACGCCGGCGGAGTGGGAGCACGCTTCGCTGTGCGCGGGTTGGCGGGTTCGGGAGGTCGCCGCGCACCTCACGCTCGGGCCCGAGATGGGGATCGGCGGGGCGATCGTCGAGTTCGCGCGTGCTCGCGGCAGCTTCAACCGGGTGGTGGACAACACGTCCCGCCGCAAGGCGACCGTGCCGACCGAACAGCTCGTTGCCGATCTGCGTCGGCACGTCGGGTCCCGGCGGCTGGCGCCCGGGCAGACGCTCGCCGACGCGTTGATGGACGTTCAGGTGCACACACAGGACATCGCCGTGCCGCTGGGGCGCGACCATCCGATGGCGCTCGACGCGGCGCTGGCATCGGCTGACCACCTGTGGGGGATGTGGTTCCCGTTCCGGCCACGCAGGCGGTTGCGCGGGTTCCGGCTCACGGCGACCGACGTCGACTGGTCGGTCGGCGACGGCGCGGAGATCAGCGGGCCGATCGCGGCGCTGCTGCCGCTACTGGCCGGCCGTACCGCGACACTGTCCAAACTGACCGGTGCCGGAGTGACAGCACTGTCATGACCGGGCCAGCCGTTGCTCTCGCCTGCGCCGCTGCAGGATCGGGTCCGGGACCGGGGCGGACGCGACCAGTTGCTGGGTGTATTCGTGGCGTGGGTGGTCGCAGACCTGTGTGCTGGCGCCCTCCTCGACGATGTGTCCATGCCGCAGGACGACGGTGCGCGCGGCGAACTCCCTGACGACTGCGAGGTCGTGGGTGATGAACAGGTAGGCGCAGCCGAGGGTGTGTTGCAGTTCGGCGAGGAGTTCGAGGATGGTGGCCTGGGTGGTGACGTCCAACGCGCTGGTCGGTTCGTCGCAGACGATGAGCGTTGGTTGCCAGGCGATGGCTCTGGCGATGGCGATGCGCTGCCGCTGACCGCCGCTGAACTGGCCGGGGTAGCGGCGGGCGGCGTCCTCGGGCAGGCCGACGCGGCGCAAGAGGTCGGCGACGCGGTCGCGCACCTGGTGATCTGTGAACTGCTCGGGGTTCCCTTCGCCGACCGCGCCCACTTCCGCCAGCTGTCGGAACGCATCGCCGTGCTCGACGGCGGCGCCGACGGCCAGCTGGCGATGGGGGAGTTCATGGTCTATATGGCCGAGTTGGCGGCGGCGAAGCGGAAGGGCCCCAAGCCGGACGTCATCTCCGACATGGTCGCCGTGCAGGCCGAGGATCCCACGTTCACCGACGAGGACCTGGCGCGGCTGTCCATGGGCCTGCTGTTCGCCGGCCACGAGACGACCTCGACCCGTATCGCGCTCGGCGTGCTGTTCCTCCTCAGCGACCTGCGCCGACGCGACCGGTTCGTGGCGGACCCGGACGGGCAGGTGCAGCAGACCGTTGAGGAGATCCTGCGTCTGTCGGCCACCAGCAGCGCCGGCGGACTGTTGCGGTACGCGCACGAGGACGTCGAGATCGGCGGCGTCCACATCGCACGCGGTGACCTGGTGCTCGTGTCCGTCGACGCCGCGAACCAGGACGAGTCCGTCTTCACCGAACCTGACGGGTTCGACCCGGACCGCTCACCCAACATCCACGTCGCCTTCGGCCACGGCGCGCACGTGTGCATCGGCGCCAACCTCGCCCGCATCGAGTTGCGCACCGTGTTTCCCGCGCTGTTCCGCCGTTTCCCGACGATGCGGCTCGCCGTCGACGTCGACGACATCGCGGTCCGCACCAACAGGATCGCGGGTGGGGTCGAGAGCGTGCCCGTGCTGTTGTGACCGTTCAGTCCGTCACGGTGAGCACGACACGTTGGTAGGACGTGAGTGAGCCGTTGTCTGTGGTCTGCAGGATCAGGTGGATCGTCTGGCCGGGTGCCGCGTCCTGGGGAACGTGGAACTTCGCGGTCGAGCGGTGTGCTTGTGAGGACTGGGTGAGCGTGACGGTGCCAGGGTAGGTGTCCGCATCGGTGTATTGCCACCATGTGCTGGCCAACCGGTCGCCGTCCGGGTCGCGCGTGAGTCCGTTGAGGACGACCGACTGGCCGCGGGCGACGGTCCGGTTCAGCGGTCCGGACACCTCGGCGGTCGGTTCGTGGTTCGCCCTGCTGTACTTCGGCGTGACCGTCCACTTGAGCCTGGCGGCGAAGTCCTGTTGGGCGGCGCCGAACCAGCGGCTCGCCGCGTAGTTCGTGGACGGCTGGCCGCTCGGGTCGGTGTCGGGGCCGTTGCGTCCGCCCCAGCCACCGTAGCTGGGGTCGAGGTGACCGCGCAGACCGTTGTCGACCAGGTTCATGAAGATCGAGGTGTCACCCTCGGAGATCCACGAGCCCTTCGGTTGGGGAGGGGTCCAGACCACGTAGCCCATTGCCCTGAGCTGTTCGGTGGTCAGACCGGAGAAGCCGAAGTGGTCGAAGATGTCACCGGGGACCATCTGCCTGCCATCGCCCCAGACGCGGTAGAACCCGCCGAGCGGGCCGACATCGGACACGTTGGCCTTCGTCCACTCGGCGGACAGGTACCCGCTGTCCTCCGGGAGTACCGCGCCGCGGGCGCCGTAGCCCCAGACGTTGGTGGACATCTGGCGGAACCGCACATCAGGCCAGTTGGGCCCGATGTAGTTGGCGTAGGTGTCGTCCTGGTCCCCGAAGGACTGGATGATCGCCTTCTGTGACACCTTCCGGTAGATGGCATCCCACCGCGGCGTGCCCTGGTACTGATCCTTGATCGACTTCAGTGCCCTGGCGATCGTGCTCTGGCCCGCTCCGGTGAGCAGGTAGACGGGACCGGGCCGGTCGTCCAGCAATGTCCGCCTGATCAGCTCGGATCCGGGGCTGTCCGTGGAGATGTCACCGTCGAACTCGATGTTGCCGGTGAGGATCCTGGACCGCAGCTCCCGCGGGGTCGGGTAGCCCTGAGCGTGCGCCCGCAGGTTGGGATAGACGCTCGCGTAGATGCCGATCGCGTCGTCGATGAAGCGCTCGCCCGGTTTCCACCGCCATGACGTGCACGGAAAGAGGTTCAGGCCGAACCGGGTGTACTCGCGTCCCGGCACGAACCAGGTCGTGCCAGCCCCGTCGCCGGCCCAGTGCACGCCGCTGCTGGAGTACACCAGGCCCTGGGTGTTGAACTCGTTGCTGTACAGCAGATAGCGGATGAGCGTGTTCTGGTCGTCCAGTTCCGGATCGGCCATGAGAATGACGCGAGGCTTGTCGCCGCCGCGTGGATGATCCGTCGGTGTCGCCGCCGCGGTGCCACCCATCATCGACGCCGCGATCCCCGCGAGCGCGGCGAAAACCGCGAGACAACGCCGTTGACGAAAGAGCCTGGCGGTCGGCCGAGCGAATCGACGCATGAACCGACAGTACCCCTAGGTAGGAGATCCTGTTGTCCGGCAATGAGAACGTGCGGCAGCATGGATCCATGTCGCACCAACGAATCCGAAGATTCCTTGCGGTGGTCACGGCTGGCGGGATTACCGGAGCGCTCGCCGTCGCGGTCCCGGCGGCCGCGTCAGCGGCGACAATCGTCGATCTCGGTACCTTGCCCGGCGGCACCTTCAGCAATGGCGAGGACATCAACAATGCCGGCACGATCGTCGGCACCTCGGGCGTGAGTCCCAACGTCTGGCACGCGGTGACGTGGGACAGTCGCGGGGTGATCACCGACCTGGGTACGTTGCCCGGTGACTCCTCCAGCGCCGGTTACCAGATCGGCGACTCTGGCGCGGTCAGGGGTGATTCCGACGCGAAGCCGGTGCGGTGGGGCCCCAACGGCGCCATCACCAGGTTGCTCCCGTTGCCCGGCGACCACATCCCGATCAGCCGGGACATGAACAACGCGGGCACCGTCGTCGGCTACTCCAGGAAGTCGATCGGTGAGTACGTCTACGAGGACCACGCCGTGCGGTGGGACGTCGGCACCGGTGCGGCCACCGGTCTGGCGCAGCCACCCGGCGCCACCGAAAGCGTGGCGTGGGCCGTGAACGACCACGGCGCCATCGCAGGACACGTCAGGATCGCGGGCGAGCGTCGTGCCGCGCGCTGGAACGCCGACGGCACGGTCACCGTCCTCGATCTGCTCGGCGGCGGTGTCTACTCGTACGCCGAGGACATCAACGACGCCGGCGTGGTCGTCGGCCACGCGAACGGATCCACGAGCGACGAACTCCGCACGGTGCGCTGGTCGCAGACGGGCGCCATCACCGTGCTCGCCGATCTGCCCGGCGGCAACTGGAGCTACCACATGGCGATCAACGACAACGGCGTGATCGCGGGCTACGCGGGCACCAGCAACCAACCGCACGCCGTGCGCTGGGCACCAACGGGCGCCGTCACCGATCTCGGCACCCTGCCCCGGTACGACCGGTCCTTCGGCAGGGACATGAACGCGGACGGCACCGTGGTCGGCGACTCGGACCTGTTCAGCGACCTGAACTCGACCCGAGCGGTCCGATGGGCGTCGAACGGCACCGCCACGAACCTCGGTCTCCTTCGCGGCGGCACCTACAGCATCGCCTACGCCATCAACGACGCCGGTACGATCATCGGCAACGCCAACACCGCCAACGACGACAACCACGCGTTTGTCTGGCGAGCGGGCTGACCAGGCGGACCCGCCGTCGAATCATCGCGCACTGCCATAGTGGACAGATGTCTCGCGTGTTGTTGATCGAGGACGACCAGGCCGTTCGTGCTGGTCTGCGTCTGGCGTTGACTCGCCAGGGGCATGCGGTGGAGGCGGTGGAGACCGGCGAGCAGGGGCTGGACCGGATCGTCGCGGCGGCTGTCGAGGTGGTGGTGCTCGATCTCATGCTGCCTGGGATGGATGGATTCGAGGTGTGCCGGCGAATCCGAGCGTTGGGGGACCTGCCGGTCATCATGCTCACCGCCCGCAACGACGACATGGACGTCGTCGTGGGACTGGAGGCGGGGGCCGACGACTACGTCGTCAAGCCGGTGCAGCCCAGGGTTCTCGAGGCCCGCATCCGTGCGGTGCTGCGGCGAACCGGTGCGCGGCAGCCGGTCGGCAGCAGGGCTGCGCTGGAACGGCACGGTGATCTGACCATCGACCGTGCCGGGCTGGTGATCAGCAAGGACGGAACGGCGATCGGGCTGAGCCCGACCGAGTTACGGCTGCTGCTCGAACTGTCCGGCGCTCCTGGGCGGGTGCTGAGCCGTCAGCAGCTGCTGGAAACCGTGTGGGAGCACGGCTATCTCGGGGACTCCAGGCTGGTCGACGCGTGCGTCCAACGACTCCGCGCGAAAATCGAGGACGACGCGACCTCGCCGGTCTACGTGCAGACGGTACGAGGCTTCGGCTACCGGTTCGGGCCCCTGTGAATCGCCATGGGGGTCTGCGAAGCCGGCTCCTGATCGCGTTCGTGCTGCTCGCCGCGACCACGGCGGCGGGAGTCGCGAGTGGACTGTATTTGCAGGCCCGCGACGTCATCCTGCGGCAGTCTCATGACACGGCCGTGGGAGACCTGACAGATCAGCTCGAAAACCTGTTCCCCCTGCGGGATCTGCCGCCGAGCCAGGCCCGGCTCGACGAGATCGCCGGCTCCCTTTCCGACCGGTACGACACCGCCATGGCCGTCTACGGCGACCGGACTTCGCGAACCGGCCTGAGTCCGGACGCGGTCCCGCCGGAACTGCGCCGCGCGGTGCGTGACGGTCGCGTCGTCTGGCAACGCGTCACCAACGACGGCGAGCCCAGCCTGGTCATCGGCACCCGCCTGGATCTGACACGTCCGAACGGGATGTCGACGCCGTCCGGGTTGGAGATCTACAGCATCCGGAGCCTGCTTCCCGAACAACAGAGCATCGACAGGCTCGCGATGATGGCGCTCCTGATCGGCGGGCTCTGCCTTGTCCTCGCGACGGCTCTGGCACTGATCGCGGCGAACGGAGTGCTGCGCCCGGTCCGTGAACTGGGCAGCGCCGCGAGACGCCTGGGGGAAGGACACCTGACGACCCGGTTGGCGGTACGCGGCTCCGACGAACTGGCGGACGTGGCGACCACCTTCAACGACACCGCCGCGTCGCTGGAACGGCATGTCGGCGAGCTGCGCAGGATGGAGGCCGATGCCCGGCGCTTCATGGCCGACGTGTCACACGAGCTACGCACGCCGCTGGCGGCGATGACCGCGGTCGCCGACGTGCTGGACGAGGAGGCGCCGGGTCTGACCGGGGACACCAGGACGGCGGCCGGCCTGGTCAGCCAGGAGACACGCAATCTGACCAGGCTGGTCGACGATCTGGTCGAGGTCAGCCGGTTCGACTCCGGTGCCGCGGCACTCGTCCTGGACGACGTGGACGTCGGCGAGGCCGTTCGCGCCACTCTGCGGTCCCGAAACTGGCTGGAACGGTGGAGCTCGATCTGCCGCAGGACGTGGCTGCTCGCCTGGACTCCCGCCGACTGGACGTGATCGTCGCGAACCTCGTCGGGAACGCGCTCCGGCACGGGGCGCCGCCGGTCACGGTTCGACTGCGTGCGGAACCGGACTGGATCACTGTGGAAGTCGGTGACCGGGGCCCGGGAATGGACGACCAGATCCTGCCCCACGTGTTCAGCCGGTTCTTCAAGGCCGACACGGCCAGGGCGCGCTCCGCGGGAAGCGGGCTCGGCCTCGCCATCGCATGGGAGAACGCCCGCCTGCACCTCGGGAGTCTCGTGGCGGACAACCGTCCCGAGGGCGGAGCTTTGTTCACCCTGCGGCTGCCGAGGAACTCCGGGAGCGAGCAGTGACCTGGGGGCGGCTCGTCGGCGTCGTGCTCGTTGTTCTCGTCGCCGGTTGCGGTGTCCGCCCCAGCGGGGTCATCACGGGCATCCCGGCGCCGAGCGGGCCCGCTGAAGGGGCCGAGCTGTACCTGCTGTCCGCCGGCGACGTCACCCCGGTGCTACGACCAACCGGGCAACAGCTCTCACCGGTCGAAACGCTGACGTTGCTGGCGGCGGGTCCGACGCCCGAGGAGCGACTGGAGGGGCTCGGCAGCGACGTTCCGGCGAACATGGGCGCCCTTGCGGTGACGTCCTCGGAGACCGAGATCCTGGTGACGCTGGGCGGTGACGTGTCGGGTCTGTCCGCCGCCGCGCTCGAACAGATCACGTGCACCACCGTCGTCGCGGTGTTCCCCGACCACAGCCCACCCGGGCAGGTGTCGGTCACGGTCACGGGCGGGGGACAGAGCCGCGAACCCCAGGCGTGCGTCCGGTGACGTGATCGCTGTACCGGACCTGTTACACGATGATCGTGGAACGCGGACATCGTCCGAGCACCGTGAGGCGCATGCGAAACCGTTCTCTACTGCTCGGTGTCGTGCTCGCGCTGCCGGCCGCACTGATGGTCGCCTCGCCGACGCAGGCCATCGTGGGTGGCACCGAGTCGACCCAGGCCTACTCCTTCATGGGCTCGTTCCAGCCCTCCTTTCCCGCGCCACCCAGGCCGGACAAACACGGCTGTGGGGTAGAGGTCCTCGCACCGCAATGGGTACTGACCGCCAGCCACTGCGCCGGCAAGAACCCGACCGGGGCGAAAGTGGGTGTCCCGCGTGGGTGGCGGGTCCGGATCGGTTCACTGGACACCACGTCCGGCGGCGCGCTCGTCGAGGTCGACCATTACTACCGGCTGGCGACCAGCGGCGACGACGGTGGTTTCTGGGGTAAGGATCTGGCGTTGCTGCACCTGCGGACCCCTGTTCGGGCCACACCCGTGCGCATCGCCGCGACCACGCCACCGGACAACACGCCCGTCCGCATCCTGGGTTGGGGCATGACCTGCGACGACAGCAACGACCCATCCTGTTTTCCCTCTCGGTTGCGGGAGGCTGACACCGTGGTGCAGCCGATCTCGACCTGTTCGTCGGCCGCGCCCAGCGGAGAGTTGTGCGTCGGCAGCCGCGACGGCAGTGTCGCCGCGAGCAACATGGACTCGGGCGGTCCCGCGCTGATCCGCGACGGCGACCGGTGGGCGTTGGCCGGTGTGGTCAGCGGCCCGAGCGGTCCTGGCGAGCCGGTGCTGTACACCGATGTCACCAGGCACGCCGGCTGGATCAACGGCATCATCAACGGCACCAACGTGCCCGCCGACGACCCGGTCCCGAACGTGGAAGGCGCGGTGGAACTGTATGGCTGTGTGGGCTCGGTGGTCCGCGCTCCCGCTTCGCGACCGAAGGACCCCGCGCTGTTGCTGACCAACGGTCACTGCGTGCAGGGCCAGCGGCCGGCACCCGGAACCGCGCTGGTGGACCAGCCCGCGGACCGCGAGGTGCCGATCGCCGACCGTCAGGGCTACCCGCAGGCCACCGCCCGCGCGAACCGACTGCTGTACGCGACGATGACCGGCACCGACATCGCGCTCTACCGTTTGGACAAGACCTACGCGCAGCTCACGGCCGATGGCGCGAAGATCTTCCAGCTCACCGCCACCCCCGTGCGCGCCGGTGCCGCGCTGACCATGGCCTTCACCAGCCGCCGCTTGAACTGCACCGCCGAGGCCGTGGTCACGCACCTGCGCGAAGGTGGCTACCAACAGGACAACTCGATCCGCTACGCGACGAGCGCCGACTGCGCGCCCTGGCACGGCACGTCCGGGTCGGCGCTACTGGCCCCCGACGGCACCACAGTCGTGGGGATCCACAACACCCACAACGAGGCCGGCGAACAGTGCACCGACAACAACCCCTGCGAGGTTGGCCAGGACGGGGCCGTGACGTCAGTGCAGGGTCGTGGCTACGGCCAGCAGGTTCACCAGATCGCGGCCTGTCTGACCAAGGGGTCGAAGCTGGATCTGTCCAACCGGGACTGTGCGCTTTCCACCGGGCGACACTGAGAAGTCGGGCTTCAGCGGCCCCAGAGGCGCCAGGTCTGGTTGAGTGGGCTGTTCTGGTTGGGCGGGTTGCAGGTCCACTGGTGGACGGGTGCGCGCGCGGCGGTGGAGATGGTGCTCACGTCGACGCACTTTCCGCTGTGGCGGGCGAGGAGTTGGAAGTCGTGCGTGTCGTTGCCCGAGTAGGTGACCTTGCGCGTGGCGAACTGTTGGTTGAGGCCGCCGTCGCATGTGGACTGTGTGACCGGGGTGCCGTCGGCGGTGGATGAGCCGGTGACGGCGAGGCACTTCCCGGACTGCTGGTTGACGACGGTGTAGGTGCCCGCGACACCGGCGACCGGACGGAAGTTCCACAGCTGTTGGTCGCCGCCCTCGCAGTAGAACTGCTGTTGCTGGTTGCCGTCCGCTGTGCTCAGGTTGGTGTTGTCCAGGCATTGCTGGGAGTGCTGGGCGACGGCGACGGACTGGAACCCGCCGTCCGAGGGCGGCTGGAGCGTGATGGTGAAGGTGTCGTCCGCGTTGGTGTGGGGCAGGTTGACGGTCGTGGCGTTGCCGGACAGGGTCACCACGGAGTTCTGGATGGTGACCGGGCCTCCGACCGCGCCGCCGTTGTTGTGGGGGATGCGTTGGACGATCACGCGGATCTGGTTGTTCGCCACGATGCCGCTCGTGGTGTCCAGGCGTTGTAGGTTGACCGCGATGTTGCCGGTGGTGCCGCCCCCACCGACGAGGATCTTCGCCACCCCACTGGCTTTCGTCGCGAACGCGTCGTAGGCCGGGCTGGGCGTGACGGACGCGATCTGGCCGGACTGCGAGCCGTAGAACCGGTAGACCCACCACTCGCCCTTCGGCTGGTGCTGACCCGCCGAGTTGCGGACGAGGAGATTGCCGAGGTCGTTGTGCAGGTTCCCCGCGCTCGCCCAGTTGGCGCGCAGACCGTCGGCGCCTGCGCGTTCCAGGCGCGCGATGTACCAGGAGCCGTCACCGGGGTTCTGTTCGTTCGAGGCCCCGTACTCGTTGATCTGGTAGGGCCGTGGATGCGGGATGCCCCGTGCGTCGAGGGTGGTGTTGGCGGCGGCCACGTTGGCGACCGGGTCGCTCGGCAGGGCATGCCAGCTGACGATGTCGGGCACGACGTTGTTGGCGCGGACGAAGTCGAGGTACTGGGTCCACCAGCCTGCCGACGTGGTGGGCACGCCCGCGTGGCTCGGTCCGACGATGAGCTGGCCGGGGAACGCGGCCCGGACGCGCTGGTAGGTCCGTCGCCACAGTTCGAAGTACTGGGCCTGGGGGCGGTTCCAGAACAGGGTGATGTTCGGTTCGTTCCACAGGTCCCACTGCACCGGTGCGCCGGTGGCGCGCACATCGTTGATCAGGCGGGTAAGGAAGTTGTCGTAGTCGGTCCAGTTGCCGTTGTCGCCGGGGAAGCGGGAGATCGGGAAGCCGTCGGCGCCCCACAGGTCGTGGATGAGCAGGATGAACTCACCGCCGAGCGACCGGGTACGCAGCAGCTGGGCGCGGGTCGCGTTCCACCGACGGTCGTACCTTCCCGACACCCAACCGCCCGGGCTGTCGAGTTGGGCGCCGCCGGCACGCATGTACCGGAACCTGACGTCCCGATAGAAGTGATCCGCGGGCGCGGCGGCGTTCTCGGACATGCCGTAGATCCACCCGGACGCCCGGTAGGTGGGGGAGCCGCCCGCCACGGAGAAGTTGACGGTGATCGACTCGTCCGCGGCCCGCGCCGGTGCGGACATCGTGAGCAGGGACGCGGCGATCAGCGCGCCGACGGTGAGCAGGCCGGCGGCACGCCGCCAGTTGAGCGGAGCTTGCGGAGCGAACATCGTCGTTCACACTCCTCGACAAAGGTGCAGGGTTTACCGGGCCGGCGCGGGGCCGGTGCTGTCCCGCAGGGAGATCGGCGGGGTGAGCAGTAGGTGCCGGGCCGGGGCATCGGGTGTGGCGATGCGTTCTGAGAGCAGGTCGACGGCGTGGACGCCCATCTCGGTGGGAACGTCCGCGGCGGTCAGCGGTGGCCGGAAGTCCTCGGCCCAGTGCCGGGCCACGACACCGGCGATGGACAGGTCTCGAGGCACGACAAGGTTCGCCCGTTCGAGGGCGCGTTGGATGCCTGGCAGCGCCGCCTCGTTGATCGTGACAACGGCGGTGACCTCGGGGTGCTCGGCACGCAGCTGTTCGGCGCAGGTCTCCCCGCTTGGCGCGTCGTCGGCGCAGCACAGGTCGATGCCCGTCAGGCCACGCCGGCCGACGGCCTCGGTGAAGCCGGTCGACGCGCGCTGGGCCGGGCCGTACCCGGCGGCGACCAGCTCGGCGGACCGGTTGACCAGCGCAAGGTGGCGGTGCCCGAGGTCGGCCAGGTGGTGCACACACCGGGCGACCAGCGTCGCGTAGTCCAGGTCGACCCAGCAGGTGCCGTCCGGATGGGCGGTGTGGCCGATGGTGACGAACGGCAGGCCGGCTTGCTGTAGCCGGGTGACGCGGTCGTCCTCCAGGCGGATCTCCATGAGGATGACGCCGTCGACCCGCCGGCCACCGACGATCCGTTCGAACGACCGGTCATGCTCCCCGCCGGAGGGGGAGAGCAGCACGTCGAGGTCGAGCCTGGCGGCGGCCTCCACGACGCTGGCGACGAAACCAAGCTGCATGTCGGTCAGCCGCAGGCTCGCGGGCGGGATGACCAGGCCGAGTGTGCGGGTCCGCCCCTCCCGCAGCGCACGGGCCGCGGTGTTGGGCCGGTACCCCAGCTCGTCGATGACCGCCTGGATCCGCTGCCGGGTCACCTCGGACACGGCCCTTTTTCCGGTGAGCGCGTAGGAGACGGTGCTGCGGGACACACCAGCCCGGCGGGCGATCTCACCGATGTTCACCTTGAGCTCCTCACGAGCCTCCGGTAGCGAATCGATTCGACATCATCGTAGGATCACGCACAGTGCATGTCAATTAGCCCTTTGATTGCCGCAATGTTCGGCACGCCGCTATGTCGAACCGATTCGATCGGGTCCTGACGACAGCGTTGCCAGGTATCGGGCGAGGTGGTCGACCACCTCACGTGCGTCGTCCTCGATGCCGTGGATGAACGTGGACTTGCGGCGGCGCAGCACGGGAAGTCCCAGTGCGTACAACCCGGGGCTGTCGACGATGCCGCCGTCGTGGCTCAACCGGCCTTTCCCGTCGACCACAGGAACATCCAGCCAGGTGTAGTCCGGGCGGTAACCCGTTGCCCAGACGATGGTTCGGATCTCCCCGCCGCGCAGGTCCAGCCGCAACCGCTTCGACTCGGGCACGCGGGTCGGCTCGAAGCGTTCGGGAGGTTTGACATCGGCGTCGGTGCCGGCGGCCCACTCGTCGAAGGTGTTCAGCAGGCGGTCCATCTTGAGGTCGGCCAGCGAGATGACGTTGCCGAGCCCGCCGGAGAACAGCATCTCGCCGTCCCGCACGGTCGCCGCACGGCCGACCAGCTCCACGCCCATGGCGGTGAGCGCGTTCAGGTCGAGAGTCGCCCGCTCCGGGGCGCCGACGAGCTGTGGCGAGGCGAGCTGACGGGCCCGGGGGAGGTCGGGCACCTCGTCGTACCGCTGGTCCCACACACCCGAGGCGTCCATCCACCACAACACGTCGCGGCCGCGGTAGGTGCGCGGCAGCCGCACGTGTTCCCCCGTGGAGAGGATCACCGGCCGGCCTGAGCGGCGCAGCTCGGCCGCCAGCTGCACACCGCTCGCCGAGGCGCCGACGACGAGCACGCCGCCGTCGGGTAGCTGATCGGGACCGCGGTAGGTGAGCGGCGTGACCTGCTCGACGGCGGCGGGCACCGCCTCCCGCATTCCCGGCACGGCCGGCTGGTTGCACGCTCCGCTCGCGATGACCACCGTCCGGCACGTAAGTGAACCGTCGTCGGTCGTCACGTGGTACCCGTCGTCGGTGCGCCGCACCGACGTGACGGCGGTGCCCGTGCGGACAGGAGCGTCCGAGAGCGCGGCGAAGCGGTCGATGAACTCGACCACCTCGCCCATCGTCATGTAGCCGTCGGGATCCGGGCCCTCGTAACGGTGGCCCGGTAATCGGCTCTGCCAGTTGGGTGTGAGCAGCCGCAGCGAGTCCCAGCGTTCACGGCGCCAGGAGTTCGCCACCTCGCCGCGTTCGAGCACGACGTGGTCGATCGCCCGCTCGGACAGGAAGTGGCTCGCGGCCAGGCCGGCGTGGCCCGCGCCGATGACGACCGTGGTGGTGTGCGCCAAGGAACTCAGGCGACCTCGACGGTGACGTCCGTGGGGTTGGTCAGCGCGTCGAACACGGCGGAACGCTTCTGCGACTGGGCGACCAGCGCCTCGATGTCCTCTTTGGACGCGTCGGCGTCGATGTTGAACGTCACCTTGATGCCGTTGTAGCCGTTGCGGACGTCGCTGTCGGCGCCGAGGATCCCGCGGATGTCGTGCGCGCCCTCGATCCTGGCCTCGACCGAGCGCAGCTGGATCCCTCGGTTCTGCGCGACGGACGCGACGCCAGCCGTCAGGCAACTCCCCAGGCCGACGAGCAGGTACTCGATCGGCGTGATGCCGTGGTCCTCCGCCGCGAACACCTCGGGGTGGTCGGCGGTGAACGTCGAGGAGGCCTTGTGGCTCTGTTCCGCGCCGAGTCCGGCGAAGTCCTTGACCGTCGTCGTGCTGTGCACGCCGTTCTCCCACCGGGTGGTCGAGCGCCAGGTGAACTGGGCGGCCTCGGGGGCGGCCTTGAGCGCCTCTCGTGCGTCGAGCAGCGCCTGGACGTTGACCCCGTTGTCGATGCCGTCGATCGTCGTCATGCGACGGACCGTACACCCCCTCTGACCTGCGTCTCAGAGTCCGAGATGTCCGTTGCTCCCGGTCGCGCCGCAGGTCGTTCTGGCTATGATGCGGCCCATGGTGTCGACGCTGGTGGCCGGTTCGGTAGGCCAGGTGGAGACGCGATACCTCGACCTGCCGGAGCCGGTGCGGCTCGACTGCGGTCGAGAGCTCCATCCGGTTCGTGTCGCGTACGAAACCTACGGCACGCTCTCGCCCAAGCGCGACAACGTCATACTGGTCTGTCACGCGCTCAGCGGCGATGCCCACGCGGCCGGTTTCTCCTCGGCACAGCCGGAAGCGAGCACGCGCGACGGCTTCGCCGCCGAGGACCGTGACGGCGCGGCCGGCCAGACACTCGGCTGGTGGGACGGGATGATCGGTCCCGGCAAGGCGTTCGACACCGACCGGTTCTTCGTCGTGTCCACGAACCTGCTCGGCGGCTGTCGAGGCACGACGGGGCCGTCGTCGACCGACCCCGCGACCGGCGGGCCGTACGGTCCGGACTTCCCGGTGATCACGGTGGCGGACATGGTCCGCGCCCAACGCGCGTTCCTCGACGCGCTGGGCATCGAGCGGCTGGCGGCGGTGGCCGGCGGCTCGCTCGGCGGGATGCAGGCCCTCGAATGGGCGATCCTGTACCCCGATCAGGTGGACTCGATCGTGGTGATCGCCAGCACCCACGCCCTCCACCCACAAGGCATGGCGTGGAACGCGATCGCACGCGAGTCGATCATGCGCGACCCTGACTGGCAGGACGGCCGCTACTACGGCACGGGCCGCGCCCCTGACGCCGGCATGGGCGTGGCGCGGATGGTCGGTCACGTCACCTACCTCTCGGCGCCGGCCCTGCGCGACAAGTTCGGCCGCCGACTGCAGTTCGCCGACGACATCCGCTACACCATCACCGAACCCGAGTTCGAGGTGGAGAACTACCTGCGGCACCAGGCCGACTCGTTCGTCAAGCGCTTCGACGCCAACACCTACCTCACGATGTCGCGTGCGCTGACCTACTTCGACCTCGCGCGGCAGTACGGCGGGTCTCTCACCCGGGCACTCGACGGCGTCTCGGCGCGCACGCTGCTGATCGCGTTCAGCTCCGACTGGCTCTACCCGCCATCGGCCTCTGAGGAGATCGACGAGGCGCTGCGCGCTCTCGGCAAGCCGAGCGAGCTGCACCTGATCGACGCGCCGTA
This sequence comes from Actinophytocola sp., assembly GCF_036378875.1. Lineage (GTDB taxonomy): Bacteria > Actinomycetota > Actinomycetes > Mycobacteriales > Pseudonocardiaceae > Actinophytocola. Next base: position 115,829 of record NZ_DASUVO010000032.1, read on the forward strand.
CGGCCATGACTGCTTTCTGCTGGAAGAAGCACGACAGACACCGATCGTCCGCCGCTTCCTGACGGGTGGCTGACAAGGAGCCTTGGTGACCGACGATTCCCACCGCATCGAGCCGGAGCACGACTTCGGGTTCGAGACCCGGCAGCTGCACGCCGGGCAACGGCCGGACCCGAACACGGGCGCACGCGCGGTGCCGATCTTCCAGACGACGAGCTACGTGTTCGAGGACCCCGAGTCCGCGGCCGCGTACTTCAACCTGCAGGAGTACGGGAACACCTACTCCCGCATCATGAACCCGACCGTCGCGGTGTTCGAGGAGCGCGTCGCGAACCTGGAGGGCGCGGCCGGCGGGGTGGCGTTCGCCAGCGGGATCGCCGCGCAGGCGGCCGCGCTCTTCACCCTGCTGCAGCCAGGTGACCACGTCGTCTCGTCACAGGCGCTGTACGGCGGGACGGTGAACCAGCTCAAACACTTGCTGCGCAAGATGAACGTCGAGCTGACCTGGGTCGACCCCGACGATCTCGACGCGTGGAAGCAGGCGGTCCGCGCCGAGACGAAGGCGTTCTTCGCTGAGACCATCGGCAATCCCGGCGGCAACGTGCTCGACATCGAGGCGGTGGCGGCCATCGCGCACGAGCACGACGTGCCACTGGTCGTGGACAACACCTTCGCCACGCCCTACCTGTGTCGCCCGATCGAGTGGGGTGCCGACATCGTGGTCCACTCGGCGACCAAGTTCATCGGCGGGCACGGTACGAGCATCGGCGGCGTGGTCACCGAGGCCGGCACCTTCGACTGGTCCAACGGACGGTTCCCCGTGGTCGCGGATCCGTCGCCGGCCTACCACGGCCTGCGGTTCCACGAGACGTTCGGGACGTACGGCTATCTGATGAAGCTGCGGGCCGAGACGCTGCGCGACCTCGGCGGCGCCCTGTCGCCGTTCAACGCCTTCCTGTTCCTGCAGGGGCTGGAAACGTTGTCGCTGCGGATGGAGCGCCACGTCGACAACGCGCGGAGGATCGCGTCCTTCCTGGAGTCGCACGGGCAGGCGTCGAGGGTGACCTATCCCGACCTGCCGGCGAGCCCGTACCGGCCGCTGGTCGAGAAGTACCTGCCGCGCGGTGCGGGCGCGGTGTTTTCGTTCGACGTCGCGGGCGGCCGGGCCGGCGGGCAGGCGCTCATCCGGAGCCTGACCCTCTGGTCGCACCTGGCGAACGTCGGTGACGCCAAGAGCCTGATCATCCACCCCGCCAGCACCACCCACCGACAACTGTCCGACGAGGAACTGCGCGCGGCCGGCGTCGGCCCCGGCACGGTGCGGCTGTCGGTCGGCACCGAGTCGGTCGAGGACCTGATCTGGGACCTCGAACAGGGTCTCGCCACCGTGGCGAAGGAGGCCCCATGACCGTTCCGGAGCGTTACCAGGACACACTGGCGATCCAGCGCGTGCTCAACACCGCCAAGACGATCGCGATCGTGGGCCTGTCGAACAACGAGCTGCGGGCAAGCTACTTCGTCGGCTACTACCTCAAACGCCACGGCTACCGCGTGATCCCCGTGAACCCGCGCGCGAAGGAGATCCTCGGCGAGACCAGCTACCCGAGCCTGCTGGACGTCCCGGAACCGGTGGACATCGTCAACGTCTTCCGCGCACCGGACGCACTCCCCGAGATCGCCGAGCAGACGGTACAGATCCGCGCCGGCGCCCTGTGGTGCCAGTTCGGCGTGATCAACGAGACGGGCTCGCGAACCGCGGAGGACGCCGGCGTGACCGTGGTCGTGGACCGCTGCATCAAGGTCGAGCACGCCCGCTACATCGGCCGCATGCACTGGCTCGGCTTCAACACCCAACGCATCACGGCGGTCCGGTCAGGGCTCCAGTAACGGTGTCGCGGACCGCTGCCCTGCCCTGGACGGGTTGTCCGCCGTCGCGGAGCCAGAACTGTGTGTCGGGCGGGTGCAGCGCGACGATGGCGTCGGCGTCGCGGGTCGCGAACGTCGCGGCGTAGGTGTTGAAGAGCTGCCGGACATCGATGGTGGCCATGTCATTTCACCTGGTAGACGCGGTAGTGGACGTGGCGCAGTCCCCGCGCAGCCGTTCGCCTTCGACCGTGCCGTGGTCGACCACGGCGATCATCCGTGTGCCGACCGGCGTCGCGAACGTGCGCATGGCCTGGAACTCGATGTGGAAGTCGCACAGGTGCTCGACCGGCAGCGAGGTTGGGCGAGCGCTGGTCCATGCTCGTCGTCCGAGAGCTCATCGACGGGCCCAAGCGCTACGTGGACCTGCTCGCCGGTCTGACGGGCGTCTCGACCGACATGCTCGCCGCGCGGCTCAGAACACTCGAACAGGCCGGCGTGATCACCAGGCGGACACTGCCCCCGCCGGCCGCGTCCAAGGTGTACGAGCTGACCCCACCCCGATCACGCCGACGCCCCCGATGTCGTCCTCACCTTCGACGACGCCACCACACTGGCCGAGCTCGGCCGCGACCCCGCCGCCGCGGCCGACGCGCTCGCCACCGGTCGACTCCACGTTCAGGGCGACGCCGAGGCCGTCGACACCACCAGCCGCCTCGTCGGCCTCGCGCGCCGATGATCACTGCTTCAGCCGGACGGCGTGACTAAGGACCAGACCCCGAACCACTGCTCGGCCCGGCCGGTTCACCGTGCGGTTCGCGCGATCTTGGCGCGGATGGGACCGGACTCCGCGCGGTCGACCTCGTCGAAGATGGTCACGGCCTGTGCCCAGGAGTCATGTGCGGCGTCGTGGTCGCCGGCAGCGTGGAGGGTGTCGCCGGTGCGGTCCAGGATTCGTGCTTCCAGGTAGCGGTCGCCGATCTCGCGGAGTAGGACCAGGGCACGCTGGAAGCAGGTCAGGGCCTGCGCGTGGTGGCCGAGTTGGCGGTGGGCGTGGCCAAGACTGTCCCAGGTGCATGCCTCGCCGGCACGGTCCTCGAGCTCCTGCAACGTGGGGAGGGCCTGCGCACAGTCGACGAGCGCCTGCTCGTGGTCGCCGAGCAGGGTCCGGTACCAACCGATCGAGTTCAGTCCATGGGCCTGCCCGCGCCGGTGGCCGGCGGCTCGGTAGAGCTCGACTGCCCGCAGCGAATGGTCAAGCGCGTCGGCGTGGCGCTGCTGCCGCTCGTGGAAGCCGGCGAAGTTGTTGTGGGTGTGGGCCTGTCCGGCCAGGTCACCGATCTCGCGGTACAGGTCGAGGGCATCGACCAGGTGGGGGTGGGCCTCGTCGTAGCGCTTCAGGTTCAGGTACGCGTTGACGAGGAGCCGGTGGATGGGGGCCTGGCCAACGGGGTCGGCCAGCCGGTCGGCGGCGGCCAGGCCGGTACGCCCGATGGCCAGCAGGTCGTGCCGGTGGCCTCGCCGGTCGAGGAAGGTCCAGGCCGCCCAGGCCAGTTGCCAGACGTGCGTGTCGAGGCCGACGGTGGTGGCGAGGTTCGCGGCGGCCAGCAGCGTCAGGCGTTCCGTGGTGAACCACGACAGTGCCTGTGCGGAGTCATCGAGGCTTTCGAGAACCACCTCGGGTCGCGGTGGTGTCAGCAGGATCGCGTCCCGGTGCGGGTGCAGCAGCATCGCGCAGGCGTGCGCGGTATGCACGTAGTGGTCGAGAACCCGGTGCAGCGCGGCCCGTCGCTCACCCTCGGTGTCGACCTGGCGTGCCAGTTCGGCGGCGTACTCGCGGAGCAGGTCGTGGACGGCGTACCGGCCTGGGGTGTGTTCGGTGAGCAGGTGTGCGCGAGTCAGCTCTGCGAGGAGCTGTCGGGTTCGGCCGGCCGGCAGTCCGACGAGGCTCGCCGCCGCGGCGACCCCCGTGTCGGGACCGGGATGGAGTCCCAGTAACCGGAACAGCAGCGCGCTGTCGGCCTGGAGGGTGCGGTAGGACCAGGTGAACACGGTCCGCACGTCGGTCACGCGATCGCCGTTGGCGAGCGGATCCAGGCGGTTCGCGGCCTGGACGAGCTCGTCGGCGAGCGCGGCGAGGGGAAAGCCGGGATGGGCGGCGGCACGAGCGGCGACGACGGACAGCGCCAGCGGCAGTCGCGTGCACCGTGCCACGATCCGGTCCACCGCGTCGGGTTCCGCCTCGACACGGTCGGCGCCCAGCCGGCGGACGAGCAGCGTGCGAGCCTCGGCGGCGGTGAACAGATCGAGGGTGACCAAGCGGGCATCGTGTTCGGCGACCAGACCGGTGAGCTGGTCCCGGCTGGTCACCACGACCAGACAGCCACCGCTGCCAGGCACCAGGGGACGGACCTGGTCGGCGTCGCGGGCGTTGTCCAGGACGATGAGCATCCGCCTGCCGGCCAACATGCTGCGGTACAGCCCGATCTGAGCATCGGGGCTGACCGGTACCCGCGCCGGCGGCACGCCCAGCGTCTCCAGGAAACCGCGGACGGCCTCCGCCGGTGACATCGCCGCGTCCTCGGGACCGAAACCCCGCAGGTTCACGTACAGCTGCCCGTCGGGGAACGCGGCGGCGGCACGGTGCGCCCAGCTCACGGCCAGCGCGGTCTTGCCAACGCCCGCCGTGCCGGCGATCACGGCGGTGGTCGACTCGGCGCGCAGAAGTGTGTCCAGGTAAGCGAGTTCGCCGGACCTGCCGGTGAACGACCCGGGCGGAGCCGGTAGCTGACACGGCGCCGTCGTGCTCGCGGCGGGAGCGAGGGTGGGGTCGGCGGTGAGGATCCGTTGGTGCAGTTGCTGGAGCGCCGCACCAGGGTCGGCGCCGAACTCGTGGACCAGGAGCGACCGCAGCCGCTCGTAGTGGTGCAGTGCCTCGGCCTGCCGCCCGCACCGGTAGAGAGCCAGCATGAGCTGAGCCGCCAGACGTTCGTCCAACGGGTGTGCCGCGGCGGTTGTCGTCAGTTCGGTGAGCAGCGCCGTGTGCTGCCCCTGCTCGAGCGCGAGGTCGTTGCGGTCGAGCTCGGCGGCCAGGCGTTCCGCGGCCAGTTCGTCGCGGACGTCGTCCGCCCACGGGGTGTCCAACGTGGCGAACGCCGGTCCTTGCCAGAGTCCCAACGCCTCGGTGAACAGCGCCGCCGCCTCGTCCCGGACGGTGGCGGCTCTGGCCTGGGTGACGAGGGCACGGAAGCGGTGCAGGTCCACGGCCTGGGGATCGACGGCGAGCCGGTAGCCGTCGGCCTGGCGCGCCAGGCTGACGTCGCCCGCCTCGGCCAGCAGGTGCCGTAGGCGGGACACGTAGCCGGACAGCGTGACCCGCGCCTTGTTGGGTAACCGATCGGCCCACACCCGGTCGAGCATCGCGTCGACCGGCACGACCCGGTCGGCCTCCACGAGCAGCACGGCCAGCACACATCGCTGCCGAGGATGGCCGAGCTCGATCTGTCTGCCGTCGACATCCGCCTCGACGGGACCGAGCAGCCGGAACTGAACGGACATGGCTCCTACCCCCAGAGCGCGTTCGACGGATCTTTGCCGTCACGCCGCGAATTCCCCGAAACCGCGATGGCCATCCTCTCATTGCGGCGGGCACGAGTCCGCCGAATACCCCGAGTGGATCGCGATCAAGGAGCATGACATGAAATGGTCAACAGCAGGGCGCACGATCGCCGCCATCGCGGCACTCACGCTCGCGCTGACCGCCACCGCGGCGAACGCCCAGCCCCAGACGAAGGGGCGGACGGATCCGGGCGTGACCGCCCTGCGGACATGTGACGGCGGCGTGCAGAGGCAGAGTCTGGTCACCACGCAGAACACGCCGACCACGATCGAGGAGTCGTCGGTCGCCACGGCACTGCCCGGTGCCCAGCGCACGTTCACCACCAGCGAGGAAGAGCAGGTGCGGGTGACGTTCGCCGCCGAGGCGATTCTGATCGGCGCGGCGTTCGACACGGAACCGGCCGCGGACTCCATCGGGGTGGAGATCCGGATAGACGGGCTCGTGCTGCCGGGAACCGGTGACCTCGCCTTCGCCAGCGGCACGTTCGGCTCGAACGCCACCCTCGTGTGCGCCAGGATCCCCGCCGGCGAGCACACCGTGCAGGTGTTCTGGCAGGTCTTCGACACCTCGTCGAACGACGTGCTGCAGGGCCGTTTCGACGACTGGGCCCTGGACATCCAGATCAACAACTGACCGACCCGAGCCGGTCGCTGGACTCTCGGTCACGATGTCGGGCACCCGGCATCGTGACCGAGGCGCTCCAGTGGGTGATCGCCAACGTGGCTACCCGGCGATATGCTTGCCAGGTCACCGACGCCGTCGAACGGATCACGGGTGCGCTGTCGGGAGCGCCGATCGATGATTCGTTGTGCCCTGTGCTGCTGCCGGCCGGTGGGTACCTTTTCCATCGGCCAGGGATTCTGGGGGCCCAGAGTGGCAGTACGGATCCAGGTGTTGGGTTCGTTGCGGGCATGGCACGGCCGTCAAGAGATCGTTCTCGGCCCACCCGGTCGGCGAACGGTGCTGGGGCTGCTCGTGCTCGGGGGCGGCGAGACCGTCCCCACGCGCGAGCTGGTGGACGCGTTGTGGGGCGACCGACCGCCCCGCAGCGCGGTGAACGTGCTCCAGACACATGTCAAACACCTGCGCCATCTCCTGGAGCCCGACCGGCCGCCGCGTACGGACAGCACGGTCCTGCCTCACCTCAGCGGTGGCTACGCGATGAACCCGGACGCCGTGGATGTCGACCTGCTGCGGGTGCGGCGTCTGCTGTCCGAGGCCACCGGCGCGCACCGCGACGGCGACACGGCACGTGTGGCGGAGCTGCTCGCCACGGCACTGTCGTCGTGGCAGGGCCAGCCCTTCGCCGACATCCCTCTTCTCGCCACGCACCCGAAGGTCGTGGCGCTCGCCGCGGAGCGCAGGGACGTGGTCGCCAGGTACGGCGACGCGATGATCGCGACCGGCGGTGCCGCGGAGATCCTCCCCGTCGTCGCGGAGGCGGCCGCCGCCGAGCCCTTCAACGAACCCGTCCAGGCACGCCTCATTCGCGCCTACCACGCGGCCGGTCAGCGGCTCAACGCCTTCCAGGTCTACCACGACGTTCGCGACCGGCTGGTCGAGGAACTCGGCGTCGACCCCGGCCCGGAGCTCCGTGCCGCGCACGCGACGCTGTTGAACAACGTCCCGATCACGGTGTCCGGGCCGGCGCCGCACGTACCGAGGCAGCTACCGGCGGAACCCCCCGGTTCACCGGCCGGATCGACGAACTGTCCAGCCTGGACAAACTGGTGCCGGTCGCCGGTGCGGGCGGGGCGGTGACGATCGCCGCGATCTCCGGCACCGCGGGCGTCGGCAAGACCGCGCCGCGGTCGCGGCGGCCTCGACGGCGATCTTCCTCGGGAACACGGGCGGGGCGTCGGCGGCCGCTCCGAGCCTGCCGGTCTTCGGGCTCATCGGTGACGGCACCACCATGTGTGCCTTCAATACCAACACACCCGGCACGCTCGACTGGGTCAGGGACGTGACCGGGTTCGCCGGGTCCGACACCCGCCTGATCGGGATGGACTTCCGGGCGAAGAACGGCGTTCTGTACGGCGTCGGCAACTGGGGCGGCATCTACACGCTTCCGACCGTGCCGCCCGCGAACGGCACGTATCCCATCGTGAAGGTCGGACAGCTCAGCGTCGCGCTGGACGGCACGAGCTTCGGTGTCGACTTCAACCCCGCCGCCGACCGGCTGCGGATCACCAGCGACACCGGCCAGAACCTGCGGCACGACGTCGACCTCAGCAGCACGGTCAAGGACGTGCCACTGACGCTCAACGGCGCGCCTGCCAAGGGGGTCACCGCCGCCGCGTACACGAACAACGACAACAACGCCGACACCGTGACGACCCTGTTCGACATCGACACGGTCAGCGACCAGGTCTCCATCCAGGCGCCGGCCAACAACGGCACCCTGAGCCCGACCGGCAAGCTCGTCCTCACCACCGGCACCGGCGTCGACGCCGGTCTCAACGCGGACGCGGACATCTTCGCCGACCTGTCGAACGGCAAAACGGTCTCCAACACAGCCTTCGTCACGCTGCTGCCCTCCGGCGGCAGGCAGTCCTTCTACACGGTCGACGTGCTCACCGGCATCGTGACGCTCATCGGTACGTTCCCGTCGATTGCCCCGGTCACCGATGTGGCCGTCACGCTCGACACGAACTGACACCTCGGAACGGTTGAATGGCCGAGCCGCCGCACGTGATGCGGCGGCTCGGCCATTCGGGTCCGGACGGATGGCGCCGCCGGTCAGTGGACGATCTCGCAGTCCGCGACGTCGCCAGGATCGATGGTGCACGAGTCGCTGCCCGCGTTGCCGATTGCCCTGTCGTTGCCGAGGATGCCGTCCTCGGTGAAGATCAGGTCGCTGTTCGGCCCGCCGTTGAGCACATTGGACAGTGCGTTGCCGACGAGGATGTTGCGGCCGATGCCGCCCCGTGCGTTCTCGACGTCGACACCGATGTTGTCGTTCTCGTCCGGTAGCCCGTCGTTGGTCTCGCCGTCCAGGCTCACCCGCAGGAACGGTCCGGATATGGGATGGTTCCGCCGGCTGTAGTCGGCGGTGTCGATGCCCGCGCCGCCGAGGAAGCGGTCGGCGCCGTCGCTGGTGGAACCGGTCAGGATGGTGTCGTTGCCGGCGTCGCCGATGGCGAAGTCGTCGCCGGCTTCACCGTCGAACAGATCGTCGCCCGCGTTGCCGCTCATGCTGTCGGCCCCGACGCCGCCGGCGAGCCGGTCGGCGCCCTCGTCGCCGAACATGTCGTCGTCGCCATCCTGGCCGTTGAGCAGGTCGTCACCGGCGCTGCCGTGCATTGTGTCGGCCCCGTCCCCGCCTCGGATGGTGTCCGCGCCGGCGCCACCGACGCGGCGGTCGTTGCCGGAACCGCCGGTGAGCGTGTCGTTTCCCGATTCGCCGCGCAGGTCCGGGTTGCCGCTGCTCGAGATGACCCGGAGGTTGTCCTCACCCGCGTCACCGATGACGAGGTCGCCGCCGACCGCGTTCATCGTGTCGTTGCCGAGCCCGCCGCGAAGGATGTTTCGCTGGAGGTTTCCGGTCATGGTGTCGCCCTGGGTGCCGCCGTTGGCGTGCTCGACGTCACCGGCGTTGTTGTCGGCCTCGCCGGCCGCTCCGTCGTCGGGGATCCCGTCCAGGCTGATCGTGACCGGGACGGCGCGGGTGGCGTAGGAGACGGTGTCCCCGTTTTCACCTCCGAAGAAGGTGTCGCTGCCGTCGACGGTGGCCTCGGCGACGGACGTGTCCCCGCCGGCCCCGCCGCTGAAGGTGTCGTTTCCGGGTCCCAGGCACGCGGTGTCGTTGCCCGCCAGACCGGAAACGATGTCGTTGCCGGCCAGGGCCAGGATGACATCGTTTCCGTCGGTACCGGTGAGGGTGTCGTTGCCCGGCGTGCCGGTGATGGTGACCGGCAGGCCATCGCAGGTCGTCTGTGCCTGGGCGGGCACTGCCGGAAGCACCAGCGCCCCGGCGACGAGCACGATGGCTGAACCGACTGTCCGCAGGGAAAAATCGCGGCCGCGCCGTGTTCGGGCGATCTTCGTGCCGTGCATGCCTTCCTTCTCTCGCTAGGAATTTCGGCGGACGTGGCGTCCACCTTGGAGGAGAGGATGGCTTCCGCGATTTCGGGAAATTCGCAGCGCGATGACAAAGAACCACCAACGGGCGTTGTCGCCGGCCGCCGCTGGGGCCGGCCGGCGACAGACGCCGATCAGGTGGTCGCCGTCTCCGGTGTGATGCCGGAGACGAGGTTGAACGCGCCGGTGAGCAGGTTCAGCGAGACGAGGCCGACGACGTCCGCGATGGTGCGGTCGGTCCAGCCGTGTGCGCGTAGCTCGTCGACGTCGTCTGCGGTGATCGACGCCGGTTCGGCGAGGACCCGTACGGCGAAGGTGAGCAGTGCCGCTTCCCGTTCGTCGGTGGCGGTCGCCTCCCGCGCCATGGCGATGTCGGTGTCACTGAGTCCGGCGGCACGCGCAGCCGCGACGTGTGCGGCCATGCAGGTCTGGCAGCCGATCCAACCCTGGGCCGCGAGGGACACCTTCTCGCTGACCCTGCGGGGGAGTTTGACTCTCTTCATCGCTCTGGACAGGTCGAGATAGCCCTGGAGCAGTGCTGGTGAGTGGGCCATCGTGGCGACCATGTCGCCGACCGAGCCGTGTCGGCTGATGATTCCGTCGAGCAATTCCCGCGACTTGTCCGGCGCGTTCTCGGGCTCGAGCGGAGCGATGTGTCGCCTCACGCCGCCACCGCCTCGACCTCGTCCTGGCGTGCCCGGTGCTGGCGCAACGTCATGGCGGCGGCGACCGTGCCGGCCACGGCGATGCCCGCGGCACCCAGGAACGCGGCCGAGAGCCCGTCGGTCAGGCCCGCGGTGTCCGCGGTCTGGCCGGCGCCCAGCGAGCTCGCGAGCGCGGTCATCGCCGCGAGGCCGAGTGCGGAGCCGACCTGGTAGCTGGTGTTGACGATGCCGGACGCCAGTCCGCCTTCCTCGGGGCGGGCGCTGGAGATCGCGGTGCCCAGTGACGGGATGAAGGCCAGTGCCATTCCGGCCGCCGCGACGAGCGAGGCGGGGAGCACGTCGATCCAGAACGTGCCGGTCGCCCGGACCAGTGACAGCCAGCCGAGGCCGAGTGCCAGCACGGCCAGTCCGGCGACGGTCATGGACTTGGCGCCGAAACGGGCCATCAGCCGGGGCGCTACGCCGATCATGAGCAGCATGATGACCGTGGTCATGGGCAGCAGCGCCGAGCCGCTCGCGAACGCGCCCAACCCCAGGACCTGCTGCAGGTAGAGGTTGAGGAAGAACCACATCGGGATCCAGGCCGCGCCGAGCAGCAGTTGCGCGAGGTTCGCCGCGGCGAGGTCGGGCGTGCGGAAGATGGCGAGCCGCACGAGAGGGTTGCGTCGCTTGGCCTGGAGGAGCAGGAACGCGCCAAGCAACACGACCGCGGCCGTGAGACCGACGATCGTCGAGGTCGAACCCCAACCCGCTTCGGGTGCTCGCACGATCGCGTAGACGGCGGCGGCAAGGCCGAGCGTCACAGTCACCGCGCCGGTGAGATCGGTGCCGCCCCGCCGCGCCACACCGCCCGGCATCAGCGCGGGCGTGGCGGCCAGTACGACCAGAGCGATCGGGATGTTGAGGTAGAACACCCAGGGCCAGCTGAGGTACTCGGTGATCACGCCGCCGAGGAACACACCCGCCGTGCCGCCCGCGGGGGCCGCCGCGCCGTACAGCGCCAGGGCCTTGGTCAGCTCCTTCGGCTTGGCGCCGAACAGCATCATCAGCAACGTCAGTGCCGACGGCGCGATCAGCGCCGCGCCGACGCCCTGTACCGCTCGGCCGGTCAGCTCGAGCCACACCTGGTCGGCCGCGCCGGCCACGACCGAGCCGGCGAGCAGCACGACCCAGCCGGCGGCGAAGACCCGTTTGGCGCCCAACAGATCGGACAGTCGGCCGCCGAGCAGGAGCAGCCCGCCGAAGGCGATGACGTAGGCGTTGAACACCCAGGACAGGTTCCCCTGCGAGAACCCGAGATCGGTCTGCATGCGAGGAAGCGCGACGCCGATGATCGAGGTGTCCATGATCACCATGAACTGCGCGGTCGCGATCAGCGCCAGCGCCCACCAGCGCCGGCCGTCTCTCGATTCCATCTCAGACATTGGTACTCCATACCGGTAGGGGGTATCTGACGGCACGGACAGTACACCGGTGTCGTGTCTCTGCCAAGCGGGTGGGAGATGTCAGACTGACGCTATGCAGACATAATGTATTGATAAAGACAGAGTGTCTTGTAAACTGCCCGACATGAAACGCGACGAGACACAACGAACGAGCCACGGCCGGCACCGGTCGATAGCACTGGTACTCGGCGTGAAGGTGGTGATCGTCGTCGTCGTGCTCGCGCTGCCCTCCGGCGTCGCGCTCTCGCTCGGGGCCGCGCACGGCGTCGCACTGCTGCTGGTCGCCGTGGCCGCCGCCGCCCTGTTGGTCGTTCGGCACATCAAGCGCAGGAGCCAGATCGCACCTACCAGGGAGGACAACCCATGCTGACAGCCGAAACCATCATCAGGACCGCGAACGCGAGCCGGTATCTCGCGCAGCTGTGCGGGCACGCCACCAAGATCGGTCACCGCATGCGGCATCTCCACGCCCGCATGGCGGGACATGCGCGACCTGACGTGTTGGACGTCGACTGGTCAGACACGCACGGGACCCTCGACCTCAGCTGGGGCCGGTGCACAATGGACGCCAACCCCACCACGCTGACCGTGCGCGTCCAGGCCGCCGACGAGGAGAACCTACGCCGGGTCCAGGATCTCATCGCCGCCGACCTCGAGCGGTTCGGCCGGCGCGACGGATTGTCGGTGGCCTGGCAGCAGGTTCAACCCGACGACGCCGGTTGACAACAGCACCCCGCTCGCGGCGGTGAGCAGCCCCAGCGAGGGTGAAGGTGGCTCGGCGGCTGGGCTAGAGTGGCGGTGGCTGCCAGGAAGCCGCCGGTCCGCGGGAATGGGCTCAGCCCACCTGGTTTGTGCACCACGTGTCACCATCGCGCTCCTTTCGGCCTGACCAAGCGGACATCAGGCATACGAGAGGAGGCCATCGTGCCGACCCTGGGCATGCCCGACCGTCCCCACCTCGACAGCTTCCGCAGGCAGGCCCGTGCTCTGCAGCGGGCTGTCCGGACCGGCGACCCCGACGCCGTCGCGCGGCTGGGCCGCCACCATCCCGGTGGAGTGCCCGGCGATGTCAGCGGCCTGCAGCTCAGCGCGGCGCAGTTGGTCCTCGCCCGCGAATACGGGTTCGCCAGCTGGCCCCGGCTCGTGCGATACCTGGAAACCGTGGCCGAACACGGCTGGGACACAAAGCTCGGTGCGGCGCCCGCGACCGAGGTGGCCGAGGAGTTCTGCCGCCTCGCCTGCATGACATACAGCCGCGAGGACGGGCAGGCACGCTGGGCGAGGGCCCGTCAACTGCTCCCCGCACATCCCGATCTGACCACGGGCAACATCTGGGCAGCCGCGGCGGCTGCCCGCCCGGACGATGTCGGCCGGCTGCTCGCCGAGCAGCCGGCGCGGGCGGCCGAGCGGGGTGGCCCGCTGCGTTGGCGGCCGCTGTTCTACCTCGTCTACTCGCGATTCGACCCGGCCGTGTCGGCTGAGCGTGTGCTCGCGGTCGCCCGGCAGCTGCTCGACGCCGGCGCCGACCCTGACGAGGGGTACCTCTTCGACGCTCTACCGTCGCCGTTCACGTTGCTGACCGGGGTGTTCGGCAACGGCGAGCTGGGCCAGCGGCACCAGCCCCGCCACCCGCACTGGCGGGCGTTGGGCCGACTGTTGCTCGATGCGGGCGCCGACCCCAACGATGCCCAGACCCTGTACAACCGGATGTTCGATCCGGACAACTCGCACCTGGAGCTGCTGTTCGAATACGGGCTCGGCGCCGGCGACGGCGGCCCGTGGAAGACGCGGATCGCAGACATGGACACGCCCGCGCACATGCTGCGCATCCAGCTGCGCTGGGCGGTCGAGCACCACCAGCCCGCCCGGGTGCGGCTGCTGGTCGAGCACGGCGTCGACTTCCGCTCGCCGTTCGAGGATGACGGGCCCGCGTGGAGCCCCGGCGACGGCCGGACCCCGGTCGAGCTGGCCCGGCTCAATGGCGACACCGAGATCGCCGACTACCTCATCGCCCAGGGGGCCGCGCCGCCCGGTCCCGACCCGGTGCGCGAGCTGATCGCCGCGGCGTTCCGCGCCGACCGGTCCACGCTGGACCGACTCCGCGCCGAACATCCCGACGCCGTGGCGCAAGCCCGCCGCAGCCGCCCCGGGCTCATCGTGTGGGCCGCGACCCAAGCACCCATCGAGACGGTCACGTTGCTGGCGGAACTCGGCTTCGACGTGAACGCCTACGGGCGCGGCGACGCGCCGGTCGAAGAGTCTTGGGAGACCGCGCTGCACCACAGCGCTGTGGACGGCAACGTCGAGCTCACCCGCAGGCTGCTGGACCTGGGCGCCGACCCCGACCTCCGCGACCAGCGCTTCGACGCGACCCCGCTGGACTGGGCCCGGCACTACCACCAGCTGTCGACCGCCGCACTTCTCGAACCCGTCACGGCACCCCCAAGGAGCGGAGGATGAGTGGGGCACCGGAGAACCGTTCGCGAGAGAGGAACGTCTGACAACGTGTGGGTACGAATCGCCGGATGGTGTGCGGTCGTCGTGCTGGTGGCGGCCGCCTGCACCTCGAGCCCTGCGCCGCCGGCCGCCGCTGACAAGCCGGAGATCACCGTCGCGCCGAAGGACGCGGCCGACGCGGTGTCGCCCATCGAACCGATCGAGGTCACAGCCACCAACGCGAAGCTCGACTCGGTCACGGTCACCAACCCGGACGGCAAACAGGTCGCCGGTGCGCTGTCGGCCGACAAGGCCCGGTGGACCTCGGCGGAGCCACTCGGTTACGGCCGCCAGTACACGGTGAAGGCGGTCGCCCGGGGTGACGACGGGAAGACAGCCCGTAAGACGGTGTCGTTCAGGACGGTGCAACCCGCCCAGACCGTGTTCCCGTCGTTCTTCCCGCCACCGTCGATCACGACCGTCGGGGTCGGGCAACCGATCGCGGTCATCTTCGACAAGCCACCGGCCGACCGGGCCGCAGCGGAACGAGCGCTGAAGGTGAGTGCCACGCCGGCGACCGAGGGTGGCTGGTACTGGCGGGACGACCGGACGGTGCACTGGCGGCCGAAGGAGTACTGGAAGCCGGGCACGAAGGTCACCGTCGACGCCAAGATCTACGGGGTGAAGCTGGGCGACGGGATGTACGGGGAGACCGACCGTACCCTGAACTACACGATCGGCCCGGCCAAGATCGCCACCATCGACGACCGGACCCACCAGATGACGGTCACCGTCGATGGCCAGCAGGTGCAGACGTTCCCGGTCAGCATGGGCCGGCCCGACTCCACCACCGTCAACGGCAAGACCATCTCCTTCGTCACGCCGTCCGGAACCTATGTGGCACAGGAGAAGTACGAGGTCAAGCAGATGACGTCGGCCTCCTACGGGTTGCCCAACGACGCCGCGCTCGGCTACGACTCCCAGATTCCACTCGCGGTGCGCATCTCCAACAGCGGGATCTTCGTCCACGCCGCCCCGTGGTCGGTCGCCGACCAGGGCGTGCGGAACGTGTCGCACGGGTGCGTCAATCTCAGCCCCGAGGCGGGCCGATGGTTCTACGACAACTTCGGCTACGGCGACATCGTCACCGTCAGCAACACGAACACCCAACTCGCGTCGACGGACGGCTTCGGCGACTGGAACATCCCGTGGGACGAGTGGCTCAAGGGGAGCGCGTTGCGTTGACCGCTATCGACGATGGTTTCGCCGCCACTCCGCTGACGGCGTGCCCTGCACCGCGAGATCATGAGTCGGTTGTGAGGAAGGCACTGATTCCTTGTGTGGCGAGGTGTTCGAAGTCGGCGTAGACGCGGTCGGCGGTGAGATGTGGCTGGGTGTCGAGCCACCAGGTGAACAGGCCCAGGAGTCCGTTGACGAGGAACGCGACCGTCAGGTCGAGGCGTTGCTGGTCCTCGACGTTGAGGCGGGTGCGCAGGTGCGTGGCGAGGACGTTGGTGAGCATCCGGCGTCCCGCACGCAGGGCCACGTTGGCGCCACGGCGTCCAAGCAGGGCGCTGAAGAGCCTGCGGTTGTCGGCCGCGTGCTCGAACAGCGGTCGAAGAGGCGTCATCAGCGACGACGTGTCGGGTTCGGTTGACATCCGGTCGTGGAGGGTGGCGGACAGTTCGTCCATTCCACTGAGAAGCAGCTGGTCCTTGCCCTGGAAGTGGCTGTAGAAGGTCGATCGGCCGACATCCGCGCGGTCGAGTATGTCCTGCACGGTGACGCGGTCATAGCCGCGTTCCAGGATCAGGTCGATGAGGGCGGCGCGCAGCAGCGAGCGGGTGCGTCGCACGCGTCGGTCAGCGTTCGGCGCCATGGCAGTCTCCTCGAACTCCGGACAGATGGCCGCCGCGTGTTCGGTAGTGAACGCCCGCCAGCGGTTTGCCTCTGTACGCCTGTCCTGCTTCTCGTGATCGTAAAGAACATGCAGTTCGATAGCGAACAGAGTGTTCAGAATGTCCCGACGAGGAGAGCGGTCATTGTCGGTGCGGGTATCGCGGGTCTGGCGGTGGCCTTGCGGTTGCGGCAGATCGGGTGGGAGCCCATCGTCGTCGAGAAGGCGCCTGAGCGCCGCGACAGTGGCTATGTGGTGACACTGTTCGGCCTGGGCTACCACGCTGCGGAGCGCAGGGGCGTCCTCCAGGCGATGAGGGCCCGGCATGTGGAACCGTTCGAGTTCCGGTATGTGAAACCCGATGGCCGACACAGGTTCTCCGTCCCCAGCGCAGCTGTCCACGACCTCCTTGGCGACCGCTCACTGGTCCTGCTGCGCGGTGACGTCGAGGACGTCCTGTACCAGGCCGTGCACGACGCTGTCGACATCAGATTCGGCACCACTGTCGAGTCGGTGACCCAGGACCGCGAGGGGGTGCGCGCTGTCCTCAGTGACGGTTCCACTGTGGACGCTGAGCTGCTCGTCGGCGCTGATGGTCTGCACTCGACCGTGCGGCGCCTCGTCTTCGGCCCCGAGCACCAGTTCCGACACGGCCTCAACCACATGGTCACCGCGTGTGTTCTCGACGGCCGTCCCGACCGGGTGCCGGCAGGGACGGCCACGATGCTCGCCACGGTCGGCCGGACCGTGACCGTGATCAGCCTCGGACCGGACCGCGCGGCCGCGTTCCTGATCCACGCCACCCCCGACCCAGCCGCCGACCTGGCTGCTGGACCCGTGCGGGCGGTCGGGGAGTACTTCGGCGATCTGGGCTGGCTCGTCCCCGACATCCAGGCACGACTCCGCGAGCCGGCGTCGGTCTACTTCGACAGCGTCAGCCAGATCGTCACCGACCGATGGGGCCGCGGCCGTGTCGTGCTCCTCGGCGACGCCGCCTGGTGCGTCTCCCTGTTCGGCGGCTACGGCTCATCGTTCGCCCTCGCCGGCGCCGACCTGCTCGCCACCACGCTCGACCACCACCCGGAGGACATCCCAGCCGCACTCAACACCTGGGAGTCACATCTACGCCCGACGGTGGAACAGCGGCAGCGACTCGGCCGGCGCAACACCACCGCGCACGCGCCGGCCACCCGGTTCCACCTCATCGCCCGAGATGTGAGCATGCGCCTGGTCGCGCTCGCTCCGGTGCGGCGGCTGATCCGGCATCGTCTGGACCTCCACGGCTAGGTGCCGTGGAGGTAGCGCGTGGGGGAGGTGCCGATGGTGCGGCGGAAGGCCACGCTCGATGTCGGGCATCCCACGGGGCGTGCCGCCCTCATCACCATGTTCCTCAGGGGTAGCCGCACAAGATCCGCGGCTCGCGCCCAGGTTGACCTGCACTAACCTGGTGGTGTGGAGCACGAGTTCTCCGCATACGGCCCCTCCCACTGGGCGGTGCTCCTGGTGTTCGCCGTGGGAGCGGTCGCGCTCGTCGTGGTGGGCCGCCGGCACGGAACCACCACGCCGGCCCGCCGGGTGTGCCGGCTGGTCGCCGCGGCCATGCTCGTCGTGCAGCTTGGCGTGGTGGTCTACTCGAACCAGCCCGGCACGTTCGGTGTCGACCACTCCTTGCCGCTGCAACTGTCCGACCTGGTGGCCTTCGTGGCGGTGTACGCGTTGTGGACCTACGGACACCGCACGTCCGCGCTGACCTACTACTGGGGTCTTGTGCTGAGCGTGCAGGCGTTGTTCTCGCCGGCACTGTCGGGCCCGGACTTTCCCGGCCGGGACTTCCTGGTGTTCTGGTGCCTGCACCTGTTCGTGATCTGGACGGCCATCTACCTCACCTGGGGTGTGGGCATCCGGCCCGGCTGGCGCGACTACCGGTTGACCATCGCGGTCAGCGTCGGCTGGGCGGCGGTGGCCATGACCGTCAACTGGCTCACCGGCGCCAACTACGGCTTCCTCAACCGCAAACCGGAGATCGACTCGATTCTCGACGTGCTGGGACCGTGGCCGTGGTACCTGATCCCGGAGATCGCGCTGGTGCTGGGCGTGTGGGCGTTGATGACGTGGCCGTGGACGCGGGCTCACACCCGGTCGACACACCACCGGTCCACGGTCTAGTCGGCGGGTGGACGTAACCCGGCCAGAACGACCGTGACGAGCCGCCCGACCGCGGCTTTGGACGGCATGCTGCTGGCCGCGTTGAGAGCGTGCACACAGTAGTGCGCCAGTTCACTTGGCGTGACATCGGTGCGGAGCTCGCCGTTCTCGGCGACCTCGATCAGCACGTCCTTGATCAGGCCGTGGACTTGGTGCCGCGCGTCGGCGAGGTGCTCGTCTCGGTGCAGGAAGGCCCCGAGTTCGGTGCCGTGCCGCGCGTGCCGGTGATGTTGGACCCGCTGCTGATGGACGTGGGCATAGGCCTTGAGCACCGCCTCGAGCCGCGCACCCGGGTCGGCGGCCTGGTCGCGGACCTGAGCGAGAACCTCGAGGTGCACGGCGATCTGGCGCTCGTGCCAGGCGAGCACAATCGCTTCGACATCGGGAAAGTACTTGTACAGAGTGGCCCGGCCGATGCCTGTCCGCTCGGCGACCTGCGACATGGTCACCGACAGCAGCCCATGCTCGGCCGCCAGCGCGGCGGTCGTGTCCAGGATCGCATCACGCACCTCACGGCGGTGTGCCTCGATCGTCGCGTTCCACAGCTTCGGCACCGGCTGAGCATACACACCGACGACATCAAAACATCATGTATAGCAAAGCGGTGATCTGTGCAGGGACCACGTTCTGATGCGTAGCCGGACGGTTTGACACCCCATACCCCAATGGCGTATTAAATTGGACATCATCGTCCAACTTAAAGGGTGGTCATGAGTCACGGACACGGCGGTCACGCGCAAGTGCAGACGCAGGACTCGCGGCGGTGGACCGCGCTGCTGTTGCTGTGCCTGGCACAGTTGATGTTGATCGTGGACATCACCGTCGTACAGGTCGCGTTGCCCAGTATCGGAGACGACCTGCGGCTCGGTCGGGAGGCGCTGACCTGGGTGGTCACCGCGTACACCTTGGTGTTCGGTGGGCTGATGGTGCTGGGCGGCCGGTTGGCTGACGCGTTCGGCGCACGTCGGATGTTGCTGGTCGGGCTTGCGTTGTTCACCGTGGCGTCGCTGGTGTGCGGGCTCGCTTCGAGTGGCGCCATGTTGATCGCGGGCCGTGCGGCGCAGGGTGTCGGGGCCGCGCTGATGTCCCCGTCGGCACTGTCGGTCATCACGACCTCGTTCGGTGGCGCCGAACGCAACCGTGCCCTCGGCGTGTGGGCGGCGATCGGCGGCACCGGTGCGGCGGTCGGTGTGCTGGTCTCCGGACTGCTGACCGCGGGTCCGGGCTGGGAGTGGGTGTTCTTCGTGAACGTCCCGATCGGCATTGTGGTGGCGGTCGCGGCGCCCGTCCTGGTCCGCGCGGACCAGCCGAGGACCGGGCGGCAGCGGGTGGACCTGCCGGGCGCGCTCGTGGTCACCCTCGCTACCGGGTTGCTGATCTACGGACTGGTCACCGCTGGCGACGGCGGTTGGGGCGCGGCCGGCGTGCTGGTGCCGATGATCGCGGCGGCGGTCGGCTACGGCGTGTTCGTGTTGGTCGAGTCGCGGGTGGCGGCGCCGTTGATGCGGCCGGAGACGATGGCGCGGCGGCCGGTGGTGTCCGGCACGTTCCTGATGCTGCTGGCCACTGGGTTGCTGCTCGGTCTGTTCTTCCTGACCTCGCTGTACTTCCAGCACGTGCGCGGCTTCAGCGCGTTGAGGACCGGCCTGCTGTTCCTGCCGGTCGCGATCGCCATCACCATCGGCGCGCAGCTCGCCGCTCACCTGATCAGCAAGGTCGGCGGCCGGCCCGTCGCCGTCGCGAGCTTCCTGCTCACCGCCGCTGGCGCTGTCCTGCTCAGTCGGATGTCGGCCGACGGCAACGTCTACACGGAGGTGCTGCCCGGCTTCCTGCTCGCCGCGTTCGGCATCGGACCCGCGTTCGTCACGGCCACCACGACGACGCTGGCCAACGTCCCGCACGACGAGGCAGGTGTCGCTTCCGGCGTGGTGAACACCTTCCACGAGCTCGGCGGCAGCATCGGCGTCGCCGTGGTGTCCACTGTGGCCGCCGCGAGCATCGCGTCCACTTCGGACATCGGTGGGTTCACCGACGCCTACCTCGTCTGCGGCATCGCCGCCGCCGTGGCCGCGCTCATCGCCGCCGTGCTGGTACCGGCCGGCAAGCCGAAGGCCGTCACCGGCCATGGACACTGAGCAAACCTCTCGACTGGCTCATCGCCACGTTCTACGCGGTGCTGCACGCCGCGGCCGACGAGGCCGACGCCGGCCGCGTCAGCCCTGCTGACGCCCCCGACCTACTCGCCAGCGCCGTGCTCGCGTTGCTCGCCGGAGACCGTCATCCGTTGGAGGATGTGTGAGAAAAGCAATCGTGGTCGGCGCCGGCATCGGTGGGCTGACAGCGGCCCACGCCCTGCGGTGCGTCGGCTGGCAGGTGGACGTCTACGAGCAGGCACCGAAGATCGGCCCTGTCGGCGCGGGCATCGGGATCGCCCCCAACGCCGTGAAGGCCCTTGACCGCCTCGGGCTGGGGGTGGACCTTCGCGAGCGCGCCAAGCGCCAGGACGGGATGGAGATCCGCCTGCGGTCCGGCCGGCGTCTCGCGAGCCTGCCCGGCAGCCGCATCGAGGAGCGTTACGGCGCGCCGTTCTACGCTCTGCACCGAGCTGACCTCCACGAGCTGCTTGCTCACCGGCTGAGCGCGGCCACCCTGCACACCGGCCACCGCGCCACACGGGTCACCACGGAGACAAACGCCGCCACGGTCACCTTCCAGGCGTCGGCCGGCCCGGTGTCCGTGACCGCGGACCTGGTCGTGGTGGCCGACGGCGTCCACAGTGAACTTCGTGCCTCGCTGTTCCCCGGCTATCCCGGTCCGGACTACGCCGGGTACACCGTGTGGCGTGGCCTCGTGTCCACCACGTCGCCGACCGTTCCTGCGGTGTTGTCGGAGACGTGGGGCCGGGGCGCTCGCTTCGGTTGCGTCGTACTGGGTGAGGACCGTGTCTACTGGTTCGCCGGCGAGAACATGCGCGAGCACGACAAGCCAGCACACCGGCTCGACCTGCTCGCCGAACGGTTCCGCGGCTGGCACGAGCCCATTCCCCAGCTGATCGCCGCCACACCGGAAGACACGTTGCTGCGCCACGACGTCTACTACCTCCGCGCGCCACTGCCGGCATTCGTCCTCGGCCGCGTCGTGCTGCTGGGAGACGCCGCGCACGCCGTCACACCCGACATCGGACAGGGTGCGTGTCTCGCCATCGAGGACGCGGTGGTCCTCGCGTCCACAATGGAGGAACAGGGGATCGATCGGGGTCTGCGTGCCTACGACACGGTCCGCCGCCCGCGCACCGAGAACATGGCCCGCTTCTCCGGCCGGCTCGCCAACACGCTGCAGACGACCAACCCGGTCGCTGCCAGGATCCGCGACGTGATCGCTCTCGCCACGCCGACCCCGCTCCTCACACGTGCCGCCGGCACCGCGTTTGCCTGGACGCCGCCACCGCTCGCCGCGTCTGGCTCGGCCGTCACGGGATCCCCTTGAGCTAGCGTGAGCCGGGACGACGATGCGAGTGGAGGCATGCGGCATGAGTCGGTCCGGTGTGAGCAAGCCCCGGATGGGACGGCCGTCGTTGGTCGATCGGGAAGCGATCGTGAACGCGGCGGTCGAGATCGGGTTCGACCGGCTGACCATGTCCGCGGTCGGATCACTGCTCGGCGTCCGGCATTCGACGCTGTACCGCTACTTCGCCACCCGGGACGCCTTGGCGGCCGCGGCGATCGACCGGTGCGTCGACTCGGTCCCGTGGCCGGAACCCGAGGGGGACTGGCGTGAGTTCCTCCGCGCGACGGCCAGGTCCTACTGGTCGCTCTACGAGAGACACGCCGGCCTCGCGGTGGAGGTTTCGGCGCTGCGCACGATCTCCGCGGCGCTGGTCGACATCGCCAACCGGTCGGGGGTCGTGCTGCTCGACCTCGGCTTCGACGCCGAGGACGCCGTCCTCGTCATCGACATGCTCGGCGAACTGGTGACGCAGGCGTTTCTCGGCGCGGCCGCCGCGTCGCCGCAGGCTCCGGCGACCACCGAGGAACCGGACGACGTCGGCGTGGTGGACGGTTCACGTCGACGCCGCGAGCAGCTGCTGCGCCCGTGGCTCGACCACTACGACGTCCGGCTGCGTGACGTCCTCGCCGAGGTCATCGCGCGGCCACCGGTCGAACAGTTCGAGAAGAAGCTGGAAATCTTCCTCGACGGGGTTGGCCGTCGAGCCGGCGATCGCTGACCTCACCCTGTGAACATCGGCACAGTCCTCGCCCGCTCGACTTTATGACACTATGTCATTAAGTCGATGAGAGGACTTCACATGAGTCAGGTGGTGGCCGCGGACGAGACGGCGGCGTCGCGGCGGCGGGCTCGTTCAGCGTTGGCGGTGATCGTGGCCGCGCAACTGCTCGTGGTGCTGGACGCGTGCGTGGTGAACATCGCCCTACCGGCGGCGCAGGCCGACCTGAGGATGGCCGACTCGGGCAGGCAGTGGGTGGTGACCGGCTACTCCCTCACCTTCGGCGGCCTGCTCCTCCTCGGCGGTCGCGTCGCGGATGTACTGGGGCGCAAGAAGACCTTCCTCGCGGGCCTGTGTGGCTTCACGGTCGCGTCCGTCGTCGGCGGGGTGGCCACGACCGAGGCGACGCTGCTGGTCGCGCGAGGTGCGCAGGGCGTCGCGGCCGCGTTCCTGGCGCCGGCCGGGCTGGCGATCCTCACCACGATCTTCCCCGACGGGAGGGAACGGGCCCGCGCGTTCGCGATCTTCGGTGCCGCGACCGGCAGCGGCGGAGTCGTCGGCATGATTCTGGGCGGAGTGCTGACCTCGTACGGTTCCTGGCGGTGGTGCCTGCTGATCAACCTGCCGCTCGGGCTGCTCGTGCTCGCCGTCGCCCTGCGGTATCTGGAGGAGAGCACCGCGGCCCGCCCGGCACGGTTCGACCTGGCCGGCGTCGTGACCGCCACTCTCGGGGCCGGGTCACTGATCTACGGCATCAGCAACGTCGCCGCAGGCGGGTGGCTCGACCCCGCCACGATGGGACCCACGGCCGCGGGCGTGGCGCTGCTCGTCGCGTTCGTGCTCATCGAACGACGGTCCGCCGAACCGATGATGCCGCTGCATGTCGTGGCCGACCGCGTACGCGGCAGCGCCTTTCTCGTCATCCTGCTGGTCAACGCCGCCACCCTCGCGTTCTACCTCCTGCTCACCTTCTACCTGCAGGTCGTCAAGGACTACTCGGCGATGGCGACCGGCCTGGCATTCGTGCCCATCGGGATCGGAATCCTCGTCGGCGCCACCGTCGCCGGCCGGGCACTCAGCCGGTGGCAACCACGCCAGGTCACCATCGCCGGCCTGCTCGTCGCCGTGACCGGAATGGCGGCCATGTCTCTGCTGCGCGTCGACACCCCGTTCTGGGCACTGGTGATGCCGGCGCAACTGGTCGTCGGCGCCGGTGTCGGAGCAACGCTCACCACGATCGTCAGCCTCGCCCTCGTCGGCGTTCCGCCGCACGAGTCCGGGGTGGCGAGCGCGCTCACCAACGCCATGGGCCAGATCGGCGGCGCGGCCGGCGTCTCCGTGCTGAACATGATCGCCGTCGTCGTCACCACAGCCGAAGGCGCCTCGCCGACCACCGGCTATGCGACGGCCTTCCTCGGCGGCGCCATCCTGCTCGCGCTCGCACTGCTGACCGCACTCCTCGGTGCCCGACCAGCGCGACGTTCGCGGGTCAACTAACGGAGCCATCGCGTGAACCGCACCGGCAGTTGAGCAGGAGGGGTGCGTTACACCGTAGTTGCCTGAGGCGACACTCGGTGTGGGGCGCTGATGTTGAGGATCTTCTTCACGAGCGACGACGTGGCGCGGACGAGAATCGCGCCAGGGCCGGATCCGTTGTGGGAGCTGGTGATGAGCCTGCAGCTGCTTCGGCCCCAGCCGGGCGACCTGCTGTTCCGGCCGTGGCGGGAGGCTGTGCGGCAGGCGGTTGGCCGGTTGGGTGGCCGCTTGCGTCTGCTGCTATCCCTCACCCCGCCAGTGGGTTACTTCCCCGACTTCCTCAATCCCAGCGCCGCGCTGGGTGGTCTGGAACACGGCCTGGCCGCAATCCGTTCCACAGCCAAAACGGCCCTCCACCACGACGTGCGACATTTGGCCTCGTCGTCGACGTTGCCCGCGGAAGCCTGGCGTCTGGCGTCTGGCGAGCCGTCCGTGCTGACCGACCTCACCGACACGATGCTGGCCTGCTACGCGCAGGTCGTCGCCCCCTACCAGGCCACGGTCGACGCCGCGGTGGAACGTGACCGCAGGCGCCGGGTCGAAGCGCTCGCGACCGGTGGCGTGGAGGGGCTGTTGGCCAGTCTGGAACCGGTGGCGCGGTGGTCGTGCGGCGAACTGCGGCTACCCGGTCACCGTGATCAGGAACTGCACCTCGACGGTCGCGGTCTGCTGCTCATCCCGTCCTACTTCTGTCTCAAGGGCCCGGTGACCATGCTCGACCCCACGCTGCCGCCGGTCGTGGTCTACTCGGTGACCAAACGGCCGGATCTGTTGACCGGACGCGACACCAGCGCGCTGGCCACCCTGATCGGCGCCACCCGCGCGGCACTGCTGGAGGCCGTCGCCACCGGCGGACCCCTGACCACCACGACCCTGGCCCGCCGCGCCGGCACCGCCGCGTCAACGGCCAGCGAGCACGCGACCGTGCTGCGGGACGCCGGCCTGATCGACAGCAACCGCGACCGCAATCGCATGGTCCACCAGGTGACCCCGCTTGGCCGGTCCCTGCTCGACGGCCACTAGAACCTTCGGCCTCGGCCGAAACACCTTTCCTGCGGTGGCAGTGCCCCAGGACGCTCAGGTCTTCGTTTCCACAAAGGATGAGGTGGACAATGCGACGCCTGACCACGGTCGTCATCGCACTCAGCACGTTCCTGTCACTGTTGTTGGTGGTCCCGGCGCAGGCAGACCCGGTCGCGGCCAGGTGGAACTGCGGAAGCCGGTGCAACGGAACCGATCCCGCGGAGTTCCAGGCCACACCGACCGGTGGGGTGTGTGCCGCCGACGCCCGAACGGTGGCGACCACGCCCAACGCGGAGCACGGACTCACCCTCCAACTGAGGTACAGCCCGACGTGCCGAACGGTGTGGGGCCGCATCTACGGTGGGCGGAAACAGAACTACTACATCAGGTTGTGGCAGTGGCTGCCGGGCCCGCAGGAATACGAGCCCAAGGGCAGCCCCCGTGAGATCGGCCCCGTGGGGAACCGGCCCTTCGAATGGGGCTGGCAGTGGGACGACGCCGGCGTTCAAATAAGGGCGTGTGTGTCCACGCAATGGGACAGTATCGGCGAATTCGCCTGCACCGCGCGTTACTAACGCGCTCAACCCTCGTCGTCATGATCGCCGCGCGCTCCGGTGAGTCCCGGTGCCGCCCGACAACCAGGGGCCGCTAGCCGCGCCGTCGGGCGGGATTCAGGCGGATCTCGATGTCGGTGGACATGACCTCCGGAGTTGGGCCGGCGGTTGCCTGGACGCTGATCGACTGGCCGGTGCCGGCCTGGACGAAGGACAGGGGAGGGTGGCCTTCCTGCAGGTACTTGTCGCCCCATTGCATCAGCGACAGGAACACCGGCAGCAGGTCCTCACCGGCCTCGGTCAGTCGGTACTCGTCGCGGGCCCGGCTCCCGGGCTCCCGATAAGGAACGGACTCGACGATCCGCGCCGCCTTCAGCTGTTTGAGTGCCCGCGACACCGCGGGTGCCGAGGTCCCGATCCGCGCCACGAAGTCGTCGAACCTGGTTGTGCCGTAGAAGCATTCGCGGACCACCAAGAACATCGTCTTGGTGCTGAGGATGTCCAGCACCCGACCTGCCGAGCATCCGTCGCCGATCGTCCACGCGTCCCGGTTGTGCAGTCGTTCCTCGAACTTCATGGCCACGACGTCATTGTAGCTAATGCTTGCGTTACCCAGCATCGGATGGTTCCATCTGGCTAACGTCATCATTACCGAGATGGAGAACCCGAGACGCCATGCCGCTGTGGACCATTCATCACACACCTGGAATCTTCACCGCCGAGGAAAAGCACCGACTCGCCTCCCACATCACAGACCACTACGCACAGGTCGGACTGCCCCGGTTCTACGTGGTCACGCTGTTCCATGAGACCCGGCCCGAGGACTTCTACATCGGTGGGGAGCGCGCGTCGGTCGGCGTTCGCATCGCCATCGACCACATCGCCCGACGCAACCCCGACCAGGAGAGCAGACGCCGGACCGCCCAGTGGATCAAGGGCGTGCTGCAGCCTCACCTCGAACGGCACGCAGGGCTGCACTGGGAGTTCCACATAGACGAGACCAGTGCGGATCTCTGGATGATCAACGGGATCGCGCCGCCCCCGGCGGGCTCCGACACCGAGAAACTCTGGGCCGAGAACAACTCGGTGTCCCCCTCCTGATCACGCCGCCAGCGCCGCCACGACCAGGGGTACCCCGCTTCGCGTTCAGCCAGACGACCGCCGGCAGAGCGGCTCGCACCTGATCGCGCCCTGACCCCTGGGGGCGACACTGCAGGTGGGCGTTGGAGGGCGCTCGGCCGGCCGCCGCGTCAGTCGATATCGCCCCGCTCAGCCGAGTCGCCCCACGGCCTCCTCTGGTCGCGATTCGTCGCGTAGTCAGGCGATCGGCCGAACGGGCCATGGTGACCCTTGGTTGACATGTGACCTTTTGGTCACATATCTTCGCCGCGTGACCGACGACGACCGCGTATTCAAGGCGCTCGCGGACCCGACCCGTCGGTTCCTGCTCGATCTGCTGTTCGCCAGGGACGGTCGGACACTGACCGAGTTGGAGTCCGAGTTGGCCATGACCCGCTTCGGCGTCATGAAGCACCTCAAGGTGCTCGAGGACGCGGACCTGGTCGTCACCCGCCGGTCCGGCAGGGAGAAGCTGCACTTCCTGAACCCGGTGCCGATCCGGCTTATCCACGACCGGTGGATCGACAAGTACACCGAGCGCCAGGTCTCGGCGCTCACCGAGCTCAAATACCAGTTGGAGGAAGAGGCATGACCAGCACGACGGTTCAGGTCCACCGGATCTACATCAAGGCCACGCCGCAGGCGATCTGGGACGCGATCACCAAGCCGGAGTGGATCGAACGGTACGGCTACGGCGGCAGGTTCGCGGAGGAGTTGGTCGCCGGCAAACCCTTCCGGCTCCTCACCAGCGACGACATGAAGAAGGCCGGAGTCGAGATGGGCTTCGAGGTCCCGGACGTGGCCGTTGACGGCGAGATCCTCGAAATGGACCCGCCGCGCAAGCTGGTCATGACCTGGCGCATGGCCATGGACCCGACCGCCGCGGCCGAGGGCTTCACCCGGCTCACCTATGAGATCGCGGAGGAGGACAGCGGCTTCGTCAGGCTCACCCTGATCCACGACCTCACCGGAGCCCCGACCTTGGCCACGCAGGTCGCGGGCAGCGACGCGCCGGCCAACCAGGGCGGCGGCGGCTGGCCATGGGTGCTCAGCGACCTGAAGTCGCTGCTGGAGACCGGCGCGCCGCTCGCGAGCTGACTTGGGTGGGGCCAAAATCCTGTCCTAAATGGATGGTTCAACTCCGGGAGGTGGGGGCCAGAACTTGCCCGGAACTGGGGCCAGAACTCGGGTTCTGGCCCCGTTCCGTGAACCATCGCTGAGTGCAAACCACCTCGTCGCGGAGCTCAACCTGGAGGGTCGGGCGTTTCTCGGCTACGCCCCGGCGTCGTCCCGCTTAACGTCGCGGATCACGGCACATGTGCGTACGCATTCTCAGATCGCGCGAACTTCGGCGAGCCGCTTGACCGCGTACTCGTCGTCCCAGCAGACGGCGGCTTCCCATGCGGCCGACGCTTGCGCGGCGGTGTCGTACGCGTCGTCGTCGAGGCCGGCGGCGTTGTGGGGCAGCACGAGGTCGAGGTCGGGGACGTCGACGTGCGACTCGTCCCAGTCGATCAGCGCGACGTGGTTCGCGGTCATGCGGACGTTGCCAAGGTTGTTGGGGTCGCCGTGGACGACGCACCTCTGACGTCCGGCGAGCTTCGCCCACGCTGCCCGGCATCGAGCAACACCCTCGGGGGGCATCGCGCCGAGGTCGATCTTGGTCCCGGTGTCGGCGTGTAGGAGGTCGGTCGACGATCGCCATCCTGGGCGCTGCGGCCAGCCCTGCGTCAACCGATGCAGCTGGCGGAGCGTGCCGGCCACGCGACGCCAGTCGGCCTGCGTCTCGGGCGGTCCGCCCTCCAGGTAGGTCATCACCACCAGACCGTCGGCGAACAGTCGGCCGTCCTTGGTCGGGATCGGCACTGGCACGGTCAGACCTTCACGGTCGAGATGGTGGAGGAGCGCGGTCTCCCAGGCCAGGTCAGCATCGCTTCTGGTGCCGAGACGACCGACCGCGAGGTGCCCGTTGACGCGCACGCTCCACACGTCGTTGGCGACCCCGCCGGCAAGCGGTTCGATGCGAGCCGCGTCTTCACCCCACTGCCCGAGTGCCTCCCACCCCATTCGCCACACCTTACGGGCTATCCGAACACCACTGTTCTCGGCAGGGGCGACCGTGCTATGCGCCGGGTCCGGTGTCGGGGGAGAGCTTTGCCGCGGACCTGCGCGACCGCTGAGTTCGTCCTGTGTGGAGCGAACACGTCCGATGTAGACGGCGGGTGTCACGGCGTGCGGAATCCCCTGAACGTCACCGGTTTCCGGGTCTCGAAGCCGAGTCGCCGGTAGAGGGCGATTGCGGTGGTGTTCGCTTCGGCCACGTGGAGGAAGGCGCGTTCGTCGCGGGCTGTGATGCGTGCGACGAGTGTGTTGACGAGGCGGGCGGCGTGGCCCTGTCCACGTGCTTCGGGGGCGGTGCAGACGGCGCTGATCTCGGTCCATCCCGGTGGGCGGAGTCGTTCGCCGGCCATGGCCACCAGCGTGCCGTTCTGGCGGATGCCGAGGTAGGTGCCGAGTTCGTGGGTACGTGGCCAGAACGGTCCTGGTTGGGTCCGGGCGGCGAGGTCGAGCATCTCGGACACGTTGTCCGCATCCAGCTCGACCACCCTGTCGTCGGGATCCTGTGTGTTGTCGCCTGACCAGATCATCTGTCGCCCTTCGAAGACGAAGACCGGTTCCCAGTTCGGCGGCGGTGTCGCTGGGCTGCTGAACATGTCGGCGAACTCGCCTGGCCCGAGCAGTCGGGCGAGGTCGGTCCACTCCCGCGGGTCCGGGTCCGTGGTGACTGAGGAGAAGGTCGCGACGCCGGGCAGGTAGGTGGCGGCCCGACCGAGTCTGTTGGCGAGGTGTGCGTGGTGACCGCGGAGTGACTCGCCGACCGGGTCGTCGAGCGCGACCGCGTCGCGGTTCATCATCACGACATGGTGTCCACAGTGGTCAGCCAGTTTTCTGTACGCCGTCGAGGAACATCGTCAGGGTAACCTCGGTGGCTTCTTCGGGTGTCATGAGTCCGCCGATGGTCAGCCAGGATACGAAGACAACATCCTGCCCGGCGGCCTACCCGCCGGCAGTCCCGAAGAAGCCCTCGACTGCGTCTGCGGCTTCTACCTCAACGACCCCACCGGCTGGTCCCTACCCCCGACGAACTAACGGCGCGGACCACTTGGGCATCCGAAGAGCACGGCCCGCGGGCACCACAGCGGCGACGCTTTAATCCTGGCTTCAGGTTGATCGGGGAGAATGAGCGGCAAAAGCATCGACTGGAGAGGAGCAGGCCGGCGTGCGGATCATGATCGCGGATGACGAGGCGGCCATCCGTGAGTCGCTGGAGCGGGTGCTCCAGGTCGAGGGTTACGACACCAGCACCGTCGCCAACGGTCTCGCCGTGCTCGACGGGGTCGGTGGCGACGCGCCGGATCTGCTGATCCTCGACGTGATGATGCCCCGCCTCGGCGGGTTGGAGACCTGCCGGCGGTTGCGGGCGGCGGGTCAGGATCTGCCGGTGCTGATGCTGACCGCCCGGGAGCAGGTCTCCGACCGGGTCGCGGGGCTGGACGCGGGCGCCGACGACTATCTGCCCAAGCCGTTCGCCATCGAGGAGTTGCTGGCCCGGGTCCGGGCCCTGCTGCGCCGCCGCGCGCCGGGCGACGACGAGTCGCAGATCCTGACGTTCGCCGACGTCCGGGTCGATCCCGACAGGTTCGAGGCGTGGCGGGGCGGGCGGCCGCTCCGCCTGACCCGGATCGAGTTCTCCCTGCTGCAGGTCCTCGTGCGCAACGCGACCCGGGTGTTGACCCGAGGCGCGCTGTTCGAGGCGATCTGGGGCTTCGACATGGGCGTCACCGCCAACAACCTCCAGGTGCACGTGAGCTACCTGCGCCGCAAGATGGAGGCCGAGGGTGAGCCGCGATTGATCTACACGCGGCGCGGCTTGGGGTACACGTTGCGGGAGACTCCTCCGTGAGCAGGCCCGCCGGCCGGGGCTCGCGCCGGCTGACCCGTTGGTGGCGCCGGCGGTCCCTGCGGACCAGGCTGACGGTGATCGCGGCGACGGCCATCGCGGTCAGCCTGTTCGTGGCCTTCCAGGTGGCCAGCGAGCTAATGGACTGGGAGCTGCAGGACACCGCGGAGGATCAGCTACGGGCCGACTCCCGCGTCCTGGCGACGAACGCGGAGCGCGCCGGTCTGGCGCAGGTCCAGCTACCGCCGTATCCCGGAGCCGGTCGGCTGGTGCGGGTCATCCTGCCCGACGGCTCGATCCGGACGCCGGCCGGCCAACCCGCGCTGCCCCCGGTCAGCGAGCACGCCGGGCGCGTGGCGCAGGGCGCGTCGGCCGACCTGATGGAGTCGGGCGACAGCGACGACGACGGCTACCTCATCTACACGCTGCGGGTGGGCGACGGCGCGGTCCAGGTGGCCCAAGTCGCCGACGACAGCCCGATCAACGGGTTCGGGTTGGGCATGCTGCTGATCGGGCTGCTCTGCGTGCTCGGCGGCGCCCTTGTCGGGCGGACCGTGGCGCGGACCGGACTGGCACCGATCGACCGGCTGACCGCCGCCGCGGTCCGTGTCGCGCACACCCGGGATCTTGACGCCGACATCCCGGATGAGGGCGGTGGGGAGATCCGGCGGCTGATCCAGTCGATCAACGACATGCTCGCCGCGCTCCGGGACTCCCGTCGGGCCCAGCGGCTGCTCGCCGAGGACGCCGCCCACGAGCTCAAGACCCCGCTCACCAGCCTGCGCCTCAACGTCGAGCTGCTGATCCGGCTCGATCGGCGCGGCACCCTGGGCAGCGCACTGCCGGCGGAGAGCCGGACCCGGCTGCTCAACGATCTCGGCGCCCAGGTGGCCGAGTTGAGCACCCTTGCCGCCGAGTTGACCGACCTGGCGCGCGGTGACGTCAGCGACGAGAGCACCGAACTGCTGGACCTCGCCGACGTGGTGGTGGCCGCCGCGACCCAGGCGCGTTCCCGGGTGCCCGACATCGAGGTCGCGCTCGACGTGACCTCCGTGTGGGTGAGCGGGCGTCCCGCCGCGCTCCAACGGGCGGTGCTCAACCTCATCGACAACGCCGGCAAGTGGTCCCCCGCGGACCAGCCGGTCCAGGTCCGGCTCCGTGCCCAGGGCGCGTCGGCGGTGCTCGAGGTCGACGACGCCGGGCCGGGCATCGACGCCGCCGACGTACCGCGGGTGTTCGACCGGTTCTACCGTGCCGACAGCGCCCGGGCGATGCCGGGATCCGGTCTGGGGCTGTCGATCGTGCAGCGGGTCGTCGACGCCCACGGCGGCCGGGCCACCGTCGCCCGCTCTCCACGCGGTGGCGCGCTGCTTCGGGTCGACCTTCCGGCTGCGGCCCCGCCCGCCCCGACCCCGATCGCGTGGTTCACCGCCGGGGAGGACACCGCAGCGCGCTGACCCGCCCCGGCGGCGCGGCGCAGGACAAGGGATGGCGGCCCTCGGGCATGGCCCCGCGCGGCTCACCGCCGGGGGGACACCGCGGTGAGCCGACCCCAGCCCTGGCCACACGGCGCAGGACCAAAGGGCGGCGACCGTCGGGCCCATGAAAAGATCCGGGACGGGCCTGGGGCCCCGTCCCGGATCTCGTCCGTGCCGCCGCGCTCACCGTTGCAGCGCGGGCTCCTCATCGTCCACGAGCGGCCGTTGACCGTCCGGCAGCTCCACCGGTCGGGACAGCCGGCTCGGCCACCAGATCCGCCGGCCGATCAGCAGGGTGAGGGCGGGCACCAGGACCGACCGCACCAGCAGGGCGTCGAGCAGCACGCCGAAGGCGACCAGGAACCCGACCTCGACCAGCATCACCAGCGGAAGCGTGGTGAGGACCGCGAACGTGGCCGCCAGGACCAGGCCTGCCGAGGTGATGACGCCACCGGTGGCGGAGAGGGCTTTGAGCATGCCCTCTCTGGTGCCGAGACGCACGGTCTCCTCACGGGCCCGGCTCGCCAGGAAGATGTTGTAGTCGACGCCGAGCGCCACCAGGAACAGGAATGCCAGCAGCGGCACCGAATAGTCGACGCCCTTGAACCCGAGGATCGTGTCGAAGACGAACACGCTGCCGCCGAAGGCCGCGGCGAATGAGACGATCACGGTGGCCATCAGGACCAGCGGGGCCACGATCGCTCGGAGCAGCAGCCCGAGGACGAGCAGGACGGCGGCGAGCACCAACGGGATCACCAGCTTCTCGTCGCGGCTGGTGGTCACCTCGGTGTCGAGGTTCTCCGCGCTCGGCCCGCCGACGATCGCCTCCGCCCCG
>NZ_DASUVO010000033.1:0-90241 GCF_036378875.1 Actinophytocola sp.
GCAAGGACGCCGTGCTCGTCGCGGACCTGTCGCACGTCAACCGTGACCTGTGCTACCTGCCGGTCGACGCGAGCGAGGAACTGCTGCACCTGGCCGTGCGCCGGCTGGTTCGCGGGCTCGAACTGCCGACCGACCGGATCATGTCACTGCCGTGGGACTTCACGCTGCGCGAGAACGTCCGCGCGCTCCGCCGCCTGCTCGACGACCTGTTCGGCCAGACACCAGTGCTGTTTTCCTTACTGGGCAACACGATCGCCCATCTTGACGCGGACACCGAGGCACTGGAACTGATCGCGACCGAACTGCTGCGCCCTGGCGACCGCCTGCTGCTGGAGGTCGAGGCGACGTCCGGCCTCGGCGACGGCCTCGCCGCGATGGCCGCCGACGAACACGCGCGGTCGACGGTGTTCGGCGAGTTCGTCACGAGCGCGCTGCGTCACCACACCGACCTCGACGCGGAACCCGCGGGCGTGGAACTCCACGGCACGGTGGAGGGCGACCGCGCGCTGCTGGTGAAGACGATGTACCGCGCGGACGAGGACTTCACGATCACACTGCCGAACCAGTCCACGGTCCGGTTCGCCTTCGACGACACGATCCGCCTTGCGCTGTCCCGCAAGTACACCCCGGAGGGTCTTGCCGCGATGCTCGCCGACACCGGCCTGACCATCGTCGGCGACGTGTGCACCACCGCGGACGACCCGTTCGGCATCGCGCTGCTGATGCTCGAGGTGTCGTGATCTCCATGACCGCCGCGGTAAGCACGTCTAGTCCAGGGCCAGGCCCTTCAATAATGGGATGAACACGTCGTCCACCAGGGCGATGATGGTCTCCTCCGGTAGTGGGCTGCCGCACAGGATGGATTCCGCGCGGATGAGGTCCAGGGGGAGACGCTGTACGCGGGGAGGGAGGTGGATCTGTTCTAGCTCGCCGCGGGCTGTCGCGTTGTCGATGATTCGCCAGAGGGACTTCGTCAACGGGGCGGAGTCCAGGCGTTCCCGGAGCAGGGACTGGACCTCCGGGTGCTTGAACGCCTCGGACATGACGCCGGCGATGGTCTGGCTCATCATCGTGTCCGTGCGCATGGCGACCCGGGTGAAGAGCCAGAGCAGATCAGCTCGTAGCGAACCCAGGTCCGGGATCGCCGTGCTGATCGGCTGTCTGCCGGCCCATGCGGCGATGACGAGGGCCGCTCGGCTTGGCCATCTGCGGTAAATGACGGGTTTGCTTGTCCCCGCCCGTTTTGCCACCGCCTCTATCGTGAGAGCTGTGTAGCCCACCTCGCTCAGCTCCGCCCACGCCGCGTCCAGGATGGCCTGTTCGAGCTCAGTGCCACGCCGCCGAGTCCTCGTCTCAGTCACCCTGCTCCTTAGATACGTTGCGTTTCTTAAGCGAGTGGTCTACCTTGCCCAATATTAGACACGGGTCGTTTCTTCCCAGGGGGAACCGTTGCTGAACCGATTACTGTTCG
Source organism: Actinophytocola sp. (assembly GCF_036378875.1). Taxonomy (GTDB): domain Bacteria; phylum Actinomycetota; class Actinomycetes; order Mycobacteriales; family Pseudonocardiaceae; genus Actinophytocola. The sequence goes on from NZ_DASUVO010000033.1 coordinate 1,472, forward strand.
CCTACCTGCGGCCCTACCGCAGGGAGCTGGCGATCGTGCTCGTGCTGCAACTCGTCGGCACGATCGCGTCGCTCTACCTGCCGAGTCTCAACGCCGACATCATCGACTTCGGTGTCGCGCAGGGGGACAACGGCTACATCGTCAGGGCAGGCGGCTGGATGCTCGCCGTCTCGTTGTTGCAGATCGTGTGCTCGGTCGTCGCCGTCCGTTACGGGGCGCGGGTGGCGATGGCTTTCGGGCGGGACGTGCGGTCGGGGATCTTCCACCAGGTCGGCCAGTTCTCCGCCAGGGAGGTCGCCACGTTCGGCGCCCCGTCGCTGATCACCCGCACGACCAACGACGTGCAGCAGGTGCAGCTGCTGGTCGTCATGATCGCCACGATGTTCATCGCCGCGCCGATCATGTGTGTCGCCGGCGTCGTCATGGCGCTCCAGGAGGATCTTGGACTGTCGTGGTTGTTGCTGGTCTGCGTGCCGGCGCTGGTCATCTCGATCGGCCTGATCGTGTCCCGCATGGTGCCGCAGTTCCGGTTGATGCAGGAACGCATCGACCAGGTCAACCGCGTGCTGCGCGAGCAGCTGTCCGGCATCCGCGTGGTCCGCGCGTTCGTCCGCGAGAAGGCGGAGACCGACCGGTTCGGCGACGCCAACCGGGACCTGACGGACACCGCGCTGCGGGTCGGCCGGCTGCAGGCGATGATCTTCCCGACCGTGCTGCTGATCCTCAACGTCTCCAGCGTCGCGGTCCTGTGGTTCGGCGCGCACCGCGTCGACACCGGTGAGATGCAGATCGGCGCGCTCACCGCGTTCCTGTCCTACCTGCTGCAGATCCTGATGTCGGTGATGATGGCGACGTTCATCTCGATGATGATCCCGCGCGCCGCGGTCTGCGCCGAGCGGATCATGGAGGTGCTCGACACCGACTCGTCGGTCAGGTCGCCGGAGCACCCGGTGGCCGAGCTGCCCGCACGGGCCGAGGTCGAGTTCGACAAGGTCGAGTTCCGGTACCCGGGCGCGGTGGACCCGGTGCTGCGGGACATCTCGTTCCGCGCCGAGGCCGGGAAGACCACCGCGATCATCGGCAGCACCGGCGCCGGCAAGACCACGCTGGTCTCGCTGATCCCTCGGCTCATCGACGTCACCGGCGGCGAGGTCCGGGTCAACGGCACGGACGTCCGTTCGCTCGACCCCGCGGTGCTGCGTAGCCGGATCGGGCTGGTGCCCCAGCAGGCGTACCTGTTCACCGGCACCGTCGCGTCCAACCTGCGTTACGGCAACCCGGACGCATCGGACGAGGAACTGTGGCAGGCGCTGGAAATCGCGCAGGCCAAGGACTTCGTCACCGACATGGGCGGGCTCGAGGCCACCATCGCGCAGGGCGGCACCAACGTCTCCGGCGGACAGCGGCAGCGGCTGTCGATCGCGCGGGCGCTGGTGCGCAAACCGGAGGTGTACCTGTTCGACGACGCGTTCTCCGCGCTGGACCTGGCGACCGACGCGGCGTTGCGAGCCGCGCTGCGGCCACGCGTCGAGCGTTCCGCGGTGATCGTGGTCGCCCAGCGGGTGTCCACGATCCTCGACGCGGACCAGATCGTGGTGCTGGAGAACGGATCCGTCGTCGGTGTCGGCAACCACCGCGAGCTGATGGGCACCTGCCCCACCTACGTCGAGATCGTCGAGTCCCAGCTGACCCCGGAGCAGGCCGCGTCATGAGCACTCCCACCACGACCCGCAGACCACAACCCCCGGTGGGCGGCCCTCGTTGGGGTGCCGCCATGCAGGGCCCGCCCAGCAAGGCCGACGACTTCGGCACGTCGGCGAAACGGCTCATGGCCCGGATGCGGGACGAGCGGTTCGCCCTCGGCTTCGTCGTCGCGCTCGGTGTGCTGAGCGTCGCGTTCGCCGTCGCGGGACCGAAGATCCTGGGGCACGCCACCGACATCATCTTCGACGGCGTCCTCGAGCACATGCGCGGCCTGCCCGGCGCGGGCGTCGACTTCGGCGCGCTGGGCACCGTCCTGGCGTGGGTGCTCGCGCTGTACCTCGTCTCGTCGCTGTTCGGCTGGGCGCAGGGCGTGCTGCTGAACAACGTCGTCCAGCGCATCGTCTACCGGCTGCGTGAGGACGTCGAGGCGAAGCTGCACCGGCTTCCGTTGCGGTACTTCGACAACCAGCCGCGCGGCGAGCTGCTTTCCCGTGTCACCAACGACATCGACAACATCTCGACGACGCTCCAGCAGACGCTGAGCCAGCTGCTGACGTCGGTGCTGACGGTGGTCGGCGTGCTCGTCATGATGTTCACGATCTCGCCGCTGCTGGCGCTGATCGCGTTGCTGGTCATCCCGGCGTCGGTGGCGGTCACACGGGCGATCGGCAAGCGGTCGCAGAAGCTGTTCGTGGCGCAGTGGAAGCACACCGGCGCGCTCAACGCGCACATCGAGGAGTCGTTCACCGGGCACCAGCTGGTGAAGGTGTTCGGCCGGCAGGAGGAGTCGGAGGAGGAGTTCCGCAAGCGCAACGAGGACCTGTACCAGGCCTCGTCCGGCGCGCAGTTCGTGTCCGGCCTGATCATGCCGTCGATGATGTTCCTGTCGAACCTGAGCTATGTGCTGATCGCCGTGGTCGGCGGCCTGCGCATCACGTCGGGGTCGATGACGCTGGGCGAGGTCACGGCGTTCATCCAGTACTCGCGGCAGTTCACCCAGCCGCTGACGCAGGTCGCGTCGATGGCGAACCTGCTGCAGTCCGGCGTCGCGTCGGCGGAGCGGGTGTTCGAGCTGCTCGACGCCGAGGAGCAGGAGCCGGACCCCGCGGACGCGACACTGCCGGCCACGCGCCGCGGCCGCGTCGCGTTCGAGGACGTGTCCTTCTCCTACAAGGAGGACCAGCCGCTGATCGAGAACCTGTCGCTGGTGGCCGAACCGGGGCAGACCGTCGCGATCGTCGGGCCGACCGGCGCCGGCAAGACCACGCTGGTGAACCTGATCCTGCGGTTCTACGAGCTGGACGCCGGCCGCATCACGCTCGACGGGGTGGACATCACCGCGTTGAAGCGGGAGGACCTGCGCTCGCAGGTGGGCATGGTGCTGCAGGACACGTGGTTGTTCGGCGGCACCATCCGCGACAACATCGCGTACGGCAAGCCGGGCGCGACGGAGGAGGAGATCGTCGCGGCGGCGCAGGCGACCTACGTCGACCGTTTCGTCCGCACGCTGCCGGACGGCTACGACACGGTCATCGACGAGGAGGCCTCCAACGTCTCCGCCGGTGAGAAGCAGCTGCTGACCATCGCGCGGGCGTTCCTCGCGAGCCCGTCGCTGCTGATCCTCGACGAGGCGACCAGCTCGGTCGACACCCGCACGGAGTCGTTGGTGCAGCACGCGATGGCGGCACTGCGGTCGTCGCGGACCAGCTTCGTGATCGCGCACCGCCTGTCCACGATCCGCGACGCGGACCTCATCCTGGTGATGGAGTCCGGCCACATCGTGGAGCAGGGCACGCACGAGGAACTGCTGGAACAGCAGGGCGCCTACCACCGGCTGTACTCGGCACAGTTCGCGGCGCCGGTGGAGTGACGGTCGGGCGTTCGGGCGGGGCACGTCCTCGCCCGAACGCCCACGCTCGGGGCCGGGCAGCGAGTAGCCTGTGAAGGCGACGGGTCATCGCATCCTGGGGAGAATCCCTTGTGCGCCAAGCGGTCCAGCAGACGACGCCGTGCTCGTTCCCCTGTTGCCAAGTGGGTGGGGGCGGCAGCCAAGAGTCCGTGGACCGTCATGCTGGGCGTGCTGGCCGCGGTAATCGCCGTGGTGCCTGCCTTCACCGGGCCGGTGGCGGTGATCGGCGCGCCGACGAGCACGACGCCGGACACGTTGCGCATCGAGCCGTTGCCCCGCGACTTCGCCACACAGTTCTTCCTGCCGGTGGACGCGCCGTTGGCGGACATGCCGTACAGCGCGCCATGCACCGAACCCACCATCGAATGGTTGAGGGAACACGGTGTGGAACGGCCGTTCGCCTACGAGATGTCGGTGCGCAACGACGCCGACAGCGGGCCGATGCTCACGATCGACAACGTGCGGGTCGTGGACAGGACGGAGCTGGCGGTCCGGCCGGGATACATGTTCCGGTGCCCGGACGCCGGCGTCGGTGAGACCGCGGTGCTCGACCTCGACCTGGACCGGGACACGCCCGCCGTGCTCGTCGAGGAAGAGGACGGGACGACGCGCCCGTTCGCCTTCAACCTGGCGCCGGGCGAGGCGGGCAGCATCGACCTCCGGCTGCGCACCGTCACCACCGCGGGGTACTCGGGTCGTGTCGCCGCCGATGTCACCGGGGGCGGCACCACGTCGCGGGTCGAGCTGGCCCTCGGTGCGGACGGCGGCAGCTTCGAGTATCCAGGTCCGGGCCGCTCACCCGGTTTGCTCGTGCGCCTCGGCGCCTCCCATGGCGAGTTCGACTGCTTCCTGCTGGACGACGACGGTTCGGTCCTGTCGCCCGGGACGTGCGACGCGGAAGAAGCCATGGCGAAGGCCGCCGAGCTGTGGGGCCGGTGATCGCGTACGTAGCATCGGCCACGTGAACGGTGCTGCTCTGGTCACCGGGGCCGGGCGCGGCCTGGGTGCGGCGATCGCCCGCACCCTCGCCGCGCGCGGCTGGCCGGTGGCGGTGAACGACCTGCCGGGCCGCGCCGACGACGTGGTGGCGGACATCGTCGCCGCGGGCGGGAAGGCGACCGTGGCGCCAGGGGACGTCACCGACGAGGCCGAGGTGACGCGGCTCGTCACGGCGGTGACCGAGCGACTCGGCCCGGTCGGCTGCCTCGTCGCCAACGCGACCGGGCCGCAGCCCGTCGTGGGGTTCGAGGACCTGACCTGGCACACCCACCTCGGCCAGCTCGAGTTCTTCGTCAAGAGCCCGACCCTGCTCGCACAGGCCGTCGTGCCCGGCATGAAGGCACTCGGCGGCGGACGGATCATCAACATCGGTTCGGACATGCCGGAACGGGCGCTACCCGGATGGTCGGCGTACTCCGCCGCGAAGGCGGCCCAACTCGCGCTGACCCGGGTGTGGGCACGAGAGCTGGGTGCCTCCGGCATCACTGTCAACGTGGTCGCGCCAGGGTGGATCCCGGTCGAGCGGCACGCCGACGTCACACAGGAGGACGCGCCGAGTACATAGCCGAGTTGCCGCTGCGCCGCATCGGCACCCCGGAAGACGTGGCGGCCACGGTCGCGTTCCTGGCCTCGCCCGACGCGGCCTTCATCACCGGACAGTGCGTCCCCGTCAATGGGGGCCACACGTGACTGCCCGAAGGGCTCCCCAGCGATGCCCTTCGAACCGTCGCCCCGCGCTTTACCACTGAGGCACACTGAAAGGTGAGCTTTGGGGGACACATGTCTGTTGAGTACTCGGCGACCGCGAAGCTCGACGAACTGCGGCGCACCGAGTACGGCTACCTCGACGAGCAGGGGCACCTGTACCTGGACTACACCGGTGCCGGGTTGGCCGCGCGGGCCCAGTACCGGGCGCACGCGGAACGGTTGGCGGGCACGGTGTTCGGCAACCCGCACTCGGCGAACCCGACCAGCGCGGCGGCCACGGAGCTGGTCGAGCGGGCCCGTGCCAGGGTGCTCGAACACCTCAACGCGAGGCCGGACGAGTACACGGCGGTCTTCACGCAGAACGCGACCGGGGCGGCGCGGCTCGTGGGGGAGGCGTACCCGTTCACCCGGCGCACGCGGCTCGTGCTGACCGCGGACAACCACAACTCGGTCAACGGTCTGCGTGAGTTCGCCCGCCGCGCGCACGCGAAAACCGTGTACGTGCCGACGCGAGCGCCGCGGTTGCGGATCGACACGGACGTGCTCGAACCGTTCCTCGCGCACGGCCGGGGTTTGTTCGCCTATCCGGCGCAGAGCAACTTCAGCGGTGTGCGCCACCCGCTCGACTGGATCGGACTGGCGCAGGGGCTCGGATACGACGTGCTGCTCGACGCGGCCGCGTACCTGCCGACGGCCATGCTGGACCTGAGCGTGGTGCGCCCGGAGTTCGTGATGGTCAGCTGGTACAAGCTGTTCGGCTATCCGACGGGCGTCGGCTGCCTGGTCGCCCGCCGCGACGCGCTGGCCAGGCTGCGCCGCCCGTGGTTCTCGGGCGGCACGATCCAGGCGGTGAGCGTCGGCGCGCCGTGGCACACGATGGCCCCCGACGAGATCGCGTTCGAGGACGGCACGCTCAACTTCCTGTCCATCCCGGACGTCCACTTCGGACTTGACTGGTTGGCCGGCATCGGCGTGCCGCTGATAGGTGCCCGGGTGAGCCACCTGACGGGGCGGTTCCTGAAAAAGCTGACGGAGTTGCGGCACGGCGACGGCTCGCCGATGGTCCGGGTCTACGGCCCGACCGACACGAACGATCGCGGCGCCACGGTGGCCTTCAACTTCCTGGACGCCCAGGGCCGGGTGGTCGACGAACGACTGGTCGAGGCGGAGACCGCCGCGGCGGGGATCTCCCTGCGCACCGGCTGTTTCTGCAACCCGGGCGTCGGCGAGGACGCGTTCGGGGTGGACGTGCGGGCGTTGAGACAACTGCGCGCCGCGAACACCGGCTCGCTGGACGAGTACCTGAAACGCATCGGCCTACCCACGGCGGGCGCGGTCCGCGTCTCGTTCGGCCTGGTGTCCACTGTGGAGGACGTGGACCGGTTCATCGCGTTCGCGGAAAAGACCTACCGCGACCGGATACCGGACGCGGTAGGCCTACCCCCGCGAGAAAGATGCTGACCTAGCTCACTGGTTCGAGGACGCGGGTCTCCTCGGTCGCGTCGACCTCTTCCTTCTTGCGCAGGAAGCGTGGGGTCCACCAGTTCGCGTTGCCCAGCACGGTCATGAGTGCCGGCAGGAGGACCGCGCGGATCAGGGTCGCGTCGATCAGGATCGCCGCGGCCAGGCCGACGCCCATCTGCTTCATGTCGATCGTGCTCAGCGTCGCGAAGACGGAGAACACGCCGATCATGACCGCGGCCGCGCTTGTCACCACGCCCGCCGACCTCGTGATGCCGGTGGCCACCGCGTCGCGGGTCGACATCACACCGACCGACTCACGGATGCGGCTCACCACGAACACGTGGTAGTCCATCGACAGCCCGAACAGCGTCACGAACAGGATCACCGGCAGCCACGCCGTGATGCCGCCCGTCGACGTGAAGCCGAGCAGACCCTCCGCCCAGGTGTTCTGGAACACCAGCACCAGCAGGCCGTACGCGGCACCCGCCGACAGCAGGTTCAGCCCGATCGCGCTCAACGCGATCACCGGGGCGCGGAACGCCCACAGCATCACCAGGAACGTCAGCAGCAGCACGAACAGGATCACCCACGGCAGCGCGTCGGTCATCGACGCCACGAAGTCGTTCTCACCGGCCGTCTGACCGCTCACCGCGAACTCGGCGCCCGCGACCGTGCCGACCGTGGCCGGCAGCAGCGTGGTGCGCAGCCGGTCGAGCGACTGGTCCGCCTCCGCGGAGCCGCCGTCGTCCGGGATGCCCGCCGAGATCAGGAAGATCCGGCCGTTCGCGGCGGTGTCGACGCGAGGCGGCTGGTCGTGCGCGAAGCCGGGGTCGGCGGCGAGCCGGTCGAGCAGGTCGGCCACCGCGGACTCGGCGGCCGTGCTCGACGACGCCGGGACCCGAACGGCGATCTGGTGCGACGCGCCCTCGCTCGGGAACGCCTCGGTCATCCGGTCGTACGACTGCATGATCGGGATGCTGCGGGGCAGGTCGGCCTCGGACGGCGCGTTCAGCGTCATGCTGAACGCCGGCACAGCCAGTGCCGCGAGCAGGCCACCGGAGATGATCAGCGTCGTCTTCGGTGCGCGCAGGCTCGGCTTCAGCACCGCCCGCCAGAAGCGCGGGTTGCCCGAGTTGCGCATGGAAAGCCGCCACAGGAACGGGATCTTCGGCTTGTCGACGAACCGGCCCAGCTTGGCCAGCAGCGCGGGCAGCACGGTGATCGAGCCGATCATGGCGGCCAGCACGACCAGGATCGTGCCGACGGCGATCGACGAGAACACGATGTCGTCGACCACGAACATGCCCGCCATCGCGACCGTCACCGCGATGCCGGAGACCACGATCGCGTGCCCCGACGTGGCCGCCGCGATCTCCACCGCGTCCACGTGCCCGGCGCCCTTCGCCCGTTCCTCACGGTCGCGCCGGACGTAGAACAGCGAGTAGTCCACGCCGACCGCCATGCCGATCAGCAGGATCATGCTGGAGGTGTTGTCCGTCGCGGGGATCAGCTGCGAGGCGAGCGCGGACAGGCCGAGCGCGGCGCCGACCGCCGACATCGCCAGCAGCACCGGCACCCCGGCCGCGATCAACGCGCCGAACACCACCAGCATGATCAGCAGCGTGACCGGGATGCTGATCAGCTCGGCCTTCTGGAAGTCCTCACCGAGTGTCGCGGACAGCGCCTTGTCCAGGGACGCGCCGCCGACCTGCTCGACCCGCAGGTCCGGGTACTGCTTCTGTACCGCGGCGGTCGTGTCGAGCAGCGCGTCGACGCGTTCCTCGGCGTTCTCGCGGTCGCCCGCGATCTCGACGTTGACCAGCACCGCCGTGCCCTTCGGCGATTCCACGGGTTCGCTGACCGCGCCCACCTCCCGCAACGCGCCCATGTCCGCCCGCACCTCGTTCGCCGCGGCCGTGGCGCGGGCGGTGTCGAGGGCCCCGTCACGGGCGGAGATCAGGACGTTCTCGGTGGTGGGCCGCGTGAAACCGGCCTCGTCCACGATGCTCTGGTAGGTGGCGAGCTCGCCCTTCGGGTCGTCGTCGAAGTCGGCCTGTTTGGTGCCGGTGGCCTGGCCCGCGCCGATACAGATGGCCACGAACAGCAGCCACGCGCCGATCGCGCGCCACGGATGTTCCGCGCTCCATCTGGCGATACGGACGGTTAACATCGGCTTACCCATCGGGTGCCCCCTCGAAAGTTCTGCTGTCGGGATGACGCAGACAAGGCTGGGGCAGGACAGGCTGTCGAGAACTCCGGGGATACCCGGGAGATGGCTCAGGGTTGCCCCTGAATCGCGAACAGCGGACCGGTCGCGGTGTCCGCGCCGGCACGCCGCCACCAGTCGGCCTCCGGTTTGCTGCTGATGCCGTCGACCGCCACGGTCGCGCCCACCTCGTGGACGAGCGCGGCGACACCGGTGAGCGCCTTCGTCAGCAGCGGCCGGGCCGTGCGGGCACGCGCAACCAGCTCCGGCGCCAACGAAACGGTCCCTACCGGCAGGTCGGCCAGCCGAGCCACGTCGGTCGGGTCACCGGTGAAGTCGTGCACCGCCATCCGTACCCCCGCGCAGGCGAGCGCGGTCAGGTTGTCCATGGCCTGCCCGCCGAAGACCGCCACAGCGGGCATCGCGAGCTGCAGCCGGTCCGCGGGCAGCGACGTGTCGGCCAGCGTGCCGAGCACCGTGTCGACCAGGTCCGGCGCCGAGGCCTGGGTGCGGGACAGGCGCACCGACAGCGGTAGTTCCGAGGTGCTCATCCGCTCGCTGGCCGTGCGCAGCAGCCATCGCCCGACCTGCGGGCTCAGGCCGGTCTCCTCGGCCAGTGCCGTGCAGTCGGGCGTCCCGGCCTTGTCCCAGCACGGGTACGCGTCGACGCTGACCGGCCGCTCGTCGGCGAGGTCGACCCGCAACCGGTAGTCGACCGTGAGCTGGCCGGTCTCCAGGGCACCGGGCATGATCGCCGCGAACCGCAACCGGGTGCGGTCCTCGTCGCCGCCGTTCGGGGCGAGCAGCCGCCACCGGCCAGGACCCTGTTCCTTCGCGAGCCGGAGCGCGAGGTCGGCGGACTGCGTGAACTCGACCAGCTCCGCCCGGTGCGGCGGCGACTGCACCACGCCGATGTTCGCGGTCAACGCGAAGCCGTGGTCGGCGACGTAGGTCGTCTCGGCGAGTGCGGCGGTGATCCTGGCGACGAGCTCGTCCGGTGATAACGGCCGCCGCGCCCGCCCCGGCCGGTGCTCGTGCAGCACGGCGAAGCTCGCCCGGTCGAAACGGGCGAGCATCGCGTCCTCGCCGGCGACCGAGCTGCGCAGCCGTGCCGCGACCGTGAGCAGCAGATGGTCGGTGTGCGGGCTGCCGAGGCCGTCGTTGAGCACGGCGAACCCGTTCAGCTCGATCCGGTACAGCGTGGTCGGGTTGCCGGAGTTCAGCACCTCCTCCAGCCGCGTGGTGAAGAACTGCCGGTTCGGCAGGCCGGTGAGCGCGTCGTGCAGCAGCTGATGGCTCAGCTGGCGGCGCAGCAGCGACAGCTCGGTCGCGATGGCCTCGCGCTCGGCCAGGTACGCCTTGGCGGCGCCCGTCGCCTTCATGGCGACCGACTTCACCGCGCGGATCATGCTCTCCTGCTGCTCGATCGTCCGTTTCCGCAACGCCTCGGCGAAGCCCACGGCGAGCGCGCCGAGCACCCTGGTGACCCGGTCCGGCGCCAGGTGCCGCGTGTCCTCGTCGGTGAGCAGTGGGCCGCTGAGCACGTCCATGGTGATCCGCAGGCACACCCGGTCAACGCAGTTCAGCTCGATCAGCTTGGCGCCGACCCGTTCCGCCGCGTCGAGGTCCGGCGGTTCGCCGGTGAGCGCCGCGAACATCTCGTCGACCATGTCGCGGAACGGCCGCTCCATGTCGGTGTGCCGCAGCGGGACGTAGGTGGCCATGCTGATCAGGTACGCCCATTTCCTGGCGGCCTTGGTCCGGACACGTTCGCGGTCCGCGGCGGATCTCACCGGCGGGGTGTCCGCGTCGTGGGGCAGGGGTCTCGTCACGGGTCGCCCCTTCAGCAGGGTATGGCCGTCGTGGACAGCCGGTCGCCATGATTCACACAATGTCGAAACAAACCCGCGTCGCCGCAGGTGAAAGACGTGTCACTGGAATTCACGAAGCCATTCCCGACGCTCGTCGGAACTTGTCGCACATGGCTCCTTTTCCGAAGCTTGCTGACTGATGATCGGGATCCGGGTGTGTCGAGCGTCGGGTTTGTCGCGAGGTGTCGCCGCAGGGGGCAAAGGTACACCCGAGCGACAATGCCACGCACACGAAGCCCTTCGATGGAGCGGAATCCGCGAGCGGGCACCATCGACCGAGGTGCGACCGGAACGGGCATCGGCACTCCTCGGTGCTGCACGAGTCGGATTACAGTAGGGCCACGCCGTGGTGCTCCAGAAGCACCCGTTCGGGTGTGATTCGCTGTTCTGTCAACTGACTTATTCGAGGATGGCGGATGGCGTGGCTACGGGACCTGGTACCAGGCGTCTCCGTGCCGAGCGGGGCTCGGGTATACGACCACCTGCTCGGCGGTAGCCACCACTTCCCAGCTGACCGCGCCATGGCTGACCAGGTTGAACGCGCGGTGCCGGGAATCCGCGCCGTGGCGCGGACCAATCGGGCCTTTCTCGCCTCGGCCGTACGTTTCATGATCGACCAGGGGTGCGCAAGTTCCTGGACATCGGCTCCGGCATTCCCACTGTCGGTGACGTCCACGAGATCGCCCAGTAGGAGCCACCCGAATGCCGGGCCGTGTACGTCGATCGGGACCCGATCGCGGTAGCGCACAGTGAGCTGATCCTGGCCGGCAACGACAGCGCCGCCGGACCTGTGCGTGATCGCCAGAAAACCGCGTGACCACGCGCCCGTGGGGAAGCTAACCGTGTGCCAGACGCCTCCTTGAGTCATGATCGTGGAGTCAACTCCATGGAGGCCACGTGGATACCCGCCCTGCTGGCCGGCGCTTACGCGTCGCCCTGTTGGTTTGCTCGTCGAGTCTTCTGGTCGGCTGCCAGGTGCTGTCGCAACCCCTGCCCACCAGCACCGCGCCCGCGCCACCACCACCGGCCGGCTCGCTTGGCGAGCAGCTGGCCGCGTTGCAGATAGCGCCGGAGGACACCGGTGCGCACTACGACCGCGACGACTGGCTGCCGCAGTGGGCGCGGTCGGGTGAGTGCTCGACGCGGGAAACCGTGCTGCAACAGCAGGGACAGGGCGTCGTGATGGGCGGTAACTGCGCGCCGAGGTCGGGTCAGTGGCTCAGCGCGTACGACGGCGTCATGGTGACCGACCCGCGCGACCTGGACATCGACCACATCGTGCCGCTGGCGGAGGCGGCGAGGTCGGGCCCGGTCGTCGAGGGGCGCCGGCAGCGTCCCGGCGACTGGCCGGAGGAGCAGCGCCGCGCGTACGCCAACGACATCGAGGGCCTGGTGGCGGTCACGAGCTCGAGCAACCGGAGCAAGGGCGACGACGACCCGGCGCGCTGGCTGCCGGACCGCGACCGGTGCGGCTACGTCGCGGCGTGGCTGAAGGTGAAGCGGAAGTACAACCTGTCCGTTGACCAGGCAGAACACGACGCCATCGCGTCCGTGGCGGGCACCTGCGGTTGATCAGCGGCAGGATGGGTACATAACGGACATGTCACCGACGAAGGGAAGCTCGATGTCGCTGGACCCCGCCCGCCGGTCGCTCCGCATGCTCGCCGTTATCGGCGCGCTTGCCGCTCTCCCGTTGCTGGCCGCCTGCAACGACAGCGAAGAGGGCGACGACGACAACGACGATGACGACGGCATGGGCCGTCCGGCGGCCGTCCTGGTCGTGACCCAGTAGCTCTCGGGCGGGGAAGGGTGAGCGCCCTTCCCCGCTCCACAGTAGACAGACGCGCACCTGACGGAGTCCCGGCCATCGAACGCGGACTTCGTCTTGATTCTTGTTGTCCGCCAAGCGATGTCGGTTCACTGGTCAGCGTGACGAAGTTCGTGCCCCGGGACGCGGCCGTGACCGCCTCCCGGATTCGCGTGCACGGCATCGAGGAACTGGGGGCGTCGGTGCCGGGCTTGGTGGCCCGTCTCGCCGCGGCGACCGGGTTGACGCACAGCCAGGCCTACCGCATGCGGCTGGCGGCCGAGGAGATCACCACCAACACGGTGGTCCACGGGTACCTAGGTGGCGACGGCTGGATCGACATCGACGGCGGCTTCGACCGGGACTGGGTGTGGATGCGGTTCGAGGACGTCGCGCCCGAGTTCGACCCGACGGCCTACGACCCAGCACCGCGGCTGGCCATGGACCCGCGTGCCGCACCCCTGGGTGGACTGGGTGTGTTCCTGGCGGTGACCAGCGTCGACAGCTTCGAGCACTCCTATACCGGCGGCCGAAACCGAAACCTGCTGAAAATGCGGCGTGCCGCGGTCTGACGCGATCGCCGAATCGTTCCGGCCCGTCGTGACACTGACTACGTCAGGTCACCGTACCGGCCGAAGATCGCGGGGACCTAATGTCCTCGGTGGACGACTGGGCGCGCGCCGCGCCTGGAGAAGGCGCGCTCGCGGGGAGGTTGGGGTAAGAAACCCGTCCGATGGTGTTAATGATCTAATAATCGGTTCGGGGGACATTACTATTGCGGGATGGCGGCGCGTCAGTTGTTGATCAACCTCCGATCTACGAGTGCATGGGGCCATCTTGTCGACCGACGACGCCAGTAGGCGCGAGCTCGCGAGGTTCCTGCGGAGTAGGAGGGAGCGCATCTCGCCCGCCGAGGTCGGCCTTCCGGTAGGGCCACGCAGGCGGACGCTGGGTTTGCGGCGCGAGGAAGTCGCCGTGCTGGCCGGGGTCAGTCCCACCTGGTACACCTATCTCGAACAGGGCCGGGGTATTCAGCCCTCGCGCGAGGTGTTGGACAGCTTGTCCAGGGTTCTGCGACTCACCGAGGACGAGCGCCGATACATCCACAGCCTGGCGCACGGCGCGGCCATGAACACCTCGGCCCTGGATGCCGAGGTTTCCGTCCATGACCTGATCAGGCAGGTCATCGCCCTGTTCGACAAGAGCCCTTACCCGGTCTACGCGGCCGACCATCACTGCGATCTCCTTGGGTGGAACGCGGCCGCCCTCGAGTGGTACGACGACTGGGACGCGCTACCGCCGGAGGAGCGCAACATCCTGCGGTGGATGCTCTGTTCGCCCGTCGCCCGCACCCGCCTGTTGGATTGGGAGGACGACACCAGGGACGCCGTCGCCCGGTGGCGTGCCGAGAGCGGCAAGCATTCCGCCGATCCGGTGTTGCACGCCCGGATCGCGGAGCTCCATCGGCTCAGTCCCGACTTTCGCGCCTGGTGGAGCCAACATCACGTGATGGAGCACCGGTCGAAGATCCGCCGGTTTCGCCACGTCAGGTTCGGCCCGCAGGTTATGCGGATTGTTCCCATGGGATCTCCGGAGATGGTTCCGTCCGGAGTCGTACTGCATGTTCCGGTGCATACTGAATAGTCAGTACTATCTCCCGCGTCTGTATTTCGTTAGTTCTTCGTTGACCGCTCCCTCCCGGGATGGTCAGATGTGGGGGACGAACTCAAAAGGGAGTAGCGCCACTATGACGACACTGAGATGGCGAGATGGGGAGATCACTGGCGCAGGGTCTTCGGTGGCGGTAGTCGGTGCCGCCTGTCGCTTCCCCGGGGCATCGGACACGAATGAGTTCTGGGATCTGATGTTATCAGGGCGGGACGTCGTCGGACAGATTCCGCAACAGCGGTTCGATGCCAAAAAATGGTACTCGCCGGAGCCTGGTAGACCACGAAGAATTGTGAACCTCAGCGGTGGATTCCTGGAAAATGTCGATGGTTTCGACGCGGATTTCTTCAACATCACGCCCAGCGAGGCCGAGCAGATGGATCCGCAGCAACGCGTGCTCATGGAGGTGGCGTGGCGGGCCATCGAGGACGCTGGGCAGACCGCCGAGAATCTGGCCGGGAGCAACACCGGGGTATATCTGACCACCTTCAGCACCGCCTACTGGGACATGATGCGGTCGGCCGGCCATTTCGGGCCCCACGCCGCCATGGGCGCCGAGACGGGCGGGATCATCGCCGGGCGGCTCTCGTACCACCTCGACCTGCGCGGACCGAGCCTGGCCATCTCGGCCACCTGTGCCACGCCGCTGGTAGCCGTGCACGTGGCCACCCGCGCACTACAGTCCCGGGAGATCGACCTGGCCATCGTCGGCGGGGCGACGCTGATCCTGTCCCCTGACGTGTACTTCGCCCTGTCCGAGTCGAACCTGCTCTCGCGCAGCGGCCGGTGCCGGTTCGGTGACGTCGGCGCGGACGGCTACGTCCGCAGCGAGGGCGCCGGCGTGGTGATCCTGAAGCGGCTCGAGGACGCGGAGCGGGACGGCGACCGTCCCTACGCCGCGATCGTCGGCAGCGCCATGGGGCATTACGGCAGAACCGGCTCCTCCATGATGTCGCCGGGGCAGACCGGACAGGAGGCGACGCTGCGGGCCGCGTACGCCGACGCCGGGGTCGGGCCGGGGACCGTCGCCTACGTGGAGGCCCACGGTGCGGGCACCGCAGGCGGCGACCCGGTGGAGCTGCGCGCTCTCAGCACCGTGCTCGGTGAACAACGGCCGGCCGGGCAGCCCTGTCTCGTCGGCTCGGTCAAGTCCAACATCGGCCACCTCGAGGGCGTGGCCGGGTTCGCCGGGTTGATCAAGGCCGCGCTGGTGCTGCGGCACCGCACCGTCCCGGCGACCCTGAACGTGCGCGAGCCCGCGCCACCGCTCCGGTGGCCGGACTCGCCGCTGCGGCTGGTCCGCGGCAACCAGCCACTTCCCGACGACCGGCCGGCCGTCGTGGGCGTCAGCGCGTTCGGGGCGAACGGGTCGGTCGCGCACCTCGTGCTCGCCGAGTGCGCCGGCGCCCGGCACGGTCCCGATGCGGAGGAGCGTTCTGGCTATCTGCTCCCGCTCTCCGCCCGGCATCCCAAGGCGTTGGCGACACTCGCCGGGCAGTACGCCGAGCTGCTCCACGAGCGGGACTCCCCGGCCCTCGCCGACGTCTGCCACACCGCCGGGGCGCGTCGCACGCACTTCGAGCGGCGGATCGCGGTGGTCGGCGCCGATCGGGCGGAGCTCGTCGCCGGCCTGGCCGCGGTCGCCGCAGGCGAGCGGACGGAGCACGTGATCGGGGACGGCCGGGAGATGGCCGGCCGTCCCCGGGTCGTGTTCGTCTACCCCGGCCAGGGCTCGCAGTGGCCGGGCATGGCTCGGGACCTGTTGCGGACCAACCGGACCTTCGCCGACCGGCTCGCCGAATGTGACCGGGCCGTCCGTGAGGAGCTGGGCTGGTCGCTGATCGAGCACATCGAGCGCGGTGACGAGCTGACCACGATGGACCGGGTGCAGCCGACGCTCTGGGCCGTCCAGGTCGCGCTCGCCGAGGTCTGGCGCGAGTGGGGCGTCGAGCCCGACCTGGTGATCGGGCACAGCATGGGCGAGGTCGCGGCCGCCGTGACGTCCGGCGCGCTCACCGTGGCCGACGGCGCCACGGTGATCTGCCGCCGCAGCGCGCTGTTGGCCGCCCGGCGCGAACCCGGTGCGATGTGGGCGGTCCAGCTCGGTGAGCCGGCCGCGCGGCGGGTGGTCGAGAAGCACGGCGGCGAGGTGTGCGTCGGTGTCGTCAACAGCCACCGCTCGACGGTGCTGTCCGGTGACCCGGTCGCGTTGGCGGAGATCGCCGACAGCCTGCGTGAGGACGGCGTGTTCTGCCGCCAGGTGCCGGTGGACTACGCCTCCCACGCTCTCCAGCTCGAGTCGCTGCGCCCTCGTCTGGTCGACGCGCTGAGTGGCTTGCGTCCGCGCCCCGGCCAGGTGCCCATCCACTCCACCGTGCTCGACCGCGTGGTCGACGATGGCGACCTCGACGCGACGTACTGGGCCGACAACCTGATCCTGCCCGTGCGTTTCGACCTTGCCGTTCTGACGACCCTGGCCGATGCCGGGCGCACGGTTTTCGTGGAGATCAGCCCGCACCCGATCCTGCACGCCGCGCTCGAGGACGGCATCTCGGCCGCCCGCGCCGACGCGACCACGGTCGCCTCGCTGCGTCGGGACGAACCGGGGCTCACCACGCTCCTGGCCGGTCTGGCGACGGTGTACACCGAGGGCGGCCAGATCGCGTTCGAGCGGGTCGACCGGGACGGCCGGTTCGCCGACCTGCCGCTCTATCCCTGGCAGCACAAGCGGTTCTGGGTCGACGGCCCCTCGAGCAACGACGTCGAGTGGCCGCCATGTGACGACGAACCACCGCAGAGCCCGGCCGACGAGCCGCACCCCGTCGACGAGGCGGCCATCACGACCTTGCCCGACCGTGTGCGCCACATAAGGCTGCGGGTGTCCACGCTGCTCGGCGTGCCGGACATCGAGCCGTCCGTGCCACTGGTCATGCAGGGCCTTGACTCGGTGTTCGCGGTTCGGCTCGCCTACCAGATCCGGACCGAACTCGGGCTGGAAGTCACGAGCAGCGACCTGCTCACCGGCCGGTCGATCGAGCAGTTGGCCGGTGACCTGCCTGGTCCGGCCGCGCCCAGTGGTGTGCCGTCGATCCTGGCGGAGGCCGGCTGACGCCCGCTGTCAGCCTGGTACTCGCAGTACCCCTACAAGCACGTTCTGGGTAAACCGCCGCGATCGGTCGATCGTGGAGGTGTACACGACGGGTGGAGGGGCCACGGCATGATCAATGTGATGACCGCCGTGGTCGGCGGTGTGCTGATAGTGGCCACCTGGCTGAGCGTGTTCCGCACGGTGTTCACGCAGGGCCAGGCGCCGACGTACGCGGCCATGTGGACCACCCGTCTCGCCGCGGGCGTGCTCATGCCCTTCGGTCGCCTGCTCGGGCCGACGAAGCGGGAACGGCTGCTCGCCCTGTGCGCGCCGCTCGCCCTGTTCACGATGTTCGGCGTCTGGTTCACCGGTAGCACGGTGGGTTTCCTGCTGCTCGCGACCGCTTCGGGGGCGGTCGAGCCGCGGCAGGAGGACCTCGGCCGGATGCTCGCGTTCCGCCTCGACGGCACGGCCAACCTGCTGGCCGTCATGGCGGCGCTGTCCGGTGTGCTGCTCGTCGCGGCGTTCGGGGTGCACCTGTCCCGCGTGACCGCCGCGTACGGCCGCAGGGAGCTGCTCGTCGCACGCCTCTCGGTCCACGCGAACAAGCCGTCCGACGCCGAGCACGTGATCGCGACCTATGTCCGGACCGACTCACGCGGCCAGCTCGACGCCTGGTTCGGCGACTGGGCCGACTGGCTCGCCGACATCAACTGCACCCATGTCAGCGCGCCGTCCCTCGTGTACTTCCGCGCCGCGGGCCGGTTGTCCTGGCTCGAGGCGGCGGTGATCGTGCTGGACGCGGCGGCACTCGTCGAGGCGACGGCGCCCGACTGGGCGCCGCCGAACACGCAGGTTCTGCTGGGCGCGGGCGCCGACTGCCTGCCGCGGCTCGCGGCCCGTGTCGGCATCGCCCTGTCCCGGCCGAGGATCAGCCTGCACGGGCGGGAGCAGTGCGGCTTCGCCGACACCATCCAGACCACACTGTTCGCCGGGCTCCCGGTGGCACGTACCCAGCCGGTGGCGTGGGCCGTGTTCCAACAGGAGCGCACGAAGTACGCACCGTACGCGTCAGCGATCTCGGCGCGGCTCCAGTACGGGCGGGACGCCGCCAGGGAGTACCCGGTCTCGGTGGTCACGACTGAGAAGACCTGGGGGACATCATGACGACCATCGAGTTCGGCGCGGCGTCCGTGACGGACTCCGCCACCGACCTGAACGAATACTGCCAGGACAGGCTGTCTCCGCTGTCCCGGTCGGACCAGCGGCGCTGGGGCGAGGCGTATGTACGTGGTCTCGTCACGGTGCCGGGCCGCAAGTCCATCCGGCGGATCTCCGACTTCGTGGTCGGATCGCGGGTGGACCAGTGCCTGCAGCAGTTCGTGAACCAGAGCACCTGGCAGTGGGAGCCGGTACGGCAGAACCTCGCCGAACACGTCACCGGCATGATCGCGCCGAAGGCGTGGGTCGTGCGGGACGCGCTGTTCCCCAAGAACGGCGCGAGTTCGGTCGGGGTGGCCAAGCAGTACGTGCCGGCCGCGGGCCGGGTGGTCAACTGCCAGGTCGGCCTCGCGGTGGTGCTCGCCGGCGACTCGGCCGCCTGCCCGGTGAACTGGCGCCTGCAGCTGCCCCGCTCGTGGGACACGGACGAGCGCCGCCGCGAGTTGGCGCACCTGCCCCCGACACAACGGCACCGGCCGCGCTGGCAGCTGTTGATCGAGGCCGTCGAGGAGATGGACCACCACTGGCGGCTCGCGCCGGCACCGGTGGTCGCGGACGTCACCGACGAGCAGGACGTCGAACCCCTGCTTCGTGGGCTCGAGGAACGCGGGTTCGGCTACCTGCTCCAGGTGGGACAGCACGTGCGGGCCGTGCCGATCCGGCCGCCCGCGTCCGGCGTGCGTGTGCCGACGGTGCGTGAGCTGGCGCTCCTGGCGGTGCGCCCGGCGGCCGGCACCCTGAACTGGCAGACCCGCACGGCCGCGCGTGCGGCCGCCACCCGTTTCGTGGCCTCGCCGGTGGCCGGTGAGATGGAGCGACCGGTGTACGGCGGCGGGCCGATGCGCCGGCGCCATCCGCCGCGCCACCTGCTGGCCCAGTGGACGGTCGGGCACGCCCGGCCGCGCGCCACCTGGCTGACCAACCTGAACGTGGCGCGGCTGCCGCAGCTGATCGATCTGGTGATGCTGAGCGGCCAGGCGGCCGGTCACCTCGACCGCATGCAGGACGACGTCGGTCTGCGGCACTTCGAGGGCCGCTCGTTCCGCGGTTGGCACCACCACGTCACCCTGGCCTCCGTCGCCTACGGATACCGGCTCGGCCAAGAGTTGGCGTATGGCTAGAGCACGTGACGGTCCAGGTGTGCTCGCCGCCCCCATGCGCCGTGATCATTGTAGGCTTCTTTTGGCATACAATCGGTTACATCGATCTGGCGATGGGGCGAGAGACGTGACCGATCTTCTTCTGTCTGTCGTGGACGAAGTGGGTTCACCGGTCTACGTCTACGACCTCGCAGAGGTCCGAACCAATCAGCGGCGGCTGCGTGCCGCGCTGCCGCACGGCGCCGGTGTCTACTACGCGCTGTCGGCCAACCCGCATCCCGAGCTGCTGCGGGAGATCCGCGCGGGCGGCGCGCTGCCCGCGGTGCGTTCGCCCGGCGAGTTGGACATGGCGCTCGTCGCCGGCTGGTCGGCTGAGGAGATCCTCTACACCGGTCCGGCACGGCGGTCTGCGGACCTCGACTGGGCGCTGTGGCTCGGTGTGCGGAACTTCACCGTGGACTCACCGGCGGGTCTGGTGCAGCTCGCCGAACGCGCTACCGTGCACCAGCGTGAGGTGGACTGCCTGCTCCGGGTGAACGCCGGCGCGCTGCCGTCGACCGGCGCCGACCCCGAACAGGTGCTCGCCGAACCGGCCGACTTCGCCGGCCGTGCGGGTGCACGCGTCAACGGACTGCACGTGTGCGTCACCGAGGAGTCCCATGTGGACGATGCGGCGGCCTTGGCAGGCCGGCTCGCCTCGGCACTCGCCCGCCACGGCGTGCGTGCCGGGAAGGTCAACCTCAGCGGCTGCCCGGCGCCGCGGTTCGCCGGTCTGGTCCACGGGCGGTCGGGGGCCTTCGAGGTGGGCCCCGACCTCGTCGGCTCGGCCGGCCTGCTGCTCACGGCCGTGCTCGACGTGCGGCGGACGGGCAGCCGACAGCTCGTGGTGCTCGAGTCGGGCGCAGGGCACGTCGGCGGGTTCGACGGTCCGCGGCGGCGTGGACTGGTGCCGCGGCTGGTTTCCCGGTCACCGTCAGGAGAACTGGTCGAGACCGTGCTGACCGGTCCGCAGGAGACCCCGGTCGACGTGTGGACGACACCGGTCCGGCTGCCACCGCTGCGGGAGGGCGACCTCATGGCGGTGCCGGGCCTCGGTGCCTGGGGGCCGACCGCGGGCCTGGTCGGGTTCGCCTCTCCCGCCGTACCGGTGGAGGTGGTGGTCGACCGGGACGACCCGGACCCGGGGATCGTGCACGTCTCCCGGCTTTCGGTGACCAGGTACCCGGAGGACGGCGGCGTCTAGCTGTCCACAGTGGAGGGTCGGACCGTCGGTTGCTGGTACTAGGAGTACCAGGTTGAGCCCTGATCGGACCGGCGATCGCGCGGTACCGTGGGAGCGACGAGCCACTGGAGGAGCGATGACCGGCGAACGCGGGACTCGTGGCGCCTCCCCGTCCCGACCGGACTGACTGTCCACTCCAGGAGAGTCGGTCGTTCGGGGAAGTGAGGGGTGATCCGTTGGTCGATGTGGTCGCGCTCGTCGCCGGTGTCCTGCTGGCGTTGATCACCTGGCTCTCGGTGCTGCGTACCGTTTTCATCCCGCGCCAGCGCTCGTCGCTGCTGATGCGCTCCGTCGTGCGGGGCACGGGCTGGACGGGGTCGGCC
The DNA here is from genome assembly GCF_036378875.1 of Actinophytocola sp. Taxonomy (GTDB): domain Bacteria; phylum Actinomycetota; class Actinomycetes; order Mycobacteriales; family Pseudonocardiaceae; genus Actinophytocola. The sequence continues at coordinate 22,822 of NZ_DASUVO010000033.1, forward strand.
GTGGCCCGCCGGCTGCCGCAGTCCCTCGGCGAGCGCGTGATGGACATGTGCGCGCCGGTCGCGTTGTACGTCGCGGCGGCGTGCTGGCTCACCGCGACGCTCGTGGGGTTCGCGCTGATGTCGTGCGCGGTCGCCGACATGCCGCTCACGCTGGCGGGGTTCACCGGATTCCTGTTGCTGCGCACCGAATCCGACGGCGGGATCCTGCTCGCCGTCGGAGCATGGGGCGCGGTGGCGCTCGTGCTGTCGGCGTTCGTGCTCCACCTCTACCGGTTCACGGCCGCGTACAGCCGCCGCGAGCTCGTCGTGGCGAGGATGGCCGCGCACGCCGCCCGCCCCACGGAGGCGGAACTGGTGCTGGCGGAGCATCTGCGGCTCGGCTCCCGTGACCATCTCGACCAGCTGTTCGCGCAGTGGACGGCGTGGCTCGCCGACATCCGGGCCACCCACACCGGCTATCCGGCCCTCACCATCTACCGCTCGGCCACGGAGCTGTGCTGGCTGGACGCGGCCGTGCTGGTGCTCGACGCGGCAGCGCTCACCGACGCGGTCGCGACGAACTGGGCGCCGCCGAGCACCCGTTCGGTGCTGGAGGCGGGTTCGGTGTGCTTCCCCGTGCTGGCGGGGCAGGTGGGAGTCCACCTGCCCCGCCCGACGGTGAGCCTCGAGGGCCGCGAGGAACGCGGTTTCGAGCAGACGGTGCAGGTCGCGGTGGCGGCGGGTCTGCCGAGGGAACACTGTGACCGTGAAGCATGGACGGTGTTCCAGAACTGGCGGACCCGCTACGCCCCCTACGCCGTCGCCATGAGCTACCGGCTCTGCTACCTGTGGCCGAACGAGGACCCGCGCCTCACGGGTTGATCAAAGGCGAGTAGGCGCCGTGGATGTCACCGTCGGCCGGCTCGACGTACCTCGTGTTCTCCAGGCCGAAGATGGTGTCCGGGCAGCTCGCGCCGCCGATCTCGATCCTGGTGTCGTGGATGAGCTTTCCTGTCTTCAGTTCGAACACCCGCACGGGCACCCCGATCCGGTGGAACGTCACGGCGGTGAAGATCGGCGAGTCGGGGGTGGACTCGTAGTTGCAGGTCTCCTGCGGCGTGCCGAACTGGGCCTCGCTGGCGCAGATCACCACGACCGCGTTGGCCGCGTCCGTGGCCACCCAGTCCGGAGGGAGCCGGCCGCCGTACTCGTCGCCGAACACCATCGCGCGGTTCGGCGAGGCCGCGCCGTAGGGAGCGGCCGCGCTGTATGGCGCCGGGCTCGTGCAGTACTCGGGCAGCCCGCCGGCGCCCGTGAGCGTCAGCAGTTGGCGCACGTTCGCCAGCTCGATCGCCTGAGTGGCCAGGGTGGCACCCTCTTCTGCCTTGCCGGCGAGCTCGTGGTCGGGGTACTGATCGAGGAGCTGCTTGTACCGGTCGAGCGCCTCCTGCCACCGCTCGTCCGCCATGTACGCGTCCGCGCACCCGACGATCGCCTCAGGCGCGACGTCCGGGACGATGTCGCCGATACGGTCCATGCCCTTGGCGCGGGTGTCGCGCAGGGTGTCGGTGATGTCCGCGGTGTAGCAGGCGTCCTTGACAGGCAACGCGTCCAGGAACTTGTCCAGTGTGCGCTCGACCATCTTCTCGTGGCCGGGCAGCTCGTTCAGCACCGTCGACAGTCGACCGATGCCGGCCTCCACCGCGTCGGTGTCGCCACCGAGCCCGGTGTTCAGCTCGCGGGAGGCGGTCTGCAGCAACCCGCACGCGCGGACGGTGTCGTCGCCTTCCGCGGTCAGCGGCGCGTTCGCCACCGTGTGTCCGAACCACCGGCTGTCCAAAGAGGACATGGCGGCGGCGCAGTCACCACTGGCGCGGGCATCGGCGACGTCTCCGTCGATCCGCGCGGCGTCGAACCGGAGCAGCCCGAAGGCCAGCAGGACGGGAACCGTGATCCCGAGCGCGACAAGCCGTTGCTTGCGGGTGTTCGTGCCCAGCGCGGGCTTGCGGCTCGCCAGGAACCAGCCGTGCGCGATGACCGCCACCCACCACCCGACGACGACGAGTTCGAGCCACAGTGTCCGCACGGAGGTGGCGAGCACGACCACGAGCGCGATGGAGACCAGCCCACTGAGGACGGCCAACACCCACCGCCCGAGCATCGCGTACCCGGCACCGAGCAACGACCCGTTCGCCACCGCGACGGCCAAGGGATCACCGGGTTTGAGCGTGCGCCGCGGGGGCCGCGTCGGCACCGGCAGCGGTGAGGTCACCGCCTCGCCCCACGCCTCCGGCGCTTGCGTTGGCATGAATCCCGGCGAGGACGGGGGCGCACCGGGTGCGGCCGCGAACGCTGGGACCTGCGCCACCGCCGGAACCGACTCGGACGTCAGCTTCACCGTCTCGGACTCGCCCTGCGCCGTCCCGGCTTGCGGCGCGGCGAGGTCTGGGGTGGGTAGCGTCGCCGCGACGGTGGGGGCTTCGGATTCGTTCTGGATTGTGGTGGGTGTGGGTTGGGGTGTCGCCGTGGTTGCCGCTTGGGCTTGCGGTGTGGCGGGTTCCGCGATTGGCACGGTTTCCGGAGTCGGTGCGGCTTCGGGCGTTGGTGGCTCTGCTGCCGGGGTCACGGTCTCGGATTCGTGCTGCGTTGTAGTGGGTGTGGGTTGGGGTGTCGCTGTGGTTGCCGCTTCGGCCTGCGGTGTGATGGGTTCCGGGGTTGGCGCGGTTTCCGGAGTCGGTGCGGCTTCCGGGGTTGATGGCTCCGGCGACAGCGTCGTGGTCTCGGACGCACCCTGCGCTGTCTCGGCGTGCGCTGTCTCGGCCTGCGGTGTGGCGGGTTCTGGGGTTGGTGGCTCCGCCGTCAGGGTGTCGGATTCGTTCTGGGTTGCGGTGGGTGTGGGTTGGGGTGTCGCTGTGGTTGTCGCTTCGGCTTGCGGTGTGGCGGGTTCCGGGGTTGGCGAAGCTTCCGACGTTGGTGGCTCTGCGGCCGGGGCCACGGTCTCGGATTCGGCCGTGGCTTGTGTGGGTTCGGGTGCCGAGCTGGTTTCCGTCTCGGTTTGTGCTGCATTGGTTTCCGGGATTACCGCTTCCGGCTGGGATGCCGACTCTTCAGTGGCTGGCTCCGCTTGGGTCGCTGCTGCCGGTTGGCCGGGTGAGTCCGTTTGGGCTACTGCCTCCGCGGCGGCTGCCGGTTGTTGGGCAGGCGGCTCCGTTAGGCCTACCGCTTCCGGGGCGGACGCCTGCGGTGCGGGTGACTCCGGCTGAGGTAAGGACTCCGGGGCGGGCTCCGTTTGCTGTGCCGGTGCGTCCGTTTGGGTCAGTGCCTCCGGCTCCGGTGCCGCTTCTGAGGGTGGTCGAGGCTCGGGCTCGGGCCCACGCACCGGTTGATCCATTGTGTTCCTTCCTCGGGACAGCTCGCAGCATTCTTTCCGCATTGTGCTGCCACAAGGATGGGACAGGTCCCCGTTCGCCGAAACGTTATTGGCGTGCGTGCCAGAGAGCCGTGTCCACGAGGACGTCGAGCAGGTCCCCGTAGCCGAGACCGGCCGCCTGCCACATCCTCGGATACTGAGAAGCGCTGGTGAAACCGGGGAAGGTGTTCACCTCGTTGACGACCCGGCTCCCGTCCTCGCGGAGAAAGAAGTCGACGCGCAGCAGTCCGGAACATTCCAGTGCCCGGAACAGCCGCACCGCGTCGTGACCCAGCGCCTCGGTCACCGCGGGGTCGACGGCGGCCGGGACGTCGAGCACGGTGGTCGGGTCGCCGTACTTGGCCGTGTAGTCGAAGAACGAGTACGCGTCGGAGGTCAGGATCTCCATCGGCGGGCTCACCGCCAGCTCCCCGCCCGGCCGCTCCAGCACGCCCATGTCGATCTCCCGGCCGGTGACCGCCGCCTCGACGAGCACCTTGCCGTCACTCTTGCGTGCCGCGTCCACCGCGGCGGGCAGCTCGGCCCAATCGTCCACTCTGGACACACCGATGCTCGAGCCCTCGCGCGCCGGCTTCACGAACACGGGGAGACCGAGACGTTCGCGGTCCGCCGAGGAGACCTCGCGCTCGGTGTCACGCAGCACGACCGACGCGGCCACCTCGAGGCCGATGCTCGCCGCGATCTTCTTCGTGTACTCCTTGTCCATGGACAGCGCGCTCGCCGCGACGCCGTTGCCGACGAACGGAATCCCGAAGCCGTCGAGCAGCGCCTGCAGCCTGCCGTCCTCGCCGTATGGGCCGTGCAGCGCCGGGAACGCCACGTCGCACCGCTGCAGCTCCCGCATCGTCGCGAGCACACTGCCGGCCGGCGTCGCGTGGTCGGGCAGCGGGAAACCGGCCCGTTGCCATTCCAGCGCCGCCTCGATCGAGTCCAGCTCCGGCACGGCCGGCGCCGTCGCCCACACGCCGTCGCGGCCGATCCGGACCGGCACGATGTCGTACCGCCGGCGGTCCAGATTGGTCAGGATGCTCGCCGCGGACTTGCACGACACGTCGTGCTCGCCGCTGCGGCCGCCGAACAGGACGGCCAGTCGGATCTTCTGTTCAGGCACGTGACGGCTCCTCGACCTTGCCGGCTGTTGCGTACGTGTAACAGCGTCGCACTCTCGGGCCCACGCCGGTGACGATCTCGTGTGGCACCGTGCCGGCCCACCCCGCCCACTCGGCGACCGTCGGTTCACCCTGGTCGCCGGGCCCGAACAACACGACCTCGTCGCCGGTCCGCGCGGGGGCGTCGCCGAGGTCGACGACGAACTGGTCCATCGCGATCCGGCCGGCCACCGGGTACCGGCGGCCCGCGAACCACACCTCGGCCTGCTTGGCGGCGGCCCACGGCAGGCCGTCCGCGTAGCCGAGGGGCACCAGCCCCAGGGTGCTGTCGTGGCCGGTGACGTAGTCGTGTTCGTAGGAGACACCACTGCCCGCCGGCACCCGCTTGACCATGATCAACCGTGCCGACAGCGTCATGGCGCCCCGCAGCCCGTGGACCCGCCGAGGGTCCGGCTCCACCCCGTACAGCCCGATGCCGGGGCGGACCAGCTCGTAGTGCGTGTCGGGCGCGGCGAGGGTCGCCACCGAGTTCGCCAGGTGTCTCAGCTCAGGTCGCAGGCCCGCGTGCCGCGCGAGCGCGACGGCTTCGTCGAACAGCCGGATCTGCGTCAGCACCGAGGTGCCCGCCGGGTCCGTCCCGCTGATCAGGTGCGACCACATGCCGCGCACGTGGACGTGCCCGGCCTTCTCGCTGGCGCGGGCGGCCCGCACCAGCTCCGGCCACTCGGTGACCCGCGCGCCGTTGCGGTGCAGGCCGGTGTCCGCCTTCAGGTGCACGGCTGCGGTCACCCCGAGCGTCTCCGCGCTCGCCGCGACCGCCCGCAGATGGTCCACGGAGGACACCGACAGGTCCACGCCGGCGAGGAGCGCGGGCCCGAAGTCCTCGAACGGGCTGTGCATCCAGCTGAGGATCGGGGCGGTGAGGCCGCTCTCCCTCAGGTGCACGGCCTCGGCGCACGTCGTCACGCCGAGCCAGGTCGCGCCGGCCGAGAGCACGGCGTTCGCCACGGGTACCGCACCGTGACCGAATCCGTCCGCCTTCACCACGGCCATGACTGCCGCTTTTGTACGGTTGGCGAACAGTGCTGTGTTGTGCGCCACAGCGTCAAGGTCCACAAAGGCCTGTGCATGTGGCGAGACCATTGGTGTAGCAGGCAACATCAACACGATCCTGACCCAAGCACGCCTGTCAAGAGATCGGCCGATCGGCCATTTTCCCGAAGGCACTCCACCGGATGTCCGAAAGGGCACCCGGGTCGACAGAGTAGTGGCCCGTCAGGCACCATCGCGCGGGTGGCAACCTCGAACTCCACCGAAGCGCTGACGTCCCTGACCCCGCAGCTCACGGGCACCGCGGGAGACTGGACAGACCTCCGTGACCATGTGACGTTCCCGTCAAGGGCACAGGTCCTCGAACTTGCCGTCTCCCTGTCCCGCCCCGTGCCGGGACACATCATCGAGTTCGGCAGCTGGAAGGGCGCGTCGACCAGGGTCATCCGCGACGAGCTCTGGCAGGCGAAGATCTGGGACAGGCGGCAGCGCGCCAAGCGCATCTACGCCTGCGACTCGTTCGAGGGGCTGCCGGAGGACTACGAGCACCTCAAGAAAGGGACGTTCGCCACAGCGGTGCCCAAGCTGAAGGGCGTGCGCGTCGTCAAGGGCTTCTTCGAGGACTCGCTGACCGAGCAGCTGGCCAGGGAGATCGGCCTGATCAGCTTCGCGCACCTCGACGCGGACCTGTACAGCTCCACGGTGACCGCCCTGAACTGGATGACGCCGATGCTCCAGCCGGGCAGCGTGCTGCTGTTCGACGAGTTCGTCGGCGAGGACCCGGCCGAGGCACGCGCCCTGGTGGAGTGGCAGCGCGACACCGGCGTACGCATCGCCATGCTGGCCCTCTTCGGCCGCGAGCCGAGCGGCAAGGGCGCCATGACCGACCGGCGCGCCATCTTCCAGATCGTGGGCGACAAGAAGCTCCGCAAGGCCCCACCCCTGTTCCCCAAGCGCCTACGCCGCCGCGCAGCCGCCAAGTGGTGACCCTCGCCGGGCCGGCCGTGCCCTGAGGGTGCCCTTTGGGACGTGCGTCCCGAAGGTGCCCTCAGGGCATGGGCTGCTCCCGAGAGGCTTTGGGGCTCGGTCCACGTCGCACCTTGCGAGAGTTGTGGGCCTGGTCAGGCGCTTCGCGGGCGTCGGGCGCTGCGCGCCCGGCGCGCATCCGCTGGGTCCCGAAAGACGCGTTCGGGACAGCGCCGATGTCTCGAAAGACGCGTTGATGACGGTCAACGACCCGAAAGCGTCTTTCGGGACAGTGTCGGTGGCACCGTTCGCAGCACTAGGGCTTCCCTGGCGATGTGGTGATGGACGCCTTCTTCACGCTGGCGGTGAGGTAGGACGCCTTCCTCACACGGCCGCCGGCCGAAGTCGCGGCCGCCCGCTGCGGGACCACCGAGCCGCACCGCAAGCCACCAAGACCATTGGTGGATCTGGGTTCAGCGCTATGAAAGCGCCTAAAGTGGGCCATCCGGCAGACTCCTGGTTGCAGCCGGTCGGTAGGTGAGCACTCGTTGCGCCTGGCCTGTGAGTCCTGGTGAAAGACCGTGCCTCTGCCGGTAGGTCGGGAGAGCTGGATCGCTGCTGGGATGTCGTGCCCGCCTTTCACCACATGGTTGGGAGGTGAAAGCGCCTTTCGCGGCGCGCGGACGGCGATGGCCCGGCGAACGTTCGCGGTCACAGCACTAGGAATCCGCGCGAACGGTCCGTTCGTGCAGGACGACTGGCTCGGTTTGTCGGTGCTGACCGGTAGCGTGGAAATCGGGGGCCCCCGATGCACGAATGGGACTTTCGCTCGGGTTGGGTGGGTGAAGGTGTTCCCAGTTGGGGGCCGCAGGGCCGGAAATGTCGGTGGGTGCCGGTAGTGTGGAAATCGGGAGGCCCTCCGGTGCACGAATGGGACTTTCGTATCAGCGGGGCAGTAGGCCGGCCAGGAATTCCGTGTTTGTCTGGGTTTTGCGTAGGCCGGTCAGCAGGACGTCGATCGCCTGGTGGGGCTCCCGAGTGGACAGTGACTGGCGCAGTGTTCGGGTCACGGCCAGTTCCGTCTGTGTGAGCAGGAGTTCCTCCTTGCGTGTGCCCGACCGTTGGATGTCGATGGCCGGGTACACGCGGCGCTCGGCGATGCGGCGGTCGAGGCGGAGTTCGGCGTTGCCGGTTCCCTTGTATTCCTCGAAGATCAGTCCGTCGCCCGCGGAGCCGGTTTCGACGAGGGCCGTTGCGAAGACGGTTAGTGAGCCGCCGTTCTCGATGTTGCGTGCGGCGCCGAGGAAGCGTTTCGGTGGGGTGAGTGCCGAGGCGTCGACGCCGCCGGTGAGCACGCGGCCTCCGCCCGGGGCGGCCAGGTTGTAGGCGCGGCCGAGCCTGGTCAGCGAGTCGAGCAGTACAACGACGTCGCGGCCGTGCTCCACCAGGCGTTTCGCTCGCTCGATGGCGAGTTCCGCCAGCGCGACGTGCTCGTGCGGGGGCTGGTCGAAGGTCGCCGCGGCGACCTCGGCCGGTACGCCTCTGGCGAGGTCGGTGACCTCCTCCGGGCGCTCGCCGACGAGCACGAGCATCAGGTGGCATTCGGGGTGGTTCTTGGCGATGCCGTGTGCGATCGCCTTCAGCACGGTGGTCTTGCCGGCCTTCGGCGGGGCAACGACCAGTGCGCGCTGGCCCTTGCCGACCGGCATGACGAGGTCGGTGACCCGGGTGACGAGCGCGTGCGGCTCGGTCTCCAGGTGCAGTCTTTCGTTGGGGTACAAGGGAACCAGGTCGGCGAAGGCCGGGCGTCGGTAGCCGGGCCGTTGCCCGTTGACGGTGTCGATGTCAACGAGCCTGCCGTTCTGGATGCTGCCGCTGACGGTGTCGCCGCGGCGTAGGTCGTTGGCGCGGATCAGTCCACTGGGGACGGACGGGTCCGCTGGGCTCGGCAGGTAGCCGTCCACGCGTAGGAACGCGCGGTTGCCCGACAAGTCGAGTGTTCCGGATATGGACATGGGAAATCTCCGCAAGGGGTAAGTGGATCGAGCGCACGCGGCGAAGTCAGCGCGGCGAAGGTGATCCGAGAAACGTGGGGGCCGAGTGCCACAGCCACGAGAGGTAGACAACGCGAAGGGTACCCGTCCGAACGGGAAACGGTCAACCGAGTAGCGGCGCCACCATGCGGTCGACGTACACGCCCAGCGTCTCGCGGTCGGCGGTCGACATGGCGCGGGTCCCGATTTTGTGGCGGAGGAAGCCGATCCCGACGAGGATCGCGCCGACCAGTTCGGCACGCAGTTCCGCGTCCGGTCCGTCGAGGCGCGCGGCGAGCAGCGTGCTGAACGCGGTCTCGATGCGCTCACGCATGATCGCGCGCACGTGCTCGTCGTTGGTGGCGGTGACGAGCGTCGACAGCTCTGCGGCCTCCGCGGCCTCGGCCGCGAGGAGGATGCGGTCGAGCAGCACGCGGGGCAGGTCGGCGAGCGGGGTGTTCGTGATGAGGTCGTCGGGCGAGTCCGCGCCGGTCGCGGCTGCCTCGGCGAACAGCTTCTCCTTCGAGCCGAAGTAGCGGTACACGAGCGCCTGGTTGACGCCCGCCTCCGCGGCGACGTCCCGGGTGCTGGTGCCCTCGACGCCACGCTGGGACATCAGTGTCCGCGCCGCGTTCAGCAGTGCCGCGCGGGTGGCGGCGGCGTCGCGGCGACGGGGTGGGGTCGTGGGACCGGCGTCCATGACAGCCCTCCGGGTAAAGAAGTAGTCAAATGATGACTTTACCGCAGACCTGCGTGAACGTGGTGTGTCGAGGCTCACCGATCGGCATGTAGTCAATTGACGACTTCGGTCGTACAGTCTAAGTCGTCAAGTGACTACAAAGGAGCTCGAGGTGTCCGAAACCCAGACAGCGCCGCCGCGGCCCGGCCCGGCGCACACGAATCCGACGGCGGTGCTGCTGGTGCTCGCCCTGTCGACCTTCGCCATCGTCGTGATGCAGAGCATGGTCATGCCGATCCTGCCCGGCCTCGCCACGTCACTGAGCGTCTCCATGGCGGACGTCTCCTGGGTGGTGACCGTCAGCCTGCTCTCGGCGGCCGTGTTCACCCCGATCCTCGGCTCGCTCGGCGACGCGCTCGGCCGCAAGCGGGTGCTGATGGTCACGCTCGCGCTGGTCACGGCCGGTTCCGTGCTCGCGGCGTCATCCCACGTCTTCGCGCTCGTGCTCGCCGGCCGGGTCCTGCAGGGCATGGGCTTCGCCGCGATGCCGCTGGCGATCGGGATCGTCCGGGCGATCTTCCCGCCGGCCAAGGTGGCGTCGAGCATCGCGCTGCTCAGCGCGCTGACCGGCATCGGGGCGGGCGCCGGGCTGCTGGTCTCCGGGCTGCTGGTCAAGGCCGACGTCACCGCGCAGGGCATGTTCTGGATCTCCGCCGCGGCCACCGCGATCGGCCTGCTCGGCGTCGCGGTGCTGGTCAAGCTGCCGGAACGGGCGTCGAAGTTCACGATCGACGTCTGGGGCGCGCTGACCCTGGCCGGTGGGCTGGTGTGTGTGGTGCTCGGGATCAACCGCGGCCCGGCCTGGGGCTGGGACTCCGGCACGGTGCTCGGCCTGTTCGCCGGTGGTCTGGTGCTGCTGGCCCTGTGGATCTTCGTCGAGACGCGGGTGGAGGTGCCGCTGGTCGACATGCGGATGATGCGCAAGCCGGTGGTGCTCGGCACCAACCTGACCGCGTTCCTCGCCGGCGCCGGGATGTTCGGCGCGATGGTGCTGATCCTCCAGTACGTGCAGACCCCGAGCCGCTTCGGCTACGGGTTCGGCGCCGACACGCTCTCGGCCGCCCTGACGCTGACGCCGCTCACCGCGGGCACACTCACCGCGGCCGTGCTCGTCTCGATGCTGATCCGCCGTGTCGGTCCGAAGTGGCCACTGGCCCTCGGCATGGTCGTCGCGACCGGCACGTTCGCCTTCCTCGTCGCCTTCCACACCGAGCACTGGCAGTTCTACGTGGCCACCGGCCTGCTCGGCCTCGGCCTCGGGTTGGCCATGGGCGCGATGCCGGCACTGCTGAACACCGCGGTCGCCCCGGAACAGACGAGTGTCGCCAACAGCATCAACTCGACGCTGCGCTCGGTCGGCGGCTCGATCGGCACCGCGATCGCGTCCGCGATCCTCGCCGCCAACACACTTCCCGGCGTTCCACTGCCCACAGTGGACGCCTATGTGACCGCGTTCTGGGTCGCGGGCGGGATCTGCGTACTGGCCGTCGTCGCGGCGCTCCTGGTGCCGTACCGCCACGGCCGCGCCGCGACGAGCACCCAGCCCGACACCGCGCCTGCCGAGCAGCCGGCCCTGGTCATGCGCTGACCGAACCGGTGCACGGGGTGGCAGGGGGCAGCTGACCGGACACGAACGCGGCGGGCGGGACGCCCATGATCGTGCGGAACTCCACGGTCAGATGGGCCTGGTCATAGAAGCCGGCCGCCACCGCGAGGTCCGACCAGCTGCCCCGGCCGGCGCGGGCCAGCACGGCCCGCAGCCGGTCGAGGCGCGCGAAGTGCTTGGGGGACAGGCCGATGGCGTCGGTGAAGATCGTGCGCAGCTGCCGCTCGCTGACGTGCAGCTGTCGCGCCGCGTCGCCGACAGTGGTGTCCCCGGCCAGGACGGTCGCCGCGCGGTGTGCGAGGTCGCTGCGTGCGACCTCGCGCGCGGACCGCTTCGCAAGACGGGCCAGCAACATCTCGGACAGTTCGCCGTTCTCCTCGTGCAGTGGCACGACTCGGTCGACGAGTTCACCCACGGGTCGGCCGAGCAGAAGTTGGGCCCGGCCAGGCTGAAGGCGCACAACGACGCGACGCGCCGGGCCGCCGAAGTGGTACCCGGCGCGGGTGCGTGGCCCGGTCACCGCAACGCCCCCGCCGTCACAGAAGACCAGCCCGGTGGCGGTGTCCGGCACCACGGTGACGGGTGCGTCCGTGCCGGTTTCCACGCTGATGCTCTGGACGAGGTGCCGCAGTTCCGTCGGCACCGGCTGAACGCTCATGAGGCCAACGATAACCGCCGAAATCTCATAACAGTGGCCGCGTGCCCGGCACGATGATCGTCGTCATGATCCTGATCACGGGTGCGACTGGCACCATCGGCGGTGAGGTGGTCCGGCTGTTGTCCGAGGCTGGCGTGGCGATGCTGGCGATGACACGGGACCCCAGACGAATCGACGCGGACGTGCCGGTCGTGCGGGGTGACTTCGAGTCCCCGCCTTCGCTGACGGGTGTCGACACGCTCTTCCTGATCGCGCTGCCCGGGCACGGTCTCGCGGTCCTCGACGCGGCGCGTGCGGCAGGGGTGGGCAAGGTCGTGCTGGTGTCCGGCATCGGGACCGGGGAGCGCGTTGGTGATGCCGTTGTCGGGCCGTGGTTCTGGCGGGCCGAGCAGGCTGTCCAGGCGAGCGGCATGGACTGGACCATTCTGCGGCCGACCAACTTCGCGTCGAACAGCCTGCGCTGGCTGGGTGAGATCGCCGAGGGTCAGCCGATCCCGGACTCGTCGAACGGCGTGCCGGACGGGGTCGTCGACCCTCGGGACGTGGCCGCGGTGGCGGCGACCGTGCTCCGCTCTGACCACAATGGACAGACCTATACATTGACCGGTCCGGAGCTGCTCACGATGGCGGATCAGGCCGAGGTGCTGGCGCGAGTCCTGGATCGTCCGGTGTGGACGGAGAAGAAGACGGTGGCCGAGACCCGAGAACTGGCCGAGGCGGCGTTCCTGGCCCATGGCCTCGACGTCTCCCTCGTCGAGGACTATCTCACCGCGGTGAAGTGGGGACACACCGGCGGCGGAGCCATAGTGTCCGACGACGTGCCCCGCATCCTGGGGCGCCCCGCGACCAGCTTCGAAACCTGGGTCCGCGACAACGCGGCGGCGTTCAGCTCTGGACCTGGAGCGCGGTCCAGGTCCTAACGTCCAGGTCATGGAGTATCGATTTCTTGGCCGGTCAGGCCTTCAGGTGAGCGAGCTGTGCCTTGGCTCGATGATGTTCGGTGAGCGGACCGACGAGCAGACGAGCCACCAGATCCTGGACATCTTCAGCGAAGCGGGCGGAAACTTCATCGACACCGCCGACGTCTACGGACAGGGTCGCTCCGAGGAGATCCTGGGCGGTTGGCTGAAGACGCGGCGCCGCGAGGACTACGTCATCGCCACGAAGGCGTTCGGCGAGATGGGCCCTGGACCGAACGAGCGCGGCCTGTCGCGCAAGCACATCCTCGACGCCGTGCGGGCCAGCCTCCGCCGGCTCGGCACCGACCACATCGACCTGTACCAGGTGCACGTCTGGGACGACGGCACGCCGCTCGAGGAGACACTGTCCACACTGGATGCCCTGGTGAAGGAGGGCACGGTCCGCTACGTGGGCGCCAGCAACTTCTGCGGTTGGCAGCTACAGAAGGCGGTCGACCTGTCGCTGATGCACGGCTGGGAGGCGTTGGTGTGCCTCCAGCCGCTGTACAACCTGCTCGACCGGGAGGCCGAGTGGGAGCTTTTCCCGGTCTGCCGCGCGGAAGGTCTCGGCGTGCTTCCCTGGTCGCCGCTGCGGGCCGGCTGGTTGTCCGGCGCACACCGGCGCGGCGTGACCGGCCCGGCGGAAGGCACCCGCGTCAAGGCGGAAGCCGAGGCCGGGTCGATCCCCTGGAGCGGCTACGCCACCGAGCGGACCTGGCGGGTGATCGACGAGGTCTCCGCGATCGCCACGGAGACCGGCCGCACGGCGGCGCAGGTCTCCCTGCGCTGGCTGCTGCAGCGTGCGCCGGTCACCGCGCCGATCATCGGCCCGCGCACGCTCGACCACGTGAAGGACAACCTGGCCGCCGCGGAGTGGACGCTGACCACAGAACAAACCAACCGGCTCACGGCGGTGAGCACTACCGAAAACCTGCCGTACCCCTACAACCTGCTGACCCGCTTCGCCCGACGCTAGTCACACAGGGCGGTGTCCAGGACCGCGTCCACCAGGAACCTGGGGGACTGTTCCGGGCTGGGCAGGGCTGTCACGACGACCGTGGCCGCGCGGCCGTCGTCGGTGATCGCGTCTCGGGTCTCGTAGCCGTCGATGTCGCCGCCGTGGCCCCATGCGGTCTCGCCGCAGCTCAGCTCGATCCGCATCAGGCCAAGGCCGTACTGCCAGTTGGGCGGGAAGCCCGGTGCGGTCACCGTGGTCTTCATGGCCGCCAGCTCCGTCGGCGCCAGCAGCTCGCCGCCAAGCAGTGCATCGAGGAACCTGTTGACGTCACGGGGAGACGCGATCAGCTGGCCGGCCGCCCAACCCCAGGACGGGTCTATTTCGGTGAAGTCCAGACGCGCGCCGTCGGTCGGGGTCGCCGGGGTGTAGTAGCCGTGGGCGTGCTGGCCGCGGATGGTCTGCTCGCCGACGGCCGGCCAGTACGTGTCCCGCAGACCCACCGGCCTGATGATCCGGTTGGTGATCTCCTCGCCGATCGGGCGACCCGTGACGCGCTGCACGATCAGGCCCGCGACCACGTAGTTCGTGTTGCTGTACTGCCAACCGGTGCCCGGCGCGAACAGTGGCGGCCGCGTCAGCGCCCGGTCGAGCAGCTCCCTCGGTTCGGCGTAGCGGTGCTGGATCGTCAGGTAGTCCAGCGTGAAGTACTCGGGCAGGCCGCTGGTGTGTTGGAGCAGCTGCCGGACGGTGATCTCCGTGCCACCCGGGACCAGACCCGGCACGTAGGTCTCGATCGGCTCGTCCAGGCCGATCTTGCCATCGCCGACGAGCTGCAGCACGACCGTCGCGGTGAACATCTTGGTGGCACTGGCGATCCGGACCCGGCCCTCGGTCGGGACCGGTGCGCCGGTGCGGAGATCGCCGACTCCGGAAGCGTAGAAGCGGGACCGGCCGTTCGGCTCACGCACGGAGGCCATCGCAGCGGGGAAGTTCTCGTCGCGGACCAGGCTTTCCAGGCCTGTGCGCACCGGACTCGGTGCGCCTTCCGAGCTGGCCGGTGGCGCGGCGGCCACGACGAACCCGGTCAGCGCGGCGAGCGCCGAAGCGGCGGCGATGGAACGCAGGTGTGACATGGAATCCCCTTCACTCGGCGGTCTTGCGAACACCACCAAGCCTGCCGTCGCACGGCGTCGCGATCGATCCAGCGCGGTGGAGAGAAAGGGGTACAGCCAGCTCTACCGTCGGCCGCCTTCGAGGTAGTGCAGCACCGCGGTGACCCGGCGGTCCGCCTGGTCGTCCGGCGCCAGGTCGAGCTTGGCGAAGATGCTGCGGATGTGCTTGCTGACCGCGCCTTCGGTGACGACGAGCCGCTCGGCGATGGCGGTGTTGCCGAGCCCTTCGGCCATCAGCGCCAGCACGTCGTGTTCGCGCGGGGTGAGCCGCGAAAGCCGGGTGTCGGGACGGTTCTGCGCCAGCAGCTGTGCGACGACCTCCGGGTCGATGGCCGTGCCGCCGCCCGCCACGCGGTGCAGGGCGTCGAGGAACTCCTGCACCCGCCCGACGCGTTCCTTCAGCAGGTAGCCGAGTCGGGCGCTGCCGCTCGCGAGCAGGTCGGTGGCGAACGCCTGCTCGACGTATGCCGACAACACGAGCACCGCGAGACCGGGCTGGCGTTTTCTGGCCTCCACGGCCGCGACGATGCCCTCGTCGGTGTGCGTCGGCGGCATCCGAACGTCCACAATGGCCACGTCGGGGCGGTGTTCGCCCACGGAGACAAGGAAGTCCTCCGGGTTGCTCGTGGTCGCCACGACGTCGAGCGACTCGGCGCGCAGCAGCAGCGCGAGCCCCTCGCGCAGGAGCGAGTCGTCCTCGGCGATCACAATCCGCATGGCACGCTCACAGTCAGGGTAGTCGGTCCCCCGGAGGGGCTGGCCAGCGCGAAGGCACCGTCGTGCGCCTCGACCCTGCGCCGGATCCCGGCGAGACCGGACCCGGCGACGGCGGCCGCGCCGCCCTTGCCGTCATCGGTGATCTCCACGCACAGCTGGTCATTCTGCCGGCGCAACGAAACCGCGGCGTGGCGGGCACCGCTGTGCCTGGCGATGTTGGTGAGCGCCTCGGCCACCACGAAGTACACGGTCGCCTCAACGGACGCCGCGCACCGGTCGGGCACGTCCGCGTCCACCTGGCACGCCACCGGGCACGCCGTGGCCAGTGCCGTGAGAGCGTCGGGGAGACTGCGGTCGGTCAGCACCGGCGGCAGGATGGTCCGGACCACCGCGCGCAGCTCGGTGAGCGCCTGCTCGGCGGCGTCCTGCGCACGGTCCAAAACGGCCGCCGCGGAAGCCGGATCGCGTGCCAGCGCACGGCGTGCCGCGCCGAGCAGCACGGTGACCGCGACCATTCGGTTCTGGGTCCCGTCGTGCAGCGACCGTTCGATCCGCCGCAGCTCGGTGGTGTGCGCGTCGAGGGCGGCCGCACGGGTCGCGGTCAGGTGCGCGACCCGCAGCGCCAGGTCGGTGCCCGGATCCGGCGAGAGCAGGTGACGTCCCGGCCACGCCTGCGCCCGGGCCAGAGCAGGCAGAACGGCCACGACGACGATCAGCCACCCGAGCCCCATCAGGCTCACCAGGAACGCGTCCCCAGGCCCGCGCACCGGGAGCAGGTGGAGCGTGTCGGAGGCCTCGGCAGGCGGCAGCAGGTACCACCACAGCGGGAAGGTGCCGTCCGTGACCGCGTACAGGGGAAGCGACACCCCGAGAAGGCTGACGGCGAACCCGGCCGTCGCGTGGCACCCGACCCAGCCGACTTCCCGCCGAACGGCCGGATCCCGGACGGCGGCACGAAACCCGGCCGGCACCGGCTCCGGTCCAACGACCTCCCCGTCCCAGCGGGACAGCCGGCCGCGTTCCCGGTCGGCGACCGCACGCACCACCCTCGGCACGGTGGGCAGCAGGAACACACCGACACCGACGAGACAGGACACCGCGGTCACGGCCGTCCACAGCAACGCGGCAAGCGCGAGCACCGCCGTGCCCAAACCGCCGACGAGGTGCTCGATCGCGTCCACTGTGGTGCGAAGGCGGCCAACGACGTCCCAGCGCCGGGCCTCATGCGTTGCCATCACAGCGGACCATAGCCACCTCGGGTGGGACCCGGCCAGCGGTCCGGCACATAAGTACAGCCAGCTATACCCGAACTGTCCTACGCGCGGGATCGAGACGGCCGCCGCCCGCGCCTAACTTCTTGGTCATGACTTCTACCGAAACGCAGCAAGCCTCCCGCCTCCGCCCGCTGCTGTGGGTGGTGCTGGCCATCAGCGCGGGCGGAAACCTCGTGACGGGCGCGGGAAACCACCTCGCCGTGAGCATCCCGCTGGGTGTGGTCGCCGTGTTGTGCGTCGTCGGTCTGGTGGTCGACCACTACCGTCGTCGGTGAGGGGCGGTCAGCTCCTGCTGGCCGAACCCGGCGACTGTACGGACGACCGTACGTTCAGGTCGTTGAGGCGCAGGTCGTCCTCGATGTCGGTCTCCGTGAACGGGCCGGGGACACCGATGCCGGCGTTGACGGCCAGCGCGTCCACCGGTCGCCCGCCCGCGACGACCTCGGTAAAGAGCCGGCCAACACCCTGCTCGTGCGACAGGTCCGTCTGGAACCGGCGCGATCTGGTCGCGAGAACTGAACCAGGCGTTGAAGGACGCCTTCCTCACCGCGGGCGAGAGGCAGGCGTCCTTCAACGCACCGGGGGAGTCACCCCAGGCCGAGGACTCGGCTGGTCTGGGTGGCCATGTTCTGCTCGCCGAGGGCGTTCGGGTGGACGACCACCGGGTTGGTGGTGTGGAGTACCGGTTCGATCCAGCGGACGCCGACTGGCTGGCAGGCGTCGTGGCCGTTGGCCGCCACGCTCATGTCCACATAGGTCGCTCCGGTCGCCGCCGCGGCCCGGCTGACGGCGTCGTTGAGTGTCATCTGCAGGTCACGCAGGTAGGGCACGTCCCCTTTCGCCACGGGCATGCGGTCGAAGCAGCCGCCTGTCGCGGGGAGGATCCACGGGTAGCCGAGGATCGCGACCTCCGCGCCCGGGGCCTTGGCGCGGACCGCTTGGAGCGCCGCGACCAGCGACGGGTAGGTCGTGTTGCGGATGGTGTCGGTGAACCTGGTTCCGTACAGGTCCTTGCACGGGCTGCCCTGTCCCAGCGTGAGGATCCCCGCCGCGCCGCAGGCCAGGATCGCGTTGATGAACACGCCGCTGTCGTTGCCGCCGATCGTCATCGTGACCAGGTCGGTGTCGGCGCCGAGCGCGTTCACCTGCGGCGGGACGCCAGGGTACTGGGCGGTGGTGAAGTGCTTGGTCTCGGCGGCGCCGCAGGTGACGTCGGTCAGCCGGGCGCCGGTCCGCGCCGCGAGCACGTGCGGGTAGTTGCGGCTGGAACGTAGGCACAGCAGTGGTGCGGTCGGGTCGGACGGCAGTACCCCGGACGCGGCGCTGTAGGAGTCGCCCAATGCCACATAGGTCAGCGTTTCCGCTGCCTGCGCGGTGTTCGGGACGAGCCCGATGGCGGCGATCGCGGCGGCGAGGGTCGCGAACAGACGACGTGACATGGCAGTTCTCCCCGGCATCGATGACGGCGGACACGCATGTTACCTACCAGTAAGTAACATGCGTGGCGATCGTCAGTCAACGACTGATTCCAGGCTGTGACCATCCGCGTCATGCAACCCACGGGTCCGATCTGGCGTGTGAGTCCATCGGGGGGTAAAGCACTCACGAAACAGGAGCGCAGTTGCGTATAACACGCTTTGCCCTGGTCACGGTGGCGGCCGCGGTGCTCGCCTTACCGCCGGCGCCGGTGACGGCCCAGCCGGGAGCGGCCGGGGCGACGGGCGATCCGGCGGCCCCACTCGGCACGGTCACCCTGATCACCGGCGACCGCGTCACCGTCCGGGGCGATCGAGTCGTCGCGGTGTCCATGCACGCCAGCCGAAGAGCGGTCCGGTACTGGCAGCAGAGCCAGGACGGGCACGACTTCGTCATCCCCATGGACGCCGCGCGGGCTCTTGCCGAAGGGCGGCTCGACAAGCGGTTGTTCGACGTCACCGGGCTGGTCCAGCAGGGCTACGACGACCAGCACACCCGCGAGGTGCCGGTGATCGTCGAGGCCCCGAAGGGCGCGCGGGCGGTCGCACCGGCCGCCGCCCGGCTCACCCAGGACCTCGGTGACGTCGGCATGCTCGGCCTCACCGTGTCCAAGACGCGGGCGGTGGACTTCTTCCGGTCCAGCCCCGGCACGAAGATCTGGCTGGACGCCAAGGTCCAGTCCAGTTTGGACCAGAGCGTCCCGCGGACCGGCGCCCCGAAGGCCTGGCAGGCCGGCTATCGGGCGGACGGGGTCAAGGTGGCCGTGCTCGACACGGGCGCCGACGCCACCCACCCCGACCTCGCCGGCAAGATCGACGCCGTCGCCAACTTCTCGCCCGACCCCGACACGAACGACGGCAACGGGCACGGGACGCACGTCGCCTCGACGATTCTCGGGAGTGGGGCCGCGTCCGGGAGCCGCTTGCAGGGCATGGCGCCCGGTGCGCGGTTGCTGGTGGGCAAGGTGCTCAGCAAGCAGGGTTACGGGTCCGAGTCGGGCATCATCGCCGGGATGCGGTGGGCCGCCGAACAGGGTGCCCGCGTGGTGAACATGAGCCTCGGCGGCGGCTGGTCCAGCGACGGCACCGACCCGATGTCCCTCGCGCTCAACGACATCAGCCAGTCCACGGGCGCGCTGTTCGTCGTGGCCGCCGGGAACCTCGGGCGGAACCGTGCGGTGACCTCACCAGCGGCCGCCGACAAGGCACTGGCGGTCGCCAGCGTCACCAAGTCCGGTCAGCTCAGCGGTTTCTCCAGCCGTGGGCCGCGAGCCGGTGACAACGGGCTGAAGCCGGAGATCGCCGCGCCCGGCTCGGACATCGTGGCCGCCCGCGCCGCCGGCACGCTCGCCGAGCAGTCCGTGAACGCCCACTACGCCAAGCTTTCCGGCACCTCCATGGCCAGCCCGCACGTGGCCGGCGCCGCGGCGATCGTGGCCGGACAGCACCCGGACTGGCGGGCCGACCAGATCAAGGCCGCGCTGGTGGACAGCGCCAAGCCCATCGACGGCGTCAACCAGTTCGGTCAGGGCGCCGGCGTCGTGGACGTCGCGCGCGCGGTGACCCAGCAGACCCGCGTGGAGCCGGCGGCCATCACCTTCAACACGATCCAGGGCAACGAAACCGGCGCGGTCTACGTCAACGACGTCGACCGGCCGGTCGAGCTGACGGTCTCCGCCGACCTTCGCCATCTCGACGGTTCGGCCGCGCCGGCAGGGTTGTTCTCCTTGAGCAGCACCACACTGACGGTGCCCGCCAAGGGCACGGCCAAGCTGTCGTTGAAGGTCTCCGCGGAAGCGGGACAGTCCGGTCTGTTCGTCGGCGCGATCACCGCGAAGGGCGGCAGCACCAAGCTGACCACGCCGGTGTCCGTCACGCTGGCGGGCGAGGAGCACACACTGACCGTCCGGGCCACGGACCGGCACGGCAACCCCGGCGTCTCGAACATCGCCGTGCAGAACGAGACCACCGGTGAGGTGTATTCGCGCATCGTGGCCGACGGCGTGTTCTCGCCGACCGTGCCCGCGGGGCGGTACCGGGTCATCGGCCAGATCCTGGAGGGCGGCTGGAACGTGGACGGGGTGACCACGTTCGCCCTGCCCGGTACGGAGGTCGACGAGGACACCGAGTTGACGGTGTCCGCGGCGGGCGGCAAGCCGGTCACCGTCTCGGTGGACGAACCGACGGCACGGCCGGACCCCAGTGCCGGCGGCCACGGCGTGGTGTCCATAATAGACGGACAAACTGGACGGCGGGGTGCTGGCGTGCTGTTCAGCAGTGGCCCGGTCATGCCGATGTACGCGATCGGCAGTCCGGAGATCCCCGGCCTGTTCTTCGGGCACATCAGCAAGTGGCAGCAGCCGTGGACGACGATCACCGTGACCGGGCCGAACGGCTACTCGCTCACCGACCTCTACGAGCAGAGCCGGGAAGGCTGGCGCGGCAGCGTCACCGGTCGACTGGTCGATGTCGGCGACGCGAGCACCGACCCCGGCGACCTGCACGGCCGGGTGCCGATGCTGGCCACCACCGAGTACGTGCCCGACGAGGAAATGGTCGACCGGGTGCGAATGCTGAAGGAGCGCGGCGCGCAGGTCGTGGTGGCGTACAACTACATCGCCGATCTGAGCATCCTGCCGGTGGTGCAGCTGTTCGACAGTCGGGCGATCGCCCGGTTCCGGGCGGACCTGGCGAACGGTCCGGTCGAGGTGCGCGTGGATGGCAGGCGCGACAGCGCCTTCGCTTTCTTCAACGCCGAGGTCGTGCCCGGCCATGTCCCGAACGGCTACGAGTTCCGCTTCGAGAAGGCGAAGATGGGCCGGGTGGACAGCAGGTTCGCGTCGCTGAAGACGACCGACGACCGCTCCGTGCACATCATGACGGCCCAATCCGACGTCCTGAACGCCGGCTTCGAGGTGAACACGCGGACGCCGCAGCAGCGAACGGACTACTACTCACCGGCATTCACGTGGCAGACCACCACCAGCCTCGGCTTCGACCCCACGGCTTTCACGGACCACGGCTGGGAGCTCACCTCGCCGATCAACATGAAGGCGGGTGAGCGGACCGCGATGTGCATGTACTGCGCCCCGTTCGGCCCGGAACTGGCACGGTCGCAACCGGACGCCCAGACGGGCGAGCCGCGGCCGTGGGCGTACCGACAGGGTGAGAAGCTGACGTTCGAGGTCCCGATGTTCGGCGGCAACGACCCGTCCACGTTCACGTTCATGGACGCGACGAACAAGGGCACCACGGTACTTTCGCGCGGTGGCAAGGAGATCGGCCGCAACGACGCGCCGGGCCGCGGGGAGTTCGACATCCCACGCGGCGCCGGCCGGTACACGCTGGTCAGCGACGCCACCAAGACCCTGGCGGACTGGCCGCTCTCCACGCGGACGCGTGCGGAGTGGACGTTCCTGACCACCCCGTCCGGTGAGCGGACCGCGTTGCCGTTGCTGGACATCCAGTACGACCTGCCGCTGGACGTCAACAACGCGGCGCCTGCCACGGGCATCTCCGGGTTCGTCACGGCCGTACACCAGGACGGCGCGGCCCGCCGCCCGATCCGGCAGCTGACCGTGGACGTGTCCTTTGACGACGGTGCGTCCTGGCAGCCGGTCAAGGTCGCCGCGGCCGGCTCCCGGTGGAAGCTCGACCTTCCGGCTGGCACCGGCTTCGCGAGCCTCCGCACCACGGCGGTCGACACCGCCGGCAACTCGGTGACGGAGACGATCATCCGCGCCTACCGGGTGCGGTAGACCGGTCGACGGGTGGGTCGGAACCGTAATGGCTCCGGCCCACCCGCTGGTCATGGACTCGTCATCGTGTTGGTCTTGCCGTGCACGTCGAAGTCCTTGGCGTTGCCCACCATGCTCAGCCGCGCGATCTCGGACTGTTCGAAGTGGACCGGGAACCGCTCCAGGTCGCGGCGGTGCTCGCTGGGAATGCCCCAGTCGTAACGCTTCTGCACCTCGACCTGGTAGGTGATCTGGTCGCCGTGCTTCTCCCCGACGATGCGGTACTCGAAGTTGTTGAGCCCGTAGTACCAGTTGAGGTTCTGGTCGTGGGGCGAGCTGCTGTCCAGCCACTTCGTCGTGAAGGGACCGTCCGGCAGCTTCCTGGCGTCGGCGAGGGCCGTGTTGACGTCCTGTTGGAACTTGGGCACGTCCTTCAACAGCCGGTTCGCGTCGATCTCGTACGGCTTGCCGCTGCCGTCCAGGTAGTGGTCGAGCAGGCCGGACGCGTCGCCCCAGCCCTTCGCCGCGAGGGCGGCCTGCACGCCGCGTAGCTCGAGCTCGGTCTTGTCGTCGCCGAACCCGCCGTCCTTGGTCGTGCGCCCGCGGTGCTCGGTGCGGAAGGTGTCCTCGTCACCGAAGATCACCTTGAGGCCACGCGCCATGTTCTCGTCGGCCTCGGTGGCTGCCTTCAGTACCTCCTTCACCCTCTTCTCGAGGGCGTCGGCCTGCGCGTTCTTGTCGTTGATCCGCTGCTGTTCCTCCGGCGAGATCGGGCCCGGCGCCCTGAACTCCGCCCAGTTGACCGTGCCGTCCTCCTGGATGGTGAAGCCCTTGCCGATCGCCTCGTGCTGGAGGTTGACGAGGTTCTGCTGGTGCGTGCGCAGGTTGCCGTAGCCGTCCCCACTGCCGCTCGCCATGTTGTCGAGGAACTTCTGCACGGCCGTGCTCTCGATCGCCACCGCCTCGATGTCCAGGCGGATGCCCTCACAGATCTTGGCGGCGCTGTCACCGGCCTCGCCCTCCCACCGGCGGTTCTTGAGCGGGTCGACGACCGCGCCGGCGAAGCCGTCCCTGGCGCTGTTCAGCTTCGCGGCGACCCCCAACCACGCGTCGGCGGCGGCTTCCAGCTCGCCGATGTTGAGGCCCAGCAGTTGCGGCACAGTGACCATCACGCCCCCAGCACGTCCGGATCAGTCGTAGTCGAGCACTTCGTCCCATCCGTCGCCGATCTCGTGGAACTTGCGTTCGACCCAGTTCTCGTTGCCGTCGTAGTCGCTCGCGCTGAACCGGAACTCCTCCGCCGCCCTGCTGAGTTCGTCGCGTAGCAGCTTGTTCAGGTTCTCCCAGCGTTCGCTCAGCTGGTCGAGGCTGCCGAGGAACGCCCAGCCGGGCGCCGCGTTACGCATCTTGGTCACCGCGTCGTCGGCTGGACGAAGCTCGTTCCGCACCGCCGTAGCGGTGCCGTCGCAGTCGCTGGCGCAGAGCCGCAGCCAGCCGGTATCCACCTTCACGCCCCCATCCGGCATGAACCGACCATAACTCAAGGTGGTCTCGGCGCGTACCAGATTCACCCAACAGGTGAGCTTGGCTTCCGCCCAGTCAGCGTGGGTCTCCTTACTCAGCGCGGATGTCGTCGACGTACACGTGGCCGCCGTTGAGGAAGACCCACACCGCGTGGATCTGGCTCGGGTCCGGCGTCACCCCGGCGGGACAGTCCAGTTCCTCGAAGGTCACCGAGACGGTCCGGCTCTTCCCCGCGTCCGTCCACGCCCAACGGCTGCCCTGGCACCACGACCAGCCGGCGCCGGTCTGCACGGCGATCTCGCCCGTGGTGCCCGCGGCGGCGTCGGCCTTCACGTCGACCTTGAGCCGCGTGGCGCCCGTCAGGTCGAACGGCACGGACAGCCGCGCGCCGTACCAGTTCCCGCCGAGCGGTGTGGTCACCTCGAGGCCGTGTGTGCCCTCGGTGGCAAACGCAGTCGACTGCGCCACGGTGCCGCCATCGCCGGGGTTGGCGATCGTGAAGTCCTCGGTGCCCGACTCGAAGGAGAACAGGGTCTCCTCCTCGGGCTCGACCGGGTCGTTCGGCGTGCTGTCACCGCAGGTGAGCACGGGTGCTGCCCAGTCGGCGTGCGCGGTGCCGGCGGTGACCAGCCGCAGCCAGTCCACGCCGGTCAGGTCCGCGGTCAACGTGACCGGCGGCTCGCCGGACGCGACCTCGGCGGAGGCGGCCACGGCGTCGTCGGCGTGCACGGTGAACGAGGCCTGCCCGGTCGACTCGTCGTCCACGCCGGCGTCGGTGACCAGCTGAGTGCACCGGTCGCCGAGGTAGTAGACGAGTTCGCTTGGCGCGGTCGTGCCGAGGCCACGCTGGTAGACCCGCCCACCGATGGTGATGAGGGAGCCGCCTGCGCTCGTGTCGGTCCCGGCCGTTCCCGTGACCGGCTCGACGGTGCTGAGGTGGCGCCGGCCGTCCGGTGGCGCGTTCACCACGGTGCTGACGAGCTCACTCGCCGTCTCGCCAGGCCGATGCCGTCCCCACGTGTAGTCGGCGGTGATCGTGACGGGGTAGCGGCCGGCCGGGGTGCCTTCCGGCGCGGTGACCGTCCACGTGGTCGTGAGCGACGTGTCGGTGGCCAGTCGCCGTTGCCTGGCGGGGGTTTGTGCCGTGACCGTCCAGCCGTCGGGCACCCGCGCGCTGACCGCAACGTCCGTGATCGTGCCCGCGCCGCGGTTCGTGACCGTGGTGGTGAGCGTGCCGCCGGCGTCCGGGACCAGGGTGCCGAGCCCGGCGTCCGCGGTCACCGACGGCGCGGTGCCGGCCGGGTCGCGCAGCGGGCGCACGCGGTAGACCACGGTGCCGTGTGCCGGCACGGCGGCGGAGATCGTGGACTTCGCCTGCCGCACGTCGCCGGTCCACAGTTCCCGCAGGCGGTAGGCGGGCGCGCGTGACAACCCGGTGCCGCTCGCCGGGACGCTGACGGTCGCCAGCGAGTCGGTCGAGTTGTACAGGGCGATGGCGCGGTCGCCGTTCGCGAGCGGCTTGTCCAGCACCATCAGCCCGTCACGGTCGGACACGACGGCGCCAGCCACCCCGAGCCGGTCCTGGTCGACGGCGATGATCTCCCGGTTGCCCAGGATCGCCAGCGTCTCCGGGGACGCGGTGCGCAGATCGGTGCCGATGAGCAGCGGCGCCGCCATCATCGCCCACATGCTCATGTGGGTGCGGTACTCGGTGGCCGTCATGCCGCCGTTGCCGATCTCCATCATGTCGGGGTCGTTCCAGTGCCCCGGGCCGGCGTAGGGCGCGAGCGGCGCGTTCTTGGCGATGATCGACTTGAGGCTCGGCCACTCGTCGTTGATGTCGCCGGTGGTGCGCCACAACTGGCCGACCCCGTTGCCCCACAACCACGGCTGGGACGTGCCCCACTCGCAGATCGCGTACACGATGGGGCGGCCGGTCTTGTTCAGCGCGTCCCGCATGGCCGTGTAGCGCCGGATGTAGTCGGCCTGGGAGCCATCGGACTGGTTGTTGCAGTTGTCGTACTTGAGGTAGTCCACGCCCCAGTCGGCCCAGGTCTGGGCGTCCACTGTTTCGTGGCCGAGGCTGCCAGGGAAACCGGCGCACGTCTTCGTGCCGGCGTCGCCGTAGATGCCGAGCTTCAACCCCTTGGCGTGGACGTAGTCGGCGACTCCCGAGATACCGCCGGGGAACTTGGCCGGGTCGGGCACCAGCCGGCCGTCCGGGCCACGTTCCCGCAACGACCAGCAGTCGTCGATGTTCACGTACTCGTAGCCACGGTCGGCGAGCCCGGAGGAGACCAGCACGTCGGCGGTCTCCTTGATGAGCGTCTCGTCGACGTCGCAGCCGAAGGCGTTCCAGTTGTTGAACCCCATGGGTGGGAGGGCCGCGAGTCCCGGGGTCGCTTGTGCCGTAGGAACGAAGAAGGGAAGGACGACCACAACGAGGAGCAGGCACACGAACCTGCGCATCGACACGCACCTCCTGTTTCAGTGTGGCACCGGGACGCGGGACCAGTCGAGGTCCGAACCCATGTAGAAGCTCGGGTACGACGGCTGGTTGTACGTCGTCTGCTGGCGAGCAACCTCGGCCCGGTACTGGGGATCGTGCATGAGCGTGTACAGCTTCCGGTCGGTCACCTCGGTGCTCAGGTAGATCCGCACCGCCGTGCTGTCCGTGGTGCGTACCAGCATCTCCTCACGCCAGTCCCCGAAGATGTCCGCCACCAGACACGGGTTGCCCTTCGTCCAGTTGTTCGTCAGGGTGCCTTCCGCGAGCAGGAGGGTGCCGCGGCGCCAGTCGACGATCCTGGTGGGCTCGACCGTTTCCGTCTGGTGGCCCACGATGATCTGCGTGGTCATGTCCCCGGACCACCGGATGCTCTGGTTGGTGCCGGGCACGTCCGGGCCGAGGAACTCCCCGTCCGCCGTCCACATCCCGATCACGTCCGCCGCGGACGACTCCGCGTTCGCCGCCCACACCTCGAGTCCGGGCCGGTCGGGGAGCACATCGCCCACCATGCCACGGCCCGTGTCCACGCCCGAGTAGTCGCCGAAGAGGACCTCACCGGTGCGGGCGTCGCGCAGTGCGTGGCCGTACGGGGCGAACCGGCCGCTCTCGTGCACCATGTAGATCTCCAGGCCCGGCCGGCTCTGGTCGATGTCGGTCACGTGCATCGCGTCGCCGTGACCAAGCCGCGCCATCGTGCCCGGTTGAGCGCTTTCCGGTGGCAGCACGTCGAACGAGCTGTACAGCAGGTCGCCGTCGTCGTCGATGGTCGCCCCGCCGTAGACGATCTCCTGCCGGCCGTCCGCGTCCACGTCCGCTGAGCTGAGCGAGTGCGCGCCCTGCGTGGTGAGCGTGGCGAACTCCGGGTTCGTGCCATCACGGCCGTGTGGGCTGTCGTTGAACGGGTTCGTCATGGGCACCCAACCGCTGTCGGTGTACCACCGCTCACGAAGACGCCGGCCGTCCCAGTCGTAGGCGACCAGCGTCGAGCGCGTGTAGTAGCCGCGCGCGAACACCGCGGACGGGCGCCGGCCGTCCAGGTACGCCACCGTCGCGAGGAACCGGTCCACCCGGTTCGCCGGTTCGATCCTCGGCATGGCGTAGTCGCCCCACATGAGCCCGTCGTCCTGGCGGCCCGGCTTGTACCGGATCGTCTGCAGCTCCCGGCCGGACGCGCCGTCGAACACGGTCAGGTACTCGGGTCCGTCCACGATGAAACCTTCGAACGCACGCAGGTTGTTGCGGCTGCTGCGGCTCGGCGCGTAGACGTCGACGAAGTGGTCCGCGAGCGCCGAAGCGTCCACACGGGACAGTGGGTAGGCGTAGCGTGGCGCGATGCCGAAGGCCTGTTCCAACGTCGCCGGCCACCGGCCGGCGACCACCTCCGGATGCCTGTGCCAGTTCTGGAACATCGTCACGACGTGCTCGTGGTAGTCCGCCGCGTTGAGCCGGTAGTCGTCGGCGTGCGAGTAACCGGCCCGCACGTCCTCGCGTGGCATGGTGACGAACCGTTCCCTCCCGCCGGGCTTGACCACCTTCGTGCCCGGCGCGGTCTTCAGCATCACCTCGGCCCGGCCGTCGCCGTCGAAGTCGTACACGAGGAACTGCGTGTAGTGGGCGCCCGCACGGATGTTCACGCCCAGGTCGATGCGGTACAGCAGCGTGCCGTCCAGCTCGTAGGCGTCCAGGTACACCGGGCCCGTGTAGCCGACCTGCGAGACGTCCTTCTGGTTCGACGGATCCCACTTCACGAAGTACTCGTACTGCCCGTCCCCGTCGACGTCCCCGACGCTCATGTCGTTGGCCCGGTACGTGTACACCTCACCGGCCGGGGTGACACCGTCGGCCGGTTTGCGCAGCGGAAGCGTCAGGTACGACCCGGACCACGGCGTCACCTCGTCCCCGCCGCTGACGCGGTACCGGTCCCGCACGGAACCGGCGCGGTCGAGATAGTTCGTGCTGTCGGTGACGGTCGCGATCCGTTTTCCGTTGCGGTACACGTGAAAGTTTCGGCCGACCAGACCACGGTCCGAATGACCGGTCACCTCGTCGCTGAGCAACCGCCAGCTGAGGAACACCCCATCGTCGGTGGTCGCGGCGACCAGCCCCCGGTCGAGGCGCTCCAGTTGAACACCAACGGGATTCGCGTCGGCGGGACCGACACCCACGACGAGCCCCAGGGCGAGCGCGGCCAGAATTCCCTTGCCAGGATTCATGTCGAACTCCTCTCGCGCCTCTCGACACTACTGAAACGGCCGGCCCTCTGGTGGGACCGGCCGTTCGCATGACCCGCAATCTCAGCGCGGGCAGTGCCTCCAGCTGAAGTGGTAGATGGTGTTGATGGCGCCGTCCGTCGAGTCCATCGAGAGGAAGCTCGTGGTCGTCGCCGGGTTCGACGTACCCGCGCTCACCCGTAGCTCAGTGTTGATGTTGAGCGTGCGCAGCGCGCCGCACGGGTGGAGCTCCATCGACGCGACATCGGTCTCGTCCGAGGTCTGCCAGTTGTCCTCGTAAGCGCCGCGGAAATTGTGCGTCCGGATATCGGTGTTGGGGGTGCCCTGGAAATAGTAGGACGCCCTCTGCATCGCGGTCGAACCCGCCGCCAGGGAGGCGAAACCGCGGAAGTCCGCCCTGGCAACGCCGTAGGTGAAGCCCTGTGGAACGTGGACGAGCACGTTGAGCTGGCAGTTCTTCCGGAAGTCGGTCGGCGTCGAGCCGACCCCGACCTGTGCCGTGTACCTGCTGTAGGTCACGGTGAACGCCGTGTTGTCCGGCGCGACCGACACGGCGGCCGACCCCGGCGGGCAGCCGGAACCGTTCACCGTCACGATGTCGATGACTATCTGGTCGTCCGGCGGAGGAACGGGAAGATCGAGAAAACCGGTCGCCGACGCCGGCGAAATGAAGAACAATTGGCTGAACAACATCAGCAGGATGGTGCCAGCGATTATTGGGATTTTTCGCATGGGGCTCCCTTCGGGCATCAAATAATGCGGCCCCCGCAGCGCGATCTGATGCTAGAAGTGGCGGTAAGGCCTGGTCAATGCGCTGATTGGCCTACTGGTGAATTCAATAAAGCAACCCGAATAAAACCCCCTAGGGGTCTTGTGACGATCATTTCCGGGTTGCTAACGTTCGCCGGCTAGCTTTGAATTCGACACCTAGGGAAACCACATGTCAGTCAGGCTCACCAGCGTGCGGCTGCTGTTACTCGTCGCTCTGACCAGCGTCTTCGCCCTGCCTGGGACGGCAGTCGCCGAAGCACCTCCGGGGGGCCGGATCACGCTCGACGTCCAGACCGTCAACGGCTCCGGCTGCCCGCCAGGCACGGCCAGTGTCGCGGTCCTGTCTGACAACACCGGCTTCCGGGTGACGTACCGGGAATTCCTGGCCGAGGCCGGTGGAAACGTCGACCCGGTCGATTTCCGGAAGAACTGCCAGATCAACGTGCTCGTCCACGTTCCTCAGGGTTTCACCTTCGCGATCGCCTCGGCCGACTACCGTGGCCGGGCGCGCCTGGAGGCCGGCGCCACCGCTCTCCAGCGCACGAACTACTACTTCTCGGGGTCGCCCGCGAACCACTACGTGGACCACTCGTTCTCGGGCCCGCTTTCCGGGACGTGGCAGACCACCGACGCGACACCGGTGACCCAGCTGGTCTACGCCCCGTGCGGCGAGTCCCGCAACGTCAACCTCAACACCGAACTGCGGGTCAACGAGGGCAGCGTCAACGCCAACAAGACCAGCGCGATGTCGATGCGTACGACGGAGGGGAACGTCGACACGATCATCCACTTCGCCTGGAAGGAGTGCTGACCGGCACTCGATCCGTCAGTCAGCCGCGGCCCCCTTGCGGGTCGCGGCTGACCTGATGATCCGGCCCGCCAGCAGCAGACCGCCGATCGCGACGGCCCCGCCGACCGCGATCAACCGGTTGACGTCGAACGTCGGCTGCCACCGCACCTCGCCGTCCTTGATGACGAACGCCCCCACCGGCCTGGCGATCAACCCGAGACCGCCACCCGAGCCGTGCGCCCCGCGCCGGTCCGTGCCGTCGCCGCCACCCCCACCGCCGACGATCTGGGCCGCCGGGATCACGGTGACACCGTCCTTCTCGACCGGGTCGCCGTAGACCATCCTGGCCTTGGCGGACTCGGTCACCCGGGACAGCAGGTCGTCGATCTTCACGGTGAGCTCCTCGGTGTAGGCAAGTGCGGCACGGTGTGGGGTGCGGCAACCGTGCTCTGTCCGAACTGGACACTTCAGTCTCCCACGTCATTCCTTCTTCGTCCCGACTCCATGACGCCTGGCAGCCGCCCGCTGTAGTTCCTCGACCACTTCCAGCGATGCGCGGGCCTGCATGACCTCGTCGCCGGAGACCGAGCCCGCTCCCACGTTTCCCGGACTGTTCCACTCCTCCTCCAGCGAGCGCAGAGAGGCGGCGTGTTCCTCGCGCAGGACCGCGAGCATGGAATCACCGCAGCGCACCGCCTCACCCTCACGCACCCCCGCGCTGGGGTAAGCCTCCGCGGCAAGGTAGAAGACCGTGGAACGGCCAACCCGCAGCTCCTCGAGCCGGTAGCACACGATGCGATCGTCCTCGCCCGCCTGGGCAGCGGGGATCTGCAGGAGTGGCAACAGATCGGGGTCGCGGGTCAGGAGCAGCGACTCGACATCCGCCAGTGAGTCGGGCAGGTTCGCTGGGCCGCCCCGTTCGGGCGGGACAGCCAGTTCCCAAGGCTGGTTGGTAAAGTACGCCAGCAGGTCCAGGGACCACAGCCCGGCGTCGACGACGACGAAGACCTCCTCGGGAAACGCGACGCCGTAGCACTCGCGCAGTACCTCCTGTGCGCACAGCCCGTTCCCGTACAGTGCCCGCGCCAGCCGTGCCATGGACGCGTAGTCGTCGCGCGACGCCCCGGCCCGCAATCGGCCGACGGGCTCCGAGGTCATCGCTGCTCCTTCGTTCCTCGACGACACCGCTCCCATCATTTCATCGAGCAGCGCGCGGGCGCGGCCTTCGCGGACGGCCGGGACGCACGCCGGAGGTCCACAGTGGCCACCCGTCCGGAGCGGACAGTTCATCTCCTCGGCGAAATCGAGGCAGCGCGAGCGGGTGCCCCGTCACGAATCAGGGAGATCAGCTCGCGCAGGCCGGGCCGCTGCTCCTGCGGGGGCAACGCGAGCACCACGGAGTCGGCGCCTGCCTGCCGCAGCTGGCTGATCTTCGCCGCGCACCGGGCCGGATCGCCGACGATCGCGAGTTCGTCGATCCACTCCTCGGGAAGCCGGGCGGCGAACTCGTCCGGTGAGCCGCACTTCGCGAGCAGCCGCGTGACGTCGTCGACCAGGCCGAGTGGTTCGAGATGTGCATGGCTGGAGGGCATGGACAGCTCCGCCGCGACCTGTGGGCGGAGCCGAGCGCGTGCTCGCGCCGGGTCCGCGTCGACGCTGACGGGGCTGCACGCGACCACGAGCGGTCGGCCGGAAGGCCCCGCCTCCTCGACGAGTGCTCGCGCGTGCGCAACGTAGGCCGGTGCCGCGGGCCATGCCAGGATCACGCCGTCGGCCCGCTTTCCGGCCATGCCAAGCGATTTGGGGCCGCGAACACCGGCGAGCACCGGGGGCACGACGACCGGTGGATGGTCGAGGCGAACCCGGTCCAACCGAACGTAGTCGCCGTCGAGCGTGACCGTGTGGCCGGCGAGTAGGTCCCGGACCACCTGCAGATGTTCGCCGAGGGCGGTCAGGGGTGACTTCGGTGCGGCGCCGATCTGTCGCATCCAGCCGGCCATGCCATGCCCAAGGCCAACGATCACCCGCCCTGGGTAGATCGAAGCGAGTGCTGCGATCTCCATGGCGGTGAAGGCCGCATTGCGAGCGACGGCCGGGAGGATGCCGAGCCCGACGGTGATGCGTTCGGTCGCCGCCAAGGCGGTGGCAGCGGCGGCGATGCCGCCCGCGAAGAAACAGTCCTCGGCAAGCCACAGCTCGTCGACGCCCGACTCCTCGATCCAGGCGGCGACTTCGCCGATCCGTGACGGGGGAAGGTCGGGTCCGATGCTGAGTCCCAGTTTTGTCACCGCTGGATCGCCTGGCGTGCGGCGGCGGCCAGTTCGGTGGGGGAGTCGCCGCGTTCGAGGGCCGCTCGCATCGCCGCGCTGAGGGCGCCGAGGAGACCACCGACGACGGTGGCCGCCGCTACCTCGTCGTACCGGGTCGGGTGGGCGTCGCGCAGGACGGCGGCGAGTCGGCGTTCCAGCTCCCACAACAGGTCCAGCGAGCGTGCCCGCAGTTCGGGCTCGGCCAGGATGAGGCGTGCCTGCGCCAGGTTCACGTCCAGGCTCGGCTCCGGACAGGCCATCACCCAGTCGATCACGTGCTCGGCCGTTCTGGCGAGGGCCTCGTCCGGCTCACGGTTCTTCAGCTCGTCGGCCAGTACGTGGGCCATCACGTCGATGCGCTGCCTGCGGTAGCCCAGGAGCAGATCTTCCTTGCCGGCGAAGTGATTGAACAACGTCTTCACCGACACGCCGGCCTCTGCCGCGATCTCCGCGACCGTCGTCCTGGTGTAGCCCTGCGCCAGGAACAGCCGGGTCGCGGCCTCGTACAGCGCCTGACGTGTGCGTTCCTTCTTGCGTTCACGCAGGCCTGAGGCAGTCATCGGCACACCCTATCAGTTCAATGGTTGTAAAAAGCAGTCTGACTAGTGTTTGATAGTGAACTGTCAAAATTGCTTCGACTGGAGGGGGTCACCCATGACCGGCGTTCTGCCCACAACCAGGACTACACCGTTCGATCCACCACAGGAAGTGCTCGACGACCCTCGGCCGCTGCGCCGGATCACGTTCGCCGACGGGCATGTCGGCTGGCTCGTCGCCGGCTACGAGCTCGGCCGGGCCGTGCTAGCCGACCAACGGTTCAGCAGCAGGCTCGAACGCCGCCGCGCGTTGATCCGCAGGCCGCGGGTGGCGGAGTTCCGGGGCGCGTCCGCGCCGCCCGGGTTCTTCATCGGGATGGACCCGCCCGACCACACCCGGTTGCGCAGACTGCTCACCGGACAGTTCACCGTCCGCCGGATGAAGGCGCTCGAGCCACGCGTCGAGCAGATCGTCGTCGAGCACCTCGACGCGATGGCGCAGGCCGCGCCGCCGGTGGACCTCGTGTCCGCGTTCGCCCTGCCCATTCCGTCGCTCGTGATCTGCGAGCTGCTCGGCGTGCCCTACGCCGACCGTGAGCGTTTCCAGCGGGACAGCTCGGTTCTGCTCAGCCTGACCGCCACCGACGAGGCCGCGGCGGCCGCGATGGGCTCACTGATGGGATATCTGACCGAACTCGTCGCACGCAAGCACGCCGAGCCGACCGACGACCTGCTCAGTGGACTGGTCGCGGGTGGGGAACTCGGCGACGACGAACTGGTCGGTGTCGCGTTCCTGTTGCTGATCGCCGGGCACGAGACCACCGCGAACATGCTCGCCCTCGGCACGTTCGCCCTGCTGACCAACCCGGAACAGGCCGAGGCACTGCGCGAGGGCCGGGCCGAGGTGGCGAACGCCGTCGAGGAACTGTTGCGGTACCTCACGATCATCCAGTTCGGCATCACCCGCACCGCCGTCGAGGACGTCGAGCTGGGTGGTGAGGTGATCCACGCGGACGAGTCCGTGGCCGTGTACGCGCCGACCGTCAACCGCGACCCCGCGCGGTTCCCGCGAGGGCACGACCTGGACCTCACCGCCGACGCGCACGGCCACCTCGCCTTCGGTCACGGCGTGCACCAGTGCCTCGGGCAGCAGCTCGCCCGCATCGAGATGCGGGTCGCCTATCCCGCGCTGCTGCGCCGGTTCCCCACGCTGCGGCTCGCGGAGCCACCGGAGGACGTGCCGCTGCGCGACGACATGGCGATCTACGGCGTGCACCACCTCATGGTCGAGTGGTAAAAGCTTCGGGGCATCGCCGATGTCTCGAAAGACGCGCTGATGACGGTCAACGACCCGAGAGCGTCTTTCGAGACAGTGCCGGTGGCACACGCCGTTCACAGTGCGCGGCGCGCGGGCAGCATGATCATCGGTGGATCCGGGTTCATCACGGCCCGAGCAGCCAGAGCCGGCAAACGTTTGCGGTCACAGCACTACACGCCCAGTCGCTCCGCGGCCAGCTCGGTGCCCCGCACTCGGGCCTCGATCTTGGCGAACGCGGTCTCCCGCGACGTGGAGGTGTCGTCGGCGAACGGGGAGAACCCGCAGTCGTCGCAGGTGCCCAGGCGTTCGACCGGAATGTGGTCGGCGGCCAGCAGAACCCGGTCCCGCACCTGTTCCGGCGTCTCGATCGTCGGGTCGATCGGGTCGGTGACACCGACGAAGATCCGCTGGTCGTCGCGGGAGTGTTCGCGCACGATCCGCAGCACCCGTTCGGGGTCGGGCTCGCTGGCGAGCTGGAGGTAGAACGAGCCGGCGCGCAACGAGAACAGCTGGGGCAGCAGTTCGGCGTAGTCGATGTCCAGGCTGTGCACGGAGTCCTGGTCACCGCCGGGGCAGGTGTGGACGCCGATGCGGGCCCGCTCCTGCGCGGAGAACCGGTCCAGCACGGTGTTGTTCAGCTCGATGAACTGGCGCAGCACGCCGCCGGACGGGTCGAGCTTGAGCGACAACCGGCCCTCGGTGAAGTCCAGCTGCACCGACGACGCGCCCGCGTCCAGGCACTGGCGGATGTCCTTCTCCGCCTCGTCGGCCAGGTCCGCAAGGAACGTCTCCTGTGGATAGCCGTCGATGCCGTCGGCGGGGTAGAGGAGGCTCAACGCGGACGGGGCGATCACCGGTTGCTTCACCGGCAGGCTCGTCAGGCTCCGCGCTGTGGCCAGATACGACACGGCGTAGGTGCCGTAGCGGAACGGGCCGCCCGTCAGCCGGGGCAGCTGACGGGTGTGACCGTCGGCGAAGGGGATCACCGCGCCGTCCGGTGCGAGCGCGTCGAAACCGGTCAACGGGTAGGTGGCGAAGCTCGGTTTGCTCTGCTCGCCGTCGGTCAGCACCGGCGATCCGGTTCCTGCCAACCGTTCGATCGTCTCGGCCAGCGCCCGGTCCACCAGCGCGTCGTCGAAGTTCCCGTCCAGCAGGTACTTCGGGCGCGGGATGCTGCCGATCGGCTCGGTTGGCAAAGGCATGGGAATCCTCCCCGTCAAGATCCAGTCCCGCCACCGTAAACAGCAGAGCGAGCCCCCCGCTACGGCCAAGCGGGGGGCTCGCTGTCGTCTACTTCTCTACTTCTTCAGCGCGTACGCGTGGATGATCGTCGCCTTCGCCGAGTTACCGCCGGCATCGGACACCGACCAGCGCAGCGACGCGAACTCCGCTCGCTTCGGGTGGTTGACCTCCGCCGTCCACTGACCGTGGTGCCGGCTGATGCGGACCTTCTGCCAGGTCTTGCCGTCGTCGTAGGAGATCTCGACGACCGGCGTGTTCACCCGGCCCGGCTCCTGGGCGCCGTTGCGCTGCACGTAGACCGGGAAGCTGAACTTCTTCCCTGCCTTCGCCGCGTTGTCATTGTCCAGGTTCGGCGCGAACCGCACGGCCAGCGCCGGGATCGCCGTCGGCTCCTCACCCTCGGTGTGACCCGTGCGGAACGTCCACTCCCCATCGATCCGAGTGGACAGCCGGCCGGGCTGGGTGCTCGTCGTGCGGGCCGTGTACGTCGCCGCCTCCGGCGGGAGAACCGTGTAGACATATCCCGGGTACGGGCTTTCCGCGACCACCGCGCCGTCCCGGAGGATCTGCGTGGTGCCTTCCGCCAGGCCGTGGCTGCCGTCGTGACCGGGATTCTGGTCGCTGTGGAGACCGACGCTGAACAGGAACTCGTCACCGAGCCGCGCGAAGCTCTGCCCTGGGGCGTAGGAGGCGTACGCGAACCCTGGCCCGAACACCCCGACGTTCCACCGCTCCTTGACCGTCCGGCCGCGCTGATAGGACACCGGTGCGTTGGCGAAGTTGGCGATACCGCTCGGTGGCCACTCGTCTACGTTGGTCGTCTCGTAGAAGTACGGACGCCACTCGCTGCCCGGGGTGTAGAACTCGGTCAGCGTGTACGGCAACGCCATCGTGACGATGCCGTCCCGCACACCGATCTTGCCGGGCGTGCCGACCGCGTACGACGAGACGACCTTCGCCAGCTTGCGCACGTCGACCTCGTTGATCAGGTCCGCCGGCACACCACCGCTCTTGTCGATGTCGTACAGGTTGTACAGGTACGGGCTGGCATGGAAACCGGGCCCCGTCTCCGTGCCGTCCGGCCTGGCGAGCTGGGAGTTCATCTCGAACGTGAAGTCGCCCGGCGCACTGGTCTGCGACGGCCGGATCGAGTAGTCCTCGAAGTCCCTGGCGTACCGCCCGGCACCGGTCTCTCCCCAGGCCGTCTTCATCAGGGCGGAGGAGTACGCAGAACCCGCCACGGCCTCCGGCTTGTCGACCGTGAACCCGAGTTTCGTGCCGGTCCTCGCGTCGAACGTGAACTCCGCCGGGCCGTCCACGACGATCGCGGGCTCGATGAAGTCGGTCGACAGCCACTCACGCTCGCCGAGCTCGGTCTGCACCCAGCCGTCGAAGTAGAACGTGCCCTTCGGCACGCGCACGACCGTCGACCCCGATGGGTCGCTCTCCAGGTCCAGGTATGCCTTGGCCTTCGTGTGGTCCACGTACCGGAACCAGTACTGCGGGGTCGGGTTCCCGTTGTGGTCGAGGAACGTGAGCTTCAGGTCGTAGCTCTCGACCTCGCGGTTCACCGCGGCCGGCGTGTGGATGGTCGTGCCGCCACCGGTCGCGACGAGGGTGCCCGTGTAGACGCCGTCCGCCGCCTCGACCCTGGTGTTCGTGGTCAGGGTGGCCTCGGCGGTCCCGCCGGCCGGCACGGTGACCCGCGCGGGGGACACGGTGAACATGCCCGCCGGGGCGGCGTTCCCGTTCGGGCCGGTCATCTCGGCCGTCACGTCCAGCGTCACCGGCGCGCTGCCGGAGTTGGTGTAGGTGACGGTCTTCGTGACCGGCTGGTCGTCGTTGTGCGGCCACTGGACGGTGCCGATGCTCAGGCTGCCCGGCGCCGCGGTCACGGACGCCGTGGTGGCGGCGGCCACGTCGACGCGCCCGGCGCCCTGCTCATACACCGACAGCTCGGGGTTCGACCTGGCGCTGGACATCAGCGTCGACTTGAGCCGGTCCGCCTGCCAGTCCGGGTGTTGCCCGGCGAGGATCGCGGCGGCGCCTGCCACGTGCGGGGTCGCCATCGAGGTGCCCGACAGCGACACGTAGCCCTCGCCGGCCGGATCGCCGATCTGGCCGTGTGCCGCCTTGGCCGCCACGATGTTCACGCCCGGCGCGGTGATGTCCGGCTTGATCGCGCCGTTCCCCCAGCGAGGCCCCCGGCTGGAGAACTCGGCCAGGTCGTCGTTCCGGTCGACCGCGCCGACGGTGAGCGCGGCGTCGGCCGCCGCCGGGCTGCCGATCGACTCGTCGCCGGGACCGGAGTTGCCGGCGGCGATGACGAACAGCGCGCCGGTCTTGGCGGTGATCTCGTCGACGGCGAGCGACATCGGGTCGGTGCCGTCGCTCGGCCACGGGCTGCCGAGGCTCATGTTGATCACGTCGGCGCCGCTCGCGGCGGCCCACTCCATGCCGGCGATGATCCACGACTCGGCGCCACTGCCGAAGTCGTTCAACACCTTGCCGTTCAACAGCTTCGCGTCCGGCGCGACGCCCTTGTTCTTCGCGCCGTCGCCGGTGATGATCGACGCCACGTGCGTGCCGTGACCGAACCGGTCGTCGACGCCGGTCTCGCTCTCGCTGAAGTCCTGCGCCCCGGTGATCGCGTCGTCCAGGTCCGGGTGCGTCGCGTCGACACCCGTGTCCAGGACCGCAACCGTGGTGCCCGCCCCGGTGTGACCGGCGGCCCATGCCTCTGGCGCCCCGATCTGCGGCACGCTGTGCTCCAGGCTGGCCTTCACCGGACCGTCCAGCCAGATCCGGCTCGCGGACGTGCGTGCCGTCGCCCAGAAGGTCGGGCTCTTCTCGGCGCGCATCGCCACCGCGCTCACCGACGGCAGCTCACGCACCGCCCGCGCGCCGGCTGCCCTGGGTGTCGCGCCCGGGTAGTCGACGATCAGCGGCACGTCCTCGCGGTCCGCGTCGCCGTAACCGGACCTGGCCAACTCGCTGACGTCGAACAGGCGCGGGTCCACCCGCCCTGAGGACACGAGGCTCATGGCGTCTTCCGGGATGACGTTGACGTCGCCGTCTTCGTCGGTGTACGTGCGGAAGCCGATGTGCTCACGGCCGCGCGCCGCGGTCACGTCGACGACCTTCGAATCCCCCAGCGTGACCACGTCCCCGGTGATGAGGGTGACGGTGGTGGCTGACCCCAGTGGTGTTGCCGGCTTCACTGCCGGCGCAGCCGCTGCTGAACCGCTGAGCACTGCCGTGCTCGCGGTCGCCGCGGCGAGCAAGCCCGTGAGCGTCGCCCGGGCTCTCGCGTGGATCATGCTTCTCCTCGAGTCGCGCGGCGGCACCTCACCGGCCGCCGCTTTGATCCATAGGTAAAGACTCTGTAAGCCCCTGCCTGGTTGGCCGGCGATCTGGAAAGGTCTTTTCTCACTTGTCCGTCGGAACGGTTGGCGCGGGCCGCGGCAAGTAGTGGTGTGACGATGACCAACGTGGACTCCGATCGACCCGACCTGACGGGCCGAGCCGGCGGCGCCGCGCTGACCAGGCTGTACGACACGCATGCCCGGGATCTGCACCGCTATCTGGCCAGGCGTCTGGACGTCGTGGCCGCGGACGACCTGGTTGGCGAGACGTTCCTGGTCGCGTGGGAGCAGCGGGCGCGCTACGACCCGGCACGCGGCGCCGCGCGGGCGTGGCTGTTCGGCATCGCGACGAACCTGCTGCGCCGGCACGCGCGCATCGAGGCGCAGACGCTGCGCGCGCTCGCCAGGGACGCCGGCCGGGCCGGGGTGGTGGAGCCGGAGGACACCGCGAGCGCGTCCCGGGTCGACGCCGACCGCTCGGCCCGTTCGCTGGCCGGTGGACTGTCGGCACTGCGTGCCGAGGAACGGGACGTGTTGCTGCTGGTGGCGTGGGCCGGTCTACGCCCGGTGGAGATCGCCACCGCACTCGACCTGGACGTCCAGACCGTCCGCACCCGTCTGCACCGCGCACGGACCAAGCTGCGCGAGTGCCTTGCCCGAGAAGGAAGGGAAGCACGATGACCGACCACGACCCGATCGACGAGCTGCTCGCCGACCTGCACACCGACGTGCCGCGGATGTCGGACCGGGCCTTCGGCGCCGGCCGCACGCGCCTACAGGCCCTCGTCGCGCCAGTCGGTGTGACGACCGAACCCAAGCAGAGCACCACGGTGGCACCGCTGCGACCGCGCCGCTCGTGGCGCAGCCCACCCCGGCTGATCGCCTCGGCCGCCGCCGTCGTGGCGCTGGTCGTCGGCGGTGTGCTCGTCGTGTCCTTCGGCGACAACGCCCCGAGTGCGGCCGCGGTGGCGCAGCTCAACTCCGCCGCGGACGAGATCGACACCACCGACGTGCCGCTGGGCCCCGGCCAGTACCGCTATGTCGCCTCGCATGCCTGGAACCTGTCGACGGTGGTGTCGGCCGACCGCCCAGGGGAGTCCGGCTCCCGCGATGCCGCCCACTACCTGATGGAGGAACTGCGGGAGCTGTGGGTGCCCGCCGACCCGAAGCAGGAGTGCACGCAGCGCAGCACCATCACCGGCAACTTCAAGTGGGTGGCCGGCGACAAGAGCAAGGGCGCCGAAACGCTGGTGCCGTCCAGCTCGGAAGGCACCATCCCGTGCGGTGACGTCGCCGACGGCGGGTGGCAGCAGCCGAGCACCAAGTTCCTGGCCTCGCTGCCCCGCGACCCGGACGCCCTCTACGACCGCTTGCGTGCGGACGCCGAGGACCACGGCCAGGACCCGGACATGGAGGTGCTCGTCTACTTCGCCGACGTGCTGCGTTCCGGCCAGGTGCCCGCGGACCTGCGGGCCGCGCTGTACCGGGCGCTCGCCAAGCTGCCGGGCCTGGAGATCACCGAGCAGCTCGTCAACCTCGACGGTCACCAGGGCACCGCGTTCGGCATGAGCGTCGACGGCGACCGGCACGACGTGATCATCGACCGCACCACGGGCGACTTCATCGGTGAACGCCAGATCGACGAGGTCGGCAAGTCCGGCGTGCCGGCCGGCACGGTCATCAGCTACTCGTCGGTGGCCAACCCGGTGGTCGTCGGCGCGGTCGGCGCCACCAGCTGAACTCAGCGCGAGCCCGCACGTTCCCGTTGGCGTGCGGGCTCGTAGCTGTAGAGCCACGCCGTGGCCCTCTCGTAGACCAGTGGCACGAACACCCGCATCATCACCGCCTGCAGCCACCGCTTGACCGGACCGGCCTTCTTGGCGCCCCGGTTGTCCTCGGCGGTGCGGAGGACCTTGACGATTCGGGGGCGGCGCTCGGTGTCGTACGCGGTCAGCGCGTCAGGGATCGCCGGCTCGGTCCGCAGTGCCGCGGCGAGCGCGAGGGCGTCCTCGATCGCCATCGACGCGCCCTGCCCGGCGCCGACCGGGTGGGCCGCGTCGCCGATCAGCACCAACCGGTCGGTGTGCCAGGTCTGGATCGGGTCGACCGCGTGCAGGATCACCGTCGGCTGCAGGCGGGTCGTGGCCGCGAGGACCGCCGACGGCGTCGCCTCCTTGTACAGCTCCGCCACGCGCGCCAACCAGTCGACACCGTTTCGGTCGGGCTCGACCGGCTCGGCGACCTGCGCCGACCACCACACCTCGTCACCCACGGCGAGGTGGAGGAAGGCGCCGTTGCGAGCGAAGGTCATGTTGAACACGCCGGGTTCGACGTCGGCCATCCGTGACACCCCCGACACGCTGTAGAGCCCGGCGTACTCGGGGCGTGGGGCCGCTGGATCGAGGAGTCCGCGCACCGTCGACCAGATGCCGTCCGCGGCCACCAGCAGGTCGGCCGTGTCCCGCCTGCCGTCGGCGAACTCCACGACGACCTCCGCGGCCGTCTCGGTCAGCCCGGTCAGCCGTGCCCCGGTCACGATTCTGGCCCCGGCTTCCTGTGCTGCCTGGCGTAGTTCTGCCACGAGCCGCCCACGCATCAGCGTGACGCTGTGCAGGGGGTCGCCGCTCACCCGGCCGCGGGGCACGTCTCCCAACAGATGCCCGCCGGCCGACCACATCCGCTGCCGGGGGACGTCGACACCCGCCGCCCGCACGCGCGCCAGGCAGCCGAGCGCGTCCAGGCCCCGCAACCCGTTGCTGGCAAGGCTGACGAACGAGCCGACCTCGCCGGCCGGGTCCTCGTACGCCTCGTAGACCGTCACGTCCGCGCCGCCGCGGCACAGGGCCAGCGCCGTCGCCGCCCCGGCAACCCCGCCGCCGATCACGATCACCCGCACACCCATCACTCCCTGAACTTCGATTCACTGAACTTAAATTCAGTGAAAGTATGTTCGGTAGGATGTCGGTCGTCAACCCGGTTCGGGGGAAGGACAACGCGATGGCCCCAGGCGCCCGCAAGGAGAGGGCGGCGCAGACACGCGCCTCGCTACTGGCGGCGGCCCGGCGACTGTTCAGCGAACGTGGCTACCTGAACACCAAGATCACCGACATCACGGCCGCGGCAGGCCGCGCCACCGGCTCGTTCTACGAACACTTCGCCGACAAGGAAGAGCTGCTGCAGGCGCTGCTGGCCGAACTGGAGGCGTCCGCCGACGAGCACATGGCCGCCGGTGATCACCCGGCCGACCACGACCTGACGGACCGCGCCCAGCTGCGCGACCACATCGCCGTCGCCTGGACCGTCATGCGCGAACACCGGCCGGTCACCGTCGCCCTGTTCCAGTCGATGATCGCCGCGGACCCGGCGTCCGGCCGAGCGTGGCGCGACCTCGTCGGCCAGACCGCCGTGCTGCGCCAGCACCTGGAGTACCTGCGTGACCGCGACCATCCGCTACCCGGCGACCCGGAGCTGATCGGCGCCGCCATCGGCGCGATGCTGGCCACCCTCAACCACGCGCTGCCGCCCACGGACGACGACCAGGTCATCGACACACTGACCGACCTGCTGCTGCACGGGCTGCACGGTGCTTGACTGTCACCTGTGGATGGGCTGACCGAGGACGAAGTCGCGATCGTCGGGCTGGTGCGTGAGTTCGTGGACCGGGAGGTCCGGCCCGTCGTGCGGGAGCTGGACCACACGAACACCTACCCGGGCGAGCTCATCGACCAGATGAAGGAGATGGGCGTCTTCGGGCTCGCGATCCCGGCGCCGTGGGGCGAGGCGTACGTCTCGGCGCAGTGCTACGCGGCCGTCACCGAAGAACTGGCGCGGGGCTGGATGAGCCTGGCCGGTGCGATGGGCGGGCACACCGTCGTCGCCAAGCTCCTCATCAGCTACGGCACGGACGAGCAGAAGGACCGGTACCTGCCGAGGATGGCGACCGGGGAGATCCGGGCGACCATGGCGCTGACCGAACCCGGCGGCGGCTCGGACCTGCAGGCGCTGCGCACCACCGCCCGCCGCGACGGCGACTCGTACGTGGTCAACGGATCGAAGACGTGGATCACCAACGCACGCCGGTCGCGGCTGGTCGCGTTGCTGTGCAAGACGGACCCCGCCGCCGACCCCGCACACACGGGCATCAGCATCCTGTTGGTGGAGAAGGGTTTCCACATCTCCCGGGACCTCCCGAAGCTGGGCTACAAGGGCGTGGAGAGCTGCGAGCTGTCCTTCGACGACGTCAGGGTGCCCGCCAACGCGCTCCTCGGCGGGGTGGAGGGGCAGGGGTTCGCGCAGATGATGCGGGGCCTGGAGATCGGCCGGATCCAGGTCGCCAGCCGCGCACTCGGCGTCGGGCGGGCCGCGCTGGAGGACTCCCTGCGGTACGCCCAGGAACGGGAGGCCTTCGGCAAACCCATCTGGCAGCACCAGTCGATCGGCAACTACCTGGCCGACATGGCCACGAAGCTGGAGGCGGCCCGCCAGCTCGTGCACTACGCCGCCCGCCGCTACGACTCCGGTGACCGCGCGGACATGGAAGCCGGCATGGCCAAGCTGTTCGCCTCCGAGACGGCGATGGAGGTCGCGCTGAACGCGGTCCGCATCCACGGCGGCTACGGCTACTCGACCGAGTTCGATGTGGAGCGTTACTTCCGCGACGCGCCACTGATGATCGTGGGCGAAGGCACCAACGAGATCCAACGCACGGTGATCGCACGCCAGCTCGTACGGCGGTACCGGTCATGATCGTCGAGCACACCGAGGTTCTGCGCCAGGAGCCCGCGGCGGCGCTGGGGGCGTTGCTCGGCGTCCCGGTGCCGGACCTCGACCGCGACGGACTTCCCCTGCTGTGGCACTGGTTCTACCTGCTCGACCGGGTGCCGCAGGCCGACCTCGGGCCGGACGGCCACCCGGTCCGCGGCACCGTTCCGGCGCCACCCGCGCCAGGCCTGCGTCGCATGTGGGCGGGCGGCCGGGTCACCGCGCTGGGGCCGCTGCGCTGTGGCGAGTCCGCCACGCGGCGCTCACAGGTCCTGTCGGTACGGGAGAAACCGGGCCGCTCCGGGCTACTGACCTTCGTCGTGGTCGAGCATCGCATCGTCCAGTTCGGACAGCTCGCGGTCGACGAGCAGCAGGACATCGTCTACCGCGAACCAAGCCCTCTGTCCATGCCGGACAGCGGGCCGGTCGTCCCGGTCGCCGACGACGAGTGGTCCATCGACATCACCCCGACGCTCCTGTTCCGTTTCTCCGCCCTGACCTTCAACGCACACCGCATCCACTACGACCGCGACTACGCCAGGGACGTCGAGGGCTACCCCGGCCTGCTCACCCACGGTCCGCTCCAGGCCCTCGCCATGGCCGAGGCCGCACGCACCACCGGCCCACAGCACTTCGAGTACCGGCTCGTCGCGCCTCTCTTCGACCACCAAGGTCTGGTGGTCAGGGCGGACAAGGGTCC
Organism: Actinophytocola sp.; assembly: GCF_036378875.1. Lineage (GTDB taxonomy): Bacteria > Actinomycetota > Actinomycetes > Mycobacteriales > Pseudonocardiaceae > Actinophytocola. Next base: position 66,740 of record NZ_DASUVO010000033.1, read on the forward strand.
GGAGCACACCACGACCTCGGTACGGGACATCCACGGCCGCCGCACCGCGACCGGCCGCTTGAGCGGACACGCCGGCGGTCAGACCACGGGAACGGCGGCCTGGCGGCCGTGGTAGGCCATCATTACGCCGACGGGTCGTACGTCGGCGGAGGTGGGTGACGCACCGGACATGTCGGAGCACGCGCGCGTCCTCGAGCTCATCCAGGAGGTGAGCCTCGATCGGCACGAACCGGCACGGGTCGAGTCGTGGCTGGCCGACCACCGTGCTGAGGTGCTGGCCGCGGTCCGGGCCTGTGACCGGGACGGGCTGCGCGGGACGGGGACGCGGCTGGCGGCGGCCGTCTGGCCCGCCGCTGGCCTTCTGCGGGATCCGGGCTGGTGGGAGGACCTGGCCGAGGCCGGGGAGGCCCTGGCCATCGCCGACCGGGACCCGGCGATGCTGGTCGACCTGTTGCACGGCGGCGCGGCGACGTTCGCCGAGCACGGCGACCGGCGGCGGGCGGAGGAGCGGTGGGTGCGTGCGCTGGCGATCGTCCGCCGCGACGGACTGCGGGACCGCCGCCGGAGCCAGGCCGTACTGAGCTCGCTCGGCGCGCTCTACCGCGGCTGGGGTCGGTTGAGCAAGGCACTCGACGCGTACCTGGGGCTGGTTGACCTGCGGCGGGAGGTCGGTGACCCGGTCGGGACGGCAGACGCGCTTGCCGAGGTCGGCGCCACGATGCACGCCGCGGGCCGGTTGGCCTCGGCCATGGACTACTTCGACCGGGCCGACCGCGAGATGAGCCATGCCGGCGCCGAGCCCCAGCTGCTGCCTGTCCACGCCCGCATCCTGGTGTGGTGTGGTCGAACCAGATGGGAACAGGGCCAGCACGGCGCGGCCCGCCGCCGGTGGAGCCGGGCACTGGCCCTGCTCGTCGACGTCGACGAGGTGGCCGCGAACCGGGTCAGGGCGCTCCTCGCGACCGATCCGGGCAGCCTTCCCGAGTTCCCCTACCTGTCGAACACGTCCTCGTCGCCGTCGGGCGGGGTCGGGTAGCTCAGCTCGAAGAGGTTCATGACATCCGGGACCGTGAAGATCTGCCGGTAGTTCCGCCCGTTCATGCTGCGCACCACGCCGAGGCGTACGAGCTGTTTCGTGAGGCTGGCGGCCTGCTGCACCGTGATGCCACAACGTTGCGCGATCTGCAGGTTCGTCGTGAGCGGGGTGCCGGCCAGGTCGCGGGTCACCCGCACGATTCCGTCCATTCGCTTACCGAGCCGACCGAGATGTTCCTCACTGATCCGCTCCGCGCGATTGATGAATCGCAGCTGGCTTCGGCACAACGTCGCGATGCCGGTCGCGAAGAATACCAGGAATCCGTCGAGGTCGCCCTCGTGCACCATGCCGAGAATGTGTTTGCGGTAATCGTCACGGTCCCGGCTCAGCCATTCCGACACGGGCAGCAGCGGATCGCGCAGCGTGCCTTCCCGAATCAGTGCGAGCGTGATGTACAACCGGGACAGGTGCCCGGCGTGCGCCACCGGGGACAGGACGGCGAGCTGGTAGTGGCCCAGCGCGACCCTGGCCAGCAGCGGCGCCTCGCAGCCGGAGTCCACCCACGCCGTCCACTGCATGCCGCCGGTCTGCAGCTCCGCGCCAGGCGGGACGGTGAGCAGGTACGCGTCGCGGGCATCGGGGCCACCAAGCCAACCCTGCTCCTGGCGCCAGCTCACGTCGGTGACGTCGTCGCCGTCGATGACCGCCAGCGTCTCGGCGGTACCGTCGAGAATGGCGCCGAGTTGGCTCAACAGAGCGAGATTCACCGAGCCGCCGTTGCGGACCCAGCGCACCGCCTCGTCGTTGGCCAACAGGTAACGCCGCAGCCGGAGGTCGATAGCCGGGGCGTCGACCGCGCCAGGCAGGTCCGCCACCAGCAACTCCCGCAGCGCCGCGAAAACACCACCGAGCTCGCCCGAGCCGTGCACGTCGCGGAGCTGCGCCAGGCGCACCAGACCAGCTCGGTTGGGCAAACGTGCCGCCGCCTCGTCCAACCGGCCTATTGCCTGTTCCGCTTCAGCGAGGATCCGGTAGGTCTGCGGTTGCAGCCGCACCATTGACGGCAACGGCCGCGGCAGGAACGCCCCCTGTAGGCGCACATGTGCGGGAATGTCGCTGATGCCTTCCGCGAGGAACCACCGACCTGTCTCCGCGGGCATTGCGTCAGGCATGGCGGAAAGACTGGCCGACCGAACCAGATATCGGCAAACCTTTCAAAGTCCACACGCAAGATCACCACCCAGGCCGGCCTCCGTCAATTAGAGGGCGAAGCCGGGGTGATTCACCTTCGAACGGCTTCGTGCCAAATCGCCCACAAGGGGCACCCGGTCCTCCCTCCGCGGACCTCACCGCCAGGCTCCACCTCATAGTCGAACAAATGTTCGACGGGTTGTCAAGGTGTGTTCGAGGGTGCCAGGTCGTCGTGGGTGGGTCCTCGTGCCGGCCCGGGGTCGTCGGTCTCGCCGCCGCACGGGTCGGTGGCGAGGCCGAATATCACCCACAAGTGGGATATTCGGTCGTATTCGTGATGGCTGCGCGGGTGCGTGTAGTGCGGTCGTACTAGCGTGGTCGTTCGGTATTGTTTGCCGGAATTGAACGAGGTTCTGATGGGTGTTGATGCCGGCCGTGTCGAGGACGCCGAGACGCTGGTTTTCATCAATTACCGGAGCAGCGACGGCGCTTCGGCTGCCGCGCTCCTGCACACGGAACTGTCCGACCGGTTCGGTGCTGAGGCGGTGTTCCTCGACTACGAGTCCATACCGCTGGGCAAGGTCTACAGTTCGGTGCTGCTGGATCGGGTGCGCGGCTGCGCGGTTCTGCTCGTCGTCGTGGGCGACCGATGGCTGGCGGCCGGTGACGACGGGCAGCGGCCGATCGACAGGGAAGGCGACTGGGTCCGCAGGGAAATCCTGGAGGCACTGGCGCACGGCGTTCCGGTGGTGCCCGTCCTGTTCGGTATCGAGACTTTGGAGCCGAAATTCCTGCCGCAGGAGCTGAAGATATTGAGTAACCTTCAGTCCTTTCGGATCAACCGCCTCCAGCGTGCGGATATCAAGGCTCTCGGCGATTTCCTCGTTCGCCACATTCCTCGACTCGACGTCTCCCGTCGCCGGCACTCTCCGGCGGTTCTCGATCGCTACCACGACGTCCTCGACCGGCTCGACGACATCCAGCTGACCCGCCGTCCCTGGCTGGTCAGCCGCATCGAGGCCTTCCTCGCCGAGGAGCCAAGGGGGTATTTCTTCATCGAGGGCAAGACCGGCGTCGGCAAGACGACGTTCGTGGCCCAACTCGCGGCCGAACACGACTATCCACACCACTTCGTGTCGAACACCGGTCAGCGGCGCACCATCGCCGGTGCGCTGCGCAGCCTCGGGAACCAACTCGTCGCCCGCTACCGGCTCGACCACGACCCGGCGTCGACCGGTGATCCGGTCGTGTTCCATGACGTGCTCCACGCGTCAGCCGCCGCGGCCGCCGAACGCGGGCACAAGCTCATGCTGGTCGTGGACGGCCTCGACCAGGCCGTCGAACACAGGGACCTGCCGCTCGCCCTGCCCGCGACGTTGCCCGACAACGCGTACGTGATCGCCACCGCACGCGAGGGCGTCGCGCTGTACGCCCGCGAACGGCCCTACGACCATGTCCGGATCGAGCCGCGTGCCACCGACAACGCGGCCGACATCCGCCGCCACATCGAGGAGACGCTGCATGCCGACGCGACTCTGCGAACGCTGGTGGCCGCGAAGCTGCCGGTCGAGGAGTTCCGCGACACCCTCGCACAGCGCTGTGCCGGGGTGTGGATCTACCTGCGGCACGCGTTGGCGGACGTGCGAGCCGGTCGAGTCGCCCCGGACGACCTGCAGTCGCTGCCTCCCGACCTGTGAACCTTCTACAGCCGCACCCTGAACGAGCTGAGCGAGACCAGCGACCTGGCCCTGCCCGCGTTGAGCGCGCTCGCGTGCGCCGCCGAGCCGCTGAACCTGGACACCCTGGTGGCGCTCGCTGGCATCGAGAATTTCCCCGAGCTGGTGCGTGAACTGCGTGGCGTCATGACCGGCCGCGTGCGCGCCTTCGTTGAAACGGTGGGAAAAGAGGACGACCGCTACTTCACGACCCTGCACGACAGCGCCCGCGAGTACCTTCTCGGCGAGCGGCCGGACGACACTATGTCGGGGGACGAACAACAGCTGGACCTGCTGGCGACGACGGCCATGGCGACCCATCGCCGGATCATCGACCGCTACCTGGTCGCGCTGTTCGGCACGACCGTCCCCGCGGTGGTCACCACCGACCCCCGGCGGCTGGGACAGCTGGACGCCGGCTACGGGCTGCGGAACCTGGCGGGACACCTGGCCGCCGTCGGGGACGTCGACGTCCTGCACCAGCTCCTGACCGCCGAGATCGCCCGCGGGAGGGAACCGGCCAACGCGTGGTTCAGTGCGCACGCGGCACACGGCACCTTCGCCGACTACCAGGAATCCCTGGCGTTGGCGCGCCGGCTCGCGGCCGAGGACACCGACATGGACCTCGAACAGGGCGGGCTGGCCGGGTCGATGGCCAGGGAGATCCGCTACGCGCTCATGGCGGGCAGCGTCGAGTCGATCACCGCCGGAGTACGCCCGGGACTGCTGCGTGCGCTGGTGGAAGGCCGGGTGTAGGCCCCGCGAGTGGCACTCGGGTGGATCCGGGCGGTCGACAGCTACGCGATCCAGGTCGAGCTGGTCGCGGCGCTGGCGGAGGCCCAGCGACCCGGTGAGGGGTTCTGCCTGTCGGGTTGGGATGCCTGGCACGCCCTGCAACTGGTGTTCCCGCCGGCGTCCAAACGGGCCTACGCCGTCGCCGGCACCGTGCTCGCGCGCCTGCCGGGGGATGTCCGGGAACCGATCGTCGAGGAGCAGCTGGCGCTCGGGCTCGACAGCACGTACCCGTACCGGGCGGAGGCGCTTGGCATGCTGGGTGCGGTTCTCGCGCCGGCGGACATGGCGCGAGCGCTGACGGCCGCACTGGAGTCGTCGAGTGAAACGGCGCTACTCGGGCTGATCCCGCACGTCCCGGCGTCGGACCTACTCCGTATCGACGAAGCCGTCGCGGACCGGTCCTCTGTGGACTACTGGTGGCGTCAGGTGCATCGAGCCCTCGCTCTGCGTCTGGGGGAGGAGCGCCTGGCACCGGACCGGGTCGCCACCTACCTCACCGCCGAGCTGATCACGCGGATGTACCACGACGACCCGACCGACGCCACCCACCGGCTGGCCGGGTTCGTCGAGGAGGACCGGCTCATCCAGGTGCTGAACACCGCGCTCGACCGGGCCACCGAAACGCCGGGCGAAGTCGACGCCGAGAAGCTGATCCGGCTCAGCGAGTTCCTGCACGGTTCGCCACTCGACCGCGCCCTGGCCCTGGCTCGCCGCATCGGCCAGGACCGGCCGTCGTGGGTACGGACCAGGACGTTGGCCGCGCTGGCCCGGGTGGTGCCGGAGAAACAACGACCGGACCTGGCGCAGGAGGCGCTGCGTGCGCTGCCAGAACCGGGCTCCCGCTTCGACCTCTGCCGCGACGAGACGCTGCGTCATCTCGCTGACGGTGCCAGTGGGAAAACGGTTGCGGCCGTTCGGAAAGCCGCCCGCGACCTGGAAGCCCACCAGCAGGCGGTCGTGCTCGCCACGCTGTCCGGATCGCTGCGTGACGAGGCGCTCGACCTCGCCGAGACCTGCTGGGGTTGGCAGCGTGCGGAGGCGTTGATCGGGATGGCCCCGCACCTGGACCACCGCACCCGGCTACGGGCGCTGGATCTGGTGGCCGGCATCGGTCACGGCCTTGGCCACGCGCGATACCGGGCGGACGCACTGGACGCGCTGGTCGCGGGAACCAGGGACGAGGAGGAGTTGGCGTACGCGGCCAGGGCCGCGAGGCGGATCGGCGACCTGCGGCCCCAGGCCGACGCACTCGCCGCGCTGACCGGCCAGGTGTCGTGGGCGAGGCGGGCGGGCCTGCGTGGGCGGGTCGAGGAACTGGTGGCCGCGCTACCCGCCGCAGAGCGGGTCGATCCGCTGATCGCCCTGGCAGAACATGCGCCCGACGGTGAACTCTTGCGCCGCGCCGCCGATCTCCTCCCCGCCAAGCGAGAGATGGGCGACCACGGGTTCGCGGACCGGCTGGCCGCCGTTCGGCCGGCGCTCACCGAACGCGAGATCCACGACCGGCTGGCCGAGGCCGTGTACCTCCTCCAGGACGAGGACGCTCTTGACGTCTGGCGCGTGCTGGGGCCGAGCCTGCCGCCGGGCCGGGGGACGGACAAGTTCTGGAAAGCAATGAAGAAGCGGCTGCGCACCGCACCGGACTCCCGGTTCGGCCGATACCTCGCGATGATCGCCCCGCTGGTCGACCCGGACGAGGTCGACGAGCTACGCACGAAGGCGAGCGAACTCGACGCGGAACACCGGGTGCTGCCGTTGGCTGCGGTGGTGCGCTGCCTCGCCGAGCCGGACCGGCGGCACGTCATCGGGCAGGTGCTGGCCGACATGAGCCGAACCGACACGCTGCGGCCGTACCCGGTGGCGTTGCTGGCCGAGGCCATGACCGACACCGAACGGGACCGACTGCTCGACCTCGTGCTGGAGAAGATCAGCACGGCATGGTGGTTCCTGGACGTGCTCGCCATGCTGCTGCCACACCTGTCTGAGCCGCAACGTGCCCGCGCGTCGACGGCCGGTGTGGCCGTACTGTCCACACAGGCCGCCATGCCCGGCAGGGATTTCACCGCGGTGGCAAGGCATGCGCCCCCGGAGTTCCTGCAAGCACTCCTGGCCGCAACACGCTTCGCGCCGGAGTCGAACAAGAGCCGCGCGATCACCGCGACGTTGACCGCCCACGCCAACAAGTCCCCGTCCTGGCACAGGGACCCGGACGGTCTCGGCTCCGTGCGTGACCTGCTGCCCGGCCTGGGAAGACCCGGCCTGCTGACCGTACTGGCGGCGGCAACTCCCACCCTCGCCCGCGAAGGCGGCCGCCAAACCAGCGACGACTGCGTCACGGCAATCGAGGACGTGGTGAGGTGGTGGCCCTGACCGGCGAGCCCATGTCACAGTTTCGCGCGGTTCATGCGTGCGATCAGCGTGGTCTTGCGGGCGTGGGCCTGTCGAAGGGCCGTGCAGCGCCGCGTGAATTCCTTCGGTTGGTTGGCCCGTTCGGCCAGGGCCCGCAGGTCTGTCAGGAGCGTGACGGCGGTGTCGTATCCGTCGGGCGTGCGGGTCGCGATCATCGCGTCGACACGCGTCCAGGCGGCTTCCTCGTCGCGCGAAAGCTCGTCCAGGCGGCGCTCGCGCGTGAGTGCTTCGTCGCGTTCGCGACGGGCTTGTTCCTCCGCGCGTTCGGCGGCTTCGCGGCGTTTCCGTTCGGCGTGCCAGCGTGCGGCACCATCGAGAAGCTCACGCACAGCGCGGCGCGGCGGGCACGCTGCTGCCGGCGCGGTTTCGTCACGGAACCGGCGCAGCAGCTCCAGCCGCACGGTCGCGCCGTCGCCCTGGGCGACGCGCAGGAGCAGCCGATCCTTCTCGGTTTCGGGCAGCGTCGCCACCCAGGAAGCGAGGCCTGCGGGATCGTCGATCGCCTTCTCGAGCGGCGGGCTCGCCTCGGCCGCGAACGCGAGCAGCTCCTCGTCGACGCGGAGGAAGTCGGCCAGCTCACGCTGTGGTGCGGTCAGTGTCCGCAGTCCCGGCGGCACAGGGTGGTTCGAGTTCGTCCTCGTCGATGTCCGGCTCGTCGACGATCGCCTGCAGTCCACACCCAGCCAACCATGCCAAATAGAGCGCACGGTGGTCACCGGTGGCGAGCTCGCTCCGGACGCCGATGATGGCCGCCAGCATTCCCGGCGGTTCGACGTCCCAGTCGCCTTCCTCATCCTCGTTGACCAGACTGAGGACAAGGTGTTTGTCCACGGTCCAGGCGGTGACCTCGTCCCCGATGCAGTATTGGTCGACCACGTCCAGGTCGAGCACCGTGGTGGGCAGGCGGAGCATGAGATGCCGTGTGCCCCAGTTGGCCAGATACAGGTGCGCGTCGTAGTAGCGCTCCATCATCTTGCTCGGGTTACCGCTGAAATCGCCCCAGTGATATTCGTTGACGAAGCTCGTGGCGCTGATCCGCGCACGGGTGGACAGTGACCGCACCTCGGCCTGCGCCCGCTCGTCGAGCGGCCGGTCGACCGCGAGGAACTCGTAGTACTGGTACGTGCTCAACGCCCATCCCCAAACGGTGTCGCACGAAATCCCGAGTCGTCGCCGAGATGGAAGAACAGGTGCCCGGTGAGCCCACCGTCCTCCATGAGCGCGGCCCAGCCGCGTCCGTTTACCTGGTCGCCCTCGTCGTCGCCTTCCCAGCTGAACTCGACGAACGGCCGGTCGTCCCGCTCGGACCACCGGCAGTCCAACCAGCCACGAACCGCGATGAACCCGAACTCACCAGTCCCCTTCCTGCCGAATTCGATGAACCCGGGGCCGACGAGTTCGATCGCGTCCTGATCCCAGTTGTCCATCTCCACAATCCGCCACCGACCAGTCCGGCCCTTCACTCGATCCTCCATCCATGCCGTCATCGCCGGCGAGGCTAGCCTTCGTCTTCGGGGCAACTTGCGCGGTGCGTGTGATCTCGCGCCGCACAGCCCCATGTTGAGGTGGAATCGATATCGGTGCGTGCGGGCCGCTCCGAACCCGATTCCTTTCGGAATTTTCACTCCGTCGAATGTGCCAAGCCTCGCGCTCGTGAACCTGGCGTGGCTCCGGCGAGGTCAAGGTCCGTATCGGGCCAGTATTTGGGGCGTGGGGCGGCCCTGCGGGTCGAAGTCTGGTCGTAGATGAGCGGCGAGGATGCGCTGAGCAGTGATCCGGACCTTCCGTTCTTGACCCGACAGAGCTGCCCTCTGCCGCTCTGTGGGGTCGCCCCGGCAGCGCCGCGACCAGCACACGGGCAGCACCGAGAATGCCGACCACGTGTTCACCAGACCGGACGGCCAGCCCTGGCGCCGGCCCGCTCACACCGCCGCCATCGTGTCCAAACGACTCGGCCACTCCACCTACACGGTCACCGCCGACACCTACTGCCACCTGCTTCCCAGGGTCGGCCGGGCAGCCTAGCGATCCCTCGCTGTGGGCCGAAAAGATCATGGCCCGAGGCAAAGCCTCGGGCCATCTGTACTGCTCATCGATGGTACGCCGCCAGGGACTCGAACCCCGAACCCGCTGGTTAAGAGCCAGCTGCTCTGCCAATTGAGCTAGCGGCGCCCGCTGGAAGGTTTCCCCTCCGGCGCAACGTCTGGAACGCTATCACGTCCCTTAGGGAGGGTCGTAACGGGATCCCTTTCGGGTCGAAGGCCTGCCACGGGGATTGTCGGACCGATCCGGCAGACTATGCATGAACGAACATGGGTTGGATGGGGGTCAGGATGACGCGGGGTCGACGCCGACGGCTTCTCCTCGGGAGCGTTGTTGGGCTGGCTGTGCTGTTAGTCGCGGGCTGTACCAGCGGGCCCGCCGCTGGGGAGGGGAACGACGCCGCGCGGAAGACGACGTCGAGCACCCGCCCGGCGCCGCCGAAGAAGCCGGTACAGCTCTCGATCACGCCGGGGCACCAGGCGGCCGGCATTGAGCCGGGGGCGCCGGTCACGATCGCGGCGGTGGACGGCAAGGTCACCGAGGTCACGCTGGTCAACGAGGCCGGCGAGCCGGTCGCGGGGCAGCTGTCGCCGGATGCGACCACGTGGCAGACGACCGAGCCGCTCGGCTTCGGCAAGACCTACACGGCGACCGTGGCCGGGCAGGGCACCGACGGCAAGACGGCGTCGGCCACGTCCGTGTTCACGACCGCCACGGCACGGCTCAAGGCCGACCTGTCGATGAACCCGCTGGACGGCCAGACCGTCGGCGTGGGCCAGCCGCTCGCGTTCTACTTCGACGCCGCGGTCGCCAACAAGGCCGCCGTCGAGAAGGCGATCCAGATCCAGACCACGCCGGCCACCGAGGGCGCCTTCTACTGGTTCGACGACAAGGAGGTGCAGTGGCGGCCCAGGGAGTACTGGGCGGCGGGCACCAAGGTGTCGATCAACGCGGCGATCTACGGCAAGGACTTCGGGAACGGCGTCTACGGCAGCGACAGCCGTGTAGCGAACATCACGATCGGCGACGCGGTGGTCGCCACCGCGGACGGCGCCAGCCACCAGATGACGGTGACCGTGAACGGCGCGGTGGCGCGCACGATACCGATCTCGATGGGCAAACCGGGTCACGAGACCCCGCAGGGCACCTACGTGGTGATGAGCGAGCACACCAACTACACGATGGACTCGAGCACGTACGGCGTACCAACAGACGCGCCGCAGGGCTACCGCACCACGGTCGCGGTCGCGAGCCGCATGTCGAACAGCGGCATCTTCTACCACTCGGCCCCGTGGTCAGTAGGCGACCAGGGCCGCCGCAACGTGAGCCACGGCTGCATCAACATGACCACAGAAGCCGCCAACTGGTTACAAAGCATCTCCAACAAGGGCGACGTGATCACCGTCCAAAACAGCGGCGGCCCAACACTCGAACCGTGGGACGGCCTGGGCGTCTGGCAAATCCCCTGGGACCAGTGGGCAACAGGCGGCAAAAAGTAACCAGGGCACAAACCCAAAGAACAACCCACACAGATGGGCTCTGCCAGAAACCCGGCAGAGCCCATCCCCGCACAGCCGACACCCGCACGCGGGAGACCACTGCGCGTTGGACCGGTGGCTTGGCTCGAACCCGAGGGTAGGCGCGGAAGCAGGCCCCCGAGCATGACCAGCCAAGGCTCACGCAAGGCCGCTGGCGAGCGTGGCGGAGCAGGGCCCTTGGGCCGGCGCCGGGCCTGCTCAGGAGGGTGAAGGCAGCACGCTCGATCGAGCAACGTCGACGCTCGGCGACAGGTAAGGCGGCGTCGCCAAGCATGGTTGGACGAGGGCACGTGCATGGCTGCTGGCGGGCGTCAGCCAGGCGGAGAATCAAGCTGCGACGGCACTAAGCGGCAGGTAGACCCAGGTCAGCGCCGCACGGCGAGCCAGGGACCGCGCGTGACACCGAAAGGCCTCGCGCCGCAGGGTGTGGCGCGAAACGCGGCGGCGAAGAGACGAACGGGCCCCAGTGGGCACAGGACAGCCCCGGTGAAAAGGCCACCGAGAAGGACGAATCGCCCGCGCAGAGCGAGCCGCGAGAACAAGCCGAGGACGCCAGACAGGAAGACCAGAGCAGGAAGACCCACCGAGCGAAGGCGCAGGTCAGCGAGGCACGGCGAGCCAGGAACCGCGCGTGACACCGAAAGGCGCCGCGCCGCAGGGCGTGCCGCGAAACGCGGCGGCGAAGAGACGAACAAGCCCCAGGGGACAAACGACAGCCCTGGTGAAAGGCCACCGAGAAGGACGAATCGCCCCGCACAGAGCGAGCGCGAGAACAAGCCGAGCACGCCAGACAGGAAGACCAGAGCAGGAAGTCCGACCGAGGGAAGGCGAGAGACAAGCGTGGGGGGCATGGGGGGCTCGGGCCCCCCAACATGATGACGAACCCGCCCCGGGAAGGTGGCCCCGAAGGGCCACCGAACAGGGATATCTACGGGTGAGTGACGGGACTTGAACCCGCGACATCCTGGACCACAACAGGGTCCGCCATGTGCCGATATCGGGAACTAGTGGACGTTTGACCAGGTCAAAGGGCATTCGGGCACCGCAGGCAACATCGCCTGACCCAGCCTGACTCGACCTGACGGGAGCGCCCCGCTCCCAGTCTCGCTCCCACTCGGAATGTTGCACCGCTGGCGTGACTGGGCCGGACGCGCTCTCCACGACTTGGCAAGACACCGGCTGGCTATCACATTCAGTGGGTCCTGATCGACTGTGCGTGTGTGAGCGAATCGCAGAGGCCGCCCTGTTGGACGATCTGAGCGAGATGGGAGCGGGCGTGGTCGACGCCGCGCGCCGAGGGGCGACCGACGATCGAATCCACCTAGTAGCGGCAATCGTTGCACCTTGCTGTGGGTACGATTACACTTACGCCATGATGGTTCCTCCCTCCAGTCAAGGCGTCTGGTCTCTTCAGGCTGAGGAGATCTCCTGCCTGGAAGACGTGGGAAGCACGCTCCACCGGCACCCTGGCCACGTCTTCATGCGCGAAGGAGAAGACAGCGACTTTGCCCTCCTGATCAAGAAGGGTCATGTAAAAGTGATCGCCGGCAACCCAGCACGAATCGTCGCTTTTCGTGGCCCTAACGAGACGGTCGGCGAGATGGGCGCGCTGCGTGGCACCCCTCGGTCTGCGACGGTTGTCGCTTGGGACGAGGTCGAGGTTCTCTATGTTGGCTCTACTCAGCTGAAGAAGTTTCTTCACGACTTTCCAAGTGCTATGTACGCACTGCTTGTGGCCACCGACGATCGTGTGATCCAGGCGACAAGAATGATCGCCGAGTCAGACCTGGCAATCGAGCGGAGGTTTGCCAAAGTTCTAGTGCGACTAGTAGAAGATGGTCTGACGACGCGCGCCGGCGAAACATCAACCATGCGACTGAGTCAAAAGGACCTCGCCTCCCTTGTCGGTTGCTCTACCGAGTCAGTGAAGAAGATCGTCCGGGTGTTCAAAGACCACCAGTTTATAGACACCGGCCGGGAATTTCTCACGATCGTTGACGTCGACGCGCTGCGGGAAGTCGCCGATGGCAAACCAACGGCATCCTGGTGACTGGCAGTGCTCGCCAGCCTCACTGGTCCAGTGATGATCCTACCGGTTATCACTGTCGTCGCCGGTATCGTCCTGACCTCCTGGTTCTCGCTGCGCAAGCTCGCAACCCGGGAGAAGTTCCGGACGTGTCGGTTCGCAGAAGCACTCAAAGGTACCAACCCTTGGGAGCGCCCGGAGATCATTAGAGCGCTCAGCTGTCTTGAAGAAGGTGGCGACAACGAGACTGCGTCCGTGACAACACCGAGCAGCAGTGATCCAACGGCGGCTGAGAACCGGGTCATCTTTGATGAACTGCGGCGAATAGGCGGCCACGCGACCACGACGGAGAGCCACTAGTGGACACCGCCACCCCGACATCAAGGATCCGCCGCAATGTCCTGGTCGGTGAGTTGCGCCAAATGAATCTGAACCCTGATCATTTCGTAGTGTTCGGCAGCGCCCCTCTGCTGGCCCACGGACTTCGGGCGTCGATAAACGATCTAGACATCGTCGCCCGTGCTGACGTGTGGCAGTGCGTCTCAGCGACCGGATCGCCAACTAGAGGTATGTACAGCGGCGACCGAGTCTGGCAGTTCTACGGCGGTGACCTCCAGTTCTCCGAGCGCTGGATAACCGATGATTGGGACGTCGATGCACTGATCGACAATGCAGAGATCATAGACGGAATTCGGTTCGCCACGCTTGCCGACGTCCTGCGCTATAAGGAAATACTTGGCCGCCAGAAAGATGTCGCCGACATTAACGCGCTGCGTGAATACCTAGGCGTTCATACTTGCTTGTCTACCAGTCCGTGGCGACCGTTGACACGCAAGCTAATGGCGTTCTTGCGTAGAGCAAAAGACACCTAAGGACGCATCAACGTTATTGGACTAAAGCTTGGACGGTGCTGTGATCATGACTGTGTGCGGTGTTCCGGGTGATGCTTGACCCATGGCCCCGTGTCATGCGTCGCGTCGTGCTGGGGATGTGGACCAGTCAAGACAGTGATGCCTCGTTCCGTGCTGCGGCGTTGGGCTGGCGCGGCAAGAGCGTTGTACTCCCGTAAGGTCTGCCCGTCGCGGTAACCTAACGTGCTGAATCCGTCACCGAGTGATCATCTGGGGGTAGGGGGCTATGAGGGTCGGAGAACTGCTCTGGCTACCAGTGCGGGTGCTCTGGGGAGTGATTAAGGCCTGTGCCATCCCCGCTATCGTCACGGCGGGTGCCTTGTGGCTTCTCCCGGACGACTGGGCTAAGTGGATCACCATTGCCATGGTCATATGGGCCGCCATCGTCGTCTTGCTGATCGCGGGCAAAGTCACTGGACACATACGCTCGCTGGGACGTGGGCCCTTCTACCTTCGCGCCCTGGACGACGACTGGCTGTAGCGAACGGGTTCACGCCCCCGAGTGGGTCAGGCGGAGATGAGGTTCACGCCGTCATGAGTTCGGACCTGAGGGGTGGGTTCGAACGCGTCTAGCACGCGGATCGCGAATGCAGGAGACATCGCTGAGCGGACCTCGTCGCGGGTCATCCAGCGAACCTCGCGTGCCTCCTCTGTCGGGTGAGCCTGTCCGCCGTTCGGTCTGCACTTGAACACCAGTGCAACGATGCCCCGAGTCAGGTTCTTGTAGACGCCGGTCAGGTGCTCAACCGCGACAGCCAGCCCAGTCTCCTCAGCGATTTCCCTGCATACCCCTTGCTCGAAGGTCTCATCGAGTTCGAGTACGCCTCCCGGGGGTTCCCAGTGGTCGTTGTCACGGCGGCGGATGACCAGGACGCGGTCACGGTCGTCAACCACAACCCCAGCGACACTCACCGAATGCTTCGGCGTACCCACCATGTGAATCACCCGTTCTCGTGCTCTCATGCCAGACTAGACATGTCTAGACGACTGCAGGAGGTGGCGCGTGCTGCAGCTTGGCGCAATCGACCGATCAGACGATCGGCCGCCCTATCGACAGATCGCCGGCATGCTGCGCGCAGCAATCGAGGCAGGGGTCCTTGGCCCCGGCGAGCGTCTTCCGTCCGAAGCTGAACTGATCGATCACTTCCATGTTGCGCGGATGACCGTTCGGCAGGCCATTCAGGAACTGAAGGGCGAAGGGCTGGTTGTCTCCGAACATGGACGGGGCGTGTTCGTTCGACCGATGCCGCCAGTGCGCCGGCTCGCGTCTGACCGGTTCGCTCGTAAGCATCGCGACGCTGGCAAAGCTGCCTTCCTGGCGGAAGCGGACAAAGTGGGCTACGCGCCTGGCGTCGATCGGATCATGGTGACCCGCGGAGTGGCTCCCGCAGCCATCGCGGAGCACCTGCGGCTGCCTCCCGAGGCCGAGGTGGTGATCCGCAGCAGGCGGTACACCGCCAACGGGCGGCCGGTCGAGACAGCTGTCTCCTTCATCCCAGCCGACATGGCCGCCGGTACCCCGATCACGGAGATGGATACCGGTCCAGGTGGCATCTATGCGCGGCTCGAAGAAGTTGGGCACGTGCTTGCGCGGTTCACGGAGGAGGTTGGCGCTCGCATGCCCACCCCCGAGGAGCGGCGGGAGCTTGAGATAGGCACTGGAGTCCCGGTCTTGACCGTTCTGAGAACGGCGTACGACACGGCCGACGTCGCCGTCGAGGTGTGCGACACGGTGAAGGTCGCACCCGCCTACCTGCTCGAATACGAGTTCCCGGCCCGCTGAGCATGTGCGAATGCAACGCCAACGCTGTTTGGGTTGTACTTCTCTAGACGACTAGGTAACTTGGGCTTGTCTAGAGGAGTTAGCAGATCCTGACGACACTGCGACGGCGGCCATTCATGTCGCTCGTCGAGAGAAGACGCAGAAGGCCCCGGCTGGTGCCAGCACACCAGGCCGGGGCGTACATCGAAGCCTTGGGAGCCCAGATGCAGGTGAAGAGTACCTCGCAGTTCCTGCGGGTGCGGGTGATCGCTGCGAGGTTGGACGTATCGGTCGCCACGATCTATCGGGCGATTGAGTCGGGCAAACTGCCGGCGGTGCGCGTCGGCTCGGGCCGCGGGGCGCTTCGAGTCCCGGCGGGCGCGGTTGACGCATATGTCGCGTCCTGCCAGTCCTCTGGCGGTGATGCGGCGTGACCCAGAACAGGGACCGGCGCCGGTTGTTGTCGCCGGCGAGCCAGTCGGATCCGGCGGACTCGTTGTGGGAGCTGCTGAACCTGGGTGCGCCGGACGAGACGGAGTGGATGCGGTCGAGCGCGTGTGCGCAGACTGATCCGGAGGCGTTCTTTCCGGAGCGAGGGCAGCCGAACGGGTCGGCCAAGTCGGTCTGTCAGGGCTGTCCAGTTCGGACGGCCTGTTTGGAGTACGCGCTGGCTCGTAACGAGCGGCGTGGTGTCTGGGGCGGTCTGTCCGGGCGAGAGCGTCGACAGTTGGCCCGGGCCCGCTACGCAACAGTCGCCAGTGTGGAGCCGGATCGGCGGGTGGCGTGATGAGCCTGTTCGGACCGGTCGATGACGGTGATCTGCGGGGTTGGCAGCAGCGCGGAGTCAAGGCGCTGGCTGCGTTGGTGAAGTTGGCGGCGCGGGAGGAGTTGCCGCCGCTGAACTGGAGTTTGACCAGCAGCGGAGCGTTGGCGAGCGCGCACCATCCGCGTGCGGTGTTCGAGTCGTGGGCGGTGTTGGACAGCCATCATCGGGTGGAGCCGCAGCGTTCGCGTCTGGCAGGCCGCGCGAATCCGACCCAGAGTGAGCGCACCACGCGCGATGGTCGGCTCCGGCTGTTCGCCGGCTACACCTTCCGGCTCTCGGATCGGCTGTACCCGTCGACCGACCTCGCGGTCATCGCCGAGTGGTGGATGGACGAGGTGAGTGCGCCGTGAAGATCCGTTTGATGGGCACTCGCGAGGAGATCGACGCTGTTCTGCCCGTGCTGGACGCGGTGCTGGACGTGGTGGAGGTCAGCTCCTTCTACCCCAACCGCGGCACTTCCAAGCTGGGCCGGGTTTACCTCGAAGCGCGCGGTACCCGCACCACGCCTGGGCCTGCTCCGGTTCAGGTCGACGCGACTCGTCTGGATCGGACGCGCGGGGCTGTCGAGCCGGGTGGTCGAGGGGAGATCACGTCATGACCAGGGGAATGGGGCTCAGGTTCCGCGTGGGCGATGACGTCGTCTCCACCGACCCGGACACCGGTGAGTGGTGCCGGGTGCGGCTGACTTCCACTACGGACGAGGGTGCCGTTGTCGGGGTGGTTGTCCGGAGCGGCACTGTGGACGACTGCCGGCGCGGTGAGCTGTGGGCGTTGCCAGAGTCGTGGTTGACGTTGCTGTTGGAGTCCGGCGTGCAGGCCGCCGGGGTCACGTTCGCGGGCGCGGTCATGAGCTGGGTGACCGGCATCTGGATGCTGACCGATGACGGCCTGGTGCCTGGCCTGATTGTGCTGGGGATCGCGGTGTTGTTCACCGTCGCGTGGATCACCAAGACCATCAGTGTGATCACGGCGGTCCGGCACGCCGGTGCCGCGAGCCGCTGCGGCGGCGTCGATGACGCGAACGCCGATGCCGGCCGTGAGGTCGAGCCGATTCCGGCCACTGGGCGCTGATCAACCCCGCGCGGTAGTCCCTGCCGATCACAAACTTTTTGGTTCCCTGGAAGGAACTTGTGATGACCACGAACATCAACTCCGGTGCGCCTGCGCTGGCCATGGATTCCTGTGACCGTATCCGCGCGCGGCTTGCTTCCCTGCTGGTCCACCTCGACCAGCATCCCGAACTGGCGGACACCGTGTCGGTCCACGACGTTCGGAGCCAGCTCGCGATCCAGATCTTCCCGTGGAGCCGTGGCGGCGACTCCCACCTCGGTGTTCTCGCCGAGTGGCAGCGCACCTTGGGGCTCTGCCAGCCGGTGAAGGTCACCGCGGTGACGAACAAGGGCGCTGTCCATTTGGAGATGGACGGCGTGCTGTGCGACGGGTCGCCGATCCGGCTGTTCGTCCTGCCCAGCGAGCGGGAGATCACGTTGCTCGGCGACCACGTGGTGGTCGAGGAGGGTGCGATGTTCCCGGCCGACCTGGTCCAGCGTTTGGCGGCGACCTCGGTGGGTGGTGCGTGATGGACACCGCGACGGTGCGGTACAGCGCGATGGGCCGGTTGGTGACCAACGCCGGGGGTGAGGTGCCGGTGTCGTGCGCGTTGACCTACGACCCGACCGATCCGTGGGCGGTGACGTTGGTGTTGTGGCCGCACTCCTCGGACCCGGTGGTGTGGCAGTTCGCGCGTGAGCTGCTGGCGGATGGTCGGCGGGAGATCGCGAACCCGGGCGGGTCGGTGACGGTGTCCCCCGCGCCGGATGTCCCGCCTGGTGTGTGGGGACCGTGGATCCGGATCGACCTGGCCAACCCGTGCGATGGCCGGCACGCGGTGGTGCTGATCCCGCTGCACGCGGTGATCGCGTTTCTGATCCGGACCTACCAGCAGGTGTCAGCGGGGGATGAGGCACGGCGGATCGATTGGGACCCGGTGTTGCGTGCCTGGCTCGACCGTGGGTTCGACGAGGGGTGGGCGGCGTGATGTCCACATTGGTCGCGATCAACGCGTTGGCGGCGGCCCGCCCCACGTCGGACGCGCCGGCCGTGGTGGTGGCTGCGTGGTATGAGCGGAAAGCCGTTGTGCTGCACCAGATCGCGGACACCAGTCCGTCACTGTCCGAACACGACACTTACGAATCGCTTGCCGAGCAAGCACATCAGCACGCCGTGCGCCTGCTCGGCAGCCTTCGACAAGGAGGTGCAGTCCGATGACGGAACCGATGCCCGTGCTGACAAGGCCGGCAGACACGACGGCCACCCCGCAGTCCGTTCCACTGCACTCGGTGCCCGATTCGCGTGGCCCGCTCTGGGCGTCGACTTCGGACACGGCGGACGCGTCGGTGACCCGTCCGGCCACCGATGCCACCGATGCCACCGATGCCACTGGTGCCGTCGGTGAGGTCGAGGATCTGCGGGAGCGGGCGCAGCGGGTGTGGAAGGAGAGCGTGGCCGCGGGCCAGCCGTTGACCGGGCTCGAACTGGGTGCCCGGTTCGACCGGTCGGAGCGGTGGGGCCGGGCCCGGATCGCGGATGCTCGAGACAGCGGCACGGGCACGGGTGGCACGGTGCCGCCGCGCCGTCGCCGTGCGGCAGCCGCCAAAGCCACGCGCACCAGCGGCACGGACGCCGGACCGTCCACGCGGCACGACCCGAACGGCGCGGAAGCACCCGCCGCCGCGACGGACGGCCGGGATGCCGGTGCCGGGCGGCGCGAGGATCGTCCGGCACCGGACACGGCGGCACCGGCAGTGCCGGGTGTGCCGTTGCCGGGGGTGCCGGTGGGGTTGCCGCCGGGGGCGCGGTTGGTGGCGTGGGCCGGGTTCTTGTTCGGCACGGTGATCTCGGTGGCGGCGAACGTGCTGTACGCGTGGTTGCCCACGTTGGCCGGTCGGGCTGGTCCGCCGGGGTTGGCGCCGCAGATCGGGGCGGCGGTGTGGCCGATCGCGCTGGTCATCTCGGTGGAGGTGTTGTCGCGGGTGCCGTGGCGGCCGGGTTGGGCGTGGCAGTTGGCGCGTTATGGCGGTGCGGGGTTGGTCGCGGGTGGTGCGGCGGTGATCAGTTACGGGCACTTGCGTGGGGTGCTTGCTGCGTGGGGCTACGGCTCGACCGGCGCGGCGGTCGGTCCGTTGGTGGTGGACGGGCTGATGACGATCAGCGGGTTCGCGTTGCTGGCCATGGGCAACCACGGCAAGCGCAACACCAGCGGCAACCACGACGGCAGCGGCGGCGGGGCGGGCCGGTGAGCGCGGGTGTGCAGCCGGCCGTGTACCGGCATGGCCGCCGGAGCCGCCGCATGGGTCGGCTGCGACGTGGGTTGGTGTGGCTGGCCCAGGTGTTCGGGTTCGTCGCGCTCGTGGTGGACGAGTTGGTGACCGCGTGGCTGGGTGTGCCGCCGGTGTTGCCGCGGCTGCGGCGCTGGTGCCAGCGGCTGGTCGCGGAGTGGCGCGCCTACCGCGCGGTGGTCGCGGGCGAACTGATCGAAGCCGAAGTCATCGAGGACGGACTAGCGAACGGGGTGTGGCGCTGATGAGCAGCAGGGACCGGAAGCTGGATGAGCTGGCCAGGGTCGAGTTCACCGGGTCGCTCGGCGAGGCGTTCGGCCGGTATGCCGCCGAGTTGCGGGAGTTGTCGACGCGGTGGGACACCGAGTTGGGGTTGGCGTCGACCGATGTGCGGGCGGCGTTGTCGTCGATGCGGATGCGGTGGTTGGGGTTGGACGCGGCGTCGCGGCGGGTGAAGGCGTGGCGGGTCGCTCGTCGGCTGCGGCGGGCGCAGACGTTGGTGGCGGGGGTGTCGGAATGTAGTGAGCGGTTCGTGAAGGAGTACGCGAAACAGTTCATGACTCCCGAGGTGGCGAAACGTAAGACTGAGGATGGTGACGTGTGAGCGCCGGTGAGCAGCGGATCAACGAGATCGCCGATTGTGAATTCGTTGGTAAGAATTTGGCGGGGCAGATCGCCCGCTACGCCGCGCTGACCCAGCAGCTGGCGCACGACCTCGCCCGGGAGTTGGCGGACAGTGAGGAGGCGGCGGTGGCGGCGATGCGCAGGTTGCGCGGGCATCCACTGTTGGCCGGGGTCGACGTGAAATGGCGTGCCCGGCGCGTCGCCCGCGTCCTGAACGAGGCCCGGGAGTTGTGTCACGGGGTGTCGGCGGAATGTGTCGCGTTTAACGTGCAATTCCGCGCCGAATTCGCCGACGCGCTCAAAGCGGCGAGCCGGAAAACCAAACCCAAGAAGTATCGCGACGAGGAGGTGGATATCTGATGCGCCGCACCACCGTGTCCATGATCCCCACCGACCCCACCACCGCCGCTGCTGGTGAGCGGTTGCGGGCCCGGGTGGCGTCGAAGCTGGCGGTGTTGGTGCCGCCGTGGGTGATGCTCGGTCTCACCGCCGGCGCCGGGGCGGTGTCCCATGCGGTGTGGGGTGACCCGGCCTCGGTGACCTGGGTGGCTTGCACCGCGACCGCGGCCACCATGGGCTTGACCGGGTTGACCTGGGCCATCACCCACGCTCGACGCCTGCTCGGGCGGGTGCACGCCACCGCCACCACCGCCGCTACCGGGACCTGGGTCACCGTGGTCACCGTCACCGGACTCGGCCCGGACGTGGTGACCGGCGCCCTGTGGTGGGGCGGCGGGTTCCTGGCCCTGTCCTGGAACCTGCGCGCGGTGATCCGCCACCTCGACCCCGACCAGCAGACCGGCGGCGGAGACGCCCTCGCGGCGTTGTTCGACCGGGCGAAGGACCAGGCCAATCTCAAAGGAGCGCGGGCCCGCGCGAAGGAGGTCACCGATCGCAAGATCAAGGGCCAGTTGGCGTTGCCGCCCGGGCAGGCCACGGTCGACGACGCGCAACGCGCGATCGGCCGGCTCGAGTCCGGCATGCAGGTGCCGCCCGGCACCATCGCGCTGGCCGCCGACCCCGACCGGGCTGACCTGGCCGAGATCACCCTGTCCGACCCGCGTGTGCTGCGGAACCCGATCCTGTGGCCGGGGCCGTCGCGGCCGGGCGGGTCGATCGACGACCCGATCCGGGTCGGGGTGTGGCAGGACGGCGACGACTGCGAATACTCCCCGCGCCGCCACCAGCAGAAGATGGGCACCAGCGGCTCGGGCAAGAGTTTCGGTGGGGCGTGGAACGACCTCGCGGAGATCATGACCCGCACCGACGCGGCGATTTTCGCGATCGACACCAGCAAGGACGAACAGACCCTCGGACCGCTGCGGGAGGGTCTGGCGCGGCTGGACACCGACCACAAGGACGCGGTGCGGCTACTGCGGGCGATCCACGAGCGGATCCCGCAGCGCACGAAGTGGCTGGGCCAGAACGGTCACAGCAACTGGGAGAAGGGCTGCGGCCTGACCTACTGGATCCTGTGGATCGAGGAGTTCTCCAAGTTCATGGCCGGCCTGTCCAGCAAGGACGAGGAACGCCTCGAACAGGTCATGAAAGAGGCCCGCTCCGCCGGGGTCACCGTGGTGTTGTCGCTGCAACGGTCGGACTACACCCAGATGCCCACCCTGATCCGGGGACAGCTGGCCAAGATGTGCTTCGGGGTCACGTCCGGAGAGGACGCCAAGTTCGGCCTGTCCGTCCGCCAGCAGAAGGTCGACACGGTCGAGCCGGAGGCGTGGGAAGCGAACTACCCCGGCATGGCCTACCTCGACGCCCCCGGCGTGTCCGAGAAACACGCCGTCATGCCCCTACGCACCTACGACTGGGGCAAAGACGCCCGCGCCCTGATGGCCGCCCACGCCCACGAATACGCCCAGGCCAACAAGGACGTGGACGAGTTCACCGCCGAACTCATCAACCTCCCCACCACCACAGCAACCACCACCACCTCCGGAACCGCCGCCGCGACCGCGACCACCGGAACCGCTGGTATCAGCGACACCGGCACGGGGGCCGACCGCGACCTGGACGACGACCTGGACGACTTCACCGACGACCTGGACGACGACCCCGACCAGGGGGACGAGGAGGGTTTCGACGTGGTGGACGACGTGCTCACCGAGGCCGCCGAGATGGACCCGGATCTGGCCGACCCGGACCCGGCGATCACCGCCGGCGTTCGGTCGGACATGCCGATCCAACAGCCCACCGAGCAGGAGAACGCGGCCCTGTCCGTGGACCCACCCGCCCAGCAAGCCTCACCCACCGAGGCGCGTGAGGCGCTGCGGGCTTGGCTCGAGCAGCGCGCCGCTACCGGCCAGATGGCGTTCAAGGCCACCGACGACGGGCTCGCCGCCCTGCGCCAGCAGTTGGGTCTGAGCCGACAGTGGACCTACAAGGCCCTCCAGGAACTGGTCGACACCGGCCGGCTCGCCCTCGACAACCGCGTCTACACCATCACCGACCACGAACCCGGGCACGAGGCAGCCGCCTGACGCGTGCGGCTGCGCGTGGGAACAACACGCCGCCTGGTGTTGATCTTGTCATGCGGGTGTCACGCGGCTTGTCACGGCCGTTGTCACGTCCGCTGTCACGCGGGTTGTCACGCGATCTGTCACGGGTCGTGACACCGGCTCTGACCGGTAACTCTCCACCCCAACCCCTCCCCGCGTGACACGAGTCCTGTCACGCACACCCCCAACCCACAACCACACACCGTCCACACGGGACCAGCCGACCGGGCTGGGGCCCTTGGTCGAGCACACCCCAAATCCCGGAGAAACCCAATAAGGGAGCAGTCGAATGTCCGAGCAGCAGATCCGTTCCACCGAGGCGTTGTTCATGGCGTTCGCGAACGCCGAGGAAGCCAACCGCTGCGCACGAGCCGCGGCCCGTAGCCGGGTGCGTCATCACGGGGCGCCGCATCGGGTCGACTTGGACAATCTGGTCCAGGCGCTCCAACTCACGAACAAGATCACGACCGAGTTGGGGCAGACCGTCTGGCACTACGGCCGCGCTCTCTACAACGCCCGCGCCAACACCGGCCCGTCCCCGTTGTCCGTCGCCGCCTACGACGTCGCCCGCGAACTCCACGCCCTCGCCGCCCCACTCCGGCGCGGCACACCAGTGGACGGGGCCCTCGCCGCCATCACCACCCTGGACACCGTCGTCACGAACTGGCGCATCCACCGCAACCGCCCCGGCGGGGATGCGTGATGAACACATCGACGCCGGATCTGGCACTCGATCCGGCGGGCGACGTGTATCGGTTGGTGGTCGCCGCGCACGAACTGG
>NZ_DASUVO010000034.1:0-14393 GCF_036378875.1 Actinophytocola sp.
TGCAGTTGACGGTCTACGGTCTGGCCAACGGTGCGGTCCTGGCGCTGGCCGCGCTCGGCTTCGTGCTCATCTACAAGGCGACGAGCGTCATCAACTTCGCGCAGGGCGAGTTGCTGCTCGTCGGCGGCTACCTGTTCTACATCGCGTTCGTCCTGTTGCGACTGCCCTTCGCAGCCGCCGTGCTCGCCGGTGTGGCGGCGGCCGTCGTCCTCGGCGTCGCCATCGAGCGCCTGATCCTGCGGCCGCTGATCGGTGCGGACCCGATCGCGGTGATCATGGTGACGATCGGCCTGGCCGCGGTCCTCCAGGCCGTGGTGACGATGTTCTTCGGCACCACCCCGCGCGAAATGCCGAAAGTTCTCCCGGCCGGGACGGTCACCGTGGCGGATGCGGCGGTACCGCTCGACCGGCTTGTCGCGGTCGCGGTCGCGGCGGTGGTGCTCACCGCGTTCACCCTGTTCTTCCGGTGGTCACGGCACGGGGTCGCGATGCGAGCGGTCGCCGACGACCAACAGGCCGCCCTGGTCCAGGGCATCTCGGTGCGGAGGATCTTCGCACTCGCCTGGGCGTTCGCCGCTGTCAGCGCGTCGGCCGCGGGCATTCTGCTGGCCGACATCTCCGAGCTGAGCCAGAACCTGGGCACCTTCGGCCTGGTGGTCTTCCCGGTGGTCATTCTCGGCGGACTCGACTCGGTACCGGGCACCATCGTCGGGGGCGCCGTCATCGGCCTGGTCAGCCAGTACGCCGAGGGTTTGTCGGCCGGCGCCTCACAGGTGGTGCCCTACGTCGTGCTGGTGCTCATCCTCCTCGTGCGCCCGTACGGGCTGTTCGGACAGCGACGCATCGAGAGGGTCTGACATGGCCGCCACCGCTGCCGGCGTCTTCCACACCAGCTACGCCGCCGAACTGCGCCTGCGGCACACAACAGCCGAGCGCATGCGGCTGGTGTTCATCTTCGCCGGCCTGCTCGCCCTGCCGTGGCTGGTCGACACCTACTGGCTCGGCATCGTCAACACGATCGGCATCGCCGCGATCGGCGCCGTGGGCCTGAACATCCTGGTCGGGTTCACCGGTCAGATCTCGCTGGGCCAGGGCGGGTTCCTCGCCGTCGGCGCGTTCACCTCCGGGCTGCTGGTGCAGCGCGCCGGGCTGCCGATGCCGCTGGCCATGCTCGCCGCCGTGCTGGTGACCGCGGCGGTGGGCGCGTTCTTCGGTCTGCCGGCGCTGCGACTCAAAGGGCTCTACCTGGCCATCGCGACGATCGCCAGCCAGGAGATCATCATCTTCGTGGTCCGCCGGTGGGGCTGGCTCACCGGCGGGCAGGGCTTTCTCGACGTCGACCGGTTGACCATCTTCGGTTGGCGCGTGCCCCGTACCAGTTTCGAGTTCGTCTGGTACCTGATCATCGCCGGCCTCGCGGTGCTGGCCGTCGTCACCGCGAGGAACATCTTCCGCACCGCGCTGGGCCGCTCCTTCATGGGGGTGCGGGACCACGACATCGCGGCCTCCGCCATCGGCGTCGACCTGACTAGGACGAAACTGCTGGCCTTCGCCGTGTCGTCGGGCTACGTCGGGTTGGCCGGCGCTCTCACCGCCCACTACACCCAGACCGTCACCTGGGAACGGTTCACCATCGACGTCTCGATCCAGTATCTCGCCATGATCATCGTCGGCGGGCTGGGCAGCATCGCGGGTGCGGTCTACGGGGCTGCCTTCATCATGCTGCTGCCCCCGTTGCTCGCCGAGCTCGCCGATGCCCTCCGCACGTGGGTTCCCGTGCTCGCAGACCAGCTACCGGCCGTGCAGGCGGCCGCATTCGGACTGGTCATCGTCCTGTTCCTGCTGTTCGAGCCGCGCGGGCTGGACCGGATCTGGCGCCGTGTCAAGGACTACGTGCGGCTCTGGCCGTTCCGCTACTGAAGCCCACTAAGGAGTACCGCAATGCGCATACTCACGCTGGCCGCGGTCGCTACCGCGCTGCTCGCCGGATGCGGCGGCCCCACCGCCGGGGGTGGCGAGGACAACGAGGACATCGTCATCGGCGTCATCGCCGACCTGACCGGTGCCACCGCCGATGTCGGCAAGCCGTACAACGAGGGCATGCTGGCCTATGTCGACCACGTCAACGCCGAGGGCGGGGTCGACGGCCACAAGATCAGGGCGATCAGTGAGGACTACCAGTACAAGGTCCCCACCGCCGAGGAGAAGTACAAGAAGTTCGTCGCCGAGAACGCGGTGGCCATCCAGGGCTGGGGCACCGGCGACAGCGAGGCGCTGCGGAGCAAGGTCAAGGACGACGAGCTTCCGTTCATGTCGGCCTCGTACGCCGAGGTCCTCACCGACCCGCAGCAGTCGCCGTACAACTTCGTCGTGGCACCGACCTACTCCGACCAGCTGCGGGTCGCCATCGACCACATCGCCGCCCAGGACCCGGCAGCGCAGGTGGCGGTGCTCCACCACGACTCACCGTTCGGCACCGCCCCGCTGGCCGACGCCGAAAAGTGGATCAACGACAAGGGCTACCAGCTCGGCTTCAAGGCCTACCCCATGACGGCAGGCGCCACCGACTACGTCGGCATTCTCCAACAGGCCAAGGCACAGGGCGCCAAGTACGTGGTGATCCAGAACGTGTCCAGTCCGGCCGCGGTGGTGGCCAAGGACATCGCCGCCCAGAAGCTCGACATGACGGTCGTCTGCCTCAACTGGTGCGCCGACGAACTGTTCATGACGAACGCGGGGCCTGCCGCGGAGGGGCACCTGATGATCCAGCCGTTCGCGCCGCCCGGCATCGCCAAGCCCGGCCATCAGGCGATCCGCGAGTACTGCGAGGACAAGGGCATCGACCTCGACGCCAAGGGTCTGCACTTCGTCCAGGGCTGGTACACGATGCACGCGATGGTCAAGGGCATCGAGCACACCGTCGCCGACGGCAAGGAGCTGACCGGCCCCAACATCCGCGCCGGGCTGGAGACGATGCCGGCCGTGGACACCGGCGGCGTCATCGGGCCGATCAAGTTCTCCGCCGACAGTCACCGTGGTGCCACCTCATCGAGCATCTACGAGGTCTCGAGCGGCGAGTTCGCCGAGGTCGCCGCCGGCGTGGCACCGAAATCGTGACGAGCGGGCGCGACACGCTCCTCGCGGTCGACAACGTCGAGGTCGTCTACGACGAGGTGATCCTGGTGCTGCGCGGCATGTCGCTCGTGGTGCCGCGCGGTGAGGTGGTCGCCCTTCTCGGGTCCAACGGCGCGGGCAAGTCGACGACGCTCAAGGCGATCACCGGGCTGCTGCCGACCGAGCACGGCGCCGTCACCGAAGGCGCCGTGACCTTCGACGGCGTCGACGTCACCCGCGCCGAGCCGGCCGAGCGGGTACGCCGTGGCATCGCACTCGTGATGGAGGGCAGGCGGGTCTTCGAGCACCTCACCGTGCACGAGAATCTGGTCGCCGGCGGGTACACCCGCCGCGCCGCGGCCGACTTCGACCGGGTGTACGAGTTCCTGCCGCGGCTGGCCGTCCTGCGTGGACGGGTGGCCGGCTACCTGTCCGGCGGCGAGCAGCAGATGCTCGCCATCGGCCGGGCTCTCATGTCCGAGCCGCGGCTGCTGCTGCTCGACGAACCGTCGCTGGGCCTGGCGCCCCTGCTGGTGGACGAGGTGTTCGAGATCATCCGGCGGCTCAACACCGACCTCGGCCTGACCGCCCTGCTGGTCGAGCAGAACGCCCGCCGCGCCCTGGCGGCCGCCCACCGCGGCTATGTCATGGAATCCGGCCGGATAGTCCTCGCCGGAACCGCCGGCGAGCTGGCCGGCAACCCCGATGTCAAGGAGTTCTACCTCGGCCTGGGTGAGGCCGGGGGGCGGCGCAGCTACCGCGACGTCAAGCACTACAAGCGCCGTAAGCGCTGGCTGTAGGAGGTTCCGGAACCATGAAGTCCACCCTCGCTACCGTGGTGGCCGCGGCGACATGCGCGGTCATCGCCTTCACCCCGGCTGTCGCCGCAACCACGCCTGGCACGGCGTCAGGTGCTTCCCGGCACCTCGACCTCCAGGTGCTCGGCAACCGCGCCGACCTGGTCTCGGGCGGCGACGCACTGGTCGAGGTGCTGCTGCCGCCCGGTGCCGACCCGTCGCGACTGCGGATGGTGCTTACCACCGACCAAGGTTCGCGAGACGTGAGCGAGGCCTTCGCACGACGTGCCAACGGCCGCGTCCTGGGGCTGCTTGAGGGGCTGCCGGTCGGCCGGAGCCTGTTGAGCGCCAAGGTCTCCGGTCCGCGGCACGGTTCAGCGGCGGACCGGATCACGATCACCAACCACCCGAACGGCGGCCCCGTCTTCTCCGGCCCGCAGGTCGAGCCGTGGGTCTGCACAACGGACGCCAACGGCCTCGGACCCGCGCTGGACCCGCAGTGCAACGCCCAGCCCACCTATCAGTTCTTCTACCGGCGGACCAGCGGCGCATTCGCCCCCTACGACCCGGCCGCTCCACCACCGACGGACACCGCCACGACAACCACCGACCAGGGAGTCACCGTCCCGTACGTGATCCGGCAGGAGACCGGAACGCAGAACCGCGGCATCTACCGCACAGCGGTCCTGTTCGACCCGGCCCGGCCATGGACCGCCTGGGACTCCCAGAACGGCTGGAACCACAAGCTGTTCTATCCGTTCGGAGCCAACTGCAACACCTACCACCACCAGGGCGTCGCGCAGGATGTGCAGATCGACCGCGCCCTGTCACGCGGGTTCATGGTCGCGACCTCGTCGTTGAACGTCCTCGGCGGCAACTGCAACTCGGTCGTCTCCGCGGAGTCGGTGATGATGCTCAAGGAACACATCGTCGAGCACTACGGCGAGATCCGGTACACGTTCGCACAGGGGCGGTCCGGCGGGTCGATCCAGCAGCACGAGATCGCCAACGCCTACCCCGGCCTGCTGGACGGCATCCAGCCGAGCGCCAGCTACGAGGACATGTGG
This sequence comes from Actinophytocola sp., assembly GCF_036378875.1. Taxonomy (GTDB): domain Bacteria; phylum Actinomycetota; class Actinomycetes; order Mycobacteriales; family Pseudonocardiaceae; genus Actinophytocola. The sequence goes on from NZ_DASUVO010000034.1 coordinate 4,979, forward strand.
TCGGGTGCCCTGGCCGAGGTCGAGGACTGTCACCTCATGCGCCGGGTCTTCAGCACGGTCTCCCCCACCCTGTGGACCGACCCGGCGCGACGCGCCGCGGCGCAGGGCAACGCGGCGCCCGTCGCCCCGACCGACCTGACAGCCTGCGAAGCCTGGGACTCGTCCTTCGGCGACTTCCAGAACCCGGCCTTCACCCAACCGCCACCCGGGTCTCCGCTTCCGCCGTTCCTCCAGTCCTGCTTCCCGACGCCACTCACCGCCGAACAACAGGCACAGCTCTACCACCCGGACACCAACCCGGCCGGGTGCCGAAGCACCTACCAGGACTTCCTGGTAGCGGTCTTCGGCCAGCGGCCCCCCAGCCTGTGGACGCCGGCCGAGCGGGCCGCCGGGTTCGGCTTCGCCAAGCTGCCCTTCGACAACGTCGGCGTGCAGTACGGGCTGCGGGCCCTGACGGCGGGGACGATCACGCCGGAGCAGTTCGTCGACCTGAACGAGAACATCGGCGGGCTCGACATCGACCACAACTTCGTGCCACGCCGTAGCGTCGCCGACCCGGGCGCGGTCGCGACGGCGTACCGCAGCAGCGTCACCGAGGATGCCCGCCAGCTCGACAACGTCGCCATCATCGACCTGCGCGCCAACACCAACCTCAACAACATCCACACCGCCTTCCACAGCCACGCGACGCGGGAGCGGCTACGCAACGCGAACGGACACGCCGACAACCAGATCATCTGGACCTTCCCCGGACCCGACCACTCACCACCGGCCCCGATAGCGGACCAGGCGTTCCTGCTCATGGACCGCTGGCTGACCGCCGTCGAGGCCGACCCGAGCGACGCCCCACGCAGCGTCAAGATCCGCCGGCACAAACCAGCCGACGCGGTAGACGCCTGCTTCGTCAACGGGGTCAAGGTGACCGACCCCGACATCTGCCGGACAACGTTCCCGTTCTACGGCAACCCACGAATCGCAGCCGGCGCGCCACTCTCCAACGACGTGCTCAAATGTCGACTCACACCGCTCAACCAGCGCGACTACAACGTCGCCTTCACCCCCGAGCAGTGGACGAGGCTGCGAGAAGCGTTCCCGCACGGAGTGTGCGACTACCGCAAGCCCGGAGCCGACCGGCAGCCGTCGGTGCCCTGGCTGACCTACCGGAACGGACCGGGCGGCAGACCGCTCCCAGCCATGGCGTCGTGAGGGCACGAGAAGCCGGGCCGGGTGGCCGGTGCGTGTCTGATTCGCACTGGCCACCCCGGCACTCGCTACCGCATTCGGTACGGGATCACCATGTAAGTCCACCGTGCCGCTGTCGGCGACAGTGGCGCTCGCTCGCAATGACACCGCCCCCTTTGTGGCCGTGTCGATCGAGAAGTTCCCTCAGCGCCTTCGTGCTGAGGGAACGTTGTCGGATATGGACGTGGGCCCGAAGTGTGAAGTGGGTTATCCGCGCAGTTCCGGGAATTGGTCGTCGCGCCATTCGCGCGCGGTGGCGGTCGCGGGATCGTTCACCTCGCGGGCTCGCAACTCAACGCGGCGCAACTGGTCGCGGCTCGCGCGGTAGCGATCATGCGCGGTTGGCGTGGACAAGGTCGTCCCCTTCGGTGGTGTGCAGGGTGCCGCGTCCCGCGGTCTCGGCCAGCGCGCGGGTGCACAGGAAGCTGATCACCGCGGTCACCGAGAGCATCACGCCAATCGCGATGCTGCCGAAAGCGCTGGTCAGCTGTGGCGCGAGCAGCGGCGGCACCGCGCCGCCGAGGATGCCGGCGAGGTTGTAGCCCAGGCCCGCGCCGGTGTAGCGGTGGCGGGTGTGGAACAGCTCGGGCAGGAACGCGCCTGCAGGCCCGTAGGACACCGCGAAGATCGCCAGCGTCACGGTGATCCCGATACCGAAGGCCAGCGGCGAGCGGGTGTCGAGCAGCGGGAACAACAGCAGCGCCCACACCGCGCCGACGGCGCAGGACGTCATGATGACCCGCTTGCGCCCGACCCGGTCGGACAGGACGCCCGCCACGACGGTCACCACCCCGAACACCACGGCGGCGGCGATGCCGAGCACCAGCACCGTCGGCCTGCTCAGCCCGGCACCCTCCGGGTTGACGCCGTAGGCGGTCAGATACGCCGTGCCCATGTAGAAGAACGCGAACACCATCGTCAGCGAACCCGCTGACAGGAGCACCTCCTTGGGCTGGCTGACGAGGACCGCGAGGAACGGCGCGCGCTTGGCCGGCTGCCGGGTGGCCTGGGCCGCGCGGAACACCGGGGTCTCCTCGATCTTCAGCCGGACGTAGAGCCCGACGCCGATCAGCACGACGCTCAGCAGGAACGGGATGCGCCAGCCGTACTCCAGGAACGCCGAGTCCTTGTCGCCCATCACCAGGCCGGTGACCAGGAACGTCGCGCTCGTCAGGGCGAAGGCGATGGCCGGGCCGAGCTGGGGGAACGTCGCGTACCGGCCGCGCTCGCCCGGCGGGGCGTACTCCGCGGTGAGCAGGTTCGCCCCGGCCCACTCGCCGCCGACCGCGAAGCCCTGCATGAACCGCAGCACCACCAGCGCGATCGGCGCCGCGGCCCCGATCGTCGCCGCGCCCGGCAGGAGTCCGATGAGTACGGTCGCGATGCCCATCAGCAGCAGGGTCGAGATCAGCGTGCGCTTGCGACCGATCCGGTCGCCGTAGTGTCCGAACAGGACGGCGCCGACAGGCCTGGCGAAGAACGCCACAGCGAAGGTGGCGAAGGAGGCCACCGCGCCCGCCGCCGGTCCCAGTGCGGGAAAGAACACCGTCGGGAACACCAGGGCAGCCGCGGTGCCATAGATGAAGAAGTCGTAGAACTCGATCGTCGTGCCAACACAACTCGCGATCGCGATCCGGCGCATCTCCGCCGGTGTCGAGCCCTCAGTGGACATTCGCTGCCTCCTCGTCGAGCCCCCGTTCGGGTTAGGAAGGAGGGTGACGGCCCGTGCTCGTCGCCCACTACACCCGTACGGGGGTAGGCTCGTTCGCGGCGATCGAGTGACACTTGTCACCGCAGGGGGCTGGGACGAAGAGGAACGGCCGTGGTCGAAGATGACCTGACGCGGGACATGATCGAGAACCTGCTCGCCCGGCGGCTTCCGCTGCTGCGGCAGCTCACCGGGCTCCCGGTCGTGTTCGGCGGCGCGGTCCGCCACGCCGGCGTGGGCACCAGCCGCCTGGTCATCAACCAACTGTTCGGCACCCTGACACAGTCGCTGAACGGCCTGGTCGTGCCCGGCGGCCGCGGCCTCGGCGGCACGGCGATCGAGCGCGGCAGCCCGTTCCTGGTCAACGACTACGCCACCAACAAGGCCATCACCCATGACTACGACCGGATCGTGGTCGACCACGAGCGGCTGACCTCAATCTTCGCGTTCCCGATCAAGCTCAACGGCCAGGTCGGCGGCATCATCTACGGCGCCGTCCGCGGCGATGCCCCGATCGGCCAGGTCGCCCTGCGGCACGCGGGCGTCGTCGCCAAGAAGCTGGAGAACGAACTCGACAGCCTCATCCGCCGCCCCGCCCCGACCCAGCCGCCCGCGGTCAAAGCCGCGCTCTCCGACCTGACGGCGATCATCCGCACCACCGACGACCCCGGCCTGCGCGACAAGCTGGCCCGCATCCACCGGCAACTCGGCGGCGAACCCCTCGCCCCGGCCCCCGGCACCGTCCTCACCCCACGCGAGGTCGACGCGCTGCGCCTGGTCGCGGTCGGCGCCAGCAACGCCGAGGTCGCACAGCGGCTCGGCCTGAGCCCGGAGACCGTCAAGGCATATCTGCGCAGCGCGATGCGCAAGCTCGAAGTCCACAACCGCACCGCGGCCGTCCACGCCGCGAGGACCGCCGGCATCCTCTGACCCAACTGCACGAGGTACAGGCTAATTCCCCACGTGGTGCACACCAGCCTGGTGTTGCCGGTGCCGCGGCAGGCTCGGCACCGGCAACCAGTGCGGCGCCTACCGTGGGGGTAGCGACAGACGCCGGTCCTGTGGCCGACAACAGGTTGCGACAGGTTAAACCCGGTGCCGATCTCCGCGTCGGGGCTGGCCGTCCACGCCACCTCCGAGCCGACGACGAGCAAGGGCCATGGTGCGCCTCAACGCCGCGGTCCAGCGCCGCGAGCAGGTCCGCGTACTGCGCGTCGAGTCGGACGAGCGGGTGCACTCGCATGTTCACATCAAACACTTCCGCACTAACGGCTGCCACGACCGGAATTCCCCGGTCACGTTTGCGCCGTCACCCCCGTTCGGGTGTGCCACGGATCTCACCGGCCTGTCAGGGTCCAGGTCCAGTGACTCTCATCGCTGTGAGGAACGAGGCCCGCCATGCCCGATGTGACGATCGAGCACGACGTGCCGGCCACGATGCGCGACGGCGTCGTGCTGCGGGCCGACATCTACCGGCCGACGACCGGCGCGCCGTGGCCGGTGCTGCATACATGTGCGGTATGAAGCGATGCCGATACGGCCTTGGACGGGGCTGATCTTGGGCACTTGCGCTCGGGCTGCCCCCGTTCGCACCGGTACGGCGAATCCCAGGCGACACAGAGTTGTGAGTCTTGTTCCGACAGTTGAGGAGCACACGCATGGGCGCGACCATTGACCGTCGTTCGCTACTACGGGCAGGAGCCGTGCTGGCAGGTAGCGGTGCTGTCGCGGTCACCGGTCACGCGGCCGCCGACGCTCAGCCCGCTCGGGAGACCGGTGCACCCCGAGTGTCGATCGGGTTCGTCGTCGGCCGCGCGACGATCAGCGAGGGCGGCGGGTCGGTCAGAGTCGAGGTCCCCGTGCTCAGCGAGGGGCGAAGCATCACCGTTGTCACGGAGCCGGTGAGTGTGGCCGACGCGGAGGTCATCGCCGGGTCCGTGTCGGAAGGTAGGTTGGTGGACTTCCTGACGTCCGGGCGTGAGGTCGTGGTCGCCGCCGAGCCGGGTGAGACGTTACACACCGCGCTGGCCAAAGGTTCGAGTCCCGTCTTCGTCACGCGGAAATACGGGCCGGAACTGGCGCGGCGGAACAGTATGCCCGGTGCGATGGTGGCGGCGGGATGGGTCTACGCCAAGGGCCGCCGCACGATCACGGTCGGCGACGGGCGCGTGGTCACCGAGGACATCAGCGGCAGAGCGCTTCCCCGGCCCGTCAAGCGGTATGAGGAGACCTACGAGCTGGCCGAGGATGTCGAGGTCTACGAGGTCAACACGCAGGACTGGGGCGCGTCGACCCCGTCGTCCTTCGATGCGGTCCCGGTAACCCGCGACCACGCCTACAGCACCAGGGACCGTCAGGCGGTGTTCGTCGTCTTCGACCGCGACTTCCGCCAGGCGTCGGCGGCACGAGTGCGGCAGATCTTCTACTTCACCCCGCAGGACGTGGCCGACGGCAAACCGGTGTGGGACGTGCCGACGCAGAGCGCCCTCCTCGCGGACAAGGGCGTTGATCCCGTCTCAGGTCGGCCTTACATCGACATCGTGGCCACCGGGGTGACGGCCGCGCCGTACACGCGCAGCACCGAGCCGTTCGAGATCGTGCCCGACACCTTCTACTGCGTCGGGGACAACGAGGTGTCGCTCTACCTCTTCCGTTGCGACATGGGCACCGGCTCGCGCCGTGACGACCGGCTGGTCCTCCTGGACACCGGCTGGCCGAACAGCGGCTACCAGTACTGGAAGAACATCGAGGCGGTCGGCTTCGACCCCCGGGACATCGACCACATCCTGATGCCGCACGGGCATATGGACCACTACGGAACGACCGTCGAACTGGTCACCATGATCGAGAACGCCGGTGGCCGGGTCGAGCTCATCTCGCCGAGGGAGGACGTCCTCGGCATCGAGAAGGACGCCGTCGGCAACACATGGACCCTGCCGGGTGATCTGCCCGGCGATCAGGTGTTGATCCGTGAACGCACCCGGTTCTTCGAGTACGACAGGTGGCTGGACTTCGGCAACGTCCGGATCAAGCCGCTGTGGACCCCGGGGCACACGGCTGGCACGACCTCGTTCGTCTTCGCGGTGCGACACCCCGGCACCGGCAGGCGGCTGACCTTCGGCTACATGGGCGGCTACGGCTGGAACAACGGAACACCCACCGCCACGAACGGCTGGCGCAGGCTCGGTTTCGCCCACAACCTGGCCTGGCTGCAGCAGACCGTGGACGTCGACTTCGTCACCGGGCAACACGCCAACCAGTACCCGGTCATCGAGGTCTACCAGGCGCTCAAGGCGTACAACAACGACCCCGCGAACCGCGGGCGCCGGATGACCATGCTCGACGCCCTGTCACGCGACGAATGGATCAACTACCTGGAGAAGCGGTACCAGGTGTCAAGCCGAAGCATCGAAGCCCTCGGCCCGTTCAAGCCCGGGCGTGCGGCCGGAGCGCGGGCCGTGCGCGTCAGGCTCGTCGACGGCGGCCGGGTCCTTCACGGCTTCCAGAAGGCGCAGAACGCCAACCCGCGGCTACCGCTGCTGGAGGACGGGATCGTGATCGGGGTCGACAGCTTCGTGCACGACCCCGAGGGGTGGTACATCCAGTTCGAACTCAAGGTCCTTGACTCCTACGGCGGCTATCTGCCCGGGGTGGGGCCGGTCGAGTCGATCCGCCCCGAAGCGACCGAGATACTGCGAACGCAACGCTTCGCCTCCCAGGCGGAGGCCGAGGCGGTGGCCCGCACCGTCCGCGCCGACGGGACATATCGCGTCGACCTGACCTCCGCGAGCACGATTGTCGTTCCAGAGGACGGATCGCCGGTTTTCCGGACCGGCTAGAAGGCTCGGGCTGGCGCCGTCAATGCACCGAATGCGTCGTTCAGTGCGATGCGCGCACCAGACGCGTCGTTCGATGCACGAGGGCGCTGCCCGTCCGAGTTGATCTAGCCCAGTAGTACCAGTTTGCGCCTTCCCGACACTCACAACGAGTTGACGAACGGCACCCACGCGCGATGCACGAAAGGTATCAATCCATGCTTCAAGGGATTTGGACAAGCATCACCCCAGATCCTTACGCTCCCCGCAATCAGCCTTCCCAGCCGAACGTCTCAAAGGAGAGCAACGTCATGACCAGGAAAATGGTGGTGAGCGGTCTCGGGCTCGCGCTCGCTCTGTCCGTCTCCGGCTGCGGCAGCAACCTCGGGGGCGGAAGCTCCGACAGCGGCGGGGACTTCCCCGGCGGCGACCCGATCACCATCTACGTCGGCGCCGACCCGGGCGGCAGCACCGACCTCATCGCACGCGCCCTCGCCGAGCCCGTCTCCGACGACCTCGGCGTCGCCGTCACCGTCGAGAACAAGCCCGGCGCGAACGGCGCCCTGGCGGCCAAGGAGCTCGCCGGCAAGAAGGCCGACGGCCACACCATCATGGTCTTCAACGGCAGCCTCGCGTTCATCACGCCGCTGGCCGTGCCCGAGGACGAGGCCGTCGACATCGCCAACTACGAGATCATCACCGGCGTCTCCCAGGACGACTACGTGCTGGTGACCTCGCCGTCATCGGGCCTGAAGACGGTCGAGGACATCAAGGCGGCCGGTAGGACGATCAAGTACGGCACCACCGGCGTCGGCACCGGCAGCGAGCTGTCCTCGGCACTGCTATTCGGGCAAGCCAGCATCCCGGCGACGGCCGTGCCGTTCGACGGCGGCAACCCGACGCTGACCGCCGTGCTCGGCGGCCAGGTCGACGTCGGCGCCATCCAGCTCGGCGAGGCGGTCGAGCAGATCGAGGCCGGCAAGCTGACGCCGATCGTGACGTTCGCGCAGGAGCGGCCGTCGTACCTGCCGGACACCCCGACCGCTCTCGAGGCCGGCTACGACACCCCCGTGCAGCAGTCCCGGGCGATCTTCGCGCCGAAGGGCACGCCCAAGGAGGTCCTCGACAAGCTGCGGGCGTCGTTCCAGAAGGGCTTCGGCACCGACGCGTACAAGACGTTCAACACCGACAACCAGCTCACCCCGAACGAGGTCGACGGCGAGACGCTGCGCACCCAGTGGACGGACAACCTCGACAAGTACAAGAAGTTGGTCGACCAGTACAGCATCAAGCTGGGTGAGCAGCAGTGACCCTGCCCCACGGCACGTTGGACACGGCGACCGGTTTCGGACCGTAATATGGCCCGCAAGGCCCGCGATGTTCCTGGCGGTGCCCAACAGAAAACTCAGCCCCAAGGGCCAACGCGAACAACGCGCTCTTCTGCCGCATAGCGATGAAGCGGACTTCAGCGCCGCTGTCAAGTGCACCTGGAAGTCCTCGCCAACTATACCTGGACACTCCACAAAGACTCCTGCTCTCTTCGCCCCTCAGCCGTCATCTATGGCTGGAGGTGGGACTGTTTCAAGATCGGTGTTTCCGGCCCGACACGCCGGGCCGAAGGTCCGGTGGGATGGGCACTGTGAGTGATGACATCTGATGTTGTGAGTCCACGCAAGAGTGACAAGCCGGCGCGGGAGCTGTCGCCGGAACAGGCGGCCGCGGCGGCGATGGTGGCCGAGGCCAAGGCTCGAGGGCTGGCGTTGACCGGCCCTGACGGTCTGCTGAAGCTGTTCACCAAGAACGTGCTGGAAACCGCGCTCAACGAAGAGATGACCGAGCACCTCGGCCACGAGAAGAACCAGGCAGAACCGGGTCGGGAGTCATCGAACGTGCGCAACGGGAGCCGGTCGAAGACGGTGGTCTCGGACGCGGCCGGCGAGGTTGAGATCAACGTTCCGCGGGATCGGGAAAGCACGTTCGAACCGCAGATCGTGAAAAAGCGGCAACGCCGGCTCACGGATGTGGACGAGATCGTGTTGTCGCTGTATGCGAAAGGGATGACCACCGGGGAGATCTCGGCGCATTTCGCCGAGATATATGGCGCCTCGGTCAGCAAAGAGACAATCTCCCGGATCACCGACAAAGTCGTCGCGGAAATGAATGAGTGGGCGAACCGTCCACTCGACGCTGTCTACGCGGCGGTGTTCGTCGACGCGATCATGGTGAAGGCGCGGGACGGCCAGGTCGCCAACCGGCCCGTCTACGCCGCTATCGGGGTCACCGTGGACGGCCGCAAGGACGTCCTGGGCTTGTGGATGGGCTCAGGCGGCGAGGGCGCGAAGTTCTGGCTGAGCGTGCTGATCGACCTGAAGAACCGCGGCGTCCGTGACGTGTTCTTCCTCGTCTGCGACGGTCTCAAAGGCCTCCCCGAAGTCGTCGTCAACGTGTGGCCGCAAACTATTGTTCAGACCTGCATTGTTCATTTGATCCGGAACACATTCCGGTTGGTTGCCCGTCAGGATTGGGACGCGGTGAAGCGGGACATCAAACCCATCTACACCGCACCCAATCCCGACGCCGCCCTCATCGCACTTGACGAACTCGAGGAGAAGTGGAGCAAGAAATACGGAGCGATGATCCGACTCTGGCG
>NZ_DASUVO010000035.1:0-19957 GCF_036378875.1 Actinophytocola sp.
CGGCGCCGCGCTGGCCGTCGTGCTGGTGTTCGCCGCGGCGGCCAGGGGCGGCTTCGCGAGCGAGCGGCTGGTACTGATCGGGTTCGGCACGCAGGCCGGCGCGACGGCGCTGATCACGCTGCTGATCACGCTGTCGGACCCCTGGAACGAGTCGAAGGCGCTGACGTGGCTCGGCGGCTCGACCTACGGCCGGTCGTTCGAGCACCTGGTGCCGATGTTGTTGGCGTTGCTTGTCGTGATGCCGGCGCTGGTCCGGTTCCGCGGTGAGCTGGACCTGCTGTCGCTCGACGACGAGACGCCGCGTGTGCTGGGCATCCAGGTTCCCCGGTCGCGGTTGCTGCTGCTCGCGTGCGCGGTGCTGCTGACCGGCGCCGCGGTGGCCGGGGTGGGCGTGATCGGGTTCGTCGGCCTCGTCGCCCCCCATGCCGCGCGGGCGATCGTCGGCCGCCGGCACGCGCGCGTGCTGCCCGTGGCCGCGCTGCTCGGCGGCATCCTGGTGTGTGTCGCGGACACCATCGGCCGCACGGTCATCGCGCCGGCACAGCTGCCGGCCGGCCTGATGACGGCGATCATCGGCGTGCCGTACTTCGTCTGGCTGCTGTACCGGGCCCGTTAGCGCAGTGGGGACTCCGCGCTGCACTGCCACGCGGGGCGCGGGCCGAAGATGCGGCGCGCCCACTCCTCGATCCGGACGTCGTTGACGCTCGACTCGCGGCGGGCCATCAGGCCGTTGTCGGCGTACTCCCACAGCTCGCTGCCGTAGCTGCGCCACCACTGGCCGCTCGTGTCGTGCCACTCGTACTGGAAGCGGACGCCGATGCGGTTGCCGTCGAAGCCCCACAGGTTCTCGCGCAGTGCGTAGTCCCGCTGCCATGACCAGGTCCGGGACAGGAACTGGATCACGTTGTTCCGTCCCATGAGGAACGTGTCGCCGGTGCGCCACACGGTGTCCACTGTGTACGCCATGGCCACGCGGTGCGGGTCGCGGGTGTTCCACGCGTCCTCGGCGGCCTTGACCTTCGCCATCGCGGTCGCTCTGGTGAAAGGGGGATAGGGCGGATGGCTTTCCAGCAACATGGGTACCTCCAGGAAGAGAACGGGCGTTCTCCGGTAAGGTAGAGAACGTTGGTTCTCTCAAGCAAGAGGTAAGACCGATGGACATCGACACAGCCGAGACGCGGGTGCTCGACGCGGCCGAGAAGCTCTTCTACGCGCGTGGCGTGCACGCCGTGGGCATGGACGACATCCGCGACGCGTCAGGCGTGTCGCTCAAACGCCTCTACCAGCTGTTCCCCAACAAGGAACGCCTGGTCACCGCCTACCTGCAGCGCCGGGAGGTGACCTGGCAGACGCAGCTCGCCGCAGCCGTGGCGCGGGCGGACGACCCCCGGCAGCGGCTGCTCGCCGTGTTCGACTGGATGAACGACTGGTTTCACCAGGCGGACTACCGCGGCTGCGCGTGGATCAACTGCTACGGGGAACTGGGCGCGACGTCCGGCCCGGTCGTCGACGAGGCACGCGCGCACAAGGAGACGTTCCGCACGTTCCTCCGCGATCTGGTCTCGGACGCCGGCCTACCGGCCGAGCTGGGCGACCATCTGCTGCTGCTCGCCGAGGGCGCCATCGTGACCTCCGCGCTGACCGGCGACAGGGACGCGGCACTGAAGGCACGCGCGGCCGCGGAGAAGCTCGTGGGCTAACGTCGAAGTATGGAGTACAGGCGACTCGGCCGGTCCGGCCTCGAAGTGTCCACAGTGGTCATCGGGTGCATGAGCTTCGGTGACCCCCACCGCGGCACGCACGAGTGGACGCTCGACCTCGACGCGACGCGGCCCATCATCCGTGCCGCGCTGGAAGCCGGGATCACGACCTTCGACACGGCGAACGTGTACTCGGCCGGCTCCAGCGAGGAGATCACCGGCGCACTGCTCGGCGAGCTGGCGAAGCGCGACGAGGTCGTCATCGCCACGAAGGTCCACGGACACATGGGTCCCGGCCCGAACGGCAGCGGCCTGTCGCGGGGCGCGATCCTCACGCAGATCGACGCGAGCCTGCGCCGTCTCGGCACTGACTACGTCGACCTGTACCAGATCCACCGGTTCGACCCCCAGGTCCCGATCGAGGAGACCATGGAGGCCCTCGACGACGTGGTACGTGCCGGCAAGGCCCGCTACATCGGCGCGTCGTCGATGTGGACGTGGCAGTTCGCGCAGATGCAGCACGCCGCCGACCTGAACGGGTGGACGCGGTTCGTCTCCATGCAGGACCAGTACAACCTGATCATGCGCGAGGAGGAGCGGGAGATGCTCCCGTACTGCCTCGACCAGGGCATCGGCACGCTGCCGTGGAGCCCGCTCGCCCGCGGCCGCCTGACCCGCGACTGGGACGCGACGACCGAGCGCTCGGCGGGCGACAAGTTCGGCGGCACGCTGTACCGGCAGGCCGAGGACGCGGACCGCCGGGTCGCGGCCGCCGTCGCCGCGATCGCCGAGGAGAGCGGGGTGTCGCGCGCGCAGGTGGCGCTGGCCTGGCTGCTGCACCAGCCGGCGGTCACGGCCCCCATCGTCGGCGTGACCAAACCCCACCACCTCGACGACGCGATCGCCGCCGTGGATCTGAAGCTGTCGCAGGAGGACCTGGACCGACTGGCGGCGGAGTACGTGCCCCACGACGCGGAAGGTTTCTAGCACTGGTCACGGCAGCCCGTCGAGGAACGGCCCGTGGCTGTTCTGGAACTCCCATCCGTAGTACCGGTCCCAGTTGACCGACCACGTCATCAGGCCGCGGATCGCCGGCGACGCCCCGCCCCGCAGCGTGTAGCCGCCGCAGTTCTGGTTGCGTGCCAGGCAGTTCAGCGCCTGCTGCACCTGCGCCGGCGCGGTGTACCCGTTGCCCGCGCTGACGGCTGCCGGGAGTCCGAACGCGATCTGGTCCTCGCGCAGGCCAGGGAACGTCTGACCGGTGCTGGCCACCCGGAAGCCCGCCTTGAGCATGTCGGTCATCGCGATGTGGAAGTCCGCGCCGCCCATGTTGTGGTACTGGTTGTCCAGCCCCATCACCGGGCCCGAGTTGTAGTCCTGCACGTGGAGCACGGTCAGCGCGTCCCGCATCGCGTGGATCACCGGCAGGTACGACCCGGTGCGGTTGTCGCCGCCGCCCGCGCCGCCGTAGAACTGGTAGCCCACCTGGACGAAGAACGTCTCGGGCGCCATCGTGAGGATGAACTCGTTGCCGTAGCGCGACTTCAGCGAACGCAGCGCGGCGATGAGGTTCACGATCACCGGGGTGGTCGGGTTGCGGAAGTCCGTGTCACCGGTGTTGAGGTACAGCGAGTGGCCCTCGAAGTCGATGTCCAGACCGTCAAGTCCGTACCGGTCGATGATCGCCGACACGGACTGGACGAACTTGTCCCGTGCGGCGGTCGTCGTCAGCTGGACCTGGCCGTTGGCGCCACCGATGGAGATCAGGACCTTCTTGCCCTGCGCCTGTTTCGCGCGGATCGCCGCGATGAACTCGGCCTCCGACTCCACGCCTCCGCACTCGGCGACCGGGCAGAGCGTGAACCGGATGTCGCCGGACGTCACGGAGGTCGGCTCGCCGAACGCGAGGTTGATGACGTCCCACGCCGCCGGCACGTCGGCCATCCGGATGTAGCCGGAGCCGTTGGCGAAGCTCGCGTGCAGGTAGCCGATCAACGCGTGCCGAGGCAGGTCAGCCTGCTGGCAACCGGCCGTCGTCGCGGTCACCGGGGCGCTGCGGGCCGACTCACCCACCGAGTTGTACGCCGCCACCGTGTAGGTGTGCGTCGTGCACGCGCCGAGTCCGCTGATGGTGGCCGACGTGCCGGTGACGGTCGCGCGGAGGGTGTTGCCCTCGTAGACGCGGTAGCCGGTGGCACCGCTGACCGCGGGCCACGACAGCGCGACCGACGACGCCGTCACCGAGGTGGCCGACAGATTCCCTGGCGTGGCAGGAGCCCCTGGCGTGGTGCCGCCCGGACCGTCGAGCACGACGTCGTCCGCGTTGTAGGTGCCCGCGCCGTACCAGCCGTGCAGGTACAGCTCCGCGGACGTCTGGCTGGCGCCACTGGTGAACGACAGCGACAGCTGGGTGTACGAGGTGGCACCGGCCCATGTGGACGGACCACCGGTGATGCCCAGGTACACGGGATTCCCGCGCACCCACGCCGAGACCGTGTACGTCGTGCTTGGCTTGACGGTGACGGTCTGCGTGCACTTGGCGTGGTCCGACGCGGTCGCATTGCCGGCCAGCGCGTAGCTTCCCGAGTGCGCGCCGGTCGAAACGCTCGCGCTGGAACAGGTCCAGCCGGACAGGTTCCCGGCTTCGAAGCCCGCGTTGGTCAACAGGTTCGCCGCTACCGCCGGTTGGGCGGTAGCGAAGACCAACAAGAACGCGACCACCAATGCCCGCCTCATGGCAGCGTGTCCAGGTGCGGGGCGACCGTGCGCGCGAAGCCGTTGCCGTTGGCCACATCCCAGTTGATCGACCAGGTCATGGCGCCGCGGATGGCCGGATACGTGCGTGGTGGCCGGAACGAGCCGCAGTTCGTGCCGCGGGCGAGGCAGTCGAGCGCGTTCGTCACGACCGACGGCGCGACCACGCCGCCACCCGCCGCGCCCGGCCCGGCGGGCAGGCCGACCGCGACCTGGTCCGGCCGCAGCCCGTTCTCCAGCTGGATGCAGGTGAGTGCGGTGATGAAGTTGACCGTGCCCTGGCTGTACGCCTGGGACTGGTCGCAGCCGAGCATCGAGCCGGAGTTGTAGAACTGCGTGTGGACGGTCGTCAGGATGTCCTTGATGGACAGTGCGAGCGCGAAGTACGAGCCGCCCGTTGACTGCATGTCGATGGTCTGCGGGGCCATCGTGATGATCAGGCTAGAGCCGACCTGACCGCGGAGGTTACGCAGAGCCTGTGCCATGAAGGTCGGGTTGAGACCGTTCTCGAGGTCGATGTCGACGCCGTCGAACCCGTACTCGGCCATGATCGCGCGGACGCTGTTGGCGAAGTTGGTCGCGGAGGCCGAGTCGCTGACGGTCACCCGGCCCGCCTCGCCGCCGACGGACAGGATCACCTTCTTACCGCGTGACCTCAGCGCCGTCACGTCGGCCTTGAACTGCGCGTTCGTGTAGCCGCCCAACGTGGTCGACAGGCCGGGGTCGACGCCGAACGTGACCGCACCTGGTGTGGACGCGGCCTCGGCGAAGGCGACCGCGATGACGTCGTACTCGTTGGGCACCGCGGAAAGGCGCAGTTCGGTGGCGGGGTTGACGAAGTTGTGCCAGTAGCCGGTGAGTGTGTGCCGGGGCAGGTCGGCCTGCGGACAGCCGGACGTCGTACCGGTGACGGGTCCGCTGCGGGCGGACTCGCCGACGGAGTTGACCGCGGCGACCGTGTAGGTCCTGCTCGTGCAGGCGGACAACCCCGAGAGGGTGGCCGACGTGCCGGTCACGGTCGCGCGGAGCGTGCTGCCCTCGTAGACGCGGTAGCTGGTCGCGGTGGCGGCGGCGTTCCAGCCGAGGGTGATGCTGGTGCTGGTGGTCGCGGTGACGCCGACGCCTCCTGGCGTGGCGGGCACTCCGGGCTGCGGATCCGTCCCACCCGCGCAGGCGACCCCGTTGACCCGGCAGTTCTGCGGCGTGCCTGACCCGCTGGCGAGGAACCCGAACGCCACGGAGGCGCCGGGCGCGATGCTGCCGTTGTACTCGCGGTTGGTGAACGTGTGGTGGTTGCCGCTCGAGGTGAGCAGGGCGTCCCAGAAGCTGCCGGGCGTGGTGCCGGCGGGAAGGTCGAACTCGACCCGCCACCCGCTGATGGTCGCGGTCCCCGTGTTGGTGATCGTGTACTTCCCCTCCCAACCGGATCCCCAGTCAGCGGTCTTGACGAACACGGCCGTCTCCCCCACCGCGGCGGCGGGCGAGACCGGCAGAAGCCCCCACAAGACGAGCGCGAGTACGACAAAGGGCAGGCGTCGACGCATGACAACCTCCGAGAACGCGGTGAGCAGGGAAGAAACCGCGCCTCTTATTTGTCTAGACCAATACTCCGAACTTGTCTAGACCTTGCCCCCAAACCCGCGAGTCTCGCGTTCGCCCCCCGCGAGTTACGTTTTCGTGTACGCCCGCGCGCCTCAGACGGTGGCCGCGATGGTGGTGGCGACGTCGGACGGAAGCGGATACGGGTGTTCCGCCGGCAGCATGCCCAGCGCCTCGTCCGTCCTGTCCGCCACCACCAGCCCGTGGATCTCGTGGACCAGCGGGGTGATGTCGGTGAGGCTCACCAACCACTCGTCCACGTACCGGTCCACCGCCTGACGCGACAGCCCCACCTGCAACGACCGGTACGGCAGCGCGCCGAGCCGCAGCGAGCGCTCCGGGTCCCACTGCACGCGGACCGGGCTGGCCTTGAGGTGCCGCGACCACTCGCCGCGGTCGGCGTGCCGGTCGGGGACGTAGTGGCTCAGGCACGCGTGCGCCAGCGCCCACTCGAAGCCGCTCCGCGTGATCTCCACCGCCAGCACGTGTTCCTGCCCCGGCTTGGTCGCCCACCCGCAGCGGTACATCATCCACAGGAACGACGGCTTGATCCACGTCATCCGCCCGCGCTTGAACGGCGCCACGAACCGGCCGGCCGTCAGCGCGGGCCGCGCGATCTCGGCGGTGTACGCCTGGTACACGGTGATCGTCTCGGCGGTGTAGGAGGCGCGGATCTGACGCATGCCAACGAAGTGTGGCCTCGGTAGGTCCACACGCGCCACCGAGTTCCCCGGACGTACCCCAAAACGCAACTCGCGGGGGCCGAACGCGCGACTCGCGGCTTTCAGCTGGCGCGGATTTGGCGGGAGACCGCTACGGCCAGGTCCGCCACCAGGCGACGTAGGCGGTTGGCGCTCGCTTCCGAGGCGACCGGGCCACGGGTGTGCAGCGTCAGGCCCGCCAGCGGGTGGCCGTCGCGGCTGACGATCGGGGCGTGGAACCGGTCGCCGCCGAAGCGCTGCCACTGGGCGTTCAGGTGGTAGCGCCTGCCGTCGTGGCACACGATCTCCAGCTCCGTCAGCGTCCCCAGCAGCCGGTGCACTGTCGTCTTCGGCAGGCCGCTGATCTGCACCAACCGGCTCAGGCCGAGACCGTCAGGGCTCCCGGCCAGCAGCTCCAGCAGCTGGAAGGCATTGCGTACCGAACGGTTCGGAGGGTTCATGCCGGCCTCCCTCTTTCGGGCCAACTTCCGGAACGTAGTATTGCCGGATTGTAGGACGAAAATCTACCCTGAGTTTCGTCCTACCGCCGGCCTACGGATGTGACCCATGACCGTCGAGAAGCGCGCCCTGCGCCGTGCCTACACCGCCAGCCTGTCCGGGACCGCCCTGGAGTACTACGACTTCGCCGCCTACTCG
Organism: Actinophytocola sp.; assembly: GCF_036378875.1. GTDB lineage: Bacteria > Actinomycetota > Actinomycetes > Mycobacteriales > Pseudonocardiaceae > Actinophytocola. The sequence goes on from NZ_DASUVO010000035.1 coordinate 7,412, forward strand.
GTCGCCGCGGCGACCGTGTTCGGCGACCTGTTCTTCCCCTCCGGCGACGACCTCGCCGGCACCATGGCCGCGTTCTCCACCTACGCCGTCGGCTACCTCGCGCGCCCGCTCGGCGGGTTCGTCTTCGGTCGGCTCGGTGACGTCCTCGGCCGCAAGAAGGTCCTCGTCTACACGCTTCTCCTCGCCGGCATCGCCACCTTCCTGATCGGCCTGCTGCCCACCTACGCGACCTTCGGCGGCGGTGCGGCGGTCCTGCTGGTGGTGCTGCGGTTCGCCCAGGGCGTCGCGGTCGGCGGCGAGTGGGGCGGCGCCGTCCTGCTCTCCAGCGAGTACGGGGACCCGAAACGCCGCGGCTTCTGGGCGTCCGCCGCGCAGATCGGCCCACCGGCCGGCACCCTGCTCGCCAACGGCGTGCTTGCTCTGCTGGCCGCGGTGCTCACCGACGCGGCGTTCAACTCGTGGGGCTGGCGGGTCGCGTTCCTGCTCTCGGCCGCACTTGTCGCGTTCGGACTGTGGATCCGCCTGCGGCTCGAGGAAACCCCGGTGTTCAAGCAGATCGCGGAGAACTCCGACCGGCCGACCGCGCCGATCTCCGAGGTGGCGCGCACCGAGCGGCGCGCGGTGATCGCGGGCCTGCTCGTGCGTGTCTGCCCGGACGTCATGTACTCGCTGTTCACCGTGTTCGTCCTGACCTACATCGTCAAGGAACTCGGCATGAGCAAGGCACAGGGTTCTCTCGCGGTCATGATCGGCTCGGCCGTGCAGCTCGGGCTGATGCCCGCGTTCGGCGCGCTGTCGGACCGCGTGAACCGCAGGAAGCTGTACCTGTACGGCACGATCGCCGCCGCCGTGTGGCCGTTCCTGTTCTTCCCGCTGATCTCCGGCGGCTCGTTCCTCGCGCTCGCGCTCGGCATGGTCGTGGCACTCGCGATCCACGCCGCGCTGTACGGCCCGCAGGCCGCGCTGATCACCGAGCAGTTCTCGCCACGCCTGCGGTACACGGGCAGCTCACTCGCCTACACCCTCGCCGGCGTGATCGGCGGCGCCCCGGCCCCACTGGTCCTCGCCGCGCTGCTGAACTGGACGGGCACCTGGCTCGTCCTCGCGGCATACCTGGTGCTCATGGCCGTGCTGACCGTGGTTGGCTTGTGGTTGGCGCGTGACCCGGTCGACGAGGTCGCGCCGACGGAGCCGAGGTCCGAGGAGGTGCTCACGTGACGACCGTCGATCTGAACGTCGACATCGCCGAGGGGTTCGGCGTGTGGCGCATCGCCGACGACGACGCGCTGCTGACGGTCGTGTCCAGCGCGAACGTCGCGTGCGGGTTCCACGCCGGCGACCCCGGCACGATGCGCAGGGCGTGCGCCACCGCGGTGAAACACGGCGTCGCGATCGGCGCGCAGGTCAGCTACCGCGACCTCGCGGGGTTCGGCCGGCGGTTCATCGACGTGGCCCCGGCCGAGCTGACCGACGACGTGCTGTACCAACTGTCGGCGTTGAACGGGATCGCACACGTGTCGGGCGGCCGTATGAGCTACGTCAAGCCGCACGGCGCGCTGTACAACGCGATCGTGACGCACGAGCAGCAGGCGGCGGCCGTGGTCGAGGCGGTCCGGCTGTTCGACCCGGCGCTCGCGGTGCTGGGCCTGCCGGGGTCGAGATGGCTTGCGCTGGCAGCGGAAGCCGGGCTGGAGACTGTGCAGGAGGCGTTCGCGGACCGCGCGTACACCCCGCAGGGCACGCTGGTGTCGCGCCGCGAGCCGGGTTCGGTGATCAGTGACCCGGCTGTGGCCGCGGAGCGGGCGGTGCGGTTCGCGACGGAGGGCACGGTGGTCGCGGTCGATGGATCGGTGGTCGCCGCCCCGGCCCGGTCGATCTGCGTGCACAGCGACACACCGGGAGCGCTCGACCTGGTCAAGTCCGTGCGGACCGGCTTGCTGGCCGCCGGGGTACGGGTGGCGAGCTTTCGGTGAGAATTCGCCGGTGCGGTGAGACGGCGCTGCTGATCGAGACCGAGAACGTACTCGGCTGGTACGCCGCGCTCACCGCCCGGCCGCTGCCCGGCGTCGTCGACCTGGTGCCGGCGGCGGAAACCCTGCTCGTACAGTACGAATCCGACTTCAAGACCCTCGTGTCACGCTTGTCCGAGGTGACACCCGCGGCACTGACCGAGTTCCACGCGGACCCCGTGACGATCCCGGTGCGGTACGACGGCGCCGACCTCGCCGACGTGGCGAAGGCGACGGGCCTGTCCGAGGACGAGGTGGTGACCGTCCACACCGGACCCGAGTACACGGTGGCGTTCACCGGTTTCGCGCCGGGTTTCGGTTACCTGACCGGATTGGACGAACGGCTGCGGCTACCCAGGCGGGACACGCCGCGCACCCGCGTGCCGGCAGGGGCGGTGGCGGTCGCGGGCGAGTACACGGGGGTGTATCCGCGACCGTCGCCGGGCGGCTGGCATCTGCTGGGCAGCACGACCGCCCCGCTGTGGGACCCGACGCGGGAACAACCCGCGCTGCTGCGGCCGGGTACGACCGTCCGGTTCGAGGCCGTGGCGTCGCTGCCACCAGTGCCGTCGCGGGAGGAACCCTCGGCCACCGGCGATGGCGGGATCGAGGTGGTCCACTGTGGACCACTGGGCACCGTGCAGGACACCGGCAGGTCCGGCTACGCGTCGCTGGGCGTCGGCCGTTCCGGTGCGGCGGACGCGGCGGCGGCGGCGCTCGCGAACCGTCTGCTGGGCAACCTCCCGCCGGCGGCGTGCCTGGAACTGTCCTTCGGCGCGACGCTGAGGTTCCGGCAACCGGCACGGGTCGTGGTGACGGGCGCGACGTGCGCCCTGACCAGGGACGGGCGCGGCGAGGCGATGAACGCGCCGTTCGCCGTGCACGCCGGCGAGACGCTGGTCGTCGGGCCGGCGGTGGCGGGTTTGCGCTCGTATGTCGCGGTCCGGGGCGGTCTCGACGTGCCCGTGACGCTCGGGTCCCGATCGACGGACGTGCTGTCGGGTCTTGGCCCCGACCCGCTCGCGCCGGGTGTCGTGCTGCCGATCGGCGACGCCTACGAAGTTCCGCCGCCCGCCGTGGAGGTGGCCCCGGTACGGGCGCCGTCGACCGACGACCTCGTCGTGCACGTCCTGCCGGGCCCCAGGGACGACTGGTTCACCGAGGATGCGATGACAACGTTCCTCAGTCACCGCTACGAGGTGACGGCGGAAAGCAACCGGGTCGGCGTGCGCCTGTCGGGTCCCGCGCTGCGCCGGTCGCGCGACGGCGAGCTGCCGACCGAAGGCATGGTGGCCGGCTCGGTGCAGGTCCCGCCGAACGGCGCGCCGATCGTGTTCCTGGCCGACCACCCGGTGACGGGCGGCTACCCGGTGATCGCGGTCGTGCGCGCGGCCGATCTGCCGCTGATCGCGCAGGCCCGGCCGGGACAGGCGGTGCGGTTCACGCGCTCCGGTACGCCGCGACGATCTGCTGCTCGGAGTCATCCAGGTACTTGAGCATGAGGCGTTCCGCGCGCGGCCCGTCCCCGGCCTCGATGGCGGCGAGGATCTCCTTGTTGCGCTCCAGGTACGGCTCGTGGAAACGCCGGGGGTCGGCCATGGTGTGGAAGACGAGCCGCAGCTCGGCGAGGATGTTGCGCATGAGCTCGTCGATGCGCGGGCTCTCCGGGAGCATGCCGACGGCCTGGTGGAACATCATGTTCGCGGTCCCGAGGCCACGCCAGTCCTCGCGCTTCGTCGCGAGGTCACCGGCGTTGACGGCCTCGACCATGTCGTCGGCCTGCTTGGGCCGCGAGTCCAGCTTGCGCACGGCGTTGCACTCGACGAGCTTGCGCACCCGGTAGAGGTCGACGACGTCGTCCACGGTGAGCTTGCGGACGAAGACCCCGCGGTTCAGCTCGTGCACCAGCAGCCGCTCGTGCGTGAGCAGCCGGAACGCCTCACGCAGCGAGTTGCGCGACACCTTGAGCGACTTGACGATCGCCTCTTCCGCGAGCCGCTCCCCCGGCAGGTAGATCCCCTTGATGATCCGCTCCCGCAAGGCGGCGGCAAGCAGCTCAACGGTACTGGCGCGATCGAAGAGCCTCCGATCGGCGTCCAGCTCGGCGTCCACAACGCACTCCCAACATCCCTGACCAGCGACATCCTGATTCTAACGGATCGCCCTACAATCCCTCATCGGAAGATCCACGTGCGGAACGCCCACCGGCCACCGGGAATTTTCTTTCCAGTCATCTTCGGGTCTGGTAAATCTTCGACCTCGGCGGCAGACTCAGTTCGTGTCGAAGACGTCATCACGCCTGCTCGCCCTCCTCGCCTCGGCAGCGTCCGCACTGGCCCTCGCCTCGCCCGCGAACGCGGAACCGTTGGATCCCAACGCCTCGACCAGCGACGCCGCCGCCTATCCCGGTGACGACTTCCTCGCGAACGCGTACCGGACGACGGCCGCGCCGCAGCCGCGCGTCGAGACCTCGACCCGCACGAGGCCCGTCGCGCCCGGGGTGACCCTCCGCTCCTTCGACCGCTACGGCCCCGACGCCTTCACCGGCACCCCGACCTGGTTACAGGCAGACAGCCTCACCGTCGACCTCACCAAGGGCACCACCGTGGACTACCTGTTCCCCGGTCAGGTCGCCAAGGGCGAGCCGCTCTCCGCCACGGCCAACCGTGCCGGGGCCGTCGCCGCCGTCAACGGGGACTTCTTCGACATCAACAACTCCACCGCACCGCTGGGCGTGGGCATCCAGAACGGGACCGTCGTGCAGTCCCCGGACGTCGAGAGCACCTGGCGGCAGTCGTCGGCGATCTTCACCGAGAACGGCGTCGGCGACATCGGCGAGGTCATCTTCCAGGGCACGATCAAGACCCCGACCGGCGACCTCACGCTCGACGGCGTCAACAAACCGACACTGAAGGCCGGCGGCATCGAGGTCTTCACCCCGCTCTGGGGCACCTACTGCCGCTGCCGTGCCACGCAGGGCGCCACGGCCGTCACCGAGGTCGAGGTCACGAACAACACGGTCACCGCGGTCCGCGACACCGCGGGCCAGGGTGCCGTCCCCGACGGCACCATGATGCTCGTGGGCCGGGACGCCGCGGCCGCCACGCTGAGGTCGCTCACCCCCGGCGACCCCGTCACCATCGACTACCGGACCCGCACCGCGGACGACCAGAAGATCCACGCCGCCATCAACGGTCGCCAGCTGCTCGTCGTCGACGGGGTCGCCCAGAAAGCCAGCCAGGGCAACAACGTTCCCGCCGCGCCACGCACCGCCATCGGCTTCTCGAAGGACGGCCGGCAGATGTTCCTGCTGAGCGCCGACGGCCGCCAGCCAGCGTTCGCCGACGGCCTCGGGCTCGACGAGCTCGCGAACATGATGGTCGAGCTCGGCGCGTACAGCGCACTCAACCTCGACGGCGGTGGCTCCACCACGATCGTCGCCCGCGAGCCGGGCGCAACCACCGCACAGCTGGAGAACCGGCCGTCCGACGGCTGGGAACGCAACGTGCCCAACGGTCTCGGACTGTTCGCACCGCGCGGCTCCGGCCGGCTCAAGGGCTTCTGGGTCGAGACCGCGTTCGACCCGAGCCGCGCCGCCGGCTCGTCCACCGTCGCCCCGAGCCACCCGGAGCGGGTCCTCCAGGGCCTCACCCGCACTCTCACCGCGGCCGGTTACGACGAGACCTACGGCCCGGCGCAGGGCTCCCCGCGCTGGCGCACCAGCAACGGGTCCGTCCACAATGGTGTGTTCGTCGGGCGCAAACCAGGTGAGGTCAAGGTGATCGCCGAGGACCGGCACGCGCGCGGCGAGGTAACCCTCACCGTCCTCGGTCCGGTCGCCCGCACCGCACCCACCCGTGAGCAGATCGCGCTCGTCGGCCAGGACGAGGCCGCCACGTTCGGCGTCCTCGGCTACGACAGCGAGGGCACCGGCGCGCCCGTCGAACCGGCCGACGTGACGCTCACCTACGACCGCGACCTGCTCGACATCACGCCGACCGCCGACGGCCAGTACACGGTGAAAGCCAAGCGGCCCAGCGGTTCCGCGCTCGTCACGATCGACGTGCGGGGCAAGCGGTCGGCCCTGCCGGTGACGGTCGGCCTCACCGAGGTCACGGTCGCAGACTTCACCGACCCGGCCGGCTGGACGTTCTTCGGCGAGCGGGCCACCGGAGCCGTCGCCCCCGCGCCGGGCAACGACGGGCAGGGCCTGCGCCTGTCCTACGACTTCACGCAGAGCACCGGCATTCGCACGGGCGGTGCGCTGGCGCCTTCCGGGCTCGTGATTCCCGGACAGCCGAGGGCACTGCGGTTATGGGTGAACTCGACCGGGAAGGGCGAATGGGCGAGCATGCAGGCGTGGGACGGCAACGGCGTGCTGCTGCCCGCGTTCCGCGCCGGCTTCCTCAACTACACCGGGTGGCGCCAGATCGAGTTCCCCGTGCCGGCCGGAACCGTGTACCCGTTGACACTACGGCGTTTCTACGGCGCCGAGACCGTCGCGACGAACAGCTACCAGGGGGATCTCGTCATCGACGGCCTCACGGCACTGGTGGCGCCGACGCTGGACGTGCCACCGCAACCGGTGGTGAAGGACCCGGTCATCCAGACGTCGGCAGGTGGTGACTGGCGGTTCGCGGTGATGTCCGACGCGCAGTTCGTCGCCCGCGACCCGGACAGCGACATCGTCCGCAACGCGCGCCGGACGCTACGGGAGATCAAGGCCGCGAAACCCGACTTCCTGATCATCAACGGCGACCTCGTCGACGAGGCGTCACCGGCGGACTTCGCGCTGGCCAAGCAGATCCTCGACGAGGAGCTGGGCGGCGCGCTCCCCTATCACTACGTGCCGGGCAACCACGAGCGCGGCAACGGCAGCGTGGACAACTTCCGCGCGGTTTTCGGTGACACACAACAGGTGTTCGACCACAAGGGCACCCGGTTCATCACCATGGACACGTCCGGCATCAACCTCCGCGTCAGCGACTGGACCCAGCTCGGCCGCCTGCGCACGACGCTGGAGTCGGCGGCGAAGGACCGTCGGGTGAAGTCGGTGGTGCTCGTGCAGCACGTGCCGCCCCGCGACCCGACGCCCGCCCGCGCGAGCGAGCTGTCGGACCGCAAGGAAGCCGCGACGATCGAGACGTGGCTGTCCGAGTTCCAGGACCGCACCGGCAAGGGCACGGCGTTCATCGGCGCCCACGTCGGCACGTTCCACGCGAGCCACGTCGACGGTGTCCCGTACTTCATCAACGGCAACTCCGGCAAGAACCCCTCGACCCTGCCGGCGGAAGGCGGTTTCACGGGCTGGTCCCTGTGGGGCGTCGACCCGCGGTGCGGTACGGACGACTGGCTGGCGGCGGAGGTCCGTCCGCATGTCGACTCGCTCACCGTGAGCGCACCCGACTCCCTCCAGGTCGGACAGTCCACGGTGGTCGGCGCGAACGTGCGGCAGGCCAACCGAACCGTGCCGGTCGCGTACCCGGTGTCGGCCAGGTGGTCCGCGTCGCCGAACGTCCACATAGGCCGGACACAGGACGCGAAGCGTTACCACACGGCGGTCTTCGACCCGGCCACGGGCGAACTGACGGCACTGCGCCCATCGACGGTGACCATCGCGGTGACCGTGAACGGCGTGACCGCACGGCACACGACCACCCTGCTCGAGGCGCGGGCGGCCACGGCACACGGCAACTGACCGCCCGTTGCCCACACCACGCCAGCGGCGGTGGGACAATGCCGGGGTGACGACCTGGCGTGACACCACCTCCGAGCACATTCAGTCAGACCTGGACCGCCTGCTGAACACCGTCCTGCCGTTCGCCGACGAGATGCTGCGCAAACACGGCGAGTTCTACCCCTACGGCGCGGCCATCACACGCGAGGGCGAGGAGCAGGTGTTCGCGGCCGACCCGGGCGACGAGGAGGACCCGAACCCGTCGGAGGTGCTGACGAGCCTGGTCAGCGGCATGTCCGCGGAGTCGAACGACCTACGCGCCGCCGCACTTGTCAGCGACGTCACAAGCGAGAAGACCGACGCGATCATGGTGCACCTAGAACACGCCGACAGCATGGCCATCACCGTGCTGGTCCCCTACCGCTTCACCAACGTCGACGCCCCGGAAAGCGACGTCGAGTACGAGGACATGGCGGCCACCCCGGCGGAAGCCCTGATCTGGCGCCGCTCACTCTGCTAACCGCGCGAGTCGCGCGTTCGGCCCCCGCGAGTCGCGCGTTCGGCCCCTGCGAGTTGCGTTTTCGTGTACGCCATGGCCCGGTCACATCGCGTGTCCAACCGCGGAGACCGGTGAGTTCAACCGCGGCGATCGCCGCCCGCACACGCTTCTCGGTCAGTCCAGCGCGTGTTCGCCGCGCCGGAAAACCCCTGCCTTCGCCGCCGCCACCGCTGCCTCGGCGGCCCGGTCAGCCACGGCGTCGTCCAGTTCGCCGGTCCCGGTCACCAACCGGTAGTACAACGGCGCCGACACCGCGCGGATGACCTCCTCGGCATCGGTGTCCGCCGGCACCTCGCCCCGTGCCGCGGCGTCCGTCACACACGGCGCCCACTCGGCGATCCTGGTCGCGTAGAACCGCTTGAGCGCCTCGGCGGTGTCGACGTCGCTGGTCGCGGCCGCCAACATGGCCTTGAACAGCGGTCCCTGCCTTCGGTCGGTGAGCGTCCGCACGACCAGGCGCGCGTTGGCGCGCAGATCGCCGAGCAGTGAGCCGGTGTCCGCTCGCGGCACCGACTCGACGGCCATCTCGAGAAGCATGTCCGTGACCACCGCGGTCACCGAGCCCCAGCGCCGGTACACGGTCGTCTTGCCGACCTCCGCGCGCCGGGCCAGGTCACCGAGGTCCAGACGCGCGAACCCGCTCTCGACCAGCAGGTCCCCTGCCGCACGCAACACCGACGCCCGCACCCGTGCGGTCCGCCCACCCGGCCTCTCCGGCATGCCCGCACCATAACGTGCTACCTTAATGGCACCACAGTCCCGTTAAGGAGGGGTCATGGAGTACAGAAGGCTCGGCTCGTCCGGTGTCAAGGTGCCGGCGCTGGGCTTCGGCGCCGGCACGTTCGGCGGCCGGGGGGAACTGTTCGGCAACTGGGGCACCGTCGGCGTCGACGAGGCGCGGCGACTGGTCGACATCTGCCTCGACGCGGGCGTCACGTTGTTCGACACGGCCGACGTGTACTCGGACGGCGCGTCGGAGGAGGTGCTCGGCGCCGCGTTGAAGGGCCGTCGCGACCGGGCGCTGGTGGCGACGAAGACGAGCCTGCCCATGGGCGACGATGACCCTGGCGGTTCGTCACGGTCGCGGCTGATCGTCGCCTGCGAAGCCGCGTTACGCCGGCTCGACACCGACCACATCGACCTGTTCCAGTTACACGCGTTCGACGCAGGCACACCGGTCGAGGAGGCGCTGTCCACACTGGACGATCTGGTGCGGTCGGGAAAGGTCCGCTATCTCGGCGTGTCCAACTTCGCCGGCTGGCAACTGATGAAGTGCCTGTCCGCCGCGGACCGGCACCACCTGACGAAGTACGTCGCGCACCAGGTGTACTACTCGCTCGTCGGCCGCGACTACGAGTGGGAGCTGATGCCGCTCGGCCTCGATCAGGGAGTCGGTGCCATCGTGTGGAGCCCACTTGGCTGGGGTCGGCTGACGGGCCGCGTCCGACGCGGTCAGCCCTTACCGGCGGACAGCCGGCTGCACCAGACCGCGGCCTACGGCCCGGCCGTTCCGGACGAGTTGCTGTACAGCGTCGTCGACACGCTGGACGAGATCGCCGAGGAGACCGACCGTACCGTCCCGCAGGTCGCGCTGAACTGGTTGTTACGCCGACCAACCGTGTCCTCGGTGCTGATCGGCGCGCGCAACGAGGCGCAACTACGCGAGAACCTCGGCGCGGTCGGCTGGGAGCTGACGCCGGACCAGGTGGCCCGGCTGGACGCGGCAAGCGCGACCACGGCGCCATATCCGTACTACCCGTACCAGAATCTGGAGGGCTTCACACAACTGAATCCGAGCCTCGTCTGAGCCGACCGACGTGTGGTTGCCTGTGAGGCATGGAGATTCGCGTCGTCGCATGTGACGTCTTCGGCACCGTCGTCGACTGGTACACGGGAATCGCCGACCAGGTGTCCTCCCTGCTGCCGGAAGTCGACGCCGCCGACTTCGCGGAACGCTGGCGCGACCGGTACCACCCGTCGCTGAACCGGGTGCGCACCGGTGAGCGCGAGTGGGCGAACCTCGACACCCTGCACCGGGAGTCGCTGGACGACCTGCTGCGGGAACTGGACGTGGCGGCCGACGACGCAACCCGCGACGAACTGGTGCGCGCTTGGCACCGGCTTCCCGCGTGGCCGGACTCGGTGGCTGGCCTGGCTCGCATCCGTGCCCGGCATACGACGACCACGCTGTCCAACGGCGGATTCGCGCTGCTCACCAACCTGGCGAGGTACGCGGCGCTGCCGTTCGACTGCATCATCTCCGCGGAGCTGGTCCACGCGTACAAACCGGACGCCGTCGTGTACCGCACCGCGCCGACACTGCTCGACGTCGCACCGGAGCAGGTGCTGATGGTGGCCGCACACAAGTTGGATCTGGAAGGCGCCCGCGCGGCCGGGCTGCGGACCGCCTTTGTCGAGCGGCCACGCGAGAACGGGCCGCACCCCCCGGTGGACCACCCGGAGGACGTCGAGTGCGACCTCCACGCGGACAGCTTGATCGACCTGGCCAACCAGCTCGACAGTCCGTAACCACTCCGCTACTCTTCATTTCGAACACACGAGCAACGGGGGCGACATGCGCAGAACGGTTCGGCTCATGGCCACGCTGCTGCCGCTGTTGGCGCTGGTGGTCTTCGCCAGCCCGGCGTCGGCGACGAGTTCCTGCGACGGGCTGGCCACACCATCGGTGCCCGGCGCGCGGGTGACGTCGTTGTCCGCGGAGGAACGTCACGACCTCGTGGTCCCACCTGGCCCGTTCAACCCGGAGCCGATCCCGGTCGCGCCGTTCTGCCAGGTTTTCATGACGCTGACGCACCCCGGAGCGAACGACACGGTGACCGTCGCGGTGTGGTTACCTCTGACCGGGTGGAACGGGCGCTTCCAGGGCACGGGCGGCGGCGGTTACGCCGCAGGCTTCTTCGGCTTCACGCTCGCCGGGCGGTGAACGGCGGCTACGCGACCGCGGCGACGGACGCCGGCGTGCCGATCAACACGTCGGACCCGAGCGAGTGGGCGAACGACCCTGAACTGCTGACCAACTTCGCGTCCCGTTCCCTGCACGACATGGCCGTGGTGGGCAAGGCGATGACGGCGGACTTCTACGACCGGCCGGCGGCCTACTCGTACTGGAACGGCTGCTCGACGGGTGGCCGGCAGGGCCTGATGTCCGCGCAGCGCTACCCCACGGACTACGACGGCATCGTGGCGACGGCTCCGGCGATCAACTGGACCAAATTCGTCGTGGCCGACCAGTGGCCGCAGGTGGTCATGGCCGAGCTCGACAACTACCCGACGCAGTGCGAGCTGGAAGCGTTCAACACCGCGGCGGTGGCAGCGTGCGACGGCATGGACAAGGTGGCGGACGGGATCATCGCCAGCCCGGCGCAGTGCCGCTACAACCCGTACGACCTGGTCGGCACGACGATCCTGTGCAACGAGCAGGCGGTGACGATCAGCCAGGCCGACGCGGCCGTCGTGGCGAAGATCTGGGCGGGCCCGGGAGTCTGGTCCGGCCTACCGAAGGGCACCCCGTTCCTGGGCCTGGCGAACACGACCCCGGACGGCACGGCAGGCGTCCCGTTCTCGATCTCGGACAACTGGATCAAGCACTTCCTGCTCCGCGACCCGTCGTTCGACACGTCAACCCTGACCTTCGCCGACTGGCACCGCCTGTTCGCCCAGTCACAAGCGGAGTACGGCAGGACGATCGACACGTCCAACCCGAACCTGACCGCCTTCCGCGCGGCGGGCGGCAAAATGATCACCTGGCACGGCGAGGCGGACGAACTCATCTTCCCAGCCGGCACGACCAACTACTGGCACCGAGTGGACGCCGCCACCCCAGGCCGCGCGGAGGACTTCTACCGCGTGTTCATGGCCCCAGGCGTCGGCCACTGCTCAGGCGGCGTCGGCCCAGCCCCGCTCGACCCACTGGCAGCCGTGGTCGCCTGGGTGGAGAAAGGCAAAGCCCCGGAAACACTGCCGGCCCGAATAGAACAAACAACCCGCAACCTGTGCCGTTACCCACTGGTCTCCCGCTACAACGGCACAGGCAACCCGAACGACGCATCAAGCTACCGCTGCGCACGCAGCTACTGATCGGCCGCGAACGGCTCATCGCGCAGGTCGTCGCGGTGTGGCATCCGAAGCCGGACTGCGGGGCCGGGCCGGCGGGCCGGGCCGCGGGGCCGGGCCGCGGGGCCGGGCCGCGGGGGGGGCGGGGGCGGGGACGTGGGCGCGGCCGACAGGCGGCGGGCGGGCGGCAGGGCGCGGCCGGCGGGCAGGGCGCGGCCGGGCAGAGC
>NZ_DASUVO010000036.1:0-55897 GCF_036378875.1 Actinophytocola sp.
GGACCAGTCCACCTTCGGCGTCGGCTCGTCCACGTGCAGCGTCGCGGGCAGCACCCCGTGCCGCATCGCCATGACCATCTTGATCACACCGGCCATCCCGGCAGCCGCCTGCGTGTGCCCGATGTTCGACTTCACCGAACCGAGCCACAGCGGCCGGTCCCGATCCTGCCCGTACGTCGCCAGCAACGCCTGCGCCTCGATCGGGTCACCGAGCCGGGTACCGGTCCCGTGAGCCTCCACCACGTCCACATCGGACGCCGACAACCGGGCGGACGCCAGCGCCGCACGGATCACCCGCTGCTGCGCCGGACCGTTCGGGGCCGTCAGCCCGCTCGACGCGCCGTCGGAGTTGATCGCCGACCCCCGCACCACCGCCAACACCGGATGACCGAGCCGCTCCGCCTCCGACAGCCGCTCCACCAGCAGCACCCCAACGCCCTCGCCCCACCCGGTGCCGTCCGCGGCCCCGGCGAACGACTTGCACCGGCCGTCCGCGGCCATACCGCGCTGCCGCGAGAACTCCACGAACGTGGCCGGGGTCGCCATCACGGTCGCGCCGCCGACCAGCGCCAGCGAGCACTCCCCGCGGCGCAGCGAGTCACTCGCCAGGTGCAACGCCACCAGCGACGACGAGCACGCCGTGTCCACCGTCACCGCCGGACCGACCAGTCCAAGCGCGTACGCCACCCGGCCGGACGCGACACCTCCCGCGCTGCCGGTGCCGAGGTAGCCTTCCATCCCGTCCGGCGCGTTCCCGTTGAGGAACCGCGAGCCGTAGTCGTGGTAGATCACGCCGGTGAACACGCCGGTCGTGCTGCCACGCAACGCGTCCGGGTCGATCCGGGCCCGCTCCACCGCCTCCCACGAGGTCTCCAGGAGCAGCCGCTGCTGCGGGTCGGTCGCGAGTGCCTCACGCGGGCCGATGCCGAAGAACCCCGCGTCGAACTCACCCGCGTCGTGCAGGAACGCGCCGGCTGAGGTGCTGGAGGTCCCCTGCCGGTCGGGGTCCGGGTCGAACAGCGTGTCCAGGTCCCAGCCCCGGTTCTGCGGGAACCCGCCGACCGCGTCGCCGCCGGCGGCCACCAGGTCCCAGAACTGTTCCGGGGTGGCGGCGCCGCCAGGGAAGCGGCAGGCCATCCCGATGATCGCGATGGACTCGCCGAGCCGGTCTACGAGCTCCCGTTCCCGCCTGCGGGCCTCCCGCGCCTCGGCGACCGCGCGCTTGAGGTACTCCCGGAGCCTGTCGTCCTGGGCCATCACGCCGCTCCGAACTCGTTGTCGATCAGGTCGAAAAGCTCGTCGTCGGACGCGTCGTCGAGGTCGCGGTGCTCGACCTGGGCGCTCTGCTCCGTCAGCTCACGCAGCCGGGCGAGGATCCTGGCCCGGTCCCCGTCGGCCGCGGCGTGCAGCGCGGCGTCGAGCGCGGCGAGGGCCGCGTCGGCAGTGGTCTGCCCACCCAGCCGGGACAGGAGATACCCGGCGGCCGCCTCGGCCGTGGGGTGGTCGAACACGAGCGTGATCGGCAGCCGCACCCCGGTCGCGGCGGCGAGCAGGTTGCGGAACTCCACCGCGATCAGCGAGTCGAACCCGAGCTCGAGGAACCCCCGGCCGACCGGGACGTCGGCGGGCGAGTCGAGTCCCAGGACCGTCGCCGCGTGCTCGCGCACGAGGTCGAGCAACGCCTCCCGCGTGACGACGAGCGGTCCGCGACGAATCGCGAGTGGACTGTCCACACGTGACCGGACGAGCCCTCGCAGCACCGCGGGAACGGTCGACGAGCGCAGCGCTGCCTTGTCGAGCCGCAACGGCACGACCACGGGCTCGTCGACGGTCATGGCCGCGTCCAACAACGCGAGCCCCTCCGCCGTGGGCAGGGGGCGCAGACCGATGCGGGCGCCCCTGGCCACGTACACGTCGCTCAGGCCGCCGCTCATCTCGCTGCGTTCCTCCCACAGGCCCCACGCGAGCGACTGGGCGGGCAGGCCCTCGGCGCGCCTGCGGTGCGCAAGGGCGTCGAGAGCGGCGTTGGCCGCCGCGTACCCGGCCTGCCCGGCCGTGCCGAGCGTGCCGGCCGCCGAGGAGAACAGCAGGAACGCGGCCAGGTTCCGGTCCCTGGTCAGCTCGTCCAGCGCGACGGCCGCGTCCACCTTGGGGCGCGACACCGTCTCGTACTGGGCCGGGGTCTGCGCGGTGACCGCGCCGTCGTCGAGCACGCCCGCGGCGTGCACCACCGCGGTCAGGTCCGGGATGGTGGCCAGCACGCGTGCGAGGGCGTCCCGGTCGCCGACGTCGCAGGCGTGCACGGTCACGTCCACGCCCAGCGCGGCCACCAGCTCGCGGGCGCCGGGCGCGTCGGGTCCACGCCGGCTCACCAGCGCGAGCCGCCGCACGCCGTGGTTGGCGACCAGGTGCCGGCCGAGCATGCCGCCGAGCAAGCCGGTGCCCCCGGTGATCAGCACCGTGCCGCCGGTGAGGTCGGGGGCGTCGCCCCTCGGTCCGGTGATCCTGGCCAGCCTCGGCACGTGCGGCTCGCCGCCGCGGATCGCCACCTGGGGCTCCCCGCCGGCCAGCACGGCGTCGAGCAGTGCGTCGGAGTCGGCGTCCACCAGCACGAACCGGCCCGGGTGCTCGGACTGCGCCGAGCGGACAAGGCCCCACACCGCGGCCTGGGCGAGATCGGCGGCCGGCGCGCCGTCGGTCCGGAACACGAGCGTGCTCTCGGCGAGCCGCTCGTCGGCCAGGAAGGCCTGGACGAGAGCCAGCGCCCAGTGGACAGCCGCGCGTACCGTGGTGTGCGGCGGGCAGTGCGCCACGAGGAAGTCATCGACCGGCAGCTCGTCCACATCGGACACCACGGTCCGGCTGACGGCCCCGGACGCGGCCGGGACGCGGACCCAGTCGAGCCGGTACGGGCCGTCCGAGCCGACACGCGCCGGCGGGCGCACCGTGAGGGCGTCGACGGTAGCGACCGGCCTGCCCGTCTCGTCGGCGACACGCAACGCGACGGTGTCCTGGCCGACCGGGGACAGCCGGACCCGCAGCGCGGTGGCGCCCACCGCGTGCCGGTGGAAACCGGTCCACGAGAAGGGCAGGCCACCGTCGACCGACGTGAGCCCGAGCGCGTGCAGTGCGGCGTCGAGCAGCGCGGGATGCAGGCCGAACGACTCGGCGTCGCCGGGCAGCCCCACCTCCGCGCAGACGTCCGCACCCGTGCGCCACGCGGCACGCACCCCCTGGAACGCGGGTCCGTATTCGTAGCCCCGGTCGGCGAGGTCGTCGTAGAAACCGGTCAGGTCCACGGCGACCGCGCCCGGCGGCGGCCACTCGGCCGGCTCGATGGGCGAACGCTCCACAGTGGACAGCTCGCCGGCCGCGTGCCGGGTCCAGTCGTCCTCGTCCTCCGGCCGGGAGTAGACGGTCACGGGCCGGGTGGCGTCCCGCGGGGCGCCGACGACGACCTGCAGCTCCACCGCGCCGGTCTCGGGCAGCACCAACGGTGCCCGCAGGGTGAGCTCCTCGACCACGGGGCAGCCTGCCTGCTCGCCCGCGAAAGCGGCCAGCTCCAGGAACCCGGTGCCGGGGAACATGATCGCGCCGTGCACCGCGTGGTCGGCGAGCCACGGGTGGGTGCGCAGCGAGATCCGGCCCGTGCACCGCACCTCCGGCCCGTCGGCGGCGGCGACGACCGCGGTGACGAACGGGTGCGCCGCGGCGCGGGACTCGGTCCGGGTGAGCCAGTAACGCTTGCGCTGGAAGGGATACGTCGGCAGCGGGACCGTCCTGCCGCCGGTGAACAGCCGTCGCCAGTCGACGTCGCCGCCACGGACGTGGAGCTCGGCGGCGGAGGTGAGGAACCGGGTCAGGCCGCCGTCGTCGCGGCGGAGCGTGCCGACGGCCGTGGCACCGGTCCCGCTCGCCTCGAGGGTCTCGAGTATCGGCGCGGTCAGCACCGGATGCGGGCTGATCTCGACGAACGCCCCGTGCCCGTGCCGGGCCAGCCGGTCGACCACGGGCGCCAGCCGCACGGTGTGCCGCAGGTTCCGGTACCAGTAGCCCGCGTCGAGCCCGGCGGTGTCGACCACGTCGCCGGTGACCGTGGAGTGGAAGACCACGTCGCCGCCGACCGGCCGGACCGGGGCGAGGTCGGCGAGCAGCCGGTCGTGGATCTCCTCGACGTGCGGTGAGTGGGACGCGTAGTCCACCGGGATGACCCGGTGGTGCACGCCCGCGCTGTCGCAGTGGGACACCAGCTCCCGCAGCGCGAGGGGGTCGCCGGCTACCACGACCGACGACGGGCCGTTGACCGCGGCGAGCGCGAGCCGTCCGTCCCACCGCGTGAGCAACGCCGAGGCGCCGGTCTCCCCCATCCCGACCGACACCATGCCGCCGCGGCCCGCCAGCACGCCCAACGCCTTACTGCGCAACGTGACCACGCGGGCTGCGTCGCGCAGGGACAGCGCGCCCGCGACACACGCGGCGGCGATCTCGCCCTGCGAGTGGCCGACGACGGCGTCCGGCCGCACCCCGACCGACGCCCACAGCGCGGCCAGCGACACCATGACCGCGAACAGGGTCGGCTGGAGGACGTCCACCGCGGCGAGGTCCGGCGCCCCGCGCAGCACGTCGACCACCGACCAGCCGGTGAACTCCGCGATGGCCGCGTCGCACTCGGCCATGCGCGCGGCGAAGACCGGCGAGGTGTCCAGCAGCTCGGCGCCCATCCCGGCCCACTGGCCGCCCTGGCCGGGGAACACGAACACCGTCCGCCCCAGCGGTGTGGCGGTGCCGGTGACCACCGACGCCGCCCGGGGACGCTGCCCGGCCTCGAGCAGCAGCACGGCACGGTGGTCGAACCGCGACCGTGCCGCCAGGGTGTACCCGAGGTCGACGCTGTCCTGGTCGTCTACAGTGGACAGTAGCTGTTCGGTGCGGACGTCGAGCGCCTCGGCGGTCCTGGCCGACAGCACGAGTGGCGCGACCGACGGCTCCGGCGGCACCGGGTGCGCCTGCCCGGGTGGCTGCTCGAGGACCAGGTGCACGTTGGTGCCGCTCATGCCGAACGAGGACACCGCGGCACGACGCGGGTGGTCGTCGGCCACCCAGTCGACCGGCGCGGTCAGCACCCGAACCGCGCCCGCCGACCAGTCGACCCGCTGGGTCGGCTCGTCCACGTGCAGGGTCGCGGGCAGCACCCCGTGCCGCATCGCCATGATCATCTTGAGGACGCCGGCCACCCCGGACGCCGCCTGGGTGTGGCCAATGTTGGACTTCACCGAGCCGAGCCACAGCGGCCGGTCGCGATCCTGTCCGTACGTGGCGAGCAGCGCCTGCGCCTCGATCGGGTCGCCGAGAGTGGTGCCGGTGCCGTGCGCCTCGACCACGTCCACGTCCTGTGTGGACAGTCCGGCCCTCGCCAGCGCGGCCCGGATGACCCGCTGCTGCGACGGCCCGTTGGGTGCCGTGAGCCCGTTGCTCGCGCCGTCGGAGTTGATCGCCGAGCCGCGGATGACGGCCAGCACCTCGTGGCCGTTGCGGTGCGCGTCGGACAGCCGCTCCAGCAGGAGCATCCCGGCGCCCTCGGCCCACCCGGTGCCGTCCGCGGCGGAGGCGAACGGCTTGCAGCGGCCGTCGGCGGCGAGCCCGCGTTGCCTGCCGAACTCCACGAACGCGCCGGGGTTGGTCATCACGGTCACCCCGCCGGCCAGCGCGAGCGCGCACTCGCCCCGGCGCAGCGACTCGCCGGCCAGATGCAGTGCCGCGAGGGACGACGAGCAGGACGTGTCGATGGACAGCGCGGGGCCTTCGAGCCCGAACGTGTAGGCCACCCGCCCGGCCACCACGCTCGCCGCGGTCCCGGTCAGCAGGTGGCCTCCCGCGCCGCTCGCGCCGGTGTCGAGCGGCGGCCCGTAGCCCTGGTGGGTCACCCCGGCGAACACGCCGGTCGCGGTGCCGCGCAACGAGTGCGGGTCGATGCCGGCCCGTTCGACGGCCTCCCACGCGACCTCCAGCAGGAGGCGTTGCTGGGGGTCCATCGCGAGTGCCTCGCGCGGGCTGATGCCGAAGAAGCCCGGGTCGAACTCGGCCGCGCCACGCAGGAACCCGCCCCACCGCGTGTAGGTGCGGCCCGGCTTGCCCGGCTCCGGGTCGTAGAGCGACTCGAGTTCCCAGCCGCGGTCGGCCGGGAACTCCGACACCGCGTCCCGACCGTCCCGCACCAGCTGCCAGAACAGTTCGGGTGTGTCGGCGTCGCCGGGGAAACGGCAGCCGATGCCCACGACGGCGATGGGCTCGTCGACGGCCGGGGCGGGCACCGGCTGGTCTTCCTGTCGCGTACCGAGGATGTGCCGGCACAGCGCGGTCACCGTGGGGTGGTCGAAGATCGCGGTCGCCGGCAGGCGCAGGCCGGTCGCGGCGTTCAGCCGGTCGCGGAGGTCGACAGCGGTCAGCGAGTCGACCCCCAGCTCGCGGAAGGGCCGGTCGGTCTCGACGGCGCCCGGGTCGCCGTGGCCGAGCACCTCGGCGACGTGCCTGCGGACCAGGTCGGTCACGTCTTCGGCGGAGACCCTGTGTTGTGGCGCCTCCGGTATCGCTTCGGCGAAGAACGTCCCGCGCCGGCCGGCGGCGGCGAACGTGTCCCAGCGGACGTCGGCGACGACCGCGGTCGTCTCGTCGTGGTCGAGGACGTCCCGCAGTGCGGTGACCGCGTGTCCCGGCGACATCGGGAGGATCCCGCGCCTGCGCAGGTGCTCGGTGACGCCCGCGTTGGTGGACATGCCACCGTCCGCCCACGCACCCCAGGCGACCGAGGTGGCGTGCAGTCCTCGGGCGCGGCGCCCTTCGGCGAGCGCGTCCAGGTGTGCGTTGGCGGCGGCGTAGGCGCCCTGGCCATCAGCGCCCCAGACCCCGGAGATCGAGGAGAACAGCACGAACGTGACGTCCGGGCTGTCGAGCAACGCGTCGAGGTGATCCGCACCGGCTGCCTTGGCCGCCAACACACGGGCCACCTCGGCCGGGTCCGTCTCGGTCACCGGGGTGAACTGGGCGACCCCGGCCGCGTGGAAGACGGCGGTCGGCGGGTGTGCCGCGAGGAGTGCGGCGACCGCGTCCCGGTCGGCCATGTCGCACGCGACGATGGTCACGTCGACGCCGAGCTCCGCCCGGAGTCGCTCGGCACCGGGCGCGTCCGGGCCTTGACGACTCGCCAACACCAGGTGCTCGGCACCCGCACCGGCCAACCACCTCGCGACGTGTGCGCCGATCGCGCCGGTGCCACCGGTCACCAGCACCGTGCCGCGCGGGCGCCATGGATGCTCGGGCGCGGGGCGGGCCGTGCGGGTCAGCCTGGGGACGTGCACGCCGTCCGGCCGGATGGCGAACTGCTCCTCGCCGGCCGGGTCGGCCAGGAGGGCGACGAGCCGGTCGGCGGTGCCCGCGGCCAGGTCGACCAGCCGGACGGGGCGCTGCGGGGACTCCAGTGCGGCCACCCGCCCGAGTCCCCAGATCTGGGCCTGGGCGGGGTCGACCGGCTGTCCCACGCCGACGCCGCCGCGGGTGACGAGCCACAGCGGAGCGGTCACGTCGGCGAGGGCCTGTATCGCCCGCAGCGCCGACGCGAGGTCGGTGACCGGGGCGATGACACCGGCGGGCGTCCCCGCGTCGCCGAGGAGGTGCGGGCCGAGGGCTTGTTGGATCTCCTCGTCGGCGCCGAGCAGCGACCAGGTGCCCTCGACCGGGGTCGCGGGCGCGTCGGGCAGACGGGACCAGGTGACCTGGTAGTGCCACGACCGGGTCGGGTCCGCCGGCCGGGGCGACTCGAGCCAGAGGCGCCGGTGCTGGAAGGCGTAGGTCGGCAGGTCGACCGCACGAGCACCCGCGAAGACCGTCGCCCAGTCCACAGTGGGCAGACGGCCGAGCGCGGCGGTCACGGTGTGTGCCTCCGGGCGGTCGGCGCGGAGGGTGGGGACGAAGTCGACGTCCGGGGCGCAGTCCTCGCCCATCACCGAGAGCACGGCGTCCGGGCCGAGCTCGAGACAGGTGCGCACGCCGCGTTCGGCGAGCGTGGTGATCGCGTCGGCGAACCGCACCGGACGCCGGACGTGGTCCACCCAGTAGTCCGGAGTGGACAGCTCACCAACCGACGTCGCCACCACCGGGATCTTCGGCGACGCGAACGAAAGACCGGCCACGACAGTGCGGAACTCGTCCAGCATCGGCGTCATCGACGGCGAGTGGAAGGCGTGCGACACCGCGAGCCGTCTGGTCCGCTCGAACCGGGCGGCGAGCGCCAGCACGGCATCCTCGGCACCGGACACCACGACCGCCGCCGGACCGTTCACCGCGGCGATGCTCACCTCGTCGGACAGGTACGGGACGACGTCCGCCTCGGCTGCCCGGATCGCGACCATCGCCCCACCCGGCAACGCCCGCATCAACCGGCTCCGCGCGGACACCAGCGCCGCCGCGTCGGACAACGACAACACCCCGGCCACGTGCGCGGCGGCGATCTCCCCCACCGAGTGCCCGACGAGGTAGTCGGGGCGGACTCCCCACGACTCGAACAACCGGAACAACGCGACCTCCAACGCGAAGACCGCCTCCTGTGCGTGCTCGACCGCACCCAGCTCGGCGACCACCGCGTCGAAAGCCCTGGCATAGGCCGGAAACAGCTCGTACAGCCCAGCACCCATGCCCGCCCGCTCCGCACCCTGACCGGTGAACAGGAACGCGAGCCGCCCCTCGGCCACCCGGTGCGGGCGGACGTCGGCCAGCCCGGCGAGCAGTTCGTCACGGTCGCCGGTCACCACCGCGCGGTGCGCGAGCCCAGCCCGGGTGGTGACGAGGGAGAAGCCGATGTCGGCGGCCGACAGCTCGGGATGCCGCGCCGCGAAGGACCGCAACCGGGCAGCCTGGTCCCGCACCGCGTCCGGCGTCGCCCCGGACACCACCCACGGCACGGTGCCGGACGGGCCCGCTCCGGGCACCGGCGACGGGGCCGCTTCCTCCAGGATCACGTGGGCGTTCGTGCCGGAGATGCCGAACGAGGAGACCCCCGCCCGCCGGGGCCCGTCCGAGAGCCACGGCCTCTCCTCGGTCAGCAACGACACCGCGCCCTCGGTCCAGTCCACCTTCGGCGTCGGCTCGTCCACGTGCAGCGTCGCGGGCAGCACCCCGTGCCGCATCGCCATGACCATCTTGATCACACCGGCCATCCCGGCGGCGGCCTGCGTATGGCCGATGTTCGACTTGATCGAGCCGAGCCACAGTGGCCGGTCGCGATCCTGTCCGTAGGTGGCGAGCAACGCCTGCGCCTCGATCGGGTCACCGAGCCGGGTACCGGTGCCGTGGGCCTCCACCACGTCCACATCGGACGCCGAGAGCCCGGCGGACGCCAGCGCGGCACGGATGACCCGCTGCTGCGCGGGACCGTTGGGCGCGGTCAGCCCGCTCGACGTGCCGTCGGAGTTGATCGCCGACCCCCGCACCACCGCCAGCACCGGATGGCCGAGCCGCTGGGCGTCGGACAGCCGCTCCACCAGCAGCACCCCGACGCCCTCGGCCAGCGCCGTGCCGTCGGCCGCCGCGGCGAAGGACCTGCACCGGCCGTCGGCGGCCAGCCCCCGCTGCCGGGCGAAGTCGACGAACATCATGGGCGTCGCCATCACCGTGACACCGCCGACCAGCGCCAGCGAGCACTCCCCGCGGCGCAGCGACTCCCCCGCCATGTGCAGCGCCACCAACGACGACGAACACGCCGTGTCCACCGTCACCGCGGGCCCCACCAGCCCCAGCGCGTACGCCACCCGGCCGGACGCGACGCTGCCGGAGATGCCGGTGGCCAGGTAGCCCTCCATCCCCTCGGGCGCCTTGGTCAGCCACGACCCGTAGTCGTGGTAGACGAGCCCCGCGAACACACCGGTCTGGCTGCCGCGCAACGAGGTCGGGTCGATCCGCGCCGACTCCACCGCCTCCCACGACGCTTCCAGCAGCAACCGCTGCTGCGGGCACATCGCGACCGCCTCACGCGGGCTGATCCCGAAGAAGGCTGGGTCGAACCCGGCGACGTCGTCGAGGAAGCCGCCCGACCGGGTGTAGGTCGTGCCCTGGCGGTCCGGATCGGGGTCGTACAAGGCGGCCAGGTCCCACCCGCGGTCGGCGGGGAAGCCCGCGATGACGTCGGCGCGGTCGGCCACCAGCCGCCACAGGTCCGCGGGCCCGGTCACCCCACCGGGGTACCGGCAGCTCATCCCGACGATCGCGAGCGGCTCCGACCCTCCGGCGGCCGGCTGCTGGTTCTGCCGCCGCAGCCGTTCGTTCTCCTTGAGCGCGGCACGCAGTGCGTCGACGATCCGGTCATGCGACGTGGCCATGGTCAGCTCGCGTTCCGTTGGGGGGAGCCATCTTCGTCCTGGTCGTTCGCCCCGAAGGCCAGGCGGACCAGGCTGTCGACGTCCATCTCGTCGATCTCCTGCCCGGCCTCGGGCTCGGGGACGACCGCGGGTTCGGCGGGAACGAGCAGGGCCAGCAGGTGGGTGGCGATGTCCCCCGCGGTCGGGTGGTCGAACGCCAGCGTGAGTGGTAGCCGCAGACCGGTGGCCTCGGCGAGCAGGCCACGCAGCCGGACCGCGGTGAGCGAGTCGAGGCCGATCTGCAGCAGGCCGCGGTCCTCCCGGACTAGGCCACCGTCGGCGATGCCGAGCACGGCCGCGACCCGCTCACGGACGACGTCCAGCAACGCCGGCCGTCGTTGCTCCGGCGGGAGTCCCGCGACCCGCGCCGCCAGCGACGGCGTTGGTCCCGTGCTCGTGCCGGCGACGCGCCGCGCCACCGGCACCGGGTCCCGGACCACGTGGAGGTCCTGAGCGGACGACGGGCCCCGGGCCGGGCGCAGCACCAGCGACTCCGCCGAGAGCACCGGCTGACCGGCCTCGTCGGCGCACCACACCGACAGCGCGTCCACCCCGACCGGGGACAGCCGCACACGCAACGCCGTGGCGCCGGTCGCGTGCAGAGCCACCCCGGACCACGCGAACGGCATCCGGCCATGGCCGTCGTCGGCGACCAGACCACCCGGTGTCATCGGCTGCAACGCCGCGTCCAGCAGTGCCGGGTGGATGCCGTACCGACCGACCTCAACCCCCTCGGGGACCCGAACCTCGGCCAGCACGTCCGCGCCATGCCGCCAGGCCCGCGCCACCCCGCGGAACACCGGCCCGTACTCGACCCCGGCCGCGGCGAGATCGTCGTAAAGTCCTGTCACCGCAAGGGGTTCCGCGTCGCTGGGCGGCCACTCACCGAGTGTCCCCTCGGCCGTCCCGGCGACCGCCAGCACGCCGCTCGCGTGCCGGGTCCACGCCCCGTCGCTGCCCTCGTGCCGTGAGTACACCCGCAGCGCCCGCCGGCCGTCCGGGTCCGGCTCGTCGACGACGACCCGCAGCTGCGCGCCGCCCCGCTCCGGCAGCACCACCGGTGCCTCCAACGCCAGCTCCTCGACCAGCCCGCACCCGACGTGGTCACCCGCACGGACCGCCAGCTCCACCAGTGCCGTGCCCGCCAGCAACACGGTGCCCCGCAGGGAATGCTGGCCGAGCCAGGGATCGGCCGCCTGCGACAACCTGCCGGTCAGCACCACGGAGTCCGGCAGCGTGACCGCCGCGCCGAGCAGCGGGTGGTCCACAGCGCCGAGTCCCGCCGACGACACGGCCGCCGACCCCGGCGCGGCACGCAGCCAGAACCGCTGCCGCGCGAAGGGATAGCCCGGCAGCACCACCCGCGAAGCGCCGGGGAACAGTGACCGCCAGTCGACGGGCACGCCGCGAACGTGCACCTCGGCGGCCGAGGTCAGGAACCGGGTCAGACCACCGTCGTCCCGGCGCAGCGTGCCAGCCACCGTGGCGTCCTGCACGCTCGACGCCAGCACACCGCTCAGGACCGGGTGTGGGCTGATCTCGACGAACGTGGTGTGCCCCTGCTCGACGAGCGCGGCGGTGGCCCGGTCGAAACGCACCGGCATGCGGAGGTTCCGGTACCAGTACTCGCCGTCGAGGGTCGCCGGGTCGAGCGCGTCGCCGGTGACCGTGGAGTGGAAGGCCACGGTCGCCTGCCTGGGCGAGACCGGCGCGAACGCGGCGCGCAGCTCGTCGCGGAGCGGCTCCACGGCAGGCGAGTGGGAGGCGAACGCGGCGGGGATGAGCCGCGCGCGCACGTCCCGGGCCGCGCAGTGCTCGACCAGCTCACGCAGCGCGTCGAGGTCACCGGCGAGCGCCACCGACGCGGGCCCGTTCACCGCGGCGACCGACAGCCGGCCGGGCCACCGGCCGGTCAGCTCGGTCGCGTCGTCCTCGCCGAGCGCGACCGCCGCCATGCCGCCCCGGCCGACCAGCACCCGGGAGATCCGGCTGCGCATGACGATCACACGGGCGGCGTCGGACAGCGACAGCGCACCCGCCACGCAGGCCGCCGCGACCTCCCCCTGGCTGTGCCCCACCACGGCGTCCGGACGCACGCCCACCGACTCCCACAGCGCGGCCAGCGACACCATCACCGCGAACAACGCCGGCTGCACCACGTCCACCGCGTCCAGCGACGGCGCCCCCGGACCGCCGCGCAGCACAGCGACGACCGACCAGCCGGCGAGCTCCGCGATGGCCGCGTCGCACTCGGCCATCCGCGCCGCGAACACCGGGGACCGGTCGAGCAGCTCGACCCCCATCCCGGCCCACTGCCCACCCTGGCCGGGGAACACGAACACCGTCTTTCCCCGTGGCGCCGCGACACCACGGACCACCGACGGTGACGGTGTGCCCTCGGCCAGCGCCACCAAGCCGTCCCGGTCGAGCACGACGGCCCGGTGTTCGAACCGGTGCAGCCCGGCGAGTGTGTGCCCGAGGTCGTCCCATGGGTGCTCGACGGAAGCGAGCTGGCTCGCCCGTTCCCTCAGGGCGTCCTCGGTCCGCGCGGACAAGACCAACGGGCCGGTCCCGCCGGGGCTCGACGGCCACTCGACGGGGGCCGGTTGCTCGAGGATCACGTGGGCGTTGGTGCCGCTGATGCCGAACGAGGAGACGGCGGCACGGCGTGGGCGACCGGAACCCGGCCACGGGGTGTGCTCGGTGAGCAGGCGGACCGCGCCGGTCGACCAGTCCACCTCGCGGGTCGGCTCGTCGGTGTGCAGTGTCCTCGGCAGGAGGCCGTGGCGCATCGCCTGCACCATCTTGATCACACCGGCGACACCGGCGGCCGACTGGGTGTGGCCGAGGTTCGACTTGATCGAGCCGAGCCACAGCGGCCGGTCCCGGTCCTGCCCGTAGGTGGCGAGCAACGCCTGCGCCTCGACCGGGTCACCGAGCCGGGTGCCGGTGCCGTGGGCCTCCACCACGTCGACGTCCGGTGCGGACAGTCGCGCGTCGGCGAGCGCGGCCCGGATGACGCGTTGCTGTGACGGGCCGTTCGGCGCGGTCAGCCCGTTGCTGGCGCCGTCGGAGTTCACCGCGGACCCGCGCAGGACGGCCAGCACCTCGAGCCCGGCGCGTTCCGCCTCGGACAGGCTCGCCAGCAGGAGCATCCCGACGCCCTCGCCCCACGCGGTGCCGTCGGCGGCGGCCGCGAAGGGCTTGCAGCGCCCGTCCGGCGCGAGCCCGCGCTGACGGCTCAGCTCGACGAACAGGTCGGTGTTGGCCATGATCGCCGCGCCGCCCGCGAGGGCGAGCGAGCACTCGCCGCGCCGGATCGCCTGCGCTGCCAGGTGCAGCGCGACCAGCGACGACGAACAGGCGGTGTCCACGGTGACCGCGGGCCCCTCGAACCCGAACGCGTAGGAGATGCGACCGGACAGCACGCTCGTGGTGCTGCCGGTGAGCCGGTAACCCTCCAGGTCGGCCGGGAACTCCCGCGAGTCGGTGCCGTAACCGAGCGACGCCGCGCCGACGAAGACCCCGAGTTGCTTGCCGCGCACGGAGTCCGGGTCGATGCCCGCGCGTTCGAAGGCCTCCCACGAGGTTTCCAGCAGCAGGCGTTGCTGCGGGTCCATGGTGAGGGCCTCGCGCGGGCTGATGCCGAAGAAGGCGGGGTCGAACTCGCTGGCGTCGTGGAGGAACCCGCCCGCCAGCACGTAGGAGGTGCCGGGGTGGTCCGGATCTGGGTGGTACAGGGACGCGACGTCCCACCCGCGATCGGCGGGCAGGTCGGAGATGGCGTCGACGCCCTGCTCGACCAGCTGCCACAGGTCCTCCGGGGACCGGACACCGCCGGGGAACCGGCAGCTCATCGCCACGATCGCGACCGGCTCGTCGACGCCGGTCGTGGTCGCGACGACTGCTTCGGTGGCCTGGCCCGTGGTCTTCGCGTGGAGGTGGCGGGCCAGCGCGGCCGGGGTCGGGTGGTCGAAGACGATCGTCGCCGGGAGCCGCAGCCCGGTGGCGGCGCCGAGCACGTTGCGCAGCTCGACCGAGGACAGCGAGTCGAAGCCGAGGTCCTTGAACGCCACGTCCGCCGCGACCCGGTCGGCTCCGGAGTGGCCGAGCACGGCGGCCGCGTGCCGCCGTACCAGGTCCAGCAGCCCCGTCCCGTCGGGAACCGGCGCCGGGTTCCGGGTGGTCACCAGGTCGCGGAGCAGGGGCGGCGGTGTGCCGGTCGCTCTCAGCGCGGCGAGGTCGAGGTCGGCGGGCACGACGAACGCGCGGCTGCTCTCGCGGGCCGAGGCGAACAGCTCGACGCCGCGGTCGGCGGTGAGCGGCACGAGACCGACCCGGGCCAGGCGGGCCTGGTCGGTGTCGCCGAGTGCCCCGGCCATGCCGGTGTGTGCCCACGGGCCCCAGGCCATCGACACCGCGGGCAGGCCGGCGCGGCGGCGGCGTTCGGCGAGCGCGTCCAGGTAGGCGTTCGCGGCCGCGTACCCGCCCTGTCCCGCGCCGCCGAAGAACGCGGCACCCGACGAGAACAGCACGAACTCGGCCAGGTCGTGGTCGCGGGTCAGCTCGTGGAGGTGGGTCGCGGCGTCCACCTTGGGCCGCAGTACGCGGTCGAGCTGGTCCGGTGTCAGCGCCGACACCACGCCGTCGTCGAGCACGCCCGCGGCATGCACCACCGCAGTCAGCGGGTGCTCGGCCGGAATGCCACGCAGCAGGGCGGCGAGCGCGTCACGGTCTGCGACATCGCAGGCCACGCCTGTGCCGGGTACCGGCGTCCTGCTGACGAGCAGCAGGTGGCGGTAGCCGGTCTCGGCCAGCCGCCGGGCGACCAGGCCACCGAGCGCGCCGGTGCCGCCGGTGATCAGCACCGTGCCGTTCCGGTCGGGTTCGCGTGGCACGGTGAGCACGACCTTGCCTACGTGCCGCGCCTGGCTGACGTGCCGGAACGCCTCGACCGCGCGCCGTACGTCCCAGGTGGACAGTGGCAGTGGTGTCAGCGCACCGCCGTCGAACAACATCAGCAGCTCGCGCAGCATCTCCCGGATCCGGGCCGGCCCGGGCTCGGTCAGGTCGAACGTCCGGTAGCCGACACCGGCGGGGATCGACGCGGGCTCCCGGACGTCGGTCTTGCCCAGCTCGACGAACCGGCCGCCACGGGACAGCAACCGCAGCGAGGCGTCGACGAACTCCCCCGCCAGCGAGTTCAGCACCACGTCCACCCCGGCGGAGAACCGCTGCTCGAACTCACATGTGCGGGAGGAGGCGATGTTCTCCGCCGGCACACCGAGGTCCCGCAGGACGCCCCACTTGGCGGGGCTCGCGGTCGCGAACACCTCCGCGCCGAGGTGGCGGGCGAGCTGGATCGCGGCCATCCCGACCCCGCCCGCCCCGGCGTGCACGAGCACCTTCTCGCCTGCCCGCAGCCCGGCCACGTCGACGAGCCCGTAGTACGCGGTGAGGAACGCGACCGGGACCGACGCGGCCTCGGCGAACGACCAGCCGGGCGGTACCGGCGCGACGGCGTGCGCATCGGTGACCGCGACCGGTCCGAACGCGCCGTCCATCAGGCCGAACACCCGGTCGCCCGGCTCGAGCCCGGTGGTGCCGGGGCCGGTCTCGGTGACCACGCCCGCGCCCTCGATGCCGATCGCGGGTGCCTCCCCGGGGTAGAGGCCGAGTGCGTTGAGCACGTCGCGGAAGTTCAGCCCCGCCGCGCGGACGGCGAGCCGGACCTGCCCTTCGGCGAGCGGTGCGGTCGCCTCCAGGGCTGGCAGCAACGCGAGCTCGTCGAGGCTTCCTCTGTGGACGGTGTCGAGCCGCCAGGCGTCCGCGTCGGGCACGGCGAGGTCGTCGGCCGGGATCCTCGCCAGCCGGGGGACGAGGACCTCCCCTGCCCGGATCGCGAGCTGGGGTTCGCCGGTGGCCACCGCGGCCGTCACAGCGGCCGTGGAGTCCGGGTGGTCGTCGACGTCCACGAGGACGAACCGGCCCGGGTGCTCGGTCTGCGCCGAGCGCACGAGACCCCACACCGCCGCGTGTGCCGGTTCGGTGGTCGCGTTCCTGGTCAGCAACGCGAGCCTGCGTACCGGCTCGTCCAGCAGCCATGACTGGAGGCGGGCCAGGGCCCACCGCGTCACCGCGTGGGTCGCGGCGGCCGGGTCGCCGGGTTCGGCCGGGCACGGCACGATCTCGGCGTCCGTGCCGCCCGCCGCGGTCGCGACCGGCGTCCACGCCAGCTCCCACAACGAGTCCGGTCTGCGCATCGGGCGCAGGACCAGTGAGTCCACCGTGGCCAGCCGGCGGCCGTCGAGGCCGGTGACCTGTACCGACACCGCGTCGGTACCGACCGGGGACAGGCGCACCCGCACCGCGGACGCGCCGGGTGCGTGGATGGTCACACCGTTCCAGGCGAAAGGCAGCCGGACGCCGTCGAGCAGGTCGGTGGCGGCGAGGGCGTGGAGTGCCGAGTCGAGGAGGGCCGGGTGCAGGGCGAAACGTTCGGCGTCGTGCACGGTGGTCAGCTCGGCTTCGGCGAAGACCTCCTCGCCTCGTCGCCATGCCGCACGCAACCCGCGGAAAGCGGGGCCGTAGCCGTAGCCCGCGTTCGCGAGCCGGTCGTACAACCCGTCGACGTCGACCGGTTCCGCCCCCTCGGGTGGCCACGGAACCTCTGCCGCACTCGGTGTGCCGGTGGCGAGCACGCCTGCCGCGTGCCGGGCCCACTGTCCGAGATGTCCGGGGCGTCCGGAGTGGACGGTCAGCGGGTGGCGACCGTTCCCGTCGGGTGCGGCGACCCGCACCTGCAGCTGGATGTCCTTGTCCGACAACACGAGCGGGTGTTCGAGGGTCAGCTCCTCAACCGTGTCGCAGCCGACCGCGCGGCCCGCCTGGACGGCCAGCTCCAGGAACGCCGTGCCGGGCAGGATCGCCGTGCCGTCGACGACGTGGTCGGCCAACCAGCCGGGCCGGCCGGCCGACACCGTGCCGGTGAGCACCGCACCGTCCCCGTCGGCCAGCGCGATGACCTCGGCGACGAGCGGGTGGTCCGCGGACCCGCCGCGCCTGCCGGGTTCGAGCCACAACCGCGTGCGGCGGAAGGGATAGGCGGGCAGGTCGACCAGCGAGCCTCCGGAGACCAGCGGCGCCGGGTCGATGGCGTGGCCGAGCGCGTACAGCTGCCCGGCGGCACCGACGGCCGTGACGGCCTCAGGCCGGTCGGCACGCAGCACGGACAGGAACTCCAGGCCGGGCTCGATCGCCGGGCCGAGAGCGGACAGCACCGCGTCCGGGCCGAGCTCGAGGCACGCCGTCACACCCCGGCCCGGCAGCTCGTGGACGGCGGCGGCGAAACGCACCGGCTGCCGCACGTGGTCCACCCAGTAGTCCGGTGTGGACGGATCACCGGGCGCGGTGGTGACGAGCGGGATGGCGGGCGCGGCGAAGGTGAGTGCCGCCACGACCTCCTCGAAGGGCGCGAGCACCGGTGCCATCAGGGGCGAGTGGAACGCGTGCGACACGTCGAGTGCCCGGGTCCTGCGACCACGCTCCGCGAACCCGGCCGCCACGGCCGCGACCGCGTCCCGCGGCCCGGACAGGACGAGGGCGTCCGGGCCGTTGACCGCGGCGACACCGACCCCGTCGGGCAGCGGCGGCAGCTCGGTCTCGACCGCCTCGACCGCGATCATCGCGCCACCCGAGGGCAGCGCCCGCATCAGCCGGCTGCGTGCGGACACCAGCGTCGCGGCGTCGGCCAGCGACAGCACCCCGGCCACGTGTGCCGCGGCGATCTCCCCGACCGAATGCCCGACCAGCACGTCGGGCCGCACGCCCCACGACTCGACCAGCCGGAACAGCGCGACCTCCAACGCGAAGACCGCCTCCTGTGCGTGCTCGGCGCCACCCAGCTCGGCCGCCACCGCGTCGAAGGCCGCCGCGTAGACCGGGAAACACGCGTACAGCTCCGCACCCATCCCTGCCCGCTGGGCACCCTGACCGGTGAACAGGAAGGCCAGCCGGCCACCGGTCGCCCGCCGTGGCACCACGTCCGCGAGACCGGCGAGCAGCTCGGCGCGGTCGGCACCGGCCACCGCGGCCCGGTACGCCTGCCCGGCGCGGGTGGCCAGCGAGAACGCGATGTCACGCTGCGAGGTGCCGGGACGGTCGGCCACGAAGGCGCGCAACCGCGCCGCCTGGTCGCGCACCGCCTCCGGGGTCGCCCCGGACAGCAGCCACGGCGCGACGCCGTCCGGCCCTGCGTCGGCGGCATGCTCCGGCGCGGGTTCCTCGACGACCACGTGCGCGTTGGTGCCGGAGATCCCGAACGAGGACACCCCGGCCCGGCGTGGCCTGCCCGCCGGCGGCCACGGCTGCTCCTCGGTCAGCAGCGCGACCGCGCCGCGGGTCCAGTCGACGTGCGAGGTGGGGCGGCCCACGTGCAGTGTCCTCGGCAACACCCCGTGCCGCAGCGACAGGATCATCTTGAGCACGCCGACGATGCCCGACGCCGCCTGGGTGTGCCCGAGGTTCGACTTGACCGTTCCGATCCACAGTGGACGGTCACGGTCCGGTCCGTAGACGTCCTGCAGGGCCAGCGCCTCCACCGGGTCGCCGAGCCGGGTGCCGGTGCCGTGGGCCTCCACCGCGTCCACGTCCTGTGCGGACAGCCCGGCGTTCGCCAGCGCCGCCTGGATCACCCGCCGCTGGGCCATCCCGTTCGGCGCGGTGAGCCCGTTGCTCGCGCCGTCGGAGTTGATCGCCGTGCCCCGCAGCACGGCCAGTACCCGGTGGCCGAGGCGGCGCGCGTCGGACAGCCGCTCGACGACCAGGACACCGACGCCTTCCGCGGGCCCGAACCCGTCGGCCTCCTCGGCGAACGCCTTGCAGCGGCCGTCCACGGCCAGCGCACGCTGGCGGGACAGGCTGCGCAGCACGTCGGGGGTCGTCATCACGGCCGCCCCACCCACGATCGCCAGCGAGCACTCCCCCGCGCGCAGCGCCTGCGCCGCCAGGTGCAGCGCCACCAGCGACGACGAGCACGCGGTGTCGACGTTCACCGCGGGCCCCTCCAGCCCGAAGGTGTAGGCGATCCGGCCCGCGGCCACACTCGGCGCGCCCGCGGTCACCCGGTAGGCCTCCAGGCTTTCCGGGATGCGGTCCGCCGACCAGTAGTCCGGCACCGCCACCCCGGTGAACACCCCGGTGGCGGTGCCGGACAGCGATCCGGGCGCGATGCCCGCGTTTTCGAGCGCCTCCCACGCGCCTTCGAGCAGCAGCCGCTGCTGCGGGTCCATCGCCACGCCCTCACGCGGGGCGATGCCGAACAGGTCGGCGTCGAAGCCCGCGATGTCCCGCAGGTACCCGCCGCCACGCACGTAGCTCGTCCCCGGCCGGTCGGGGTCGGGGTGGTAGAGCCCGTCGAGGTCCCATCCCCGGTCGGCCGGCAGGCCCGCGACCGCGTCGCCGCCGTGCGCCAGCAGGTGCCACAGCTCCTCGGGGCTGTCGATGCCGCCGGGCAGCCGGCAGCTCATGCCGACGACGGCCAGGGGCTCACCGGTCGCGACCGGCGCTCCCACCGCGGCGGGAACGTGGTGGCCGAAGACGATGTCCCGCAGGTGAGCGGCCAGCGCGCCGGCCGTGGGGTGGTCGAACACGATGGTGACCGGCAAGGCCAGCCCGGTCGCCTCGGCGACGCGGTCCCGCAGCTCGACCGCGGTGAGCGAGTCGAACCCGAGGTCCTTGAACGGCCGGTCGGCCGGGACGGCGTCGGTACTCCCCAGCACCACGGCGGCCTGATCCATGACCAGCGACAGGAGTTGGTCGTACCGCTCGGTTTCCGGCAACGCACGCAGCCGCTCGGCCGGCGCGGAGGTCGGTGGCCGCTCACGGCGGGCAGGTGTCAGCTCGGTCAGCAACGGGCTCGGCCGCGCCATCGTGAACAGCTCGGTGAACCGGGGCCAGTGCACGTCGGCGACCACACGCTCGACGTCGCCCCGGCCGGCGGCGCGACCCAGCTCGTCGAGGGCGGCGTCCGGGTCCAGCAACGCGAAACCGCTGCCGAGCAGAGTCTTCTCGAACTCGGGGGTGACCATGCCACCGCCAGGCCACGGCCCCCACGCGACCGAGGTCGCGGCCAGTCCCCTGGCGCGGCGGTCGTGCGCGAGGCCGTCGAGGTGGGCGTTGGCGGCCGCGTAGGCGCCCTGGTCCACGCCACCCCACACGCCGGCGGCGGACGAGAACAGCACGAACGCGTCCAGCGCGCGGTCACCCAGCGCACTGTCCAGTGCCTCGGCGCCCAGCACCTTGGCCCGCCACACCTCGTCCACCTCGGCCGGAGTGGTCTCGGCGAGGCGGGCGAGGCCGCTGACCCCGGCGGCGTGCACCACGGCGGTCAGGTCGCCGATCCCGGCCACCAGCGCGGCCACGGCAGCGGAGTCGGTGACGTCGCAGGCCACCACGGTCGCCCGGCCGTCCACCTCGCCACCGGCCGAGGGTCCCCGCCTGCTCGCGAGCACCACGTGTGCCGCCCCGTTCGCCAGCAGCCAGTGCGCGACCCGGCGGCCGAGCACGCCGGTGCCGCCGGTGACCAGTACGGTGCCGCGCGGGCGCCAGGTCTGCCCGGTACCCGCGGCGGCACGGACCAGCCTGCGGGCGAGCAGGCCGGACGTACGTACCGCGACCTGGTCCTCGTCTCCAGTCAGGACCGCCGCGAGCCGGTCGGCGTCAGCGGCGTCCCGCAGGTCGACCAGACCGCCCCACCGGTCGGGGTGTTCCAGCGCGGCGACCCTGCCGAGCCCCCAGACAACGGCCTGCCGGGCCCGTACCCGCTCCCCCGGCGAGACGGCCACCGCACCGGACGTCACCGTCCACACCGGACAGCGCGCCGTGCGCAGCAACGCGAGCGTGTCTGTCAGACCGGCGGTCACGGCGTCGTGGCCGGCCTGCGTCCGTTCGTCCATGCCGAGCAGCGACACCACGCCGGCCGGTACGGGTTCGGCGGCGAGGGCAGCGAGTTCGCCCGGCGCGACCACCCGTGCGCCGGCGCCGGCGCGCCGCAACGCGTCGGCCACCGCGTCGCTCCACCGGTCAGGCGTGCCGGTGACCACCAGCCAGCTACCGGCCAAGCGCGCGGACCCGTCGGGAGGCACCGGCCACCACGCGATCTCGTACCGGTTCGTCCCGGCGGCCTCGGGCGCCGGCGGCCGCCACCAGAAGCGCTTGCGCTGGAAGGGATAGGTCGGCAGCTCCACCCGCCGCGCACCCAGCCCGGCGAACACCCGCGTCCAGTCCACGTCGACGCCGTGCGCGTGCGCGGCGGCGAGCGAGCGCAGGAACCGGTCCTGGCCGCCGTCGTCCCGCCGCAGGGTGCTGAGTGCCGCGGCGGGGACGGTCTCCCGCAGGCTCGGGGTCAGCACCGGGTGGGCGCTGACCTCGATGAACAACCGGTGCCCTTCGTCGAACAGCCGTTGGACGACCGGTGCGAACATGACGGGCTCACGGAGGTTGCGGTACCAGTGACCCGCGTCCAGTTCGGACTCATCAGGCTCGCCGGCGACCGTGGAGTAGAACGGGATCGAGGGTCGTCGCGGGGTGATGTCCGCGAGCGAGGTGAGCAGACGGTCGCGGACCCGCTCGACATGCGGGGAGTGCGAGGCATAGCCGACGGGAAGCTCACGGGCCGAGCCCGCAGTGGCGGCCACCAGCTCCCGCACCGCGTCCAGGTCGCCGGACACGATGGTCGACCGTGTCCCGTTGTGCGCGGCGATCCCGAGCCGGCCCGCCCACGGCGTCAGCAGCGCACGCACCTCGTCGGCGGGCAGCGGGACCGACACCATGCCGCCCAGCCCGGTGATCTCGCGCAGCGCCTTGGCACGCAGGGCGACCACCCGCGCCGCGTCGGGCAGTGACAGCGCGCCCGCCACACACGCGGCGGCGATCTCCCCCTGCGAGTGCCCGACGACCGCGGCGGGCTCGACCCCGTAGGCACGCCAAAGCGCCGCGAGCGCGACCGAGACCGCGAACAACGCGGGCTGCGCCATCTCGTCCCGGTCCAACGCGTCGTGCCGCAGGACCTCGGTGAGCGACCAGTCCACGTGCTCGGCCAGTGCCCGCTCACACGCGGCGATCCGCTCGGCGAACACCGGTTCGGTGTCGAGCAGTTCGACGGCCATCCCACGCCACTGCGAACCCTGCCCGGGGAAGACGAAAACGGTCCCGCCGCCGGCCACCGACCCGCGTTCCAGGTCGTCGCTCGCGAGTGCCGCGTCCAGCTCCGCCCGGTTCCCGGCGACGACCACCGCCCGGTGGTCGAACCGGGCCCGCGTGGTCGCCAGCGAGAACGCGAGGTCCGCCGCACGCACGTCCGGCTGGTCGGCCAGCCGCGCCCGGAACCGGTCGAGCTGGGCCCGCACCTGCTCGGGAGTGCGTGCCGAGAACACGAACGGAACCGGGCGTTCCCGCTGTGGTTCGACCTGCTCGGCCGTGACCCGCGCCTGTTCGACGATCACGTGCGCGTTGGTGCCGCTGATGCCGAACGAGGACACCCCGGCCCGGCGCGGCCGTCCGTCCGACGGCCATGGCACAGGCTCGGTCAGCAGCTCTACCCGCCCGGCCGACCAGTCGACGTGCGGCGACGGCTCGTCGACGTGGAGCGTCGCGGGCAGTTCGGCGTGCCGCATCGCCAGCACCATCTTGATCACGCCGGCGACCCCGGCGGCGGCTTGCGTGTGGCCGATGTTGGACTTGAGCGAGCCGAGCCACAGTGGACGGTCGCGGTCCTGCCCG
This sequence comes from Actinophytocola sp., assembly GCF_036378875.1. GTDB lineage: Bacteria > Actinomycetota > Actinomycetes > Mycobacteriales > Pseudonocardiaceae > Actinophytocola. The sequence continues at coordinate 23,187 of NZ_DASUVO010000036.1, forward strand.
TAGGTGGCGAGGATCGCCGTGGCCTCGATCGGGTCGCCGAGGGCCGTGCCGGTGCCGTGGGCCTCGACGACGTCGATGTCCGATGTGGATAGTCGAGCGTCCGCGAGTGCCTGGCGGATCACCTGTTCCTGCGCGACGCCGCTGGGTGCGCTGAGGCCGTTGCTCGCGCCGTCCGAGTTGACCGCGCAGCCGCGGATGACGGCCAGCACGTCGTGCCCGGCGCGACGTGCGTCGGACAGGCGCGCCAGGATCACCATGCCGACGCCCTCGGCCCACCCCGTGCCGTCGGCGGCGGCCGCGAACGCCTTGCAGCGCCCGTCGGCGGCGAGCCCGCCCTGCCGTTCGAACTCGACGAACATGCCCGGGTTGGCCATGACCGTCACGCCGCCCGCGATCGCCAGCGTGGACTCACCGGCCCGGATCGACCGCACGGCCTGGTGGATGGCCACCAGCGACGAGGAGCACGCGGTGTCCACGGTGACCGCGGGCCCCACGAGGCCCAGCGTGTAGGAGACCCGGCCGGACAGCACACCGCCGTTGCTCCCGGTCAGCAGGAAGCCCTCCGCGTCGCCTGCCGGCTCGTGCAGGCGGGCGCCGTAGTCCTGGCCACTGGCGCCGACGAACACGCCGGTTCTGGTGCCACGCAACGTGGTCGGGTCGATGCCCGCGTGTTCGAGAGCCTCCCAGGTCGTTTCCAGCACGAGCCGCTGTTGGGGGTCCATCGCGAGCGCCTCGCGCGGGCTGATGCCGAAGAAGTCGGGGTCGAACAGCGCCGCGTCGGGCAGGAAGCCGCCGCGGCCCGCGCGGTGCCCCCAGCCTCGGTCGGTCGGGAGCTCGGCGATCGCGTCGGTGCCGGTGTGCACGAGCCGCCACAGGTCCTCGGGCGAGCCGACGCCACCGGGGAGACGGCACCCCATCCCGACGATCGCGATGGGCTCGTCCGCCGTTTCCACCGGTGCCGCCGGCAGGGGCGTGGGCGGCCCGGCATCCAGATACTCGGCCAACGCGAGCGGCGTGGGGTGGTTGAAGGTCGTGGTCGGCTGGAGGTCGTCGCGTCCGGTGGTCTCCGCCAGCCGGTCCAGCAACTCGAGCGAGGACAGCGAGTCGAAGCCGAGGTCGTCGAAGGTCCGGCGCGGGTCGACGTCGGCGGTGGAGCGGTATCCGAGCACAGCGGCCACGCCGTGCAGCACCTGCGCGAGCGGATCCTGGCCGGCGGTGACCGGCGCGGGGGCGGGTGGCTGTTCGTCGAGCCAGTACCGCTCGCGCTGGAACGGGTAGGTGGGCAGGCCGAGCCAGGTTGAGGGGGCCGAACCGAGCAGGGCGGCCCAGTCCACCACGGCACCACCCGCGAACGCCGCGCCGACCGCGGTGAGGAGGGTTGCGTGGCCTGCGGCCACCATGGTCCTGTCCTCGGGTTCCCCGCCCGTCAACCGACCACGCGACACCACCAAAGCGGCGGCGTCGGCCAGCTCCGGTCCCCCCGCCTGGATGATCTCCAGCAGTGACCGGCCGAGCAGCGGGTCGACATGCGCGCACACCTCGTCCAGCGCGCGGGCGAACTCCTGGCCCAGGCCGGCGTGCTGACCGGTGAACACGAACGCGGAGGCGCCTGGCTCGCGTGCGTCGCCACGCACGACGTTGCCGGCGGGCACGCCGTCGGCGACGGCGGCCAGCCCGCGCAGCAGCTCGTCCCGGTCCGCGCCGACGACCACCGCCCGGTCGACGAAGGCCGTGCGTCCGGTCGCCAGCGTGCGGGCGACCGCGGCGAGGTCCAGGTCGGGACGGTCCACCACGAAGGCACGCAGCCGCCGCGCCTGAGCCCGCAGCGCCTGCTCCCCCTGGCCGGACAACACCCATGGCAGCACCGACATCGGCTCCGCCCGCGCGTCGTCACCGCCGGTCGGATGGTCGGAGAGCACCAGGTGGCAGTTCGTGCCGCCCATGCCGAACGAGCTGACGCCCGCCACCCTCGGTTCGCTGGTGGCGGGCCACGGGGTGCACTCGGCGGTGACCCGCAGGTTCAGCTCGTCCAGTGGGATCTCGGGGTTGGGGGTGACGTAGTTCAGGCTCGCCGGGAGCTCCCCGTGCCGCAGCGCCAGCACGACCTTGCACAGCCCCGCGATCCCGGCCGCGGCCTCGAGGTGGCCGATGTTCGTCTTGACCGAGCCGACGAGCAGCGGGTCCCCGGCCGGCCGGTGCCGTCCCACGGCCGCACCGAGCGCGGCGGCCTCCACCGGGTCGCCCCGCCGGGTGCCGGTGCCGTGCAGCTCGACGTACCGCACTCTCGCCGGATCGACACCGGCGCGGGTGTACGCCGAGGTCAGCACCGCACACTGCCCATCCGCGTCCGGCACGGCGAGCGCCGCCGTCGAGCCGTCGTTGTTCACCGCGCCGCCGTGGATCACCGCGCGCACCGGATCGCCGTCGGCGAGCGCGTCGGTGAGGCGCTTGAGCACGACCACGCCGCCGCCCTCGCCCCGCACAACCCCGTTGGCGCGGGCGTCGAAGGTGTGGCAGCGGCCGTCCGGGGAGATGCCGCCGAACTCGGCGAACGCCACCGCGCGAGCCGGGTCGAGGTTGAGCTGCACGCCGCCTGCCAGCGCCAGGTCCGTCTCACCGGACAGCAGGCTCTGTGCCGCCAGGTACACGGCGACCAGCGACGACGACTGCCCGGTGTCGACGGTCATGCTCGGTCCCCGTACCCCGAGCAGGTGGGAGACCCGGTTGGCGACGAGCCCGCGCGCCACCCCGGCGAACGTGTCCCGCGTGATCGCCGCGGGCCCGGCGCGGTGGGTCAGCGCCGCGTAGTCGTCCGGCCCGGCGGCCAAGAACACGCCGACATCGCGACCGGACAGCACACCGGGGACGATGGTGGCGTCCTCCAGCGCCTCCCAGGACAGCTCGAGCGCCAGCCGCTGCTGCGGATCCATGGCGGCCGCCACCCGAGGTGCGATGCCGAAGAACGCGGGGTCGAACCGGTCGACATCGTCGAGGAAGGCACCCCACCGAACGCCCTCGGCGACCCACCGAGTGCCCTCGGCGACCGCATCCCGCCCGTCCCGCAACAGCCTCCAGAACGCTGCCGGATCCGCCGCCCCGGGCAACCGGCAGGACAACCCGACGATCGCGATCCTGTTGTCGTCCAATGGATGCGCACTCCGTCCCGAGACAGGCGTTCCTCAGCGAGGGCACCGCTTCGCACCCACCGGCTCGCATGGAAACATCCCATCCTGGCTGCCGCACCCGCATCTCCGGTCGTGCGCGGGACGCGGTTTCCCCGTGCTGTCAACGGGTTCGCGACCGCCTACGACAAGACCACGTGTGCGAGCCGATGCTTAACGGCTCCTCGATCAGAGGCGAGCACCCGACCCGGACCGGCAACCGCGCTGCACGCATGAACTCCGCCTGCTGGCCCGCCCGGACACGATCCTGCGCTGGCACCGCACCCACTCCGCCGACGCCACACCAGGATGTCACGACCGAAACACCCGGGCCGACCGCGCACTATCCGGTCTATCCGAGCCCTGGTTCTGCGCCTGGCCAAGGAGAACCCGAACTGGGGCCACCGCCGGATCCACGGTGAACTCCTCGTCCTTTGACATCAAGGTCGCCGCCACCGTGTGGCAGATCCTCACCGACGCAGCATCGACCCCGCACCCAACCGTACGGTCCAACACCGGTGCACAGTTCCTCCGCTCCCAAGCCAACGCCCTACTGGCCTGCGACTTATTCGAAACTGTCACCCTCACCGGCACACGCATGTACGTCTTAGTCCCACCGTAGAATCTACATCCTCGGCGCCACAACATATCCGAGCGCGGCATGGATGACCCAAGCCGTCCGAAACCAGATCTCGAAGACGCCGACTACCGCGCACGATTACTCAAGACCGTTGACGCACATTGAATCCTCCCAATTTGCTCCCACTCCCACCCACGCTCAGCACCCTGGGATTGCTCACCGACAACAACAATGAGCCGACAGGAACGGCCCGACCGGCTGGTGCTGGGGGTCGGATGCGGTGTCATGTCGCCGAGTGCGCGCGCCGGACCTTCCGAGAGCAGGTGCCGGGTCTGGTCGAGCGGTACCAGCGACGGACCGTCCGACTGGGCGAGCAGGTCCGGGGTGTCGTTTCGTCGAGCCCGACGCGCGCACCGCAGGCGTACCCCGGTTCGACCTGTCCGCCCCGGCTCGCACACGTGGCTCCCGCACCGGCGACACCACCGGTGTCGCCGGCCGCGGCGCACGGACCTTGAAGGGCGCAGGCATGGCTGCCGCAGGATCGCACCCGTGACGTCGCGACAGCGCTTTCGCGGCGTCACGAGCGCGTCACCAGTGCAACGGGCACGGCCGCCCGCGCAAGAGAGAGAATCAGTTGACGGTGACCACCCGCGCCCACGCGGGTGGTGTATCCGGCACATAGTGGGGATTGTTCTCGTTCGACGGACGCTGTCGGGGAAAGAGGCCAACGACCGTCCGGCAGAGCGGTCGGGCATCGGGCCAGGGTGTCTGTCCGTCGGTCAGCGCCACCACGACGTCCGGGCGGGGGCTGGCGCGCAGGGCCTTGGCGAAGCCGGTGCGCAGGTCTGTGCCGCCACCGCCCACCAGCGGGATTCCCTCGGCACGGCACAGCGGTTGTGTGATGTGGGCGGCGGCGTCGCAGGACAGGACCGAGACAAGATCACGTCGACCGCCCACGGCGCGGGCGATCGCGGCGATTTCGACGATCGCGCTGCCCAGTTCGGCGTCGCTCACGGACCCGGAGGTGTCGACGATCACGCAGACACGAGGTGGCCTGCGCCGCAGGCTCGGCAGGACGACGCCGGGCAGACTGACCGACCGGCGCGCGGGTCGACCGTAGGTGTAGTCCTCACCGACACCGGGGCCGGAAATCGCCGTACGGACCGCCGCACCCAACAGGTCCCGCCACGGCTGCGGCGGATGGAACGCCTCCTGCGCCCACCGCTGCCAGCCCTTCGGGACGTTCCCCGGGTGGCCGGTGATGCCCTGTGCCACCCGGAACCGGACGGCGTCTCGTTCCTGCTCGCTGAGCCCGTGCGCGCCGTCGGTTCCCAGGTCCCAGTCCCGCTCCAGCCCGTCGGCGCCGCTGCCGCAGTCCAGCCAGGCAAATCCGTTGGTGTGCGGCCCGAGCCGGAACTGGCGCAGGTAGTCCTCCATCAACTGCCCCTCTGGCAACCTGAGCAGCGCAGGGTGGACGGCGCCCTCAGGTCGCACCAACCCATCGCCGAACACGTCGTCGTTGATCTCGCAGTCCGCGGCGATGTTCATCCGCAACCGCTCACCCGGCCCGGTCAGCCCGTGCTTGTCCGCGAACCGGTCGCCGCGCCCGTGATGGTCGCGCAGCAGGTGGGAGACCTCGTGTACCCAGACCCCGGCCAGCTCCGCCAACGGGGTGCGTGCCACGAACGCGGGCGAGACGTAGCACCGCCAGTGCCGGTCCACCGCCATCGTCGGCACTCGCCGCGATTCCACCGTGTGCAACGCGAACAACGCCGTCGCCAGATACGGCCGGTGCCGGACCGCGTGCAACCGGGCGGCGAACAGCTTTTCCTCGTCCATGGTTCCCGGCGTCATCGGTGGGCGACCGCGGCTCGGTCCGCTCGCTGCGACAGCGACACCGCGCCGGCCAGCCGCTCGATCGCCGCGGGCACCTGCCAGTCGTCGCGGCGCAGCGCGGCGAGCGTGGCCGCCGGTACGACCACGAGGTCCGGGGCGCCGGTATCCAAGGCCAGAACCAGCAGCGACCACGCCGCGTTCCAGCGGGACTGCTCCGGCCGCTTGCGCACCGCCGCCACCACGCCATCGAGCACCGTCTGACGCAGGTCGCCGCGCTCCGGCAGGACGGCCGCCGCCGGATCCGCGAGCAACACCTCGGGGTCCGGCAGATCCATCCGGTCCATGGCGGCCAGCAACTCCAGGCCCGGCCCGTCTCCCACCGTGCCCCGCGCCAGCATCGACAGCACTTCCCGGGAGGTGCCCGCCGCGGTGGCGAAAGCGACCAGGCGCAGTGTCATCTCCCAACTGCGTGGTGAGGGCCATGGACCGCCGCGGCGTGTTTCGTTCTTCGGCAGTTGATGCACGAGTTCGGGACGGGCGGCCAGAAGTTCGCACACTGCCCGGCGGGCGAACGTCACGGCGTCGCGCAGCCTTCCCGGGGCCAGCCGTGGCAGCGCTGCCGTTGGCCACGTCCCGCCCAGCCCGCGCACCACGACCTCGTGGTCGTAGGTCCACTGCAGATGGACGAACCGGTTGGCCAGCGGTGGGCTCAGCTCCCAGCCGTCGGCCGCGGAGGAACGCGGGTTTGCGGCGGCCACGATCCGGACCCCCGGCGGAAGGCGCAGGGCGCCGACCCGGCGTTCGAGCACGACCCGTAGCAGCGCGGCCTGGACGGCCGGCGGCGCGGTGGACAGTTCGTCCAGGAACAAGAGCCCGTGGCCGGCCCGGACCAGGCGCACGGCCCAGTCCGGCGGGGCCATCGGCACACCTTGCTCCGCGGGGTCGTCGCCGACCACTGGCAGACCGGAGAAGTCGGACGGCTCGTGCACGCTGGCGATCACCGTGGTCAGCGGCAGTTCGAGAGCGTCGGCAAGCTGGTTCAGGGCCGCGGTCTTGCCGATCCCCGGCTCACCCCACAGCAGCACCGGTAAATCAGCGGACACGGCCAGCGTCAAGGCTTCCAACTGGGTGTCCGCACGCGGCTCGGTGTTCGTTTCGTGAAGCAGGGCAAGCAGATCGGCGGCGACGTCCAGCGGCCGAACATGAGCCGTCTGGGAAGGAACAGATCCCAACATCCTGGATCACCTTTTGGTCGAGTCGGGGCCGTGCGTCGGCCAGACGAGGAAGCGAGATATGCGGGTCAGCGAACGGTCGCGTGGCGCGGGTGGTCCCGGACGTCGCGGTGGCGGGGGTCCCTGGCGGACGGGGGCGGGCCGAACCCGGCCAGTCCGGCCCGGTACAGCCCGTGGGCCACCTGGCGACGCACCGCCGTCTCCAGCTCGTCGCGCAGTGCGCCGCTGCGCAGGAGGACGTCCGGTCCGAGCAGACCTTCAACGGCAGCAAGGGCACCGGCGGTGTCGCCGTGGTCAAGACGGGCGCGAACGTCCACGAGACATTCCGGGTGCCGGTGTGCCTCGTCGATCGCTTGCAGGCACGGCAGCGCGGTACCGCCCAACGCGACCAGCAGCTCCTCGCGGCGAATCTCGTCGGGGTCGTGGTCAAGCGGGACGAGCACCCCGTTCACCACGCCGATTCGGTGCGTGGCGCCACGACACTCAACGAGGCGGGAATTCCCTGTGTTGTCCGGATTTCTTGCCGCACCGGCCGGTCGATGGCCCGGCAGGAGAGCCGAAGCGACAAGCGGGTGCAGCCGATCAGCGTCGATCAACCCCGCGTGCAGCAGCTCCAGGTCCGGTAGTACCCACGTCGCCGCGTCAGGCAGAACCGGCAGCGCACGGGCGCGGTATCTCGGGGAAGTCGGCGTGATCCTTGGCGTGGCCGCCCCGCCGTCCAGGGTCAGCACCAGCCTGCGCCGGGAACTGAGCCGCACGGTGACGACGCCGTCCGCGCAGCCCTCCGCGCGCAACAGCAGCTCCGCCTCCGCCACCCACCGGTCTGTGGCGCGGCCATTTCGCTCCGCCCCGAGGTCGGCGGCAATCCGATCCACCGCGGGATCGCTGCGCACGGCCCCGGTCCGCTCCCACAGCTCGCAGGCCCTGCGCGCGTCCCACAGGTGGCGGTGCAGATCGAGGCGAAACCGCCGGTCGGGCCAGGGATGAGGATGCACGCCCGCCCCGGCCCTTGGCCGGGACGGCTCCCACAGCGCGAGACTGATCCGCTGACCGGCATTCGCCCAAGCCGGCGGCGTACGCGCCACGAGGTGTATCGCGCCGCCGCTGTCAGCCGTCGGAGGGTACCGGGCCAGGGAGACGGTGAGGCCCGGCCGCAACAGGCCGTCAGGACCGATTCTCGGAAAATGCCAGCGAAGCAGGTCAGGAGCCAGATGACGCAGATCGGCGCGGACCTGTGCCCCGAACCGCCGACCATGGGCGCGACCCACGGCCCGCAGGTTCAGATCCACGTCGACGCGCGCGGCGGCGCATGCCCCGGCCCAGTCGCCCACCGCTCGGCGGACGGTCGCTGACTCGATCATCGACGGCGGCACGGCGAACTCGCGCACGTGCGCCCAGAAAAGGAGGCGGAGATTCTCGTTCGCGGTCAAGGAGCGCATCAGCACTCACCTTTTGCGAACGAAACCCCCGATCTCCCCAGGTAGGTGATCATCGTGGCAATCGTAGCAGGATCGGTCTGTCGGAACACGTGCCCGTGTAGCACGTGCCAGTCGAACCCAGAAAACGGTCTGGCTGCTACCAGCGTGCCGCCGGCAGCCAACCAATTGCAACTCGCCTCGACCTGTTGTGGACGTCCACAACCATGCTGAGCCGAGAAACAACGCAGGCACGGGCAGCTGGCCGTGCCATCAGGCCGTCGGGCGAGGGCCAGGACGATAGCCGGGCGCGGGCGACGCGCCGGAAGACCCGGGGCTACCGTCCTGGCCTGGCGGCCACACCATCAGGGTTATCCGCCCGTGAGGCCGATCGCAGCGCGCACGCGGAGCAGATCCCGCCTGCATAACAGCTCGGCGCGCTCATCCAGCGGGCGGAAACCGCCAAAGCCGTCCAGTTTAACGTCCGATCCCCTGGACGGCGCTCGGCCAGCACAGCTCACTGCGCGTCCACCAGCCCCGTCGACGCACAGAACCACCCGGTGCTGCTGACGGTCACCTCACCTGCTGCAGGGCCGCGCCCAGTGCGCGGGCGAGCCAGCCGTGGTCGAAGGCGCGGCGGCGGCGTTCCTTCTCGGTCATCCGTCCACTGTGGTCGTTGAGTGACTGGCCGGCGCGTCGGGACTCGGCCAGCCAGCCGCGGACGTGCTGGCCGAGCGGGCTTTCCGGGGTGACCGTGACCTTCTCGCCGCGTTCGGCGGCCGCGAGCGCCTCGGCGAGGCCCGGTGTGCCGGTCAGACCGAGCAGACCGGTGAGCCGCCGCACTTCGGTGATGGCGTCGACGGGCCCGTCGTGGCCAGGCCGGCCCGCCGGCTGCCTGGGCGTGTCGGTGAACCAGGGCTCGAAGTGTGCGCTGAGCAGCGGGCCGGTGAGGGCCTCGAAGGTAGGTAGGACACTCGTCAGCCGCTCGGTCAGCAGCAGGCTGCGAGCGGTGTCGTGGTCGAAGTTGTCGTCGTCCTCTCCCATGGTGAAACCGACGTCGTGCATGCTGGTGAGCAGGCGGTCGGGATCGGCGCCGTCCCGATCGGTGGGGAAGGTCGGGTCGAAGTAGGTGACCAGCTCACCGTCCACCGAGTAAGCGAAGCCGGGAGACGCGTAGTCGTGCCGCAGCACCGACACCGCCTCGGTTCCGCGTGACAGCACGGGAGTCATGCTGTTCCCGGAGAACCCGCGCGGTTCGAACACGACGGTCCACGTGCCCAGCGGAAGCGCCGCCGCCACCTCCGGGTAGCCGTTGTCGAAGTTCGTCTCGGCCTCCAACTCAGACGCGGTGCGAGTCGCGACGGTGCCGGGCAGGCCACCCATGCGGTGCAACGCCTCCCGCTCGTCGACGCCGCGGATGAAGGTGAGGCAGAAAATCTCACCAAGACACGGCTCCTGCCCCGGATAGTTGTCCGCCCAGCGAAGATCGTCGATGTCGGTCACGCGCGGCAGACTAGCGACGAATCGGCGACGCCGGTATGACGCGCGTGCTGCGGGAGAAACTGGTCCAGCAAGTGCCGGACAGCAGGGAACTGGCGATCACCCCCGCGGCCAGCAGCACCGTTCCGCTGCGGTGGAAGAACTCGTGTTCGGTCACGCCCTGGAGCTTCTCAGGTTTGCCGGACACCAAGCGTGTTTGTGGTTAGAGCAGGCCGCTTTCGTGCAGGCGGACTGCGGCGGTGATCGCCAGTCCTGTGGTCCCGGTTCCCCACACCACTCGCAAGACCTTGTAGCCCATTCGGCTCTGCGACGTGGGTCGGGGTTGGACAAGGACTCGGTCACGGTCCCGGACTGCGCGTGCGCCTGAACACGATCCTCCGCCCACGGACGCCGGTGACCAGGGGTGCAGGGCATGCTGAGGGCGTTGGCGGACCTGATACCGAAAGTGTTGCCTAATATATCGTTGGCCGATATATTAGGTCGTGTGACCAGTCGAGTGATGAGTGAGCAGGCGTTCTTCGTGCTCACGGCGTTGGTGGATCAGCCGCGCCATGGCTATGGGATCGTGGGCGAGGTGGCTGACCTGTCGGAGGGACGGGTGCGGCTGAAGGTGGGCACGCTGTACGGGGCGCTGGACCGCATGGTCGCCGACGGCCTGGTCGAGCCGGACCGGGAGGAGGTCGCGAACGGCCGGCTGCGCCGTTACTTCCGGCTGACCGAGCGGGGGCGGGACGCGCTCGCCGCCGAGGCGGCGCGGCAGGCGGCGAACGCCCGGGCCGCCGCGAAACGGTTGCGGGCGTGGCAGCCACGGACCGCGGGGGATTCGACGTGATGGAGTTGGAGCGGCGCTACCGGCGGCTGCTGCGAGTGCTGCCGGACTTCTACCGGCGGGCGTGGGAGGAGGACATGGTCGCCACCTTCCTGGCCGGCGCGCTGCCGGAGGATCCCGAGGACGCGGAATTCACCGCCGAGTACGGACGCCCGGACTGGTCCGAGGTGGCCAGCATCGTGGCGTTGGCGGTGCGACTGCGTGTTGGCGGCGCCGGCGCGCCGGCGCGTTCGCTGGCCTGGGGCGAGGCGGTACGTCGGGTGGCGCTGGCGGGCCTGCTCGCCCACGCCGTGAACGCACTGGCCGGTCTGGGGGCACTGCTGTGGTCGCCGTCGCGGTTCGGCGGTCATGGCGTTCCCGACCAGGACGTCGTGGTGTGGTCGCTGTTCGGGCTGGGCTGGGTGGCGGCGTACCTGGCGCTGGTGTTCGGGCGATGGCATCAGGCGCGGCAGTTCGCCGGGCTGTCGCTGCTGGTCGTCGCGATCTCCGCGGGGGTGGACCTGGTTGTCACGGACGGGGCGTACCTGCTCTCCCGCGGCGTCGGGCTGCTGGTGGTTGCCGTGCCGGTGCTCGCGCTGGTCGCGTTCCACGATCAGGCCCTGCCGGTGCGGCCCAGACCCTGGCTGGTCGCGCTGCCGGTCGGCACGGTCCTGGTCACGGTCGTGCTGCTGGCTACCCAGTACCCCGGCGGCGGGAACCTGGTGGACTGGCCCGGTCTGGCCTGCGGCGCGGTGTTCGCCGCCGCCCTCGCCTACCAGGTCGCGCCCACCGCGGGGTGGGGCAGTCCGTCATGGCCGGCCGCCCTCGTGCTCCTCGCCGTCGCCACACTGGTTCTGCGGGCGATAACGCTGCTGGACTACCTCCAACACACCCCGGCCCCGGAACGGAACCCCCTGATCACCGCCGCCCTCGTGGAAGGCATCGCCGTATTGGTCGTTGCCGTCCCATTGGCCCTCCGCGCCATCCGGACGTTCCGAATCCTGCCCACGGCCACCGATCCGTTCGCGCCATCCCCCGCGCGGCCCGACGCCTGACCGGCCGGTGACACCACTGCTTGCCGACCAACGAGTCCACAAGGGAGTGCATCCGCGATAACACGTCGCGTCCTGCTGACCCTGCTCACCATGCTCACGCTCCTGACAACAACTCGTCGCCGAGGGCAGGGCCAGTCTCGACGACACCCTCGAGCACCACCTGCCGGGACTGGTCCCCGGCAGCGACCGGATCACACCTCCACAGCGGATTTCCTACACAAGCGGTTCCGCACCTACACCCCACGCGAACTGGTCGCCCTTGCCACCAGCCAGCCACCCCTGTTCGAGCCGGACACCTCATGGTCCTACTCCAACACCAACTACATCCTGCTCGGCCTGGTGATCGAACACCGCACCGGCCAACCGCTGGAAACCGTTGTGTCCCAACGCATCCTGCGCCCGCTCGGACTACGCGACACCGAACTCCCCGGCACCAGTCCCTTCCTCCACGGCCCACACGCCCACGGCTACCTACCGATCGAACACGACGGCCAGATCCACCCCCTGGACATCACGATCCTCAACCCATCAGCCCCGTGGGCCGCCGGCGCGATCATCTCCACCACCGCCGACCTCAACCGGCTCTACCACGCACTGCTCGGCGGCCACCTGCTGCCCCCAGCCCAACTCCAGCAGATGATCTGCAACCCGACCGGCCGCAACGAGTACGGTCTGGGCATCTCCCGGCTCGTCCTACCGTGCGGCATCACGCTATGGGGTCACACCGGCGTCATCCAGGGCAAGGTGCTGTTCTCGGTGATCAACGTCGTTCTTCGTCGCCGGATGTTGCCCGGCCGCACCACATCACACCCGCACGAGCAGGAGTGTGGTCGTACCTCGCGGCGGGATGTTGCCGCACGACCACCTGCGAGCCGTGTCGCTGTCACCGTCCGAAGGCATGGTGATGCGCCACTACTCGGCGACCCAGCGGCCCCACCCAGCAGGATCGCCGCGGCCACCGGCCTGCAACGCACCAACCTCTCCACCACGCTGCGCGGACTCGAAACCAAGGGGCTCATCGAGCGGCGCACCAGCCCCGACGACCGGCGTGGGGTGACCGTCCACGTGACCGAACACGGCAGGACGAACTACCACCTGGTCCGACATGAATGGGCCACCGGCGTCGCCCACGGCCGCCGGTCACGACACCACCAACCTCGACACGACGCTGACCTTGCTCGGCACCGTGGAAGCCGGCCTCGTCGCGGCACGATCGGGAACTCCACCTACAAAGCCCGCGGTCTGACCGGCCGGTGTCACCGATGGCCGCGTGGTCCCGAGAGGCACCGCGGCATCAGTGATCGGCAACCCTCGACGGCTCACGGCTGGCCGGGCCGCGGGCCGGCGGCCCGACGAACAGTTCGGCGAGATCGTCGAACCTGACGACCAGTACCGCACCGACCGCACCGACCGAGGCCGCGAGCGCCGCCGTCGCCAGGTCCGCAACGTCCATAGCGGACAGACCGAGCACGGCGACCAGCAGCAGCAGCGCATTGCGCACCACGTGCCGGTGGGCGAGCGGGGTGCGCGCCGGTCCGAAACAGCGGCACACGGCACCGGACCGGCGCGCCACCGCCCTCCAGACCGCGACGGTCAGCACACCGAACAGCCCCACCGCGAGCACCAGCCCGGTGCCGGCCAGCCATCGCCCGGCACCGGCACCGGCGAGCACGACACCCGCGAGCAGCAGGCCGGTGATCACGAGCTCGGCGGCGAGGGTGGCCGCGGCGTACCAGCCCGACCAGCTCGCGGGGATCCCGAAGGCGGGCACGGAGGCCACGAAGTCCGCGTAGTCCTTGCGGCTGCGTACTTTGCTCAGGGCGGACACCAGCAATACGAGTCCACACAGTACTGCCGCGCCAACGGTGATCATCGTTCACTCCCCGCCATCGGACGGAGCACGACGCCGATGAGCGCGTCCTCCGGAATGTAGCCCAGGCGCCGGGAGTCTTTGCTACGGCGGGGATTGTCGCCGAGGACGAGCAACTTGCCGGCCGGCACGACAGGATCGGGCACGGGTATCCGCGGGGGCACCGGGTCGCCGGGCACGGCCACGGCCCGCTTCACCATGCGCCCCTCGGTGGGATCCCCCGGCGCGGCGGCGACCCGCACGACAACGATCTGACCGGCCCGGACCCGCGCCAACCGGGATCGCCGCACCAGCAACCGATCCCCTGAGACGTAGGTGGGCTCCATGCTCACGCCTCGCACTGTGACCACGAGCAGCCGACGCCGCAGTGCCACGCCCCACCCGGCGAGGACGACGACCGCCGCGGCGAGCAACCACCACATCACCCGGACACCACCTCGTCATAACCCGACGCCTGCAGGCGGAACAGGCGCGCGTACGAACCGGATGTCGCCATCAGCTCGTCGTGCGTGCCCAGTTCGGTCACCGTGCCATCGGCGAGCACCGCGATCAGGTGAGCCTCGCGGACCGCGCTCAGGCGGTGTGAGATCAGCACGCTCGTCGCCCCTTCGCGATGGTGGCGCAGGCTGCTGTGCACCTCGTGTTCGGCCTCCGCGTCCAGGCCCGCACTCGGTTCGTCGAGGATCATCAGGTCTCTGCGGTCCCGGAGAAACGCCCTCGCCAACGCCAGTCGCTGCCACTGGCCGCCGGACAGCAGCACGCCCGTCTCCGGGTTGTCGCGGTCGGCCTCGTCGAAGAACATCCTCGACAGGAGGGTGTCGTAGCCGCGCGGCAGCGCGGCCACGATGTCGTGGGCGCCCGCCCGGCCCGCGGCCGCCACGATCCGCTCCCGGTCGTCCATAGCGGACACGTCACCCAGTCCGATGTTCTCCGCGGCACTCAGGTCGTAGCACATGTAGTCCTGGAACACCGCGCCGATGCGTGCGCGCAGCTCCTCGGCGCCGAAGTCCCGCAGATCCACACCGTCCCACAGGATCGCGCCGCGGGACGGGTCGTAGAACCGGCACAGTAGTTTGACCACAGTGGACTTCCCGGCGCCGTTCAGGCCGACGAGCGCGAGCGAGCCGCCGTGCGGGATGGTCAGGTTCACCCCGCGCAGGACCCACGGCTGGTCCTCCGCGTAGCGGAACCACACGTCCCGCAGTTCGATGCCGGAACGCAGCGGCGGAACCGGCAGCGCCGTGACGGGAACGGACAGGTCCGGAGATTGGGCCTCGATCTCCTGGTAATGGTGGAACAGCGTCACCGAGTGGTGCGCCGACGCCAGGTTGCCCACCAGGCTCCGCACGCCACCCTGCACTCCGGCCACCGAGACGACGAACATGGCCACGTCACCGATCGACAGGCCGCCACGCGCGGCGAGCCACACCGACCACACCAGACCCCCGGCCGACACCAGCGCGGTCAGCCCCGCCAGCAGCCCGTGGGTCCGCGCGTCCCTGCGGTCCTGGCCGTCGACGACCGCGTGGGCGGCCGTCAGCTCGACCAGCATGCGCCGCCGGAACAGGTCGCCGAGGCCGAGCAACCGCAACTCCTTCGCCGCGTCCAGGCTCGCCAGCAACTCGGCGTAGAACACCTCGCGCCGCTCGGCCGGCGCGATCGACCACAGCACCGCCGCCCTGGCCCGGCTCATCCGCAGATGCGCGAACAGCGCGGGAACCGCCGCGAGCAGCACGATCACCGCCATGCCCGCGTTGATGACGAGCAGCGTGGCGAGGAATCCACCCGTCGTCACGGCCGCCGTCACCGCGCCCAGCCCGTCGTCGACGAGCTGGCCCGGTCCGCTGCGGCCGGTCTGCTGGGCCAGTCGCAGCCGGTCCCGGAAGGCGGGGTCCTCCAGTCGCGTCAGGCCGGTCAGCCGACCCATCGCCCGGTACAGCCGGTCCATGGCCAGCACCGAAACGGCACGGTCGAGCCGCTGCTTCAGGTACCCGGACCCGATCGGCAGCAGTGCGGTGACGAGCCCGGTCACCGCGAGGGCAACCGCCCACGGCAGCAGCGCCGCCCACACCTCGCCGGCAGCGAGTCCGTCCAGCAACACCTTGGTACACCAGGCCGTCACGACCGGGGCCACGCCGCCGAGCAGGCACAGCAGCACATACTGCGGCAGGCCCGCCGGGGCGGCCTGTCTGGTCAGGCGGACCGCCGCGACCAGCAGGGCCCCTACCCGGCGGGCACCGAGGGAGACGTTCACAGAACGGCCGGCACCGGCAGCGCCGACATCTCCCACCCGCTGGCGAGCACGGTCCCCTCGGCGTCGACCAGGCACAGCGCGGGGTAGCCGGAGGCGCCGAACGCCTTGTGCACCGGGCCGCCGTCCGCCTCGACGACGACCTCGGCCACCTCGCCGAGGCGGGCCACCATGTCAGCGGTCTCGCCGAACCCGGCGGCGGCGACCGCGATCACCCGGCCGTCGAACCGGGTGGCGTACTCGATGAACTGCGGCATCCGCTCCTTGCACGGCTCACAGCCCGGCGAGAAGAAACCGACGAGAAGGCGCGAACCGTCGGTGTTCGCGTCGGACAGCGGGGCGCCACTCACGGCGGTCGCGGCGAACTCGCCGACCGTGGCCCCGGCGGGCAGGGCGATGTCCGGTCCGGCGGCGGCCTGTTGCTCGCGCATGGTGCGCAGGGTCTCGTTCTGCTCGCGCAGCCGCCGGATGATGCCGAAGCTGAGCAGCAGGTCCAGAACACAGAGGAGGCCGACGAGCACGACGCCGGCGGTCAGGAAGGGCATGAGGGAACTCCGAGGCAGGACAGGTGGACTGCTGGCGTGAGGTGAGCGGCGGGGGACGCCCGCCGCTCACGGCATCTCGTCAGATGCAGGACTTGAAGACCTGGCACGGGCCGCAGACGGGCTGGCACGTCCGGGAGTCGAGCCAACAGTACTTGCGAAAATCGCTGCGTTCACGGCAGTAGCAGTGCTCGTACCACGAATCCCGCGGACAGGCCGCACCCACGTCCACCTTGGCCACGAACAAGCTCAGCACCCTGTCGCTGAGCGACTCCAATGTCTTGCGCATGTACTGCGCTCCTCACTTCCTCCGCGCCGGTCGGCGTCGGCCGCACACAAGGTAGGAGAGGCAGGTACATGCCGGTGGACAGCGGAGATACACGCCAGCGTGTATCCATTGTGCACAGGAAGTGTGATCAACTTTCTGCCCAGGTCGACGCGACCTCGCGGGGAGGGTCGCTGTCGTCGACAACGTCCTGATCATCAAGGCGCTGGAGAGGTGTGTGTCGTCACTCGACTTCAGGATCCTCGGGAGACTCGAGGTACGCACCGGCGCGGGGACCGTCGCGCTCGGCTCGCTCAAGCAGCGCGTACTCCTGGCGACGTTGCTGCTCAACCCTGGTCGGGCAGTGCCGATACGCAGGCTCGTCCAGGCGCTCTGGGGCCACGAGCCGCCGGTGTCCGCGGTGGCCAACCTGCGTACCTACGTCAACCGGCTCCGGCGGGTGCTGCCGGGCGACCCCCGGCTCGTCGCGCGTGCGGCCAGTTACGAGCTGACGCTCCGGGACGGCGAACTCGACCTGCACATGTTCACCGTGCGCGCCGGCGCGGGCCGGGCGGCGCTGTCCCGCGGTGACCACGCCGCGGCGGCGCGACACCTCGGCGAGGCGCTGTCGGCCTGCCGCGGCGCTGTGCTCGAGGATCTGACCGACAGCGATGGCATCGCCGGCCTGGTCGCGCCGGTCGAGGAGCTGCGGCTGTCGGTGACCGAGGACTACTTCGACGCGCGGCTCGGTCTCGGCGAGCACCGCGAGGTGGTCGCGCCGCTGCGGGAGTTCGTCGCCGAGCACCCGCTGCGGGAGCGCCCGTGGGCGCAGCTGGTGACCGCGCTCTACCGGTCCGGCGACCCGGCGGGCGCGCTGGCCGTCTACGCGGACTGCCGCCGCGTGCTTGCCGACGACCTCGGGCTGGAACCGTCGCCGGACCTGGCCAGACTGCATCGGGCGGTGCTGGACCGGGACCCCGCGCTGGCACCGAACGCGGCAGGTCGCGTGCGGATCCCCGAGACGCCCGCGCCGCGGGAACTGCCTGCGCGACACCGGTCGTTCGCCGGCCGCGCGCGGGACGCGGCACGGCTGCGCACGCTTCTCGTGGCGCCCGAGCGGTTCGGGCCGAGGGTGGCGGTGGTGCACGGCCAGTGCGGCATCGGCAAGAGCGCGCTGGTGCTGGAGGTCGCGCACCGGGTCGCCGCGCGGTTCCCCGGCGGGCAGCTGTACGTCGACCTCTGCGCGGAAGGGCCGGCCGGGCGGTTGCCGCACCGGCTGCTGCGGCACCTCGGTGTGCCCCCGTCCGACATCCCGTGGACGCTCGACGGGGCGGCCGCCGTGCTGCGCTCGCAACTCGCGCACCGCGCGGTACTGCTCGTGCTCGACGGCGCGACCGAGCGGACCGCGCTGCGTGACCTGGTGCCCGCGGGCGGGTCGTGTGCCGTGCTGATCACCAGCCGCTCGCCGCTGATGCTCGACGGTGCCGAACACGTCAGCCTCGTCCCACTGTCCGATGTGGATGGTCAGGAGCTGCTCGTCCGGCTGGCGGGCCCGGCCAGGGTGAACGCCGAGCCTGCCGCGGCGGCCGAGATCGTCCGGTACTGCCACGGGATCCCGCTCGCCCTGCGGATCGCGGGCACGCTCCTGGCCTACCGGCCGGCCAGGTCGCTGTCATGGCTGGCGCGCCGGCTGGCACCGGAGAAGCACCGGCTGGACGCGCTGAGCTTCGGCGGCGAGTCGGTGCGTGCGCACTATTCGTCCGCCTGCCGGCCCCTCACCGGCGAGGACCCGCTCGTGGGTGCCGCGTTCCAGCTGCTCGGGAGGCCCGGGTTCGAGGTGTGTGACGTCGAGGAGGCTGCCGCCGCGCTCGGCGCGTCCACGATGAAGGTCGAGGCCGCACTGGATCGCCTGGTCGATCTCGGCATCGCCGAGTGGGGCGAGCACGACACCTACCGGCTGCCGGTGCTGATGCGCCTGTTCGCGGCGGAGCTGACGATGCCGTCGGCGATGGCCTGGTGAGCGAGGCACCGCTGAGCCGGGCTCGGGATCCGTCAGATCAGGTTCGGCCGCACTGTCGCCGTAGGGGCTTCGGGTGCGGGATCGGGTGCGCAGAACATGTCCCGCGCGGGCAACACGCCGGTCTCCAGGAACCGGCGTACCTCGCGGACCGCGCATGACGGGGTGCTGGGGTCGTAGGCGCCGTGGTTGCCGGTGTCGACCGTCACGGCTGCGCAGGGCCGCCTCTGACGGCGCAGCGCTCACGCCGAAGGCGCGGCGTCGAGTTTGCGGAAGCCGGTCTCGGTGCGCTCGACGGTCTGCCCGAGCACGATCGCCGCCCGCCCCCGGCGGGGGACGTCGACGAGCAGGACATCGCTACCCGAGTCCTCCGGCGCGTGCCCGCCGCACCCGGCCGCCATCACCTCACGGTTGTCCAGCCGCCAGCGTCATCCGGTCCGGCGCACCGGCCTCGACCGCCAGCTGGTGGCGCGCCAGGTCCTCGAGCACCCTGGTGTCGGGCAGGTCTGGGTGCCGGCGTCGGTCGCAGCGGGGAACTGGACAGTCATGTCGGCGACCATGTCGCCGGCGACGTAGATGGCCAACTGCCCCAACTGCTGGGCTGTGCGATCCCGAGGTGGTCCAGCTCGTAGGTGACACCGTCGGTCGAATCTCTTGCCCACAGCGAGACATCAACTTCCTCGGTGCGATCGAGGTGGTCATCGAGGGTGAGTTGGCGCGGCTCGGTCTGACCCAGGTATCAGCCGCTGCGTGTGCGCGACACGCGGCTGATGGTCGCGGCGCATGTGCCCTGCGGGCGCCCACGACTGGCCACGGCGCGGTCGCCCACCTCGACGCCCGGTCTCCCCGGCCCAGCGTCGCCGGGTCAGCGAGACCGCCGGGTCTATTCCAGGTCGTCCCATGCCCACCGCGAGGTGGCGGTCCCACCAGGCTCCCTCCCGAACCAGCGGGACCGCGACGGATCAAAACCGAGGGCGCGCAGCATGACCCGCTGACTGAGCGGAAGCCCCATCATGGTGATGACCTACGAGCCCAAGCGCCGTAACAGCGACT
Organism: Actinophytocola sp.; assembly: GCF_036378875.1. Taxonomy (GTDB): domain Bacteria; phylum Actinomycetota; class Actinomycetes; order Mycobacteriales; family Pseudonocardiaceae; genus Actinophytocola. Next base: position 42,772 of record NZ_DASUVO010000036.1, read on the forward strand.
CGTCCAGCCGGCATCCGGGAGCCGCCCGGCCCTGTCGAGGCCAAAGTCTGCTCGCAGACATCGGTCAACCCAGCCTTCACGATCGATTTGTGGCGTAGCGCTTTGAGGTCCTACCGCCGCTTACCGCATCGATCGCCCAGGTGGCAAGGAGGACGGCGAGGCCACACCAGCCCGCGATGAAGAACACCGTCTTCCCGAGCGTGCAGGACGATTGCAGGAAGTTGAGCCAGTCCGGATGCCGGTCACGGAAGGCGATCAGCGCGAGCATGGAGACGTTCTCCAACGCGTCCATCGTGGGCGCCAGGACAAAGGCGACAGTGGTGAGCCTGCCCAGCCGGCGTACCCAGGCTCCGGCGTTCTGACGGCCGGCGGCGAGCAGCGTCAACGCGGTGAACACCAGCAGCGTGCCGACGATGATGGTGACGTCAAGGGCCTGGACGAGGACGAACTGGTCGAGGGTCCCGTCGCGCTCCAGCGTATCCAGGGCGTCGTACTTGCGCTGGAGGTCGAAGCTGAGCGGCACACCACCGAACCCGGCACCCGGGTAGTGGACCCGAGTGAATACCTGTTCAGTGACTATGCCGCCGGGCACCATGATCAGCAGGCCAAGGACGAGGCGGGTGAGGGGCCTTCTCGGTCTCATGTTCCGAAACTAGGAGCCGGCCGGGGTCAGTAGCATGTGCTCCGGTTACAGCATTCTGGCATCTAGTACCAGAACTGGACGGCGACGGTGGCACACCCTGCGACGATCTGCGCGGCGCTGATCAGCAACACGGTCGCATCGCTGTCCGGCGCCGGCGCCGACCCGGCGGCGATCGAGCGCACGCTCGGGTTCGGCCTCGACCGGCTGGCCGACCCGGACGAGCAGCTACCGCTCCGCCACCTGGCCCGGTTGGAGCGGGAGTCACCGAAGCTCACCGGCGACCCCGCGATCGCGCTGCACCTGGCCGCGCAGTGCCGGGGAGACGGCGGCGACGTCGGGATCGTCGGGCACCTGGCCGCACACAGCCCCACCGTCGGCGACGGCATCCACCAGGTTGTCCGGTACGCCAACCTGCTCGGGACAGGGATCAGCCTCGCGCTGCGGCGACGGGATCCCACCGCGGAACTGATCTACGGCAGGACCGACCCCGACCTGGCGACCGTCCAGGGCGCCGAGATGGCGTTGGCTGAGACGGTCATGACGCTCCGGCAGCTGGCCGACGACGTATTCGACCCGGTGATCGCGCGGTTCCGCCACCCACCGCCGGCGTACGTCGCCGAATACCGGGTCGTCTTCGGCGATGCCGTGCGCTTCGGCCAGGCGGCCGACAGCGTGACGTTTCCGTCGACGGTACTGGACCTGCCCTCGCCACAAGCGCAGCCCTACGTCGGCCGTGTCTTGACCGAGCACGCCAATGCGCTGCTGGAGCGGGCCGACGCCGCCGGGCCGTACCGTCGACGGGTCCAGGAGAGCATCCTGCTCCAGCTCCCGCACGGACCCGCCAGCGTCGATCGGACCGCTCGCGTCCTCGGAATGAGCCGCCAAACCCTGTACCGCCGCTTGAAGGACGAAGGCACCTCGTTCCAGGCGTTGCTCGACGACATCCGCCGCCGGTCAGCCGCTCGATACCTGGCCGAGCCCAGCCATGCGCTCAGTGACGTGGCGTTCCTGCTCGGCTTCAGCGACTACAGCGCCTTCCACCGTGCGGTGCGGCGTTGGTTCGGCGTGAGCCCGCACACCTACCGGCAGCAGTCACGCTGACCCCAGTCGTCGGCACACGACCAGGTCCGTACCACCGTCGGCGCTTGGTGAGATGACTCGCCAAACTGGCAAGACTGACACCGCCAGGATGAGACAAGCGTGCTCCGGCGAGCACGAGTCCGCCTGTGATCCGCGCGCCGTCCAGGCACACCCCGCCATTGACGGTGAAGGCGTTGCGCTCCTCGGTATGGCCCCGACGGCAGAACATCCCGTTGTCGACCCGCAAACCCGCGGCATAGAGGGCAGTGTGTCCCTCATGGCCCAGGCGTGCACCGTCGGCTTCCAGATATCCGCTGACATGCGCACCGCGTAACCGGACCTCGCCCTGGACCTGCATGTCGTGGCAGTACATCGCTCCCGCTCGCGTCCAACCGCGGTACGACGCACCCGCGGAACCGGACACTGCGGGCAGACGCCTCGGCCAGCCGGATCTCGGAGTCGAACACGCACTGCTGAAAATCCATCGGATGCGGGATATCCGCGTACGCCAGATCGAGCGCACCGTTCACCTTGGCTCCGGCCAACCGCAACGCGAGAACCGGGGCGGGATCCTTCCAGCAAACGCTGTTCTGGCTCGGTGAGGTCCTCAAGACGGATGTCCACCACGACCGAACAGCATTGAGGAACCTGCCCGCCTCCGCAATGCACCCGCTTTACCCGGTCGCGGCAATGGGACGGCCCGGTTCGGGGACACAGCCACCGGTCACCTTGAGGACGACGTCACTACTCGGGATGCCTGGGCAGGTCAACCGCCGGGGTTCGGCTTTGAGGCGGGGAGGACGGCGGCTAGTCCGTCGAGGACACGGTCGAGTTGCCAGGTGAATTCGGTGTCGGTGTTGGGGTGGGGCTCGCTCTCGTTGACGATCCGGCTGGTATGAGGGTGGTTGATGGGCTGCTGCGGGGAGGTTGACACGGCGGGTGGCACGGACGGTTCGCCGCGTCGGTCGGGCATGCCTCGGCGGCGACGCCGGTGTTCCTCGGTTTGCACGAAGCCGTGCACGAACGACAGCAGGGTGTTGATCGCGTTGACCGTGAGGGGTGTGGGTAGGTCGAGCCGGTCCAAAACAGCGTGGGCGAACGCGGTTGTGGCCATGGCGTGGGGGCTGAGGGTGGGGCGGGTCGCGGCCAGTTGGGGTAGCCAGGGGTGGCGTCGTGCGGCCGTGCGGTGGGCGTGGGCGAGCGCGGTGAGGTCCGCGCGCCAGTCGCCGCTGGGTTGTTCCGGGGGTGGGCTGGTGCCGATCGCCGCGTCGACCATCAGGTCGTGCAGTTCGTCCTTGGTGCGGACGTGGCGGTAGAGCGACATGGTGGCGCAGTCGAGTTCGGCGGCTATCCGGCGCATGACGACCGCCTCGACGCCTTGTCTGTCTGCGATGGCGAGTGCGGCGTCCACGATCCGCTCGACGGTCAGTGGTGTGCGTGTCGGCGTGGCTGGTCGGGGCGAGACCAGCGCATGGTCGGTGTTCATGGGAGGAAGTAGTCGGTCATGAGCCGGTCGGCCCATTCTGGTTGCCGGATGCCGGCGGGTTGGAATTCGATCATGGTGGGTTTGAGGTCGATGACCGGTGTCCCGGTTGTGGCGTCGAGTCCGAGCACGGCGAGTTCCCTGCCGTTGACCGAGGTGATGCGGCAGGTGGTGATGCCGAGGCGGTTGGGGCGGTGGGGTCCTCGGTCGGCGAACACGCCCACCTCCGGCAGGTCCGCGCGACCTCGGGGCCGGCGTGGCCGGTAGTCGGACCGTTCGGTGGTCTGGTCGAAGAGGAACATGATGTCGACGTGGGAGAAGTCGGCCAGGCCGCGTAGGCAGTCCTCGCCGAACCGCTCGTTCACGGTGATAGTGCTGGTGACGGCTCCCCAGTGGTCGGTCATGGCGATGTCGGTGCGGTCGTTGCGCACTGTGCCGATGGGTGTCACGACGAAGTGCGTCATCGTCAGGTCCGGCTGCGGTAGAGCCGCATGGTGACGGGCCCGAAGACCGCGACGAGCAATGTGGCGGCGATGAGTACCCAGCCGATCTGGCCGGTGTCGGGGGTGCCGTGCATCAGGCCCCGTACCGCGTCGACGAGTTGGCTGACCGGGTTGTACTCCACGAACGCCCGGAGCCAACCGGGCATCGTCGCCGGGTCGACGAAGACGTTGCTGGCGAAGGTGAGCGGGAACTGGACGAGGAAGCTGATCGTCGACACGGCGGCCGGTGTGCGTAGCACGATCCCGAGCGTCGCCCAGATCCAGGACAGGCCGAAGGCGAACGCGAGGACGAGCGCGATCGCCAGCAGTACCCCGGTGACGCCGCCGGCCGGCCGGAATCCCATGGCCAGTCCCAGGGCGAGGACCAGACCCGCGGCCAGCAGGTTGCGGCCGGCGTCGCTGATCAGGCCACCCACGATGAGGGCCGGCCGCCACACGGGCATGGAGCGGAAGCGGTCGATGACGCCCCGGCTGATGTCGGTCTTGAGGTTGACGCCGGCGTAGACGGTGATGAGCAGCACGGCGAAGACCATGGTGCCGGGCAGGAGGAACTGGAGGTACTCGCGGGTCGAGCCGGCCATGGCGCCACCGAACAGGTAGGTGAACATGACCGTGAACAGGATCGGGATCATGATGGCGTCGGCGAGCTGCTCCGGGACGTGCTTGATCTTCAGCAGGGCGCGCCCGGCGAAGGTCAGCGATGCCGACAGGCGGCCGGCCCGAGGTGGCCGCGGCCGGGCCGACAGAGTGCTGTCGAGCAGGCTTGGTAGGGGACCCGCGGATGATGTCGGTGCTGGTGTCGTGGTCATGCCGCGTTCTCCTGGTCGGCCCCGGGGTCGTCCCGGTCTTCGGTTCGGTGCCCGGTGAGGGTGAGGAAGACCTCGTCGAGGCTGGGTTGGCCGAGAGCGAAGGTGGTGACGTCGATGCCGGCCTCGGCCAGGCGGGCCAGAGCGTGCGCGGCGCGTCCGGGGTCGTCGACCCGAATCGACAGGCTGCCGTCGGGTCCGGTGTGGACAGCGGCGTCGAGGGTCTCGGTCAGGAGCCGTTCCGCCTCGCAGCGGTGAGTCGGGTCCGGGACGCGGAGCGCGACCGTGCCGGCGCCCACGGACGCCTTCAACTGGGCGGGTGTGCCTTCCGCGATGAGCCGGCCTCGGTCGATCACGGCGATCCGGTCGGTGAGCTGGTCTGCTTCGTCGAGGTACTGCGTGGTGAGCAGGATGGTGGTGCCTTCCTGGGCCAGGGCGCGGACGATGTCCCACACCTGGTTGCGGCTGCGTGGGTCGAGGCCGGTGGTCGGCTCGTCGAGGAACAGCAGGTCCGGGCTGATGATGATGCTCGCGGCGATGTCGAGGCGGCGGCGCATGCCCCCGGAGTAGGTCCTGGTCACGCGGTCGCCCGCTTCGGTCAGGCCGAAGCCGTCCAGCAGTTCGACGGCCCGGGCTTTGGCCGCGGATCGCGTGAAGCCGAGCAGCCGGCCGAGGATGGTGAGGTTTTCCCTGCCGGTGAGTTCCTCGTCGATCGAGGCGAACTGGCCGGTCAGGCTGATCCGTGCCCGTATCCGATCGGCCTCGGTGACGACGTCGTGGCCCAGCACCCGAACGGTGCCGTCGTCGGGTCGCACCAGGGTCGCCAGCACGCGGATCGTCGTGGTCTTGCCAGCCCCGTTCGGCCCGAGGAAGCCGAACACACCGCCTCGGGGCACCACGAGGTCCACCCCATCGACCGCGCGCGTCGCCCCAAAGTGCTTGACCAGGCCCACAGCCTCGACAGCTGGCTCGGGACTCGTTGTCATCGCTGTACTCCATATCGAGTGGTTGGAAAGGAACGCGGCCGCCGTTCAGCGTTCGTCGACGAGTTCGACCTCTTCCCCGGTGACGTCGGCGACCAGAGCGAACGCCGCCGCCGTCTCGGGCCGGTCCGCAACCGCCTGGCGAGCCGTACGCAGGTGTTCGGCGGAGTCCCACTGCCAGATCCCGACCCACGTCCGGTCGTCCAACCGGCCCAGCCGCGCCTCAGCGAGCCCAGACGCCGCCGACCTGATCGCCGACACCAGCGCCGCGTGCCGGGCCCGCACTTCCTCCGCGGCAGCGGGATCTGCCGTGAACCGGGTGATCGCGACCATCGTCATAGCTAAACTCCTTCGCTAGAGTTCACTTCTAGTAATTGACTCTAGAGGTACGCTACAGCCGTGACCGATGTCAAGCGAGTGAACAAGCGAGCCGAGAAGGCCAAGCAGACGCGTCAGCGCATCCTGCAAGCCGCACAGGAGTTGTTCGTCCAGAACGGCTACGGCGCGACGAACCTCCAGGACATCGCCGACCGGGCGGGGGTGGCGGTGCAGACGATCTATTTCGTGTTCAGCAACAAGCGGACCCTGCTCAAAGAACTCGTCGACGTCACCGTCGCCGGCGACACCGAACCGGTCGCCACCATGGACCGCCCCTGGTTCACCGACGCCCTGGCCGCCGGCACCGCCCAGGAGATGCTGGCCGCCTACGTCGCGGGCACTGGCGCGGTCCTGGCCCGGACCGGCCCGGTCATCCGCGTCGTGGAAGCCGCCGTCGCCAGCGATCCGGACGTCGCCGCGCTGTGGCCACGCGACGTCGATCAGCGCCATGTCGTCCACCGCGCGGCAGCCGAGACGCTGACTGGGCTGCCGGGTATGCGCGCGGACCTGACGGTGGACGAGGCGGCCGACCTGCTATACGGGCTGCTCAGCCCAGAGCTGTACGTGCTGTTCACGCACCGGCGCGGCTGGGCACACCAACGCTGGCAGCACTGGGCCACCCAAACCCTGCGGACCCAGCTCTGCTCAGACGAGCCGCGGAACCACGCGTGATTGATCGGACGACCAACGCGCTCCATCAGTCACGCGCCGCGCAAGAACCTGACGGCCCGCCGATGAGCGGCTTTCCAGCTAACGGCCCTACCCGGCCCAACCGTCTCAACCAAGTCACACTCGCGCCGACGGCGGGCAGCGCGCCCTGCGCTCGAAGCAGCGACTTGCTCGGCAAGTGGTGCCGCCCACGGTGCTTGCCAAGGCAGTCACGGTTCGCCGGTTGGTGAGCGCCCAAAACCCTCCGCGTGCGCCTGCACACGGAAGTGCCCGGCTGGCGCCAATGGCCAACAAGTCGAAACCGTGCACAGAGTCGAGCTTGACGTCAAGCCACCATCTCGGCCCGTGTGGCACCACACGGGTCTCCGTGGCCAACGCCAGCCGCTCTGGAATCGACAGCACCGCCACCTGCCCCACCACCTTCCGGAGGTGGCATTTCGACTGGTCATGACTGTGCCATGTGGAGTGTCGGCTTGCCGACCGACCTAATTAGACCAGGTTCGGTCGTCCAAGGCGTGTCCTCCTTCCGAGGACTATGTGGACTGTGCGCGGTCACCATGGCCATGCTTGGCGGGGCCATCCTTGGAGGGATGACGAGTTCGGGTGACGTCCTGCGGCTTGGTGATGTCCAATGTGGCCAGCGAGCACGAGGCAGGGACAAACCCACGGTACGTGTGCGTCGGTGATCGACAGGTGAACGTCCCCTGATGTCAGGGCGGGCCGGATTCCTAACCGGACTTGGTCGACGATCACGGGTTAACTGCGGCTGTAGTAACAGTTATGCCGGCTGATTACGGCGCTGGCGGCATTGATGTCCGCTGGCATGCGAGCGCGTTCGGCCGGGACGTCGCGCACGACTCGTGGCAGAAGAGGATGCCTGAGGCTGTCCTACGCGGTCGGTGCCAGCGGTGGTTCGCCGGGTAGCCGGTGATGATCGAGTTCCGTGGCGGTGGACCAGTCCCAGAGGAGGTCCGCGGGTGGTGAGTAACGGAGCTTCACGTCGAGCACGGTGTTCTCCTGCGCCCCGTTCCTCGACCATGGCCTCGATCCGGCATCCTGGGTCCCACGCCAGGAGGATCCGGTCACCAGGCCGACTGTTCTCGGGAGCGGGCACCCGATCCACTGGCTGCGACGTCGCCACCCGCTTCGCCGTCACCTCCCGGGCGGGGGGCAACTCGACCTGCGCTACCCGGGGCTGAACGGCGCCGTGGTGAAGGACTCCCGAGGGCGGATCGTCCACTACAGCGGTGCAACGAGGTGTTCACTCGGCCCGCGCGCGTCTACGACACGAACGGACGGAACGTCACCGCCCAGAGGTCGAAAGACACCCTGAAGTTCCCCGTGTGCCCGGGCGGGTCGTATCGGATCGTCCCCCAGGTCGTCGTCACGGCGAGTGCCCCGGCCGGGACCGTCCTGCCCGGCGCGTCGGTGCCGGTCACCGTCACCGTTCAAGCCCGCGACGTCACCGACATCCCCGGGACCGAACTGACTGTCAAGGCACCGGAAGGGTGGGAGATATCGCCTGCCACCCAACAAGTCGCGCCTGTCGTCGCCCAGTCGAAGGCCGACGTCACCTTCGACGCCAAGGCTCCCGCCAACGCGAAGAACGGAACCTACGACGTAACCGCTTCGGTCACGGCGAGGGGATGGACTGTGAGCGTTCCTGTCACGATCGCCGTGGAGGTACCGGACTACGCCGCCTCGGGCGAGGCGACACAGTCGAGCACCCTCGGCGACGCCGGAGCGGATCGCGCGATCGACGGGGACACGAACGGCGCGTACTCCGCGGGCTCGGTCAGTCACACCGCCCAGTCGCCGGAAAGCGCCATGAACCAGCCGAGGTGGCAGGTCGACCTGGAAGCGGTGAAGGAAATCGACACGGTCAACGTGTGGAACCGGACAGACAGCCGCTGCGTGCAACGTCTGAGCGACTTCTACGTCCTGGTCTCGGAGCAGCCGTTCGGGAACGACGACCTCGCGACACTTCTCCAGCGCGGTGACGTCACCGCGCAACGGTTCACCGCACCCGGCACGGTCCCCGGCTCACAACGGCGACATTCACCGACGATGCCCGCTACGTCCGGGTCCAACTGACCTCCACCGGCGTTCCCCCACACCTCGCCGAAGTGGAGGTGTACCCGCCGGCGCCCTCGGCTCCCTGAGATCTCGCGAGGCAGAGGTCGGGTCCGGATCGTCGGCCGCGCCAGGCTCGGCACAGCGGTCCGAGGAGCGTCCGAGTACCGACACTCCGCGGACCGATGGCTCCTTACCGTTCGATTCCCGGCGCGGGCCGGTTACGGCTTGTGTTCAATCAGGGTGCGCCGACCCGACCGCAGGTGCCGTCCAACTTGTGTCCGAACAGTGCCGGATTGCTGAGATCGGTGAAGTCGTCAGTGATCACGGTGAGCGCGCGCAGACTGCTCTGATCAGAGTGAGATCCCACGCCTGGTGTCTGGCCGACCGGATCGGCGACGTCGCCGAGCGGGTGGTTGGCGTCGGCGGTGGCGTTCGCGCAGTCGGCGGACTCGACGATCGGGTGAATCGTCGCCGACGCGATCCCGGGGAACGCGCCGAAAGCGAGGACGATCGCCCCGCCTACGAAGACAGTGCGCTTCATGTAGCACACCTCCACATCTGGAACTACGGATATTGGTGGATCTGCTTCGTCGGCCGAGGACGGCGCGGTTTGTCCGAGCAGGTGTGCTGGGGAGCAGGGACGCGCCGCCGATGTGGGATACCTCGCGTTCGCTCCTCGCGATCACCCGGGGTGTTCTATCCGTAGTGAACGGCGGCAGGTCCCTGCCAGCCCCAGGCCGTTCTGCGGGTCGTCCGCGACGGCCAAGGCTTGTTCCTTTTCTGTCAACTGTGGACCAACGAAGTGTTGGCCCTTCATGGGTCGCGGCCGTACTGGGTCCCGTTACCTTTCCCCGGGCGCCGGCTCGCTTGCCGACGCGATCGGCATTGCTTGGCTACCACCCGAATCGGCCGCGATCACCGCGAGCACCGAAGTGACTACAGTGGCCGATCGACGGACGCGAAATCAGCGGAGTCACCGCCGTCGGCGTACCGGTCCGCGACATCGAGGTCACCGCCCTTCGGGGTCGGCCGCGTAGCACCGGGCCCGCGAGGGGAACCTTCGTGCCAGCGGGCGATGGCCCGAACGCGCCCGTCACCACACCGCACCCCGAAGGTGCCCACCGCACGAACTGAACCACCCGGCCATTGCCGTGGTCTGACCACGGCGGTTCCGCTTGTCGCTTGTCCACGCATCAGGTCCACTAGTCAGGCGGATGTTGACAGCCCAACCCGCGTTGGACACTGCCGAGCCTCCAGAGGGTCTGCGGCGGAGAGGAGTTCGTGGGTGAGGTTGGACGACACGCGCGTGACCCTCCTGGGTGGCCGCTACCGGCTGGGCGCGTTGTTGGGACGTGGTGGCGCCGGCAGGGTCCACGAGGCGGTCGACGTCATGCTCGGGCGGCCGGTCGCGGTGAAGATGTACCAGGCCGGCGGCAACGCGGGGGGACGGTACCGGTTCGCCGCGGAGGCACGCCTGCTCGCCGGTCTGACCCATCCAGGACTGGTCACCGTCTACGACGTCGGCCTCGACGCCGATGAACTGTTCCTGGTCATGCGGCTTGTCGACGGGCCCACGCTGCGGGAGCTGCTCGACCGCGGCCCGTTCGAACCGCCCGCCGTGGCCCGCATCGGCACCCAACTGGCCGACGTGCTGGCCTACCTCCACACCCACAACGTCGTGCACCGCGACATCAAACCCTCCAACGTGCTCGTCGACGCCTCCGGCGCCTGCCACCTCACCGACTTCGGCCTCGCCAGAGCACTCGGCGCCGCCCACCTCACCGTCACCGGCGAGTTCGTCGGCACCGCCGCCTACGTCGCCCCCGAACAGATCACCGACGTCGACACCGGTCCACCCGCCGACATCTACGCCCTGGGCCTGCTGCTACTCGAATGCCTCACCGGCCACACCGAGTACACCGGCACCACCATCGAGACCGCACTCGCACGCCTGGCCCGCCCGCCCCGAATCCCCGACACACTCCCCTCCGCATGGCACACGCTGCTGAGCGCGATGACCGCTCAGAACCCCGGCAACCGACCAGACGCCGCGCACTGCGCGGAAACACTCGACGCGATCACCGACGGCCGTTCCGACGCGGTCACCCCGCCGATATCCCAGCCACAGCCAGCCACCGCCGGCCACTCTGACCGGCCACACCCGGTCACGACACGGCTGGGCCGGCTTCGCGGCCGACCGGCCCCGCGCGCGGTCCCCGCCGGCCTGACAGCGTTGGCTCTGGCGGCAGCATGCGCGTTCGCCGCCTCGCCGACCACCGCCATCCCCGGCATGCCCACCGGAATCCCTCACCGTCAGCAGACACCGAACACCTCGGACACGGTCGCGGACGCCGTGCCCCCACCCCTACCCACCAGCACCAGGACACCAACAGCGACGAATCGGCACGACAACCCGACACCCGCCGACTCACCCAACAACACCACATCGTCGACCACACAGACCGCTCCCACCACGACAACAAGCAACTCAAACAAAGGGAACGGCAAGCAAGGCAACGAAGGCGCGGACAAGACGAACGGCAAGAAGAACGGCCAGAGCTAACCCGTCACACCGCCTACGGCGTGGCGCTGCTGGAGCCCGAAACCTCTCAGCCGGGCGGCGGTCGCCGCGATGGTGCGGCAGGCGCTGTGGCCGGCCCGAGCCGGCCGTTCGCGCCCTGCGGCGATCGCGGCCGCCGCGGCATCCACGGCCAGGCCACCGAGTCTGTGGGTGGTACCCCGCCGGATGGTGCCCGCGAGCGAACGACGCGACATCCGCAACCCGTCCGCCAACGCCGACTCCAGTGCCGCCAACGCGACGGCCGGGCCGCCGATGTCGACCATGATGTCGCTACCCACGACAACGCTCCGGTGTCGACAGCCGTCCGTGCTGGAAGCGCTGCGTCGCGATGGATCTGTCGTGGTCGCCGCTTCCCAGCTCGATGATGTTGATGAGTGGCGTCGAACAGTTCGGCAGGCATGCCGTTCGGCTGGGTTACGGGTTCGGACAGGCATCAATGCCTATGGTGCCGTGTGGGCATATCACGGCAGCGCGGCCTACACCGGCGACCGCCTCAACAAGCAAAACCTTGACTCCGATAGAGGTCTTGATGGGTGCTGGGCCAGCATCGCGCGTCCCATGTCGTCACGACCGCTGCCCGGACCGGAGGTGCTCATCGGTTCAGGATGGCGGCCCGGTCCGCGTCGGTGCAGGGAGTACAAGGCGAGCCAAGGCGGCAAGGCGATCCTCAAGGACATCGGGCGCGACCTGCTGCCTGTCGAGATGGTCGACCGTCCCAAGGGCTACTTCCCCATGCCCGCGCTCACTCGGCTCGACAAAAGCGTCCTCGACATTGCGACGAATCGTAGAATCTCCGTAGGGACCCGTGACCGAGGTGGACCATGGACGATGTCGGCGTGCCTGCGTACTTATGCGAAGTTACCAATAACTACGGAACCTGGGGTGGCACGATAGGTACGAGAACCATGTCAGCAGTGACCACGCTCGCCCCGATTCCGGAGGACGGGGAGTACTCGCATGAAGGCTCAGTGGAATGTCACCGGTGTCATCGCATGGTCGTCATCCACAAGTACTCGTTCGACAGCGAGGCCGCCAGGAACGGCGGCAGCGGGAGCGCGTCGCCTTCGCGGTTGGTGCGATCGTGTTTCTGGCGCTCAACGTCTGGGCGGCATGGGCGGTGAACCCAGTGTTTCTGATCCTCTCATGGCTGCCCGCACTGGCAGTGGCAGCTGTTATCGGGTCCTATGTGCTGCGGCCGACCAGGCGGACCCCGCATTCACACAAGCGGCCCGCTCTGGTGTGCGTCGACACTGACGCAGACCAGCCGAGCAACTCGAAATGCGGCCATCACCACGCCAAGTACGGCTGACACGAGTCAGGATCCGGCTTGATCGTCTCTGGGGCGAGAAATGGACCGAGGTCTGAAACCGGACAGCAGGACTGCAGCCGGGGCTGGCGATCTGCGAGTTTGAAGCAACCGCAGTGGTTGGTCACAAACCGCACTGTCCCTGCGTAACTTGCCGAAGGATCGGAAGCTGGCGACCTCCAATGCCACCGACCAGGAGGGTGCGGCGTCTTTCCTCGGTGCCGGCCAGGCCGATGTCGTTGGCGCCGTGCAGTTTCGCGATCTGCCCGGCCGGCCGCGCACCCGGGCGGGCGGTCCCCGATAGTAGATCCACCAGCGTTCTTGGTCGCGCTGCGCATGGCGAACCGGTTGGTGGGGCGGATGAAGCGGCTGCGTGCGCACACGCTGGCGATCGCGGACGAGCGCCTATCGGTCATCGTGCGCCGGTTGCGGGCCGGTGAGCTGGACGCGGCGGTGTCGGAGGTGCCCAGGGTGGACCTAAGGGTTGTCACGTAACCCCGGATGCGCGGCTGGCCGGTCGATAGTTGATCATGTTGTTGTGGTGCAGGTGATCACAGCGTCGAGGTCGGAATGGATTGCCCCGTTCACCGGGTTGGAACCAGGCCAGTTCCGCAAGCT
>NZ_DASUVO010000037.1:0-10958 GCF_036378875.1 Actinophytocola sp.
CGCCCGGCTTCCCACCCGTGCAAGTCAGGCGAACCAGTTCTCCGGCTGGGGGTCGGTGTTCTCGTAGACGTGCTTGGCCTCCTGGTACTCCGCGAGTCCCGACGGGCCGAGTTCGCGGCCGATGCCGGAGCGTTTGAAGCCGCCCCACTCGGCCTGCGGCACGTACGGGCCGAAGTCGTTGATCCAGACGGTGCCGTGCCGCAGGCGGCCTGCCACGCGCCGCCCCCGCTCGCGGTCGGCCGTCCACACCGCACCGGCCAGGCCGTAGTCGGTGTCGTTGCCCAGCGCCACCGCCTCGTCCTCCTCGGTGAACGTCTCGACCGTGAGGATAGGGCCGAACGTCTCCTCCTGGACGATGCTCATGTCGCGCCGGCAGTTGTCGAAGATGGTCGGTAGGTAGAAGAAGCCGGCCGCCAGGTTCGGGTCGTCGGGGCGGCGGCCGCCGGTCAGCAGGGTCGCGCCCTCGACGATGGCCTGTGCGACGTGCCGCTCCACCTTCGCCCGGTGTTCCGCCGAGACCAGCGGGCCGCTGCGGCTGTCCGGGGCCAGGCCGTTGCCCAACTGGATCGTCTCGGCCCGCCGGACCAGCTCCGCCACGAACTCGTCGTGCAGGTCGGCGTGGACGATGAGCCTCGTGCCCGCCGAGCACACCTGGCCCGCGTGCAGGAACACACCGGTCAGCGCGTGGTCGACGGCGGCCTCGAACGGGGCGTCGGCGAAGACGATGTTGGGGTTCTTGCCGCCCAGCTCCAGCGCGATCTTCTTCACCGTGTCGGCCGCGGCCCGCATGATCGACTGGCCGGTCGAGAGGCCGCCGGTGAACGACACCAGGTCCACCTCCGGCGCGCTCGTCAGCACGGGTCCGACCTCGGGTCCCGCGCCGAGAACGAGGTTGACCACCCCGGCCGGCACGCCCGCCTCCTCGATCAGCTCGACGAGCTTGATCGTGGTCATCGGCGTGACCTCGCTGGGCTTGACCACCATCGTGTTGCCGGCGGCCAGCGCCGGGGCGATCTTCCAGGACGCCTGGAGCAGCGGGTAGTTCCACGGGGTGATGAGCACGCACACGCCGACCGGCTCGTACACGACCTTGCTGACCACGTTCGGTCCGACGTCGACCGTGCGGGTGTGGTCCTGCTCGGCGAGGCCGGCGTAGTAGCGGAACACCGAGACCACGTCATCGATGTCGATCTCGCTCTCGACGATCGTCTTGCCGGTGTCCACCGTCTCCCAGCGGGCGAGGTCGGACTTGTTGCGTACCAGCAGTTCCGCCACCCGGCGCAGCAACGCCGCCCGCCGCGGACCGGTCCACTGTGGCCACTCGCCGGCGTCGAACGCCGCCCGCGCGGCGAGCACGGCGGCGCGCGCCTCCTCCTCGGTGGCGTCGTCGAGCTTGGCGATGATCGCCTGGTTGAAGGGGTTGATGATCTCGCGCTTCGGCATGACCCTCCCTGCCGGATGGTCTGGTGTTGCACTATCCGGCACTCTAGCCGCATTATGCAACAATGGACCAGCGTTACGACTACATCATCGTCGGCGGCGGCTCTGCCGGCTGCTCACTGGCCAACCGGCTGTCCGCCGATCCCGCGACGAAGGTCCTGGTCCTCGAAGCGGGAAGACCGGACTGGATCTGGGACCTCTTCATCCACATGCCGGCCGCCCTGACCATGATCATCGGCAACCGGTTCTACGACTGGAAGTACGTCTCGGAACCAGAGCCCTTCATGCACAACCGCCGCGTCACGCAGGGGCGCGGCAAGGTGCTCGGCGGTTCCAGCTCGATCAACGGAATGATCTTCCAGCGGGGCAACCCGATGGACTACGAGCGGTGGGCGGCCGACCCCGGTATGTCCACATGGGACTACGCGCACTGCCTGCCGTACTTCAAGCGCATGGAGAACTGCCTCGCGGGCGGTGACGAGTGGCGTGGCGACAGCGGTCCGCTGCACCTCGAACGCGGGGCCGCCGCCAACCCGCTGTTCCAGGCGTTCTTCGCGGCCGTCCAGGAGGCCGGCTACCCGATCACGCAGGACGTCAACGGCTACCAGCAGGAGGGTTTCGCCCGGTTCGACCGGAATGTCAAGGGCGGCAGGCGCTGGTCGTCCGCGCGTGCCTACCTGCATCCGGTGAAGCGACGCCCGAACCTGACCGTGAAGTGCTTCTCGCTGGTGCACCGCGTGCTCTGGCAAGGAAAACAGGCGGTCGGGGTGGAGTACGGCCGAGGCGGTCGCACCCACACCGTGCACGGCAAGGAGATCATCCTCGCGGGCGGCGCGATCAACACCCCGCAACTGCTGCAGCTGTCCGGCGTCGGCAACCCCGACGAGCTACGCCCGCTCGGCATCGAGCCGGTCGTGGACCTGCGTGGCGTCGGCGAGAACCTGCAGGACCACCTCGAGGTCTACGTCCAGCACGCCTGCACGAAGCCGATCTCGTTCAACCCCGCGCTCAAGCTCCACAACCGCCCCAAGATCGGCCTGCAGTGGCTGCTGTTCAAGAGCGGTCCGGCCGCGACCAACCACTTCGAGGCCGGCGGGTTCGTTCGGGGTAACGACGACGTCGCCTACCCGAACCTCATGTTCCACTTCCTGCCCATCGCGGTGCGCTACGACGGGACCCCGGTGGGTGCCGAGCACGGCTACCAGGTCCACATCGGACCGATGTACTCGGATGCCCGCGGCACCGTGAAGATCAGGTCGAGCGACCCGAGACAACACCCGGCGCTACGGTTCAACTACCTGTCCACCGAGCAGGACCGACGGGAGTGGGTCGAGGCGATCCACGTGGCGCGCAAGATCCTGGACCAGCCCGCGTTCGCCGAGTTCTCCGGTGGCGAGCTGTCCCCGGGCCCGAATGTCCAGACGGATCAGGAGATCCTGGACTGGGTGGGCCGCGACGGCGAGACGGCCTACCACCCCTCGTGCACGGCACGCATGGGCGTCGACGACATGTCCGTCGTGGACCCGACGTCGATGAAGGTGCACGGCGTGGAAGGACTGCGGGTGGTCGACGCCTCGGTGCTGCCGTACGTCACCAACGGCAACATCTACGCGCCGGTGATGATGGTGGCCGAGAAGGCGGCCGACCTCATCCTCGGCAACACCCCGCTGGCGCCCGACAAGATTCCCTTCTATCGCCACACCTAACTCATATCGTGCACACTGGCGCACTATGAGCAACAGCCCGAGCACGATCCAGTCGGTCGATCGGGCACTGACGGTGCTCTCGCTGCTCGCCGAACACGGTGAGCTGGGCGTCACCGAGCTGGCTGCGCTGCTGGGCGTACACAAGTCCACGGCGTTTCGCCTGGTCACGACGCTGGAACAGCACGACATGGTGGAGCAGGACGGTGGCCGGGGCAAGTACCGGCTGGGTGTCGGCGTGCTGCAGCTCGCCGGCGCCACCACCGCCCGTCTCGACCTCGTGCAGTGCAGCAGACCGGTCACGCGGCGTCTCGCCGAGGAGCTCGGCGAGACGGTGAACATCACCGTGCTGTCCGGACAGGAGGCGCTCTACCTCGACCAGACCGCGGCGACCGCCGCGTTGCGGCCGCACAACTGGGTCGGCCAGCGCACCCCGCTGCACGCCACGTCCAACGGCAAGGTGCTGCTCGCCCACGTGTCCGACACGCGTTTCACCGAGCTGACCGCCGGGCCCCTGCGTCGGTTCACCGACCGCACGAAGACGGCCGTTCGGGCACTGAGAGCCGAGGTCGAGGCGGTGCGGCGGAACGGTTACGCGGTCGCCGTGGACGAGCTGGAGATCGGCCTGACCGCGATCGCGGCGCCGATCGCGGGTCCGGACGGCGAGGTCGCCGGGTCGGTGAGCGCGTCCGGGCCGACCTTCCGCATCCCGGCCGAACGTGTACCCCACGTGGCCGCGATGGTGGTCGAGGCGGCCCGCCAGATCTCCCGCAAACTGGGTTGGCACGGCCTACCGAAACAGTCCTGAAACAAGACGAAACGCTCAGCACTCTTGACGCTCACCAGCCCAGACGCAATTGTGTTCCATTAACAGGCACACAGTGCGCCATACGCAACACGGCGATACACCCGGAAGAGGTGAACCGTGGCCGCACCGACCGAGCTCACCGAACCAACCACGACTGTGCAGACCGATCCCGTGATCGCTGTCCGTGGCCTGTGGAAGGTTTTCGGCGCAAGACCGGAACGGGTTCCCGCCTCCCCTGAGCTGTCCACCCTCTCCCGCCGCGAACTGATGGACGCCACCGGCTGTGTGGCCGCGGTCTGCGGGATCGACTTCGAAGTGGCCCCCGGCGAGGTCTTCGTCGTGATGGGGCTGTCCGGCTCGGGCAAGTCGACGCTCGTGCGCTGCCTGACCCGGTTGGTGGAGCCCACCGCCGGCGAGGTCGTGTTCGAGGGCGAGGACATCCTCGCCGCCGACCGGAAGCGGCTGTTGGCCTTGCGCCGCGCCAAGTTCTCCATGGTGTTCCAGCACTTCGGGCTGTTGCCGCACCGCCGGGTGATCGAGAACGTCGCCTACGGGCTTGAGGTCCGCGGCACGCGCAAGGTTGAACGGCTGGCACGGGCGCAGGAGGTCATCGACCTCGTCGGGCTCGACGGGTACGAACGGTCCTATCCGGACCAGCTCTCCGGCGGCATGCAGCAGCGCGTCGGCCTGGCCCGTGCGCTCGCCGGCGACCCGGATGTGCTGTTCTTCGACGAGCCGTTCTCCGCGCTGGACCCGCTGATCCGGCGGGACATGCAGAACGAGGTCATCCGGCTGCACCGCGAGGTCGGCAAGACGATGGTGTTCATCACCCACGACCTGTCCGAGGCGCTGAAGCTGGGCGACCGCATCCTGATCATGCGGGACGGCAAGCTCGTGCAGTGCGGCACCGGCGAGGAGCTGGTCGGCGCGCCCGCCGACGACTACGTGGCCGACTTCGTCCACGACGTCCCCCGCGCCGACGTGCTCACGCTGAAGTGGATCATGCGGCCTGCGCTGCCCGACGACGTGTTGGACGGACCGGAGCTGCCACCGGACGTGGTGGTGCGCGAGGCCGTGCGCGCGGTGCTGGCGGCCGACCGGCCGGTGAAGGTCGTGCGGGACGGGGAACTGCTCGGCGTGGTCGGCCACGAAGAGATCCTCGCCGCCGTGGCTGGTGACTGATGGCTCAGGTCGCACTTCCCCGGATCGCCGTGCAACGTCCAGGACGCGGCGTCCTCGTCCTCGCCGTCCTGGTGGTCTTCATGGCACTGTGGACGGTGCTGCGCGGCGTGCACACGCTGACACTCGGCGCGGCACAGCTGACCCCGTTGCACCACTGGATCAACGACTTCAACGACTCGCTTGGCGCGAGCCGCGACAGCAACCCGATCTTCCTCTACTTCTTCAACGAGATCCGGCTCGTCGTCGGCGAGTTCACGTCGTTCATCCAGGGGGTGATCGCGCAACCGTCGTTCGGCCGCCCGGTCCCGCTGATCGGCTGGCTCGGCGTCGTGGCGATCGTCGGGTGGGTCTCCTACGCCGTGGCCACGTGGCGGGCGGCGCTCCTGGCCACCGCCGGCTTCACGTTCCTCGGTCTGCAGGGGCTGTGGCAGGAGAGCATGGACACGCTCGCGCTCACCCTGTCCGCGGTGATCATCGCGCTGCTTTTCGGTCTACCGCTGGGGATCTGGGCCGGGATGTCCGACCGGTTCTACCGGCTCATCACGCCGTTGCTGGACCTCATGCAGATCATGCCGTCGTTCGTCTACCTGGCGCCGCTGACGCTGGTCTTCCTCATCGGCCCGGCGTCGGCCACGATCGCCACGCTCATCTACGCCGCGCCACCGGTGATCCGGTTCACCGCGCACGGCATCCGCAACGCGCCGCAGAACACCGTCGAGGCCAGCGAATCCCTTGGCGCGACACGGGGTCAGACGCTGTTCAAGGTTCTGTTGCCGGCCGCGAAGCGAACCATCGTGCTCGGCATCAACCAGACGGTCATGGCGGCGCTGGCGATGGTCACCATCGCCGCGCTGATCGACGCGCCCGGTCTCGGCAAGACCGTCGTGAAAGCCTTGCAGACACTGGATGTCGGCACGGCGTTCAACGCAGGCCTGGCGATCGTGGTGATGGCGATCGTGCTGGACCGCGTCACCACGGTGGCGGCCGCACGCGCCGAACGGGCACGCCAGGAACCGAGCCCGGCCGCGAAGCTGGCACGGCGGATCGTGCTGATCGCCGGCGGTGTCGGCGCGGTCGTGGCGGTGTACCTGTCGTTCACTTACGTGTGGGCGGCCGAGTTCCCGCCGGACGTGTCGGTCGGCCCGACCATCGCGCAGGCCACCACGACCGCGACGGAGTGGGTGCAGACGAACCTGTCGACGTTGACGAACGGCGTCAAGGACGTCGCCACGCTGATCCTGATCGACCCGTTGCAGACGCTGCTGACCGAGTCGCCGTGGTGGTTGCTGGCCGCCACGATCGTGGCCGTGTCGGCGATCATCGGCTCCACCAGGGCGGCGGTCATCTCGGCCGTGTGCCTGCTCCTGTTGTGGGGCACGGGCCTCTGGGCCGACGCGATGGCGACGCTGGCGTCCACTTTGGTCGCCACGGCGATCGTGCTGGCGCTCGGGGTCGTGCTGGGCGTGTGGATGGGCCGCAACCGGTTGGTTGACCGCATCCTGCGGCCGGTACTGGATGCCGGGCAGACGATGCCCCCGTTCGTCTACCTGGTCCCGTTCCTGGCGCTGTTCAGTGCGAGCCGCTTCACCGCGATCGTGGCGGCCGTCGTCTACGCGGCGCCGGTGACGATCAAGGTCGTGGCCGACGGCATCAGAGGCGTGTCCGCCACGACGGTCGAAGCGGCCACCGCGTCCGGCTCGAACACCTGGCAGCTCATCACCAAGGTGCAGCTGCCCATGGCCCGGCACGCGTTGACACTGGCCACGAACCAGGGCCTCATCTACGTGCTGTGCATGGTCGTGGTCGGCGGGCTCGTGGGCGCGGGCGCGCTGGGCTACGACGTCGTGGCCGGTTTCTCCCAGGCACAGCTGTACGGGAAGGGACTCGCGGCCGGCGTCGCGATCGTCCTGCTCGGCGTGATGCTCGACCGCCTCACCCAGGCCGCGGCACGCCGCTCCCAGTGACACCACGGAAACAAGGAGACCAAGTGAACAAGTGGGTTCGTGCCGCGAGCGTGATGCTCGCGCTGACACTGGCCGCCGGGTGTAGCGGCGCGAAGATCGGCGACGACTCGGCGAGCGGCGGGAGTGCCGGGGACTGCGGCGACTTCAACATCGCCATCAACCCGTGGGTCGGCTACGAGGCCAACGCGGCGGTGCTGGCGTACGTGGCCGAGACGGATCTCGGTTGCACGGTCACGAAGAAGGACCTGAAGGAAGAGGTCGCCTGGCAGGGCTTCGGCACCGGCGAGGTCGACGCCGTGGTGGAGAACTGGGGTCACGACGACCTGAAGAAGAAGTACATCGACGACCAGAAGACCGCCGTGTCGGCCGGCTCCACCGGCGTCAAGGGCCAGATCGGCTGGTACGTACCGCCGTGGCTCGCCGCGAAGTACCCGGACATCACCGACTGGAACAACCTGAACAAGTACGCATCGATGTTCCAGACCTCCGAGTCCGGCGGCCAGGGCCAGCTGCTCGACGGCGACCCGTCGTTCGTCACCAACGACGAGGCACTGGTGAAGAACCTCAACCTGAACTACAAGGTCGTCTACGGCGGCAGCGAGACCGCGCTCATCCAGGCCTTCCGCCAGGCGGAGCAGAACAAGACGCCGGTGATCGGGTACTTCTACTCGCCGCAGTGGCTGTTCGCCGAGATCAAGCTGGTGAAGGTGGACCTGCCGGCGTACACGGAGGGCTGCGACGCGGACCCGGAGAAGATCGCCTGCGACTACCCCGACTACGACCTCGACAAGATCGTCAGCAAGAAGTTCGCCGACTCCGGCAGCCCCGCCTACGAGTTGGTGAAGAACTTCCAGTGGACCAACGACGACCAGAACGAGGTCGCGAAGTCCATCGCCGAGGACAAGCTCTCCCCGGAGGCGGCCGCCAAGAAGTGGGTGGACGCCAACAAGGACAAGGTGCAGGCCTGGCTCCCCAAGGCCTGAGCAAGGCGCGATGAAGGACGCCTTCCTCACCGTGGGCGTGAGGAAGGCGTCCTTCATCGCACGACTACCGAATCTTGGAGGACAGGCATGGCAGGTCCCCGTGTCGTGGTGATCGGTGCGGGCGTCGTCGGGGCCGCGTTGGTCGACGAACTGTCCGCGCGTGGTTGGGACGACATCACCGTCGTCGACCAGGGGCCGTTGCCCGCGCCCGGCGGATCCTCCTCGCACGCGCCCGGGCTCGTGTTCCAGACCAACCCCAGCAAGGCCATGGCCGAGATGGCCCGCTACACGGTCGAGAAGCTCAACGGTCTGGGCTGCTTCCTCCAGGTCGGCGGGCTCGAGGTGGCCACGACCCCTGCACGGCTGGCAGATCTGCACCGCCGCCAGGGGTGGGCCACCTCGTGGGGCATCGACGCGACCGTGCTGGACACCGAGCGCTGTCTCGAGCTGTATCCCCTCCTCGACCGCGACCAGGTGCTCGGCGGCCTGCACACGCCCACCGACGGGCTGGCCAAGGCGGTCCGGGCGGTGGAGGCACAGGTCGACCGGGCCCGCACGCGGGGCGTGACCGTGCTGGACCGGACCGAGGTGCTGGACGTCAAGGTAACCGGCGGCCGGGTGACGGGCGTCGTCACCAGTCAGGGTGAGCTGCCAGCGGACATCGTGGTGTGCTGTGCCGGGATCTGGGGCACCAAGGTCGCCGGGATGGTCGGCATGACGCTGCCGCTCGTCCCGATGGCACACCAACTCGCCTGGACCGGCCGGGTCGCGGCGCTGAACGGACAGAAGGACGAGGCACTGCGGCCCATCCTGCGGCACCAGGAAGCCGACCTCTACTACCGGGAACGCTTCGACACCCTCGGTGTCGGCTACTACGGCCACCGGCCCATGCCCGTGTCGGTGGACGACATCCTGAGCGTGGACGCGGCCGACCCGATGCCGTCCGTGCAGCCGTTCACCGAGGAGGACTTCGCCGACGCGTGGCGGGAGACGAACGCGCTGCTGCCGGCCACCCGCGAGGCGAAGATCGAGGAGGGCATCAACGGCCTGTTCTCGTTCACCACCGACGACATGCCGCTGCTGGGCCCGTCCCGCGACGTCGCGGGTTTCTGGGTCGCCGAGGCGGTGTGGGTGACGCACTCGGCCGGCGTCGGCCGGGCCATGGCCGAATGGCTGGTCGACGGGCACTGCGAGTCGTTCGACCTGCACGAGTGTGACGTGAACCGGTTCGAGCCGCACCAGCTCGCGCCGAAGTTCGTGCTGGAGCGGGCCTGCCAGAACTTCGTCGAGGTGTACGACCTCAAGCATCCCTTGCAGCCCATGGAAGCGCCGCGTCCACTGCGGACCAGTCCGTTCCACACCCGGCAGCGGGAACTGGGCGCGTACTTCCTTGAGGCCGGCGGGTGGGAACGGCCGCACTGGTACGAGGCGAACGCCGGCCTGGTCGAGGGCCGCCACATCCCGCGACCCGACGACTGGGCCGCCCGCTACTGGTCGGAGACCATCGCCGCCGAGGCGCAGGTGACCCGGGAAGCCGTGGCACTGTTCGACATGACCGCGCTCAAACGACTCGAGGTCACCGGGCCGGGCGCGACGGCCTTCCTGCAACGCATGGCAACCGGGGACGTCGACAAGTCCGTCGGTTCGGTCACCTACTGCCTACTGCTCGACCACAACGGAGGAATCCGCAGCGACATCACGGTCGCGCGGCTGGGTGCCGAGACGTTCCAGGTCGGGGCGAACGGGCCGCTCGACCTCGACTGGCTCACCCGGTACCTGCCCGAGGACGGCACTGTCCAGGTACGCGACATCACCGCGGGCACGTGCTGTGTGGGCGTGTGGGGACCGCGTGCCCGGGATCTCGTGCAGCCGCTGACCGACATCGACCTGACCAAGCTCCGGTACTTCCGGGGCAAACAGGGATATGTCGGCAACGTCCCGGTCACCGCGCTCCGACTGTCCTATGTGGGCGAACTGGGTTGGGAGCTGTACACGACCGCCGACATGGGTCTGAAGCTGTGGGACACGCTGTGGGCCGCGGGCCAGGAGCACGGCGTGATCGCGGCCGGGCGGGGCGCGTTCAACAGCCTGCGCCTGGAGAAGGGCTACCGGGCGTTCGGGACCGACATGACCTACGAGCACACCCCGGACGAGGCGGGGCTCGGCTTCGCCGTGAAGGCTGACAAGCCCGAGTACATCGGCAAGGACGCGCGGCAGGGCACCCGGAAGCTGACCTGTCTGACGCTCGACGCGCACGTGCTCGGCAAGGAACCGGTGTACGACGGCGACACCACGGTCGGATACGTCACCAGCGCGGCGTACGGCTACACGGTCGGCACCGGCATCGCCTACGCCTGGCTGCCCGCCGAGCTGTCCACACCGGGTCAGACCGTCCACATCGGATACTTCGACCGGCGCATCCCCGCCACGGTCACCGAGGAACCCCTGTTCGACCCCGCCATGACGAGGTTGCGCGGATGAGCCAGCACCCGGACTTCCTGTGGCGCAACCCCGATCCGAAGCCCTCCTACGACGTGGTCATCGTCGGCGCCGGTGGGCACGGCCTCGCCACCGCCTACTACCTGGCACGCAACCACGGCATCACAGGAGTCGCCGTACTGGAGAAGGGCTGGCTCGCGGGCGGCAACATGGCCCGCAACACCACCATCATCCGGTCCAACTACCTCTGGGACGAGAGCGCCGGCATCTATGAGCACGCTCTCAAGCTGTGGGAGACCCTCGAAGAGGACCTGGACTACGACATCCTGTTCAGCCAGCGCGGTGTGCTCAACCTCGCGCACACGCTCCAGGACGTCCGCGACTCCGTCCGCCGGGTCAACGCCAACAAGCTCAACGGCGTCGACGGCGAGTGGCTCTC
>NZ_DASUVO010000038.1:0-78605 GCF_036378875.1 Actinophytocola sp.
TCAGTGTGGTCGTGGTCAGCGAGAGGGTGCCCTTACGCATGTCCGGTGTCCTTCCGAAGTGGTGGTGTGTCTGCCACCTAGATTCGGTGTGGACAGGTGCGTGTCGATGCACGGCTGTGGTGCACATCGGTAGCACGCCGACTACTGTCTGTATTGGACGCTCGGGGCGCCTATGGCGCGTGCGGTTGGCCCAGTTCGAGCGGCCGGGCGGGAACCGTCGTGACTGATGGGGCGCGTTCGTGTCGATGTCGGGTGCGGGAGATCCGGTCCGAGCCGAGGTAGATCGCCTTGCGCGCGGGGTGGATGGCGATCAACAGCCCGACCACCGCCGCGCCCAGATGCCACCAACCGTCCGAGATGGTCAGACCAAGTGGGTCACCTGGCCAGGGCGGTGGGTTGCCGGCGATCATGCCGTTGAGCACGAGGCCCCAGACGAACAGCAGTCCGCACCCGCCGAACAGGAACCAGCAGAACGCGCGCGCGGTCAGCGAGGTGAAGGCCTCCACCAGACCGAGTAGACCGAGCCCCAGATAGATCCAGGACCGGGGCGGGTTCAGCGTCAGGCCGTACGCCGTCATCCGAGTGTCGTCGAACAGGTTGGTTCCGGTCCGCAGTAGACCGATCGCTCCGATGAGGACGAAGGCGGCGGCGGCCAGCCCGGTGAGAATCTGAACTGGTTGCACCCCTTCGACCACGAGGTGCGTGTGCGCGTGAGAGGAAGCCATGACGCCTGCCTTGCCACCGGACCAGCTCTTGTCTTTCCAGTCGCGTACCCGGCTCTTCTCACCCGAAACGGACGAAAACTCCCCTCAGCGTGTCGGGTCGAAGCGCAGGAGCACGTATCTTTCCGACCACTATGGACGGTTGGCGAATCCCGGCCGGCGAAGATAGCGACCCGTCGGCCGGCCCACCACGTTGCCGTCTCGTAGTACATGGTGGCCTCGGACGAACGTGTCGGTCACCGTCGCGGGCATGTCGAAGCCCTCGAACGGGGTGTAGTCCTGCGCCGACGCTGAGTCCGCCGCGTGCACGGTCCAGCTCCTGGACGGGTCGACCAGGCAGAAGTCGGCGTCGTAGCCCTCCGCGATGGCGCCCTTGGTGAGCAGACCGAACCGCTGCGCCGGCTGCCACGATGTCAGTGCGGCGACCCGGGCGTGGGGCAGTCGGTTCACGAGACCCGGCAGCAGGTAGTCCGTCCCGCCGAAACCCGACTTCGCGGCGAACACGTCGTCCGCCGGCACACCGAACTTCTGTTCGGAGCGGCCGCAGGCGTGGTCGCTGACCACCCAGTCGACCTCACCGGCCAGCAGGTGTTCCCACAACGCGTCGACGTCCTCGCGGGGCCGCAGCGGCGGGTTCACCTTGCCCCCGATGCCGGCGGCGGTGTTCACGTCCGCCAGCAGGTGGCCGATGGTGACCTCACGCCGGAAGTCCACCGCCGGGAACGTCTGCGCCATCAACCCGGCCGCCGCCATGGCCTTGCGTGACGACAGGTGCAGCAGGTTGATCGCCGGCAGGCCGGTCTCGTGCGCGAGGTACGACGCGATGGTGATCGCCAGGCCCTCCGAGTGCGGCGGCCGGGACGCGCTGTACGCGGCGAGCCCGGACAGTGTGCCGTCCTGCTCCACCATTCTCGTGTAGGCGGTCATGATCTCGGCGGTCTCACAGTGCAGCGACAGCGAGATGTACCGCGCGATGTCCGTGAACTTCTCCCTCGCCGCCTGGACACCCCGCATCACGAACTCGAAGTGCGCGAGGTCGTAGCGTTCGTCGTCGGGGAGCATCAGGAAGGCGTTCTGGTCGTTCGACCTGCCGTGGAGGCCATGACCGCCGTAGAACATGAAGATCTTGAACGACGTGACGCCGAACTCCTCCACGAGGTAGGGGATCTCCGCGATGTGCTCGCGGGTCATCGGCGCCAGGTGGAAGCCGTAGTCCACATAGGATCTGTCCTGCACCGCGGCCAGCACGAGCGGGAAGAACTCCCGGTAGCTGCCACCCCGGTTGAGGTAGTACTGGCCGGTCCGCATGTACGTCAGCGCCGTCGTGACCCCGCCATGCGCACACGCTCTGCTCTCGGTGTCGGCGTCCTGCTCCAGCGGGTGGTAGATCCCCCAGTGCTGATGTGAGTCGATCACCCCGGGGAAGGCCAGTAGTCCGCGCCCGTCGACGACCCGGGCCACGCCCTCCGTCAGGATGTCCGGCCTGACCTCGACGAACCTGCCGCCCGCGATGCCGATGTCCGTCCACATCGGCTCCAGCAGGTCGTGCCGCACGACGAGGACGTTCTTCACCACTGTCTCGAGCGGACTCACAGGGAACCTCCACCCAGATACGCGGCGCGCACCCGGTCGTCGCGGGCCAGCTCGGCTCCGGTGCCCGTCAACACCGCGCTGCCGCTCTCCAGCACGTAGGCACGGTCGGCGATCGCCAGTGCCTGCACGGCGTTCTGCTCGACCAACAGCACCCCGACGCCTCGGTCCCTGATCGCCAGCACCGCGTCCAGCACCGCTCTCGTGAGCTTGGGTGCGAGCCCGGTCGACGGCTCGTCGAGCATCAGCAACCGGGGCCGTGCCATCAGCGCGCGCCCGATGGCGAGCATCCGCTGTTGTCCGCCGGACAGTGTCTCCGCGATCTGCCGGCGACGCTCCGCCAGGATCGGGAACAACGCGTACACCTCGTCGAAGTCGAGCACCGACCTGGTCCACGCACCCATGCGGAGGTTCTCCTCCACGGTCAGCGGGCCGAACAGTGCCCGCTCCTCCGGTACGTGCACCAGCCCCGCCCGCACCAGGTCACTCGTGCGCCGACCGTCCACACGGGAGCCGAGGAACTCGATCGTGCCGGCGACCGGCGTCAGCACACCGCTGATCGTGCGCAGCGTCGTCGTCTTGCCCGCCCCGTTGGCGCCCACCAGCGCCACGATCTCGCCGTCGTCGACCCGCAACGACAGCGCGTGGAGAACCCGCGAGCCGCCGTAGCCGGCAGACACCCCGACGAGGCTCAGCACGGCTCCTCCCCGAGATAGGCCTCGACGACCCGGGGATCCGCGGTCACCTCGGCGGGCGCCCCGCACGCGAGCACCGCGCCCTGGTCCAGTACGAGTACGCGGTCCGACAACCGCATCACCGCCGGCATGATGTGCTCGACGAAGACCAGCGTCAGGCCGTCGCGCTCACGCAGCCCGGCGAGCAGCTCGAGCACCGGCTCGCGCTCCGCCGGCACCAACCCCGCGAGCACCTCGTCCAGCAGCAGCACCCGTGGCCGCGTCGCGAGGGCTCTGGCCAGTTCGAGACGCTTGAGCCCCGCGGCCGGTAGCGTGCCGGCGCGGACGTTCCGCCACTCGTCGAGGCCCACCCGTGCCACCACTTCGGCGGCGCGTGACCGTGCCTCGCGTCGTGACCGGACATGTGTCATCGCCGCGATGTCGACGTTGTCCAGCACACTCATCGACGCGAACGGACGCATCAACTGGAACGTGCGGACCAGTCCCGCCCGCGCGACGCGGTGTGCCGGCATGCCCGTGATGTCGTGACCGTCGAGCACCACCCGACCCGAGTCGAGCGGCAACCCGCCGGCCAGCACGGTGAACAACGTCGTCTTGCCGGCGCCGTTCGGTCCGATGACACCGAGGATCTCGCCGTCGGCCACCTCGAAGCTGACCCCGTCCAGCGCACGCAGGCCGCGAAAAGCCTTGCGCACGGCGGAAACACTCAGGATCGCCATCTGCGCGGCCTTTCCTCCGCCGCGCCGTACACACCCTGCGGGAGCGCCAACACGATCACGATCAACAGCACGGCGTAGAGCAGCACGTCCAGCCCGCCCCTGCCAGCGAGGAACCCAAGAAACTGATCGAGGAGCGGGTGGACGCGAACCGTGGTGGGCCGGGCAACCCACAGGCTGATGACTTTCGCGAGTCGCTGAGGGCGCGCTACAGTATTGGGAGCGCTCCCAGTTGTGCGGGCAGGGCGTACGACACGGTGCGCGATTCGCGGCGACCATTCCACCGAAATCGAGGAATCCCGTGACCGCATCGCGAAAGTACCCCTTGACCCTGCTGCTCGCGTTCGTCATGACGATCGCCATGGCGCCGAACGCGGCCGCCTACCCCTTACCAGGCCGGGTGACCGGCGACATCAGCGTGCACGACCCGACCGTGGTCAGGCGCGCCGACGGGAGCTACCTGGTGGCCCACACCGGTGTCAACATCGCGCTCAAGACCTCCACCGACCGGATCGCGTTCCGCAACGCGGGTGCGGTGTTCCCGGGTGGCGCGCCGTGGACCACCACCTACACCGGCGGCAGCCGGAACCTCTGGGCGCCCGACCTGTCCTATCGGAACGGTCGATACCACCTGTACTACTCGGCCTCCACGTTCGGCTCGAACCGGTCAGCGATCTTCCTGGCCACCAGTCCCAGCGGCAACTCGGGCACCTGGACCAACCAGGGGCTGGTCATCGAGTCCCGCACCAGCGACAACTTCAACGCCATCGACCCCGATCTCGTCGTGGACCAGAGCGGCCGGTGGTGGCTCTCGTTCGGGTCGTTCTGGTCAGGCATCAAGATGGTCGCCATCGACCCGGCCACCGGCAAGCGATCGGACAGCACCATCCGCGCGATCGCCGGGCGTGGCGGCGGCGCGATCGAGGCGCCGAACATCGTCAAGCGCGGGTCCTACTACTACCTGTTCGTCTCGTTCGACCTGTGCTGTCAGGGCGCCGCGAGCACATACCGTGTGATGGTCGGCCGCTCGACGAACGTCACCGGTCCCTACGTCGACCGCAACGGCGTCGCGCTGACGTCCGGCGGTGGCACGGAGATCCTGGCCGGCCAGGGCAGCGTGCACGGCACCGGCCACACGGACGTGCTGGCCGACGCGGACAGTGACGTCCTCTTCTACCACTACTACGCCGACAACGGGGCTTCCCGGCTCGGTGTCAACCTGCTCGCGTTCGACGCCGCGGGCTGGCCGTACCTGCACTGAGCTGGGTCAGTAGTCGTCGCGGTCGTCGGGCGGGGCTTTCTTGACCGGCCGGTTGGCCCACGAGTCGATCACCACGACCAGGATCGCCATCACGATGAAGGCCACGCCGACGATCGCGATGCCGCCCCAGATGAACAGGCCCGCGACGAGCAGCATCGGCAGCACCGCGAACATGCAGAACGGGTCAACCCGTCCGAAGGCCTGCTGTTTCTGTCCCGAGGAACGTCCGTACTGCCCTGCGATCTTCTGTCCGCCCATCATCCCGTGCTATCTGGCGTGTGCCTGAGGAGGTCCCGGGCAGCATAGTTGCCTCCTCGTGACCTGTGGAACAGGGGGATGCCGTCAACGCGGGGGCAGCGGGCCACGTTGACCCCCGGCCTCGTCGGCGATGTTCTCCCGGGTCGCTTGTAAATCTTCGTTTACATCAGTGTTGGGGGTGTTGGCGGCGACGCTGGTCAGTGCTGTCGGGCCCGACCGCGGACCCGTTCAGTTCGGGCGCGGTCAACCAGACGGGCACGGTCGGGTTCGCCTCGGCGACCTGTCGGATGGCGAACGACAAGCTGACCACCGAGGCCCGCGACGCGCTCACGAACGTGGTCACCGACGCGCGGAGCAGCGGGTTGGCCCCCGATGCGGGCGGCGACGTGGTGGAGGGCAAGCCCGGCTTCGGGGTGGGTGAGGTCATCGGCCTGGTCGTGGCGGCGGTCGTGCTGGTCATCACGTTCGGGTCGCTGATCGCCGCCGGGTTGCCGCTGCTGACCGCCCTGTTGGGGATCGGGATCGGCATCGGGTTGGTCACCGCGGCCAGCGGGTTCGTGGACATGTCCTCGACAACGCCGATGCTCGCGCTGATGCTGGGTTCGGCGGTGGCGATCGACTACGCCCTGTTTATCGTGTCCCGCTACCGCAACGAGTTGGCGGCCGGGCATGAGCCGGAGGAGGCGGCCGGCCGCGCGGTCGGATCGGCGGTCGTGTTCGCCGGTCTGACCGTGGTGATCCCGCTGGCCGCGTTGTCGATCGTGGGCATCCCGTTCCTCACCCAGATGGGGCTGGCCGCCGCGGTCACCGTGGCCATCGCCGTGATAATCGCGCTGACTCTGCTGCCCGCGCTGCTCGGTTTCGCCGGCCACCGCGTGCTCGGCAAGAAGGCCCGTGTCACCGAGGACGGGTTCGGGACGCAGCAGCGGGTTCGGCCACGGCGCGCGGGTCGTCACGGCCCTGCTCGACAAGGCCGCCCGGCTCGACCAGGTTCTGCCCAATGTGGACGTAGAAGGCGAGAAACTCCGCCACCAACTCGACGAGAAACCCGAACGCGTCCCCGTCTGACCTGCTGGGGCCGTCGCCGCTGGGGGCGACGGCCCCAGCGTTCTCGTCAGGCTGCGCTAGGCTAGGCGGTCACATGGGCCGTGGTCTGGCCGGTCCGTGTGCATCCGGTTTCGAGTTGATGAGGTGGGCGAGCGCGTGTCCGAGTTCATGCCGATTGTGCCTGAGCGGCCGTCGTTGGATGGGCTTGAGCAGAAATGGGCCGATCGCTGGGAATCGTCTGGTGTATACCGGTTCCAGGCTCCGGGCGAGCGTTCGGCGGTGTTCTCGATTGACACGCCGCCACCCACGGTCAGCGGTTCGCTGCATGTGGGTCACGTGTTCTCGTATACCCACACCGACATCATCGCCCGGTTTCAGCGGATGCGGGGCATGCACGTCTTCTACCCGA
The DNA here is from genome assembly GCF_036378875.1 of Actinophytocola sp. Lineage (GTDB taxonomy): Bacteria > Actinomycetota > Actinomycetes > Mycobacteriales > Pseudonocardiaceae > Actinophytocola. The sequence continues at coordinate 6,699 of NZ_DASUVO010000038.1, forward strand.
TGGGGTGGGATGACAATGGTTTGCCCACGGAGCGGCGAGTGCAGAACCATTTCGGCGTCCGCTGCGATCCGTCGTTGCCGTATGACCCGGATTGTGTGTATCCGGAGCCGTTGACGAAGAAGGGCGAACGCCCGCTGATCAACCTCTCGCGGCGGAACTTCGTCGAGTTGTGCGAACAGCTGACCGTTGTGGATGAGCGGGCATTCGAGGAACTCTGGCGTCGGTTGGGTTTGTCGGTGGACTGGTCGATGACCTATATGACGGTCAGCCAGCGGGTCCAGCGGTTGTCGCAGTTGGCGTTCCTGCGGCTGGCTCAGGCCGGGGAGGCCTATCAGGCCGAGGCACCCACGCTGTGGGATGTGGGATTCCAAACCGCGGTTGCGCAGGCCGAACTGGAGGACCGGGAACACCCCGGGGCGTGGCATCGGATCGCGTTCCACACCCCCGACAACGATCGGGTGTTCATTGAGACGACGCGTCCGGAGCTCCTACCGGCGTGTGTGGCGTTGGTCGCGCACCCCGACGACGAGCGCTACCAGGGCCTGTTCGGCTCGACGGTGACCTCTGCGGTGTTCGGGGTGTCGGTGCCGGTGCTGGCCCACCCCGCCGCGGAGAAAGACCGTGGCGCGGGGATCGCGATGTGCTGCACGTTCGGTGACATGACCGATGTGCAGTGGTGGCGTGAGTTGAAACTACCCGCCCGGACGATCATCGGTCGGGATGGGCGGATCCTGCCCGAACCCCCCACCGGTCTCGACGATCCGCAGGGCCGCAAAGCCTACGCCGAGCTGGCCGGCGCGACCGTGCACACCGCGCGGGAGCGGGTGGTGGCGATGCTGGCGGAGTCCGGGGATCTGGACGGCGAACCCCGCAAAGTGGTGCGGCCGGTGAAGTTTTATGAGAAGGGGGACAAGCCGCTGGAGATCGTGTCCAGCCGCCAGTGGTTCGTCCGCTCCCTCACCCATCAGGACGCCCTGCTCGACCGCGGCGCGGAGTTGGAGTGGCACCCGGCCTACATGAAGGCCCGCTACGACGACTGGGTCCGGGGGTTGAACGCGGATTGGTTGATCAGCCGGCAGCGGTTCTTCGGCGTCCCCTTCCCCGTCTGGTATCCCCTCGACGGTGAAGGCGAACCGGTCTACGACAGGCCGATCTGGCCTGCCGAGGAACTGTTGCCGGTCGACCCCTCCTCCACGACCCCACCCGGCTACACCGAGGACCAGCGCGGCCGGCCGGGCGGGTTCACCGGGGATCCGGATGTGATGGACACCTGGGCCACCTCGTCGCTGACCCCGTTGATCGTGTGCGGCTGGGAAACCGATCCCGACCTGTTCGCGCAGACGTTCCCGATGGATCTGCGGCCGCAGGGCCACGACATCATCCGCACCTGGTTGTTCGCCACGGTGCTGCGGTCGCACCTGGCGCAGGATGCGCTGCCGTGGCGGCACGCCGCCCTGTCCGGGTGGATCCTGGATCCGGATCGGAAGAAGATGAGTAAGTCCAAGGGGAACGTGGTCACCCCGATGGACTTGTTGGAGCGGTTCAGCTCGGACGCGGTGCGGTACTGGGCGGCCAGCGGCCGGCCGGGCACCGACACCGCGTTCGACGAGGGGCAGATGAAGATCGGCCGCCGCCTGGCCACCAAACTGCTCAATGCGAGCAAGTTCGTGCTCAGCTTCCCGCAGCCGGGGGAGGGGGCGGTGGTGAGCGACCCGCTGGACCGGGCGATGCTCACCCAACTCGACACCGTCATCACCCACGCCACCACGGCGTTGGAGGCGTTCGAGTACACCACGGCGTTGGAGGTCACCGAACGGTTCTTCTGGCTGTTCTGCGACGACTACCTCGAACTCGTCAAACCCCGCGCCTACGCCGACATCGCCGACACCACCGGCTGGGACTCCGCCCGCCTCGCCCTCCGCACCGCCCTGTCCACCCTGCTACGTCTGTTCGCGCCGTTCGTGCCCTACGCCGCCGAAGAAGCCTGGTCCTGGTGGCACACCACCTCCGTCCACACCACCACCTGGCCCACCCCCACCAGCCCCGGCGGTGGCGGCGGTGTTGGGTCGGATGATCTGGTCACCCTCGCCGCCACCGCCATCAGCGCCGTCCGCAAAGCCAAAAGCGACGTCAAACAGTCCATGCGCGCCCCGGTCGACACCCTCCACGTGTCCGGACCCCGCACCCAACTCGACCAACTCGACCACATCGCCCACGACCTCCGCGCCGCCGGCAACATCACCACCCTCGACTACCACCCCACCACCGAACCACTCCACTTCCAGGTCACACTCCACCAACCCTGAGCCCGTCCGTCCATGACCGACACCTGCCAGAGTCCGGGAGAAATCAGTCCTCTCGACTGATCCCGCCGGTGCACAGGCGGCCCCTGGCTGAACTGTTCATGGCTCAGGTGCGGCGTCACGCGGACCGACCCGCGATCGCGGATGCCGAGGGCAGCTCAGCTACGCCGAACTCGGCTCGTTCGTCGAGCGGTTCGCTCGTGGACTGCGGCGTCGGGGATTGTCCGAGGGGGCGGTCGTCGCGGTGGTGGGTGAGCGGGGCCGGGACGCGCTCGTCGCGATGGGGGGCTCGCGTACCTGCCCCTTGATCCATCACTGCCGGCGGACCGGCTCAGCCGCATGTTGGCGGACGGTGGCTCGGTGGCCGTGATTCGATTACCTGGCGCGGATTCCGTCGACGGGCCGATGCTGGAGTTCGCCGACGTTCTCGACGCCGGTCGGTCGGATGAACCGCTACCCATGCCTCGGGCGACGACCCCTGCCTACGTGATGTTCACCTCCGGCACCACCGGGCGCCCGAAGGCGGTCGCGGTTCCCCAGCGTGGTGTGGCACGGCTGTCGATCGACAACGGCTTCCTCGACATCGAGCCGACGAACCGGGTGCTGCACGCCGCTTCGCTGTTCTTCGACGCCTCGGTTTTCGAGATGTGGCCGACGCTGTTGGGTGGCGCCTGTCTGGTGCCGGTCGCCTCCGATGTGCTGCTGTCCGCGCCCGCCCTGCACGCGTTGGTGGAACGGGAGCGGATCAGCGTTCTGTTCCTGACCACCAGCATCTTCCACCACATGGCCGCCGCGCGGCCCGAACTGTTCGCCGGTCTGCGGTACGTGGCCACCGCCGGCGAGGCGTTACGGGCCGACGCCGCCCGCCGGGTGCTCGAACACGGCCGACCCACGCACCTGCTCAACCTCTACAGTCGGCGACCTGGCCGCCCGCAGGCATTCCACCACCACCGCCAACGGTCAGCTGCTGATGCACCTGGCCGGCCTGCTCGACCACGCGGAGTTGGCCGACGACGGCCTGATCCGCCGCCTACTGGACGCGGAGATCGACGGCGACCGGCTGACCCGCGAGGATGAACTGCCTCAACCTGGCCATTGCCGGCAATGAGACCACCAAGAACGCCACCACCGGCGGCCTGGTCGCGTTCAGCCGCAACCCGGACCAGTGGCAACCGTTGCGTCGACGGCCGGAGGGCTGGACTCGGCCGTGGAGGAAGTCCTGCGTTACACCGCGCCGGTGCAACACCTGACCCGCGCCGTCGTCCGTCCACAAAGACTGTCCGATACCAACCTGAACCCGGGCGACCGTCCTTGCTGGCCCGCGTCGAGTCGATCCAGCTTCTTGGTGCCCCGGTGCGCAAGCCGACCAACCTGGTCACCGCCTACGCAAGCCTCCCGGTCGCACTGGTGGCCGGCTGAACGATGCTTCGGTAGGTGGCGAAGGCGGGTTTGGGTTGGTAGGTGTCGGTGACGAGGCCGAGTGTGCCGGTGGGTTGGTCGGAGCCGCTGTCGGCGTCGCGGAGGCTGAACAGTTCGTACTGGGCGATGTTGAGGGATTCCCGGGCGGCGAGGATCGCGTCGAGCATGTCGGACAGCGATTCGCACTGTCCTTGTTCGGTGCGGGGTGCTCCGCTGGGGGAGCCGTTCTCGACGATGTGGATCGGGGTCGTGGCGGGGATGTGCGCGCGGGGCAACGAGTGCTGCCGCAGGTGGTGGAGCGCGTGGGTGGTGAGGGACGCGACGTCCCCCGGTGTGCCGCGCGGCGCGACGGGGGAGAAGGCGTCGGGGTACAGGCCCAGGCCGACGTAGTCGACGTGGGCCGCGAAGTCCTGTGGTGGCAGGGCGGAGAGGTGCTGCCAGAACCCGTCGTCGCCGCCGAGCCATTCCGGTGGTTCGGCGACGGAGAAGCCGACCAGCACGTCGCGGTGGCCTCGCTGGTCAAGCGCGGCGCGAGCGTGAGGGATGCCGAGTGCCAGGGCGTCGAGCACGCCGGGGGAGCTGCCGTCGATGAGCGGAATCGGGAAGTTCGGCTCCAGCGTCACCTGCAGGTACCGCACCAGGTGCCCGTACCGGTCGATGGCGGTGTCGAGGAACGACAGCCAGCCGGGAAGGTCGGCGACCCGGGGGAGGTAGCTGACCACGAGGTCCAGTTCGCGGCCTCCCGCGACATACCACTCGTCGGGCATCGTGAGGTGCTCGAGTTCGTGGTCGGCGCCGAGTGAGGTGACGACGTCCGGCGGTGTCGTGTCGCCGAAGAAGTGCACGTACTCGCGGATGACGAACGGCCGTCCGCCCGCGAGGTCCTCGACCAGCCCGTCGATCGCGGCGCGGTCGGGCGGGTAGGAGCAGACGGTGCCCGCACGGCCGCCAGGGTAGATGCCGAACTTCACGCTTGTGTCCTCCTCGGTTCGGTGGCCGGCCAGTCGATGTCCTGCGTCTGGATCCGTGACACCAAGGTTCTGATCCAGGCGATCTCGGTGGCCACGATGGTGCGCCAGTAGGCGACTTCGAGCATGTGCACCTCGGCGACGCCCTGCGGATCCGCCGGCAGTGCGGCCAGTTCCTCGTCGAGCCGGTCGGCCCGGGCGGCCAGAATGGACATCGCGTGGCCCGCGGGCAGGATCCCCGCGTACGCGACGGCCATGGTGAAGTCCACCGCGGCGACCTGGCTGTCCCGCAGCCCCTCCTCGACCTTCCGCCGGAAGTCCGCGATCCCCGCGTCGGTCAGCTCGAAGACCGTGCGCGGCGGTCGGTTGCCCACCCGCTCAGGGACGCCCGAAGCGACCAACCCCTTGCTTTCCAGGGCTTTCAGCAAGGACGTGACCGAGCTGCGGGTCACCGTGAGGTGCCCGTACCGCGCGGAGAGGCGGGCGGCGAGGTCGTAGGCGTGCGCCGGCTGCTCGACGAGAAGGCCGAGCAGCGGCAACACCAGGCTGTTCCGGGACGCGTCCAAGGGCACCGGCACACCATATAGACGTATACGCCTATTGGCAACGTGGGTCCTCTGCCACGCCGACCTGTGGGCGGAGTATGTTCAGCGCTGTAATACTCTCAGTCAGCGGAAGGGTCGTCGGCGTGAGCGGTGTCGGAGAAGCTGGCGAGGATCTTCTCGCACAGCACGCGCAGCTGGTGCTGTTCGGCCGGGGTGAGCGGGCCGAGCACGTGCTCGCGGACCACGCGGACGTACTCGGGGCGGGCGGCGTCCATGGCCTGAATACCCTGGTCGGTGAGGGTGGCGGTGCAGCCGCGACCGTCGGTGGGATGGCTGTCGCGGGTGATCCAGCCGGCCTGTTCGAGGCGGTTGACCGCGTGGGTGATCCGGCTGGGTTTGCTGCCGGTGGCAGCGGCCAGCTCGCTCATCCGCAGCTGCCCGCCGGGCGCGTACCGGAGCTGGACGAGCAGCTCGAAGTAGCTGAGCGGCATGCCGGCGCGGTGCTGCACCCGCTGGTCCAACGCGTCGCGGACGCGGTCGCCAGCGTAGGAGAAGGCCTCCCACACCCCGCGGAAGTCGAGGTCGAGACAGGAGTTGCCGGCCGGGTCGACGGCTGGTCGGGGCTCGGACCAGGTGGCCAGGGCGTCGATCGCCGGACGAAGGCCTTCGCCACGAGTGGTCAGGGTGTACTGACCGGCGTCGCGGGTGACGACACCCGCCTCCTGGAGCTCTGTCAGCCGCTCGGTGAGGACGCGGTTCGACAGGCCGGGCAGCGCCGCGACCAGTTGGCCGAACCGGGCCGGCTGCTGCAGCAGCAGGTCGATGATCTGGCCGTTCCACCGCTTGCCCAGCAGCGTGAACACGGTTCCGGTCCGTGGCGCGCACGGGCAGGCGTCCGTGGGATGAGACATGCCGTCAGCGTACGTGCCGCCTCGCACGCCACTCGACGGAGTTGGAAATAGTAACTATGTGGTTCCAGTGACGAAAGGACTGCCATGCCTTTCACCGACATCGAACTCGAGTACCTGTCCCCGCAGCGCCTCGGGCGCCTGGCCACCGCGCAGCCGGACGGCACGCTCCAGGTCAGCCCGGTCGGGTTCCGGTACAACGAGAAGACCGGCACGATCGACATCGCCGGGCACCGGATGGCCCGCAGCCGGAAGTTCCGCAACGTCGCCGAGAACGGCCAGGTCGCGTTCGTGGTCGACGACCTGGCCTCGACGCAGCCGTGGCGACCGCGGTGCGTGGAGATCCGCGGCGAAGGCGAGGCGATCGCGGAGCCCACCGACTCCGCATGGGCACCCGCCATCGCGCAGACGGGGTTCGACGGGGCGATCATCCGCATCCGCCCGAAACGGATCATCAGCTTCGGCATCGGCGAGACCACGAGCAACGTCCGTGAGTTCACGGTCAACAAACGCAACGTCGGCTGATGGATCATTCCAAAGAGAGGAATCGCATGAGTTTCACCACGCGTAACGGCACCCGCGGCGCCCGCCAACCCAAGGCGGGACGGCTGATGAAGTGGTTCAACGGCCGGGCCGCGAAACGAATCCGCGGCAAGGGCGGCAAGTTCATGGGCTTCAACGCCCTCGTGCTGACGACCGTCGGCGCCAGGAGCGGTGCCGAACGCGTCACCCCGGTCGGCTGGTTCCCCACCGGCGACGACGACAGCTGGCTGATCGTCGCGTCCGCGGCAGGCGCGGCGAAGAACCCGGCCTGGTACTACAACCTCGCCGCCCACCCCGACCAGGTCACGATCGAGATGGCCGGCCGCAGGATCCCCGTCACCGCCGAGCAGTTGCACGGCCCCGAACGCGACGAGGCCTGGCAGCGGATCGCCACCGCCGCGCCCCGCTTGGCGCAGTACCAGGTGAAGACCGATCGCGAGCTGCCGATCATCCGACTGGCCCGCCGAGCCGGCTGACCCGCGTGACGCGAAGGATCCGGACGCCGAGGGGACGTCCGGATCGCCTTCGACCGTCCACAGTGGGCGTTCCCGAAAACGCCACTCGCGGGGGCTGAACGCGCGACTCGCGGGGGTTCAGTCGTGTTGCGTGGTGGCTGTGATGCGCTTGTTGATCGTCACGCCAGCACCCGTTCGTCAGTGAAGATCGTCGATCGAGTGTCCGTGCGTGTGCGCTGTGTAGTCAAGGATCGGCGCTGCTGTGGGCTGATCCGCTCACGGCAGCAACGGCTGCGAACCGTGCGCCGTGCGCGGCATTGTCGGGAGCATGACCAACAACGACAGACTGTTCGACTACCGGCTTCGGGAACGGTTCCTCGGCCAGCGTGTGCTGGTGCTCGACGGAGTGCTGGACGACGACAACGGGGCCGTGCTCGCGACCCAGATGCTCTCGCTCGCGGGTGACGACCCCAAGAAGGACATCGCGCTGTGGATCCATTCGCCAGGCGGCTCGGTGCCGTCGATGCTGGCCGTCCGCGACGTGATGCGGCTCGTGCCGTGTGACGTGACCACGCTCGCGCTGGGGTTGGCGTGCAGTGCCGGGCAGTTCCTGCTGTCGGCGGGCACGCCGGGCAAGCGCTTCGCCCTGCCGCACGCCCGCATCCTGATGCACCAGGGTTCCGCGGGGATCGGCGGTTCGGCGGTCGAGGTGGAGGTGCAGGCCGACGACCTGCGCCACACCCGGGACACGGTGCTGGGACTCATCGCCGAGGACACCGGCCAGGGCGTCGACCGGATCTTCACCGACTCCCTGCACGACCGCTGGTTCACCGCGGAACAGGCGCGGGAGTACGGCTTCATCGACCACATCGTCGAGGGCCTCGCGCAGGTCGTGCCCGTGCGCATGCACGAAATGGGCTTGGGGGTGTCTGCATGAGTACGTACACCATCCCGAATGTGATCACGCGGGTGCCGGGTGGCGAGCGGATCATGGACGTCTACTCGCACCTGCTGTCGTCGCGGATCGTCTATCTCGGCACGGCGATCGACTCCGGCGTGGCGAACGCGTTGATCGCCCAGTTGTTGCACCTGGAGGCGGAGAACCCGGACCAGGAGATCAACCTGTACATCAACTCCGAGGGGGGCGACCCGTCCGCGATGCTCGCGTTGTACGACACCATGCGCTACATCAAGCCGCCGGTGGCGACGACCTGCGTCGGCCAGGCCGTGGCGACCGGGGCGGTACTGCTCGCCGCGGGCGAGTCAGGCCGCCGCGCCGTGCTGCCGCACACCAGGGTGGTGTTGCACCAACCCGCCGCGCAGGGTCGCGGCACCATCCCGGACCTCATCCTCCAGGCCGACGAGGTGGTGCGGGTACGCACCCAGCTGGAGGAGATCCTGTCGGCGCACACCGGCCGCGCCATCGCGGACCTACGGCACGACACCGACCGCGACCGCGTGTTCGACGCGGTGGACGCCGTCGCCTACGGGCTCGCCGACCACGTGCTCGACCGCCGCGTCTGAACGGTCAAGCCGCCAGGAGCACCGGACCTTGGGAGCGGACCGGGAAGCGCGCGGTGCGGTGTTGTCGCACGGTGGAGACGACGTCGATGAGGAGTTCGTCCAGGCCGACGCCGAGTGCGCCGGAGACGGCCGCGATCATCTCGCTCGACGGCTCCTTGCGTCCGCGTTCGATCTCGGACAGGTACTGGGGCGAGATGCCGGCCCGCTCCGCGACGTCGACGAGTCGGCCGCCCTGCTCCTCCCTCGTCGCGCGCAGGCTCCGGCCGAGCGCCTCCCGCCACAGCGGCTCCGGCTCCGGATCCGGCTCTGGAGCGCGGTTCTGATGAATGTGGACGATGTCCGCCATGCCGCCATCCTCGCATCGGCGCGTCACCCACAGCAGTGGTTACGCTCCGGGCGGAACCTGTTCACCCGGTGGGGCTGTAGTACAGCCAGTCGTCTTCGGACTGGACGAACGTCAGCGTGAGGTAGGCGTCGCCGGTCATGGCCGGGGTGCGGTACGGGACGTCCTTCGTGCCCGGTGCGGCACCGTCGATCGGAATCGCGAACTCGGCGCCCTTGAGGTGCTCGGCCAGCTCGTACACGCCGTCGCGGATCACGTCTCGTGTCTCGGTGAGCTGTGCCTCGCTCAGCCCGGCGGCGTGTTCGCTGACGCAGGCGGGACGGCTGACGCAGGCCAGTTCCAGCAGTGTGTCACCGGATCCGGTCTCGGCGGCCGCCGCGAAGGCTTTGGCGGCAGCCTCCGGGGTGCTGAGGTCGTACTCACCGCCGCGCTCGTCGCCGCTCGCCGTCGTCTTCGGGGCGGCGGCGTTCCGGTCTGGGCTCTCCGCGTCGCCCGTGGTCAGCACCAACGTGACGGCCACCCCGGCGACGACGACCACGGCGCCGGCGATCACCCATGGCAACGCGGAACGCCGTGGAGGCCGGGACATCGTGTGCTGCTCGGTGGTGTGTGTCGTCATGACCACGGGACGGGGCACACGCGCGATCGGTTCTCGCCGGCACGCAGCCCGCCCACACGAGGGCGGGCTGCGTGGATCCGAGAGCTACTCGCTTCGGTGGAGCTGCCGTTCCGTCTGGACGAGTTGGGTGGCGATCAGGTCGGTGCTCGCCGGGCGAAGAGTGGCCACCATGCCGCGCGCCGTGCTGTCGAGTTGCGTGAGCCAGCGGCCGCTCGTGGTGTCCAGGTAGTTGATCGGCTGCTTGCCACGCCGGCGCGTACCGAGATGGCCGGCCCGGCCGGCCACGTACAGGCTGCCGCCGCCGGTTCGTGGTTGGCTGAGCACGGCGTTGATCTCCCGCACCTCCTGGCTCAGCCTGGTACCGAACCCGGCGAAGCCGTCCTCGGTCGGTTCGGTCGCGGCCAGGAAATCCTGGTACGGCGTGCTGACCGGCTGCCCGGCCGCCGCCCCGAGCGCGGGCAGCTGCGCGAGGAACGTGCTGGTCAGTTCGCGGGGCCGAATCGTGGCCAGCACGGCGGAGTCCGTCTCGTAGTTGCGGATCACGAGCACCGCCTCCTGGTAGGCCGCGACCGCGAGCACCCCGTACCGGTACGGCCGGCCCTCGACCGTCGTGGTGATCCAGCCGTAGTGCTCGCGGTCCGGGCGGACCAGCGCGCCGATCGTGTCGTCCAGGTCCGAGTCCGGCCGGCCCCGGCGCAGGCGTCGGTTCTCTTCCAGCTCGTTCAGCGCGTGCCGGTCCAGCGCCCGTTTCGTGTCCTCGTCGTACCAGGTCGGTGCGGTGGCGAGGATCGGGTGCGGCTCGGCCTGGCGCCACCTGATCAGCGTGTGCACCGTGGTCAGGTTCAGCGTGAGGTTGTCGGTCAGCATGGCTACTCCCAGAGTCCTCAACGGTTGTCACCGATCACCGGCGGCACGTACCGCTCGTCGATGCCGAACAACTCCTTGTCGTCCGGTTCGATGAGGTACTTCCTGCGGTGCTCCTTGTCCTCCTCGCCGTTGGCCCGGCCCGCCGGGCTCGCCGGGAAGCCACCCGCCCCGGCCGCGCCACGGGCGCCAGGAGTGCCGACGCCGCCTCGGCCGGCCGGTTGACCCTGACCGCCCGGTACCTGGCCAGGCACCGGCCCGGTCCCGACCGAACCGCCGCCGCGCAGGCTGTTGCCGCTTCCGGTGCCGACGCCGCCGGGTGCGGCCACCCCGCCGAAGCTCCCGACACCGCCGGAACCACCGGAACCGACGCCGCCCCCACCCGCACCCGTGAACTTGCGTGGTGTGTCAGACAGTCCGGTTGGCTTCGGCTGGGGTAGCTGGCCCGCGGCGACGGTGTTGCGCGGCGCCTGCAGCGCGGGTGTGTTCGCGACCGGCCGGGACGCCGACGGCGTTGGCCGGGATGCCGACGGTGTCGGTCGGGCGGTCGGGCCGGCCGCCGCCACACCCTGCCCGGAGGTCCCATCCGGCTTGCCCGCCGCACCGCCGCCGGGAGACGGTGGGGCGGAAGGACTTCCGCCGGATGCCGCGCTCGCGCCGGTGCCCGCCGGCTGGCCGGCATCGGCGGCCCCACCGACCTGCGGCGGCGCGACCGACTCCGACCCGATGGCGGACGCGGTACGCGTGGGCGCCCCCGCCGCCGACGACGCGCTGAGCGGCGCCGGCTCCAGGTAGCTCTGCGGGACCTGACCCCGTGCCGTGGCGGTCTCCGCCGAGTACGCCTCGTACAGCGCGACGTTCTTGGCCGCCGCGGCGTTGTACTCGTTGATGGCCGCGTCGACATCCGTCTGGAACGGGTTCACCGAGTTGGCGATGCCGCCCTGGGGCGGGTTCTCGGGGACGGGCTCGACCTGGCTGAAGATGTGGTCCCACGCGGTCAGCTCGGCGTTCAACGCCTGTGAGTTCGCGGCGAGTTGCTGCTGCGCCATGGCGAAACTGTCGGACAGCGGCGCGGTCGCCGCGTCGGCGGCGGTGGACGCGTTGCCCTGCCACGCTTCGGCGGCCGTGCGACGCGCTTCCGCGATCTGGCCCGCCCGCTCGTCGGCGAATCTCTTCGACAGCTCGTCCGCGGTGGCATTGGCCTCGGACAGGGTGTTCGAGCCGTACCCGGTCGTGATTCGCACGTAGATCTGGTACGCGTCCAGGGTGACGTTCTCCGGCGCGATGTCGTTCCGCACCGTCGTGGAATGACTTTGGACGGCCGGCTTCGCCTGGTAGGCGTCGGCGGCGAGAGCGCCCAGCCCGCTGCCTACGATGAAGCCGGGTACACCCGCCACCGCGCCACCAACCAGGCCACCCGCAAGGCCGGCGGCGACATGCCCGGCATTGATTTCGTCGCTCATGTCAGCGCCTCCCGCTGTTCATGGTCGCGCTGACGTTGGCTTCCTGTGCCTGGTATTCCTCTTCCGCCTGAGTGAGATTGCTCAGGTAACTGGCCACAAAGGCCTGCATCTGGATGATCGAGTTCCGCAGGGCCTCACCGGAGCTGTTCTGGTCCCGGGCGACGAAGCCGCTCGCCGGTTCGTGGCCGGGGGCCTTGACGACGGCCAGTTTCTGTGCATCCGCAAGGTCCTTGTCCAAGCCGTCACGAAGGTTCACCCAGGCTTGCCGCACCTCCTGGAATGAATCCGGGTTGAAGGCGTATCCGTCCATCTCGTCCCCTGACTCCGATCTGGTTCCCGTCGAGCCTCTCGTTCGTCGTCATGATGACCCGAGCGCCCCGGGACGGGTCCCGAGCGCAATTCCCCATCGCCCTGTAGTGCGTATTTCCCAGGAATCCAGTAACGGACAGGAGTTGCCCGCGATGCACGGGAAGTGTGCGCTGGAGGAGGACGGTGACCGGTGGCGGACAGGCCGAGTTGGTGGAACGGCGCGGTCGTGAAGAGGGTCGCGATCGAGGGTTGGTCGATGGTGTCGAACGCCATCGAGAAGGGCGAGCCGACGATCGCGGCCGTGCGTGCCGCCGGGGACGTGGCCACCGAGCTGGTCAGGGGCGGTCAGGAGCGGAAGACCGCGCTGGTGAAGGACGAACTGGCCGAGAAGCAGAGTGCGCGCGAGCGCCGCAACGCCGGCTACCTCCACGATCTCGCCGAGGAGGCCGCGGACAACCAGCTGGTTCGCGACCGGGCCAGTATGCGTGGACTGTTCCAACTCAATGCGGCGACCAGCGCGGTGAACCTGGCCGGCGACATCGTGTACCGGGTCGTCGACGGTGTCGTGGCGGACCGGGTCGCGCGGGCGGAGCACGAGCGGACGCTGGTTCGCCTGCACACGGCCGCCGAGCTGGCCGAGAGCGCGGCGGAGCGGGACCATGTCCGTGAGCTGGACCTGGCACAGGAGCGTGCCGTGCTGTCGCTCCGGGTCCAGCAGCGGGTCAAGGAAGACGACCGGGAGAGCGCGGACGGGCCGTTCGGTGTGCCGGACTCGGTGATGCGGGAGCAGTTGGCACAGCACACGGACGACGGGCGGTTGCCGGCGTTGATGATCGCGCCGTTCCATCGCGACGGGGATCTGCCTGGGGTGGAAGGGTTTCGGCCCAGCGTCCGCGAGATGTGGGACGCGAGCGCGTGGGGCCAGGACGCCGTGCTCGCCGAGGGTTTCACGCGCCGTGCGCTGCACCGGATGGACTACGACCTGCTGCGGATCGGCCAGGTGGTCGGTGACCTGCCGGTGATCCTGGTGTGGGGTGTCGTCCGCGCCGACCACCAGGTCGTGCCGAAGCTGACCGCGTGGAACCTCGGTTCCCGACCGGACGGGCGGGCCACGTCGTTGACGTTCACCCCGATGGTGTTGCCGCGGAGCGATGAGCGGGTGGAGTTCGAGAACGCGCTCGGCGAGTTGCTGACCGGTGTGCTGTGTGCGATGACGGACCGGTTCCACCTGGTGCGCCACGGCCGGCCGCCCTCGATCGAGACGCTTCGGTCGGCGCCACCGGAAATCCGGCAGGCGCTGGCACTCAGCGCCGTGCTGGCCTACGACACGGCGATCCGCCATGGCGTGCTGCCGGACGAGGAGGCGGTCGCGGGGCAGGCCCACCTGCTGTCCGCGTCCGGACTGACCGACCAGGCAACGGAAACGGTCACCGACGCGCTCGACACGCTGACGGACTCGACCCGTCCCGCGCGGGAGCTGATCACCGCGGCCAGGGAGACGGCCGCGGTCGCTGACGAACTCGGCGACCCCGACCTGTCAGCGCGGGCCGGGCGGCTGCTCGACGACCTGTGCCGGCGCGCGGTCGGCGAGCTGTACGGGGGATCGCGGTGACGGGCTTCACGGCCGCCGCGGCCATCGACTTCGGCTCGTACCAGAGCGGTTTCGCCTGGGCGCCGCTGACCGACACCGACGAAGGGCCCGTGCCCGGCGAGATCCGGTGGCGTCTGGCGTGGCCGGGGCAGGGAGCCGTGTCGTCGCCGAAAACCCTGTCGGCGCTGCGGCTGGCCGACGGCGACATCGTCGCCTGGGGCGACATGGCGGTGCAGCAACCGGAAGCCGGCGAGCCGGGGTTCCTGCGCCGCGGGTTCAAGATGGACCTGGCGCGCGCGACCGGCCTCGTGCCCGACTCCCTGGGGCCGGAGGAACTCACGGAGGACGAGGTCCGCCCGCTGGTGGTCGGCTACCTCCGCAGGCTCTTCGACGCCGCGCTCACCCACCTCACCGGCGAGGGGCACGAGCCGGACGCGGTGCGCTGGTGCCTGACCGTGCCGGCGTTGTGGGGTGAGTACGAACGCCAGCTCATGCTGCGATGGGCGGTCGAGGCCGGCATGCCCGGCTCCCCGGAACGGTTGCTGCTCGCGATCGAGCCCGAGGTCGCCGGCCTGCACGCGTTGGCAGAGCACGAGGATCTCAACCGGCACGGCCACCGGCTGCTGGTCGTCGACGCGGGTGGCGGCACCGTCGACATCACGACACTGCAGGTGCAGGCCGACGGGTTGGCGCAGGTCGGCACTCCGGTGAGCGGCGGCTGCGGCAGCGACTACGTCAACCGGCTCTTCCTCGAGCGGGTCGTCTCCGGGATCGGCCCGGTGCGGATGTACGAGTTGGCCAGACGGCACAGTCACGTGTTGTTCCGGCTGGCCGAGGCTTTCGAGACCGCCAAGCGGGAGTTCGATCCGAACAACCCCGACGACACCAATGTCCTCGTGCCGCAGGACGTCCACCGCATCCTGCCCGACGACATCAAGAAGGCACTGGCCGAACGCCAGGACGGTGTCTACTACGCGATCGTCATCCCGCGCGACACCATGCGTGAGCTGCTCGACCACACGATCGACGACGTGCTCAAGATGGTGGACGAGCAGCTCGACGAGGTGGGCGCCGACGATCTGACCGTGGTGCTGGCCGGCGGGTTCGGCCGATCCACCTATCTCCGCGACCGCCTCGACGCCCACCTGGCCGGCCGGCTGCCGTGGCGGGCGGTGAGCCAGGCGGAGTTGGCGGTGCTGCGCGGCGCGGTCCGGTTCGCCGCGGATCCCGCCACGTTCCGCCGGCGGCAGGCACGTACCACCTACGGCATCGCGCGAACCGTCCCGTTCGACCCGGAACTGGACCCGCCGGAGAAGAAGATCGAGTTCGCGTTCCGCGCCCCGCTGTGCGGAGACAGGTTCGAGCCGCTGGTGCGCGCCGGCGACATCGTCCCGTACGACAAGGTCTTCCGCGTCGAGGTCGCCCCGGCACTGTGGCGAAGACGGACGTTCGTCATTCCGCTGTACGCCACGGATTCGCCGCACGCACCGCGGTACGTCGACGCGGACGGCTGCCGGAAGGTGGCCACGCTCTCGGTGAAACTGCCATGGCGCATGTACGCGCGACCGACGCGCCTGCGCCGCTTCGAGCTGACGGTACGGTTCGGCTCCACCCATCTCACCGCCACCGCGACCAACCTGATCACCGGCGACGAGGTCGCGGTCTCCGCCGAGTTCGACCACAGGTGGTAGCAGTGACACCGTCATGGTTCATCGCGCTCGGCGGCGTGGTCGTCCTCGTCGTGCTGGCGGTCGTGATCCTGTTCGTGCTGCCTTCGCGCCTCATGCCGGGGGACCCGAACTCGGGTGTCCACTTAGGACAGATCAGCTCGGTCACCGACACCCAGGTGCGTCACCTCGAGGTCGTCGAACGGTTCACCGGAATGGTCACCCAGCACGTGCTCACCGCCGCCCACCTGGCCTGCCGGTCATCCGGGCGGCCACTGGCCGATGTCGTCGGCCAGCTCTGCCGTGCCCTGTTCGGCAATCCACTGGGGGTGGACGACATCGCCGTACTGGCACTGCTCGACAGCGTTCCTGATCGGGACACCCGGGCCGCGACCCTGCAGGCCCACGCGGCCGCCATCAGACAGTTGGCCGACACACTCGGCGGCCGACAGCAATGGGACTTCACCCTCCTGCCCGGCCAGCCCTACGACGAGAACCGGCACAGCCCCTGGCTCGACAGCCGCCCCGGTCTGCCGATCACCGCCGTCGTCACCCCCGCCTACATCGTCGACGAGCACATCCTGTGCCGCCAACGGGTAACGACGGGTTGGTAACCACAAACCGGTACTCCACCCGGGTTGTTCTTGACCAGTGGTGTGTCGGTTGGTCGTAGCATGACCGCGGTGACCGATCTCGCTGATTTCTCGATGGAACGGGAAGCCGGTTGCCCGTTCGACCCCGCGCCGGCGTTGAGTGGGCAACAACAGGAACGCCCGATGCGGCGGGTGCGCTTGTGGGACGGCAGTACGCCGTGGCTGGTGACCAGCTACGCGGAACAACGGGCGCTGCTCGGCGATCCCAAAGCCAGCGCCGACTCGAACGGTGCCGGCTTCCCCAACTTCGCCAAGGACTTCGGCACGTCCGGGCTGAGCTTCGTCATGATGGACGACCCCGAGCACAACCGCCTGCGGCGCACGGTGATCTCGCCGTTCACCGTGAAGCGGGTGGAGGCCATGCGTCCCCGCGTGCAGCAGATCGTCGACGAACAGCTGGACCGCATGCTGGCCTTGCCGAAGCCGGTGGATCTGGTGGAGGGGTTCGCTCTTCCCGTGCCGTCACTGGTGATCTGCGAACTGCTGGGCGTGCCGTATGACGACCACGACTTCTTCCAGACCGAAAGCAGGGCGATCCTCCACCAGGAGTCCACGCCCGAGCAGCGGATGGCGGCCGCCGGCGCGATGTTCGGCTACCTGAGCACCCTGGTCGACGCCCGCTTCGACGATCCCGGCGACGACATGCTGTCCGGGCTGACCGGCCGGATCGGGGCGGGGGAGCTGACGAAGGAAGAAGCGACCGAGATCGGCGTGCTGATGCTGCTCGCCGGCCACGAGACCACCGCCAACATGATCGCTCTCGGCATCCTCGCCCTCCTGGAGCATCCCGACCAGCTGGCCCTGCTGCGCGAGCACCTGGACGACCCGAAGCTGCTCGCGTCGGCGGTGGAGGAGTTGTTGCGTTATCTCACCATCGCCCACGGCGGTCGGCGACGGGTGGCGCTCGAGGACATCACGATCGGCGGCCACACCATCCGTGCCGGCGAGGGAATGATCCTCGTCAACGAGACCGGCAACCGGGATCCCGCGGCCTTCCCGGATCCCGACCGCCTGGACATCCAGCGGGACGCGCGCAGCCATCTGTCGTTCGGGTTCGGGGTCCACCAGTGCCTCGGTCAACCACTGGCCAGGTTGGAGCTACAGGTCGCCTACGCGAGCCTGTTCCGGCGGGTCCCGACACTCGAGCTGGCCACCGAGTTCGACCGGATCCCGTTCAAGCACGACGGGTTCGTCTACGGGCTCAACGAGCTGCCCGTGACGTGGTGACCGGCGCAGAGCAGGAAGTCCCCGCTCTGCGCCAGGTTCGGTCAGACCTCGGGGGGTCACGGTCAGGATGGCCAGGCACATCTCGTCGCTGGTGCCGTCACCCCACACCACGTAGCGCGGCTTGAGCGTCTTGAGCTGTGGCAGCTGCGAACGCAGTGAGGCGTCGTGGGTGCAGGTGACCCGGACCGTGTCGCCCGGGTTGAGCCGCACCGGTTCCGGCAGCACCTGCTCGGACTGGTCGTCGAAGTTGTACGCCGGCTGGTTCAGCAGCATCCGCGCGTTCGGCGTGCCCGGGTTGAGCTCCACCGAGATCGAACGCCCCAGCAGGTGCATGTGCGGCATGACCGCGTACAGGAGCGCGGGCTCGGGAATCTGGTGGTCGCAGTGCTGGGTGTTGCCGGCGACCGGCTCCTTTCCGCCGTTGCACAGCTCGTTGAGCCCGTCGACCTCGTCGCGGGCGTCGGAACTGGTGCGCTTGGCCAGGTCCGCGATCGCCGTCTCGCGGTCGCAGAGCGGGCCGGACTCCTCCGGCGTGCACGGCAGCTCGATCGGCGCCGGCAGCAGGCTTCCGAAGAGCGGCGTCACGTCCGCCGTGCCGGGTGCCAGACGCAGGCGGATCGAGGACTGGTCGGTCGGGCCGGTCTTTCCGTTGGTGGCCAACAGGTTGTAGTGCACCTGCAGCACGATCTGGCTACCAGGCTCGAGTCGGTAACCGGTGCGGTCGCCGATCAGCGTCTCCGCGTGGCCAGGAGCCCAGACACCGATGTAGTTCGACTGGTTGTCCTCCAGCCCACTGCCGCCGAAGCACTGCCAGCCGTCGCCATCGGCCTTGGCGTCCACGCTCTTCGCCTGCTCCACGCCCGACGCGGGAATCTGGTAGAAGATGCCGTGGTGCACGATCTCCGCGTTCTGCGGGAGGAACTCACTGCCCGTCAGGAACGTGGTGTCGGTGAGTTTCGGATCGATGAGGAAGCACCGGTACTCGTCGGTGCCACCCTCGGGCGGCGCCGGCGTATACGGCCGGGCGAGACCCACTTCCTGGAACCGCTCGCCGTCCCGTAGCGGCGTCGCCGGCGGCGGTGGGCTGCCGTGCGCATGGCCGCTGGCCTTCCCCGCGTTGTCGGCCGGATTGGCCGCCGGCGTCCCCGTCCCACAAGCCGCGAGGGCAAGCAGTACTGGCACGGCGACGATGAATTTCCTGATCCCCATTTCATCCCCTTTTGTCCCCAGACCTACGCCGATTCTTTCGCGTCGCGGCGACACTGGGTATCGGTGAAATCCCTGATATCCAGTCAGCCCGGAGAGGTACGGCGGGCCCACGAACAGCGGCTTCACGCCACGGGCGATGTCTCGAAAGACGCGCTCATGTCGTTGAACGTCCCGATCGCGTCCTTCAGGACAGGCCGTGGTCCACGGAAGTTCCAGTCGTGTCGGAGACCACAGTGGACAGCTCAGTGGGCGTCACGCCGTGACGCCCACTGAGCTGTCTCAGCTTCCCGGGTTCTTGGGCCGGGCCACGCGAAGCGCCACCGCCACGCCGACGGCGACCACCACCACGGCGCCG
Source organism: Actinophytocola sp. (assembly GCF_036378875.1). GTDB lineage: Bacteria > Actinomycetota > Actinomycetes > Mycobacteriales > Pseudonocardiaceae > Actinophytocola. Next base: position 25,664 of record NZ_DASUVO010000038.1, read on the forward strand.
AGGATCCACACCCAGACCGGGATGCCGCTGTTGGAGTCGCTGGTGTCCGCGGCCTGCACGGCCGACGCCGTGGTGCTCGGTGGCGCTTCCTCGGTCGTCGTGGTCGTCGGTGGGGGAGTGGTCGTGGTCGTCGGGGCGGGCACGGCCGCGGTCAGCGTGAACTGCACGCTGCCGTTGATCGCGTCGCCGTCGTCCGAGACCACCTGGTAGGCGAGCGTGTAGGGGCCGGCGGGCCCGCTCGGCTGCACCGGGACCGTGATCACGGCCCCGGCGATCGACGGCTGCCCGACGGTCCACGCCGCCCCGCCGGGACCGGTGATCGTGACCGGGTTCGGTGCGAGTGTCACCGGTTCGTTGAAGGTCAGCGACACCTGCTGGGGTGGTGCGGCCACCGAGGCGTTCTGAGCCGGGTCGCTGGCGATGAGCTCGGCATGCGCGAACGCGGGTGTCGCGGTGACGATCACCGCCATCCCGCTGAGCAGGAACGCGGTCGCGAGTCGTCGAACAATCATCGTGGTTCCTCCACCACATGGACACGGCGTGAGCGCCCATCCTGCACCAACCGGCCGACAGCCACCATGTGACGAACCAGATGGGGCCTTTTGCCGAACCCCGGGAACTTTGCCGGCCGACGAAACGACCATGGGATCCGTCGGCTCGTCGTGCTCGCTGATCTCGTGGGTGGCTTTCGTGCTGGTTACCATGGGCGTTGTGGTGGCGGTAGAGCCTGGTCTGCCACCGGGTGAGCGGATTCGGTTGTACCGCAGGCGGATGGGGTTGACCCAGGAGCAGTGCGCGCAGCTGAAGGGCTGCACGGTGTCGGCGTGGCGTAAGTGGGAGTCCGGTGAGCGGCAGGTGGTCGCCTTCTCGGACTGGATGGAGATCGCCCGGATCCTGCGCGTGCGGGACCTGTACAAGCTGACCGGGCTGCCGGTCGACGACCTGCCCGAGCGGTCCGCCGAGCACGACACGGTGCCGGCGATCCGGGCGGCGATGGTCTCGTTCAGCCCGAAGCTCACCGGCGCGCCGGACGTCACGCGCCTGGGCGACGCCGTACGGACCGTGTGGGACATCTGGCAGGAACGGCGCCCGTTCGCACAGGTCGGGTCGATGTTGCCCGGGTTGATCGCCGAGGTGCGGGCGACGATCCCGGTGGTGGACGATGCGGAGCGGGACAGCCTGCTGCGGACGGCCTCGATGCTGTACTTCCTGGCCCGGGCGTTCACCAAACGGGTGGGTGCACACGATGTGTCGCTGCTGGCCGCGGACCGCGCGATGGCCGCCGCGATCAAGGCCGACGACCTCGACTACCGAGCCGCGTCGGCGTGGAACGTCGGGATGATCCTGGCCGAGCAGGGCCACACCGAGGTGGTACTTGAGCTGGCCACCGACGCGGCCGCCGAGCTGGAGCCGACGTTGCCGGACGGTCCACCCGAGCGGATGAGCATCTTCGGCGCCTTGCAGCTGCTGCGGGCCATGCAGTTCGCCCGGCTCGGGGACGAACCCGGTGCGCTCGGCGCGCTGGACACCGCCGACGCCGTGGCGGTGACGCTGGGCGAGCGCAACGATTTTCGGACCGTGTTCGGCCCGACCAACGTCGGCATCCACCGGGTGTGGTTGGCCGTCGAGCTGTCCAGGCCGGGCGAGGCGATCAGAATCGCCCAGCAGTACGACGTCTCGGCCATACCCAGTGTTGAGCGACGGTTCGCCTACCACGTGGACCTTGCCCGGGCCTACAGCAGCCGCGGTGAGGACGTCGCCGCCGTGCACATGTTGTTGCGTGCCGAGCGGGAGTCGGCCGACGATCTGCGGTTCAACGTCGACGTCCGCGCCATGGTTCGTGAGCTACTGCGTCGCGAGAGTCTGTTGACCCGCGTCGACCTCCGGCCGCTGGCGGACCGGATGGGCGTCCTCACCTAGGTGTCGACAGGCCCGACTGCCCTGGCCGGTACTTACCCGCCGGGTGGGACCACCACCACGAGGGGCACGACGCCACACCACGGTCCGGGTCGGCTACCCACCGGTAACCGTTTTAGGTTGGGACGGTCGATCATTTAGACGGACCCGGGTGATCGACACCGGGTCCCGTCGCAATTCGGTGACCGGCACTGGGTTGGGTGCTGGTGCCGGTCGCCCCGTGTTCCCAGCTGCGGTCATGACTTGGCCGGACGGTGACGCGCGCCCTTTTTCACTCCCCGGCGCTGTGCGCTGAGGTTCGACGGGATTGGAGACCGTCATGTCGATCACCGAAGGCAGGACGACGACTCGCCCGGCCGCGCGAAAATCGTGGTGGCTGGCCGGCGGCATGCTCGGTTTGGCGTTCGGATATTTCTTCTGGTACACGCCCTATGCCGCCCTGACGAAGTCGTTGTCCGCCGGACTGTTGCCGGGCATGGACGAAAACGTGGGCGGGTTGGTGCTACTTCCGGCCGCCGCGCTTGGCACGCTGGTCGGCGCCACACTGACGCTGGCCCTCACCGGCTGGTGGCGGTACATGGGCACCCGCCCGGTGCTGGGCCGCGTGATGCGCTTTCCCAGCCGCACCATGCTCCTCGCCGGTTTCTTCATGGCGCTGGTGATCGCCACCACCACCCTGAACTACACGTTCGTCGGTGTGTCGATCCTGTTCATGTTGTTGATGATGCGTGGTGGCGTGCTGGTCCTGTCCCCGATCGTGGACGCCCTGCGCGGCCGCAAGGTCAAGATCTACTCGTGGATCGCGTTGGTGTTCAGCCTCGGCGCGGTGGTCATCGCACTGTCCGATGTGGCCAGCTACACCCTCACCATCGCCGCCGTGGCCAGCCTTGGGTTCTACCTCACCGGCTACATGGGCCGGTTCCAGATCATGAGCAAGGTCGCCAAGACCGGTGACGAGCAGACCGACCGCCGCTACTTCGCCGAAGAGGCCATCTCCGCCGCGGTGTGGCAGGTCCTGCTGTGCGCCGTGCTGGCACTGGTCGGCGCCGGACAGTTCTCGGCCGCGCTGCGCGAGGGGTTCACCAGCTTCCTGCTCACCCCCGCCGTGCTACCGGCCTTCGGCATCGGCCTGCTCTACTCCGCGCTGTACGTCTACGGCACCCTGATCTACCTCGACCCGCGCGAGTACACCTGGTGCGTGCCAGCGAACCGGTGCGCCAGCCTGCTTTCCGGCCTGATCGCCTCGTTCGCGCTGACCGCACTCACCGGTATCGCCGCCCCCGGCACCGGGCAGCTCGTCGCGACCGGGTTCATCGTGCTGGCCATCCTTTCGCTCAGCTACCCCGCGATCCGCGCCGCCCTGCGGAAACCCGACAGCGTCAGCACCACGATGCCGTTGCTGCTGTTCGTCTGCGGCGGCAACACCTGCCGGTCGGCGATGGCAGAAGCCATCGCCCGCATCGCCGCCGGCAGCGGTCGCTGGCGCATCACCAGCGCCGGGCTGGAGGCCAAGCCCGGCGCCTCCATCGCCGACGAGGCCGTCACCGCGCTGAGCGAACTCGGCGTCCCCAAGCCGGAGCACCAGGCACGCATGATCACGCCTGAGCTCATCGCCGAGGCCCACACCGTCTACTGCATGACCGAGGCCCAGTGCGCCGCCGTGCTCGCCCGCTACCCCGATGCCGCGAGCAAGACGATCTGCCTCGACCCCGACGGCGACATCCCCGACCCGCACGGCCATCCGGACTCGGTGTACCAGGAATGCGCCACCCGGCTCCACCGAGTGATCATCGAACGACTCGCACCCGTCAACGACAGCCCTCTCCCCGTCACTCGATAATCCGCAACCGACCCGCCGCGTGGCCGCTGGAGCATCGCTCCGGCGGCCACGCACTTGGTATGCCGAAAATCGGACGCGGAGGCGCTCCATTCGATCTACGATGGCGCGCAATGCCCGGGTCGTAGCGCAGTGGCAGTCGCGCCGTCTTCCCCGACGGGACACGCCGGTTCGAATCCGGCCGCCCGGGCAGGCGACCGTGGTCCCGTAGCGCAGAGGCAGGCGCCCCGGTTTGGCAGGCCGGACACGCCGGTTCGAATCCGGCCGGGGCCACGGTTCAGGAGGAACGTGGTGGCGGATCTCAGCGAGGCCGAGCTCGCCGCGTTTCACGCGACCGTCGCCCGGTTGCGTGCCCTGCCTGTCGACGACCCGGTGCGCCTGCGTGCCGAGCGGGTCGCCGAGTCGTTCGCGAGGGACGGTCGGCAGCGGCGTAGGAAGGTTCGCGGCGCACAGCGGGCCGCCGCGGACGCCATAGTGGACGCCGGGACCGCCACTGGTGGGCTCGACCGCCGCGCGGATGCGCCGTTGCGCGTCGAGCCGGGCGCTTCGGCCCGACCGCTCGCCCGCCCCCGCCGTTGCTATGTCTGCAAGAACGGCTATCAGCTCGCGGACCCGTTCTACCACCGGCTGTGCCCGTCCTGTGCCGAGGAGAACGCCGCTCGGCGCACCGCCCGCGCGGACCTCGCCGGACGGCGGGCACTGCTCACCGGGGGACGAGTCAAGATCGGTTTCCAGCTCGCGCTGATGCTGCTGCGGGACGGCGCCGAGCTGATGGTCACCACCCGCTTCCCTCGCGACGCCGTGCGGCGCTTCCGGGCTGTGCCGGACAGTGAGGCGTGGTTGGACCGGCTCTCGGTCGTCGGGGTCGACCTGCGTGACCCCCGACAGGTGCTCGGCCTGTGCGACTCGTTGCTGGACGAGGGCAGGCCGCTTTCCATCCTGGTCAACAACGCCGCCCAGACCGTGCGTCGCCCACCGGAGGCGTACGCCGTCATCGCCCGCGGCGAGACCGGGGCGCTGCCGCCGAACGTGCGCCTCGCTCCCGGCTTCGGCCGGTCGCTCGCCCTGGCACACGGGCACACCGCGCTCGCGGGCGTACTGGACGAAGCGGTGGACGAGGCCGGTCTGGTGCCCGACAAGGCGTCGGCCAACTCGTGGTCGGCGCGCATCGGCGAGCTGGACCCGGCCGACCTGCTGGAGACGCAGCTGGTCAACGCCCTGGCGCCGACGCTGCTGTGCGACCGCCTGCTGCCGCTGCTGCTCGCCTCACCCCACTCGCGCCGCTACATCGTCAACGTCACCGCCGTCGAGGGCCGGTTCGCGGTGCGGAACAAGACCGCAGGACACCCGCACACCAACATGGCGAAAGCCGCGCTCAACATGCTCACCCGCACCAGCGGTCCGGACCTGGCCGGCCGCGGTGTGTACATGTGCGCGGTGGACACCGGGTGGATCACCGACGAGAACCCCGCACCGAAGCGGACCCGGCTCGTGCGGAACGGGTTCCGCACGCCGCTGGACGTCGTCGACGGCGCGGCACGCGTGTACGACCCGATCGTGCGTGGCGAGGCGGGCACGCCGGTCGCCGGTGTGTTCCTCAAGGACTACCGAGAGGCCGCGTGGTGAGCGATCTGGAACCGTTGCTGGCCTGGCTGCGCACCGGGGCGGCACCTGCCGCGCGACTGGACTTCCCGATCGGGACCGCGCTGCCCGACGGCCGCCTCGACCTGTGCAAGCAGGCTCTCGGGCCGGCCGGCGCGGCGAGGGTGGCCGGCGAGCTGCGTCCCGGCCTGGTGCGGCACCTGCTGCTGGGCACGGACGGGCTCGGCGACGACGGTGCCGCCAAGGCGGCCGGTGCGGCCGTGGCCCGCGAGGTGGAGACGCTGTACCTCGGCTGCAACGGGATCACGGCGGGCGGCGCGTGCCGCATCGCGGACGGTCTGCGCATGTCGCCGCAGGCCAACCGGGTCACCGGGGTGTGGCTCAAACGCAATCCGCTGGGTGCGGGCGCGGGGGAGGCCGCCGCCGGGATCGTCGAGTCCGCGCGTGCGCTCCGCACGCTCGACCTCGTCCAGACCGGGTTGACCGCGGCCAGCCTCGGTGTCCTGGTGACCGCGTTGATCACCGCGCACCGGTCCGGGCGGCGGGTCGAGCGGCTCTACGCCGGCGGCAACGCGCTCGACCCGGCCGGCGCCGCGCACCTGGGCACGTTGGTGCGTGCCGACGCGGTCGACGAGCTGTACGTTTCCGCGGCCAGGCTCGGCGACGAAGGCGCCGAGACGCTCGCGGCCGCGCTCGTGCCGGCCGGCCGACTGCGGCGGATTTCCTTGGCCAGCAACGGGATCGGCCCCACGGCAGCGGCCCGGCTCGTGACCGCGGCCGCCGCATCCGGCGTCGAGGTGTGCGATCTCGGCCGGGTCCGGGCGGCGGGTGTCCTCGGCGCGTTGGACAACCGCCTCGACGAGGCGGCGACGACGGTGATCGCCGGTGCGCTCGCGGCCCGGCCACACGGGCTGCGCCACCTCGTCCTCAGCGACACGGGGATGAGCAGCGGCGCGGCGCATCACCTGCTGGACGGCGCGTCGCGAGCCGTGACACCGACGCGTTTCTCGCTGGGCAAGGGAATCGCGGCCAGTATCAGGCGCAGGCTCAACGCGTTGAGCGAGGACGTGCCGGTCCGGCCGCCCGAGCCCGCCGACGTCACCGCGATCCGCAGCGTGCACCGCCAACCGCCACCCGGTGGTTCAACGGGGCACCGAGAGCCGGGGATCGCCGAGTGAGTCGAGTGCGGCGTGGAACGCCTCGGCGAACCGGGCAGCCGCCCTCGCGTCCAGCAGTTCGCGCCGGTACCGGAAACACAGGCCGAGCCGGTCGTTCGCCGTGACCACGCCGACGGACAGGCCGGCGGGCATCCGGACCGGTGGCGAGAACCACAGCCCGGCGACGGGCGCGTCGGCACCGAAGTCCGGCGGCTCGCCCACCAGGCCCAGGTTGGACAGCATCGCGGTGTCGGCGATCCGGAGAGCGGTCAGTCGCCGGGCGATGGTCAGCAGCCGCGCCTTGGCCGCGACCGGTAGCCACGGCGTGGCGAACAGCCGGCTCACCGGGTCGAGCTGTGGTCCGCCAAGCGTTTTGGCCGAGGCCGTCTGCCGGTTGATGTCAGTCAGCAGACCGTCCGCCGAGCGCCGGTCCGCCGGCGTGCTCGTGATCACCGTCAGTCTGGACAGGTTGCCGAGCGGCTCGTCGGCGCCGGCCGTGGCGCGTGCGTTGATCGGCATGGTGATCCGGATCGTGTCCGCGTCGCGACCGTGGTTCTCGTTCCACGTCCCGACCGCGAGCACGAGCGCGGCGATCAGGATGTCGTTGACGGTGGCGACGGGTTTGCCTTGTCCACTTCGGACTGTGGCGATCGGCACGGACGTCAGGTGGAACCCGCAACCAGGTCCCGGGTCTGCACTGTCCGCCGCGATCCGGGCGGCCGTCCCGGGAGACCGGGTCCTGGGCGCGTCACCGGCTGTCCCGGCGTCCGAGGTCCGGACGGCGAGGGGGTCGGCGCCGACCGGGTCCGGCCGGCCGGCGTAGCACCGGGCGACCGACCGCAGCAGGCGCAGGCACGACAAGCCGTCCATGGCCGCGTGATGGACGTTGAGGATCAGCACGTCCCGGTCCGTGCCGACCGCGTGCCTGATCCGCAGTGGAGGGGCGAGGTCCAGCGGCGGCACCGCGTCGAGCAGCGACCGCCGGTGCCCGGCCAGCTCGTCCTCGGTTCGCCAGCGCACGTGGTCGACCGGCGCCACGTCCGGTGAGCCGACGACCTCCCAGTTGAACCGGCGATGCCAGCCGCGCCACCGGGCCCGCCGCACTCTGGCCAGCGGGTGTGCGGTGAGCGTGGCCAGCACCGCCGCGCGCAGCCGGGCCGCGTCGAGGTGCCCGTCGAGCAGCACCTCGAGGTGGATGCTGTTGGGCTCGGCAGCGCTGTCGACGTAGCAGCCCAGTTCGTCGACCGGGGTGAACGGCAGTGGTGGTCGGGGGTCTGCCGGCTTCCGCACGGTCCACAGGCTAGCCCGTGTCGGTCTAGTTCTTCAGCGGAGTGACGCTTTCCAGTGTGGGCACGACCTTCGCGATGGTTCCGTCGGCGTTGTAGCGGAGCCGGTCGATCGTCACCTCGCGATGTGTGCCGTCGCCGCCCGGGATCGCGAAGCGGTGGTAGGCGATGTACCAGTCGTCGGTTCCCGGCGCCTGGATGATGCTGTGGTGGCCGGTGCCGAGGATGCCGAGTGACGGGTCCTTCTCGAGGATGACACCGCGCCCGACCAGGCCGTCGAGCATCGGGCTCGTGGCGGTCGCGTAGCCGACGCGGTAGTTCTCACTGCCGGTGTCGTCGATTGACCAGGTCAGGTGGTACGTGCCGCCGCGTTTGGTCATGAACAGGCCCTCGCGGAAGCCGTCCAGGCCCGTGATCCGCTTGATCTTCGTGGCGTCGAACGAGGTCATGTCCGCGTTCAGCGGCACCACGTAGGCGTTGCCGTTGCCCCAGTACAGGTAGCTCTGGCCGTCGTCGTCGGTGAAGACCGCCGGGTCGATGGCCTGGCCGCCGTTCGGGTTCGACGCGATCAGCGGTGTGCCGAGCACGTCGGTGAACGGACCGGTGGGGGAGTCGGCGACCGCCACGCCGATCTTGGCGTCCGCACAGAAGTAGAAGTAGTACTTCCCGTTCTTCTCCGCGATCGTCGGGGCCCACGCCCGACTGTCCGCCCAGGACACACCCGGTCCTAGGTCGAGGATCGTGGGGTGCTTCGTCCAGTTGACGAGGTCCTTGCTCGACCACGCGTCGAACGACGTGCTCGACCAACCGGGGAAGCCGTCGGTGGTGGCGTAGATGTAGTAGGTGTCGCCGAACCGCACGATGTTGGGGTCGGCGTTGTACCCGGGCAGGACCGGGCTGTTCATGACCGCCGCGCGCACCGTCCACGTGCGCTTGCTCCGGTCGGCTCCCGTGACCGTGTAGGTGACGGGCTTGGTGAAGTCCTGCCGCGAACCGTTGCGTGGCGACACGGTCGCGCGGTTGGAGATCACGAGCGTCGGGGCCAGGCGACGCAGGTCCGTGCCGGGCTTGACGGGCAGCACGATGGTGCCGGCCTGGCTGTCGATGATCGCGGGCACCTTGAGCGCGTCGAGCCGCACCGAGCTGACGGCCGTCTCGTTGCCTGGCAGGCCGAGCACCTCCTGGGGCGTCAGGCCGCGGTTCCACACGGTGAAGCCGCGCATCCTGCCCTTGAAGTACTTGTCGGAGCCGTAGGCGGACCGCCCGACGTAGTTGGACGTCGTGATGCCGCCGCCGAGGTCGCCAGGCTTCGTCGTCACACCGTCCACATGGGCCACTTCGACACCGTTGTCGTACAGGCGCGCGGTACCCCCATCCAGGGTGTACGTGAGGGTGTGCCACGTGCCTCTGGCCAGGTTGCGGCCGCTGTTGGCGTTCTGCTCGGTCGACCAGTTGCCGGCCGCGATGGCCGCCCGGTAGGCGTCGCCGGTGGCGAACAGGTAGCCGTCACCGGCGTTGTTCGTGCTGTTGCCGAGGTTGAACAGGAAGTACGGCGTCTGCTGGCCCGGGTCGACCCACACCCGCGCGGACACGCTGATCTCGTCGAGCCCGGTCATGAGGTTGTTCGGCAGGTGGACATAACCGTCGGTGCCGCCGAAGGCGAGGCCGTCCGAGGCGCGGGTGACGTCGCCGTGGAGCACGGCGTCGTGGCCGTTCCCGGAGCGGTCCGCGACCGTCGTCCCCGAGCCGCCGGTGAGGTTGTAGTCGGCGATCACGCCCTTCTCGTTGGCGGTCACCGGAAGCGGGCCCTGACGAAGGCGGTCCAGCTCGGCCTTGGTCACCGGCAGGACCGTGCCGTGGCGCGGTTTCGTTGGCAGCGCGTACTCCGCCGGGATCTGCCAGTTCGGGCTCGACAGGGAGTCGGTGACGAACGGGATGTACCCTCGGCGCGGCGTCTCGTCCATGAAGGCGTAGAACTTGCTGCCGTCGTTGGACTTGAACACCGTCGGGCCCTCGACCCAGTCGGTGCCGAGGCTCGTGCGGATGCAGTCGTCGACCAACTCCCAGTTGCGCGGGTTCGTCGTCGGCAGGTCCACGGCACGCAGGTCCTTCGAGCGCTCCAGCACGATGTCCCGCGTGCACGACCCGATGACCTTCTCGTCGGTGGTGAGGCGGTAGTAGTAGTCGCCGTCCTTGATGACGGTCGAGTCGATGACCGTGCGGCCTGGGTCGTTCCAGATCTTCGGCTCGGTGAACGTCCGGAAGTCGCGTGTGGTCGAGTACCACATCCGCGCGTACGTTGAACCGGTGTGGTCGACGTCGTCGGCCGCGTACGGGCTCGATGCCCAGTAGACGACGTAGGCGCCGATGGTCGGGTCGTAGGTCGCCTCCGGCGCCCACGTCATGCCGAACGTGTCGGGCGAGACCTTGACGTGCCGCTGGTCCGACCAGGTCACGAGGTCCGTGGACTCCCAGACCTCCAGGTACTTGCTGCCCTTCCGCTGCGCCGCGTCCCACCCGCGACCGTCGTTGATCTGCAGGTCGGTCGCGATCAGGTAGAACTTGTCGCCCTCCGGGCTGCGGATGATGAACGGGTCGCGCACGCCGGTCTCGCCGTACTGCGACCGCAGCACGGGACGGCCGCCGTTCAGCTCGTCCCAGTGCAGCGGGTCGTTCCCGCGGCTCACCGCGAAGTGCACCTGCTCGGTGTCCTGCGTCGCCTCACCGGTGAAGTACGCGAACATGTAGCCCTCACGCGCTTCCTGCTTCGGCAGCGGGAGGACGGTGAGCGTGAAGTCCCGGACGCCGCTGGCCTTCCCCTTCGTCGCGCGGACCCGCAGCTCCGCCTTCCTCGGCTTGGCACCGTACGGCGGCCGGGTCACCTCACCGGTCGCGGTGACGACGTTCGGGTCGTCGCTGTGCCAGGTGAGCGTGACGTCGCGGGCACCCTTCGTCGGCAGCGTGATGTTGCCCCTGACCGCGTCCTGGTCGGTGATCACGATGTCCCGCAGGGCGTTCTGGACCTTCTGCCGGTCGGTGATGTCGGCCAGGACGGTGACGGTGAACGTGCGCGTCGCGGTGAAGCCGGCGTAGGAGGCGGTCGCGGTCAGCGTCACGGTCGCGTTGGGGGTGCCCGGGGCCGGCCGGGTGACGACGCCGGTGTCCGACACCACGGCCGGGTCACTGGAGGACCAGGAGATCGCCGAGCCGCCCGCGCCCTTCGCGGGCAGGGCGAGGTTGTCGGTCACGGCGGACGTGTCGCCGAGGTCGAGCGCCGCCGCGTCCTCGGCCGCCCGACCCGCCGCGGTCCGCTCGCCGAGGGCGCGGGCCTCCTCGGCACTCACGGCGCGGCTGTAGATGCGGAAGTCGCGGACCTCGCCCTTGAGGTACCTGTCCGAGGTGTACACGGACCGGCCCAGGTAGTTCGCGGTCGTGGTGCCGCCGCCGATCGCGCCCGGCGTGATCGTCACGTCGGTCTTGCGGGCGACCTCGATACCGTCCTCGTACAGGACGGCGACGCCGCCGGCGAGGGTGTAGGTGATCGTGCGCCAGCTGCCGCGTGCGAGGTTGCGGCCCGCGGAGACCGTCTGCTCGGTCGACCAGTTGCCGGTGGCGATCGAGCTGCGGTACCCGTCACCGGTGGTGAACAGGTAGCCGTTCCCGACGCCGTTCAACGTGTTGCCGAGCCCCCAGATGAAGTACGGCGTGCCCTGGTCGGTCGCGACGTTCACCTGGACGGACACGGTGATGTCCGTGAGGTCCCGCATGATGTTGTCGGGCAGGCGGACGTAGCCGTTCCCGCCGCCGAGGCGGAGGCCTTCGTCGCCCTGCCACGTGGCGTCACCGCTGAGCGTGCCGTCCCGGCCGTTGCCGGACACGTCGGTCACGGTCGTGCCGGCGGTCTGGGTGAGGCCGTAGTGGGCCACCAGCCCCTCGTCCAGCGTCTCCGCCGCGCTGGGGGCCGCCGTGACGCCCACGAACGTCGCGGTGAGGGCCAGGACGGCGGTGACCACGGGGATCGAGCGGCGCCGTCGCGAGAGCGTCAGCCAAGGGGACATGCGGGGGCCCTCCTCAACGTGGGCGCCGACCATCCGCCCACTGTGAACGTCGTCGTTCAAAAGTGAGCGTTAACATAGCTGCGCCACGAGAGAGGGTCAACAACTTCGCAGGGGGACATCGAGTCCTGATAGGACTCTGTTATCGCTAACAGTCATGGGACCCGGATGGGAGACTCGGGGCGCTGCCGGTGCCCTGCGACTCACCCGGGACGACGTCGCCCGTCTCAACGCGGTCCATGGCGGTGGGTCGCCGCGTTGACGAGGGTTTCGGTCGCCCACCGGTAGTCCGGTTTGCCCGACGGGGAGCGCTGGATCAGGGGCACGATGTGGACGACGCGGGGGAGTTTGTAGCGGGCGATCAGGGGTGACAGGTGGTCCTCGAGGTCCTGCCGGGTCGGGGCGGCCGCGGTCGGGACGAGTTGGATCACGGCGGCGACCTTCTGGCCCCAGCGAGGATCGGGGATTCCGGCGACGACGGCGTCGGTGATGGCCGGGTGGGTCTTGAGGGCGGCCTCGACCTCCTCGGGGTGGATCTTCTCGCCCCCGGAGTTGACGCAGATCGAGCCGCGGCCCAGGAACCGCACGGTGCCGTCGGCGTCCACGGTCGCCTGATCACCGGACAGGACCCAGCGGACGCCGTCGATCTCGACGAACGTGCGTGCGGTCTTGTCGGGGTCGCCGTAGTAGCCCAGGGCGACGTGGCCGTGGCGCGCGACCTGGCCGACCACCCCGCTGCCTGGAATGACAGGTGTGCGGGTGTCGTCGAGGACGGTCGTGGTGTCGTTGACGGTGAAACGCAGTCCCTGGTCGACGCCGGCGCCGCTGTGCCCGGTCTCGGTGGAGCCGAAGCTGTCCACAATGTACAGATGGGGGAGGTGGGCGCGGAGCCGGTCGCGGACGGGCTGGGTGAGCAACGCGCCGGCGCTCGCGATGATGTGCAGTGAGGGCAGGCCGTGACCCGCGGCGTCGAGGGCCTCGATGAGCGGCATGGCCATCGCGTCACCGACGATCATCATTGTCTGGCAGCCCTGTTCCTGGATGACGCGCAGTGCTCCGTCGCCCGTGTACTTGCGGGTGAGGCAGACCGTGCCGCCGTTCAGGAAGGTGATGAACGTGGCCAGGACGGAGGTGCCGTGCATGAGGGGCGGCGCGGCGTACATGATGTGCGGGGTCGCTTCGGTCACGCGTGGACCCACGTCCTCGGGTCGGTCCAGCGGTGCCACGCCGCCGCTCATGCCGCCGAAGAGCAGGTCCTCCTGCCGCCACATCACGCCCTTGGGCAGGCCGGTGGTGCCGCCCGTGTAGATGATCAGCAGGTCGTCGGCGGACCGTTCGGGGAAACCGTCGCGGTCGTCGGGTTGTGCGGCAAGCGCCTGCTCGTAGCGTGGTGCGTCGTCCGTGGGGCCGACGGCCAGCAGGTGCCGCAGCCGGGGCACGTGCGGCAGGACGACGGCAACGCGGTCGGCGAACTCGGTGTCGTAGACCAGCCCGACGAGGTCCGCGTTGTCGTACAGGTAACTCAGCTCGTCGCGGACGTACCGGTAGTTGACGTTGATGGGCACGGCGCGGATCTTCAGCAGCGCGAGCATCGTCTCGAGGTACTCGGTGCCGTTCATCAGGTGGCAGCCGACGTGGTCGCCGGCACCGACGCCCGCCGCGGTGAAGTGGTGGGCGAGCCGGTTGGCGCGCTGGTCGAGTTCCCGGTAGGTGAGGGTCCGTCCCTCGGCGTGCAGGGCGATCCGGTCGGGAACCGCGTCGACGACGTGCTCGAACAGGTCGGCCAGGTTGAACGCCATCACAGGTACGCCGCCGTGGTGCCGCCGAGCGGGAGTTCCGGCAGCCCGAGCTTGCGGTGGTCCCAGGACCGGGTCCGCTCGACGTCGATCCGCACGGCCACCCGTTTGGCGAGCATGAACTCGACCATCGGCCGTACTTCCTCGCTGTAGGGCCCGTTGTAGCGTTCCCACACGTTGACGCCGACCGCCCACAACGCGTCGGGATCGTCGACGATGGTCGCGCGGCCTTCCAACGCGATACCGCGCAGCATGTCGTAGGTGTGTCCGGTCTCGACCATCACGGTCACGCGGCCGTCCCGGCGCACGTTCACGGCCTTCTGCGACTTGGCCTTGGTCTCGAACCACACCACGCCGTCGAGCACCGCGTACCACATGGCCACCAGATGCGGCTGGCCGTCGGCGCCGACCGTGGCGAGGGTGGCCACGCGCTGCTCATGGAGGAACTGGGTGATCTCCTCCGCGGACATGACGATCTGGTCGCGCTGGTTCACACCCATGAAAGCCCCTTTGCCACTGGATGAGACATAGTCCAAACTGAGACTATGTCTCATAGTGAACCGGAGAGCCTCACCGTCCGCAAGAGGCGCGCGACGAACGCCCGGATCGCCGCCTCAGCGGCCCGGCTCGCCGGCACACAGGGGATCGGCAACACCACGGTGGACCAGATCGCGGCGGACGCCGAGGTCGCGCGGGCAACCTTCTTCCGCTACTACGACACCAAGGAATGCGCGGTCGCCGAAGGCATCACCGGCCCCTGGCTCACACTGATCATCGAGGCGATCGCGGACCAACCCGCCCACCTGTCCGCGAAGAACGCACTCGTGGCGGCCTTCGGCGAGATGGCGGAACGGTTCCCGGCCCACCACGACCAGATCCGCGAACTCGCCCGGCTCACCCGCTCCTCGACGACCCTCAACGCCTGGACCGCCCAGGCCTACCAGCGCTACGAGACCGCCATCGCGGAGCTGCTCACCCCACGGTTCTCAGACCTCGCTGAACGCGACCCCCGGCCCCGCCTGCTCGCCGCTCTGGCCATGGCCTCGGTCCGCATCTGCCTGGACGACTGGGTCCACCACGGGGGCTCGCTACCCGACCTCATCCACCACGCCCTCAACGCGATCGCCATCGAGCAAACGTGGCCCAGTGCCGCCGCGGGATCAGTCGGGTGCTGATCCCGTCGCCGTGCGGTAGGAGCGGTCGACGATTTCTCGCAGTGTCCGGTGATCGGCCTGGTCGACTCGTTTCAGGTACAGGCAGCCCTTGCCAGTCGTGTGCTCTCCGAGCCGGGCCAAGAGGTCCTCGTACTGGTCCATCCCGCCGGTCAGGTACAGCACCGTCTGCGCCTTGCGTGGCGAGAAGGAGATCGCCGCGGTGTCTCCTTCTCGCCCTGAGGCATAGCGGTAGTGCCAGGACCCGAACCCGATGATCGAACTGCCCCACAGCACCGGAGGTTGTCCGGTGACCTCGCGCATGAGCGCGACGAGCAGGTGGGCGTCGCGGCGGCGTTGTTCGTCGGTGATCGTCGTGATGAAGGCGTCGACGTCGCCGGTGGTCGGGGTGGTCTTGTTCGGGGTGTTTGCCACGACGGCTCCCTAGCGGATGTTCTGGTTGACGTGGAACAGGTTGGTTGGATTGCGGTTACTCAGCGTAGGTAACGCGGAACGGTCGTCCGGTACGTTCGGTACCGCGTGCCGAACCGTTCGGTGAGTGCCCGCTCCTCGCGCAGGACCTCCGCGTGCGTCCAACCACACGCGGCGGGCAACGTGACGAGCGTCCAGCGGGAGCCGGCCGCGAGCCCAACGCCCAGGTGAAGGAGAGCCCAGGCGAGGTACATCGGGTTACGGCTCACGGCATACGGGCCGGCCGTCACCAGGTCGTCGGGTGCCGCGAGATGAACGCGACCGGCGACGCGGACACAGCGGGCGGCGAGCACCACCCCGGCGGCCGCCAGCGACCACCCGACCAGTCGTCGAGCGGGCGTGGTCGGCCCACGGTCGAGCACGAGCGCCGCCGCGATGCCGACGAGGTGCTCGGATGGGATCGGCACGTTGCGCAGCACGGGGTCAGACCAGGTCGTGGTCGAAGGCGAACCTGGCGGCCGCCGTCCGCGAGGACACGCCGAGCTTGGTGTAGATGTTCGCGAGGTGGCGCTCGACGGTCTTCTGGCTCAACACGAGGGCGCGCGCGATCTCCGGGGTGCTGCTGCCGCTCGCGACCAGCCGGAGCACGTCGACCTCCCGCCGGGTCAGCCCGCCCGGTGCCGACGGCGCCCCGCGGGCGGCGAGTACGGCCTGCTCGGCGGGCACCGCGCCGAGCTCGCGGAACGTCCGGCACGCGGTGTCCAGCTCCGTGGCCGCGGACTCCGCGTCGTCGAGATCGAGCATGGCCTTGCCGATCAGGAACCGGCACCGCGCGACCTCGTACGGGATGTCGAGCCCGTGCCATTCGTGCATCGCGCGCCGCAGTTCGGCGATCGCGGCCGAATGCTCGCCGCGGCCGGCGAGGACACCGCCCCTGGCGAAACACGCGAGCGCGCGAATCGCCGGGATGCCGAACGTGGTCGCCATCGCGGTGAGCTCCTCGCTGAGCGTCTCCGCGTCCTCGACCGCGCCGGCGGAGAGGAGGACCTCGACGGCTCCCGGGAGGAGCCGTGAGCGGTGGACGGGATCGCGTGGTTCGGTGAGCAGCCGGCGGACCGCCGCGACGGCGGCGGTGACGCGGCCGCGTGCCATCCAGAGCTGGGCGAGCCCGGGTTGGGGCTCATACCCGAACTCGACGGCCTGCCGGTAGGCGTCCTCCGCGGCGGTGTATTCCCCGCGGATGCGCAGCACCTCCCCGCACTCGGCCCAGGCCAGGCCAGCGGCCCACGGCGTCCTGCTCCCGGCGTACCGCCGCACCGCGCGCCCGAACTCCTCCACCGCCTCGGTGTACGCGCCGCGCAGCCGCATGAGCTGTCCACGGTGGACGGCGGCCTGTCCGGTGAACGCCACGAGGTCTGGCTGCTCGTCGACGAAGGTGGTCAACACCGCGGTCCACTGCGCGGCCCGGCCGTAGTCGGACACCTCCTGGCAGGCCTCGATCAGCGAGCAATAGACCATGCCGGCCCAGACCGGTGACACCTCGCCCGTGGTGATCCCGATCATCGCCTCGTCCAGGAGCGCGAGGCCCTCGGGCACGCGGCCCTGGTAGAGCAGCATCCGGCCCCGGGCGTTGAGGCTCTGCGCGACCAGGTTGGCGTCGCCGAACCGGCGGCCGTAGCCGCCGATCTCGACGGCCAACACCTCGACGCGGTCGAACTCGGCGGCGAAGACGTGCCCCATCATCACGTGGACGAGCAGGTAGCCGCGCTCGACCACGTCCTCGCCGAGGTCGTCGAGCAGATGCTGGCAGCGGCCCACCCAGCCACCCCCGACCGCGGGCTCGCCGCCCTCGACCAGCAGGAAGGCCAGCCAGAGCCCGCAACGGACAGCGGCCAGGGTCTCCCCGGCGTCGATGCTCACCTGGTACGCGCGCTGCAACGCCTGGATGGCGTCGTTGCTACGCCCGACCAGGTACGCCGCGGTCGCGAGCTGGGTGAAGTCCTCGGCGGTCAGTGCGGAGGCGTCGCGATCGGACAGGCCCTCGTACGCCGCGAGCCACTCGCGGCGCTCGAAGGCTTCTCGTGCCCACTGCAGATCCTCTACCAGGCCCATCGCGTCATCGCCTCGGCCGATGATAGCCACGACGGGCCTGGCGGCGCGCGCTCAAGCGGCTACGCGGGCCGGGGTACGCGTCGCGATGAGGTGGGCGAGGTACGCCGCGTCGCGGCTGATCCCCGGCAGCACCATCGAGCTGAACCCGAACTGGAACGCGAGCCCGCAGAAGAACAGCCCTGGGGCGGTCTCGACGACGCCGCGGTACTCCGTCGGCCAGCCGTCCTCCCGCAGGATCGGCAGCTTGATCCAGTCGAGGACCTGCCGGAACCCGGTGCACCAGACCACGTTGGCCACGTCGACGACACGGCCGTCGTCGAGCATCGGCAGCCCGCCGGACACTCCGGTCACCCGCGACAGCACCCGTTCGACGTCGCGCTCGGCGAGGTCCTCGCGCTTGACCCTGATCATCGGGCCGCCGTGGAGACGGATCTCCTCCATCGCCTTGCGGCCGATCGGTGTGCGGCGGGTGAGCACGTGCCGGGCCACGAAGACCAGCACGGGGAAGAACACCCGGTTCATGCGGTGCTCGATCCGGAACGGGATCTGCCCGCAGTCACGTCCGCAGAGCACCGTCTCATGCGTCGGGGCGACCTCGTACGCGATGTCGGTGCCCGAGTGGGACGCGCCCACGACCAGCACCCGGCCGGGCCGCAGCTGGCTGGGCCGGCGGTACTGGCTGGAGTGCAGCTGCAGCACCGACGGGTCCAGCTCGGCGGCGAAGTCGGGGATGTTCGGGGTGCGCCCGAACGAGCCGGTCGCCACCACCACGTTGTCGCACGTGATCGTGTCCGCGCCGACCGTGGCGGCGTAGCCACCGCCCGGTCGCGCCTCGAGCGAGCCGATGCGGGTGCTCGTCCGCACCGGCAGGTCCCAGCGCAGCGCGTAGCTCTCCAGGTAGTCGGCGACCTGGTCCTTCTGCGGGAACTCCCACTGGTCGCCGGGGAACCGCAGTCCGGGCAGGCCGTCGTACTTCGCAGGCGTGTACAGCCGCAGCGTGTCCCACTGCTGGCGCCAGTTGTCCCCGACCCGCTCGTTCCCGTCGACGATCAGGAACGGCCGGTTCAGCCGCCGCAGGTGGTAGCCCGTCGACAGACCGGCCTGGCCGGCGCCGACGATGAGGGTTTCGATGTGCTGGTCGGACATGGCGTGCCTCCGGTCTCGGTGGATGACACGACGCTAGGAAACCGACGGCCTCACCCGCTTCGGGCGAATCATGCATTTCCCGGGTGAGCGGACGTGGGGGACATCGTCCAGAATCCGCCGTACGATCTGCTCGTGCCGCGGTCCGGTCGAGGTGTCGCGCAGCCGCAGGAGCTGAGGTTCTGCCGGTCTGCCGATGGCGCGCGCATCGCCTACGCACGGCATGGGTCCGGCCCGCCGCTGGTGATCGCCACCTGCTGGCTCAGCCACCTGGAGCACGACTGGAACAGCCCGGTGTGGCGGCACTTCCTCGCCGACCTCGGCGAGATCGCCACCGTCGTCCGGTACGACGAGCGCGGGCACGGGTTGTCCGACTGGGACGTCGAGGACTTCGGCCTTGAAGCGCGGATCGCGGACATCGAGGCGGTGGTCGACGACGCCGGGCTCGACCGGTTCGCGTTGATGGCCATGTCGCAGGGCGGCCCGCCCTCGATCGCCTACGCGGCACGGCATCCGGAGCGGGTGTCGCGCCTGGTCTTCTACGGCAGCTACGCGGCTGCCCTGCGTGACCCGACTCCGGAGGACCTGGAGCTCGACGAGACGTTCGAACGGTTGATCAAGGTCGGTTGGGCGCGGCCCGACTCGTTGTTCCGCCGGGTGTTCACCTCGATGCTGATCCCCGGCGCGACCGAGGAACAGATGAGCTGGCTCGACGAGCTCCAGCGCGTGTCGACCTCGGCCGGCAACGCGCTCACCGCGCGCCGGCAGCGCAAGCTGGCCAACGTCGTCGACCTGCTGCCCCAGCTCGACTTTCCCACGCTGGTGCTGCACTCCCGGGACGACCGGATGAACGACTTCTCCGACAGCCGCTTCCTCGCGTCGGCGATCGCCGGGGCGCGCCTGGTCGTGCTGGAGAGCGAGAACCACATCGTGCTCGGCGACGAGCCGGCGTGGCGGGTGTTCCGCGACGAGGTCGCCGCGTTCCTCGCCCCGGACCGCCGGCCGGCGGCGGTCCAGAAACAGCTCGCCGACGCCGCGTCGGTGCTCTCCGCGCGGGAGCTGGACGTGCTGCGGCTGGCCGCAGAGGGGCAGGACAACGCGGCCATCGCGCGGTCACTGACACTCAGCGTGCGCACGGTCGAGCGCCACCTGCACAACACGTACGCGAAGCTCGGCATCCAGGGCAAGGCCGCCCGCGCGGCCGCCGTCGCCCGCCTGCTCAGCCGCACCTGACCACTACGCGCAACCCGCCATCTCGCCGCGCTTCGGCGGCGGGAAGTTGCGTGCACGCGCCGACGCGGCGGAGCCCGCCGTGTTCGTAGTTTCGCCGCATGACAACGACCGAGTCCACGAGCTTCCTCGCCACCGGCGAACCGACCGACAGCATGCGCGACCACGACGTCGAGCAGGTCGGCCACGTCATGAACCTGTCCCGGACCTGGGCACACCTGCCGACCCTCCACACGGGACTGTTCGACGTCATGGCCCGGGCCGCGAAGGCGGCGTCGCTGACGTTCCGACAGCGGGGCGTCCTGGTGGTCGCCTGCGCGTCGACGCTCGGTGACTCGTACTGCTCGCTGGTCTGGGGGACGAAGCTGGCGAAGGTCGCGGGCGGCGAGGTGGCCGGCGGTGTGCTGCGCGGCGACGACGGACCACTGGACCAGACCGAGCAGGCGCTGGCCCGCTGGGCACGGACGATGACCCGCGACCCCAACGCCACGTCACCTGGCGACGTCCACGAACTCCGCGACGTGGGCTACGACGACGCGCAGATCCTCGCGATCACCGTGTTCGTCGCGTTGCGCGCCGCCTTCGCCACCGTCAACGACGCGCTCGGCGTCCGACCCGACCCGCAGGCCCGCGAGGCCGCTCCCGAGGCGGTCCGCGACGCCGTCACCTACGGCCGATGACCGGCCGGTTCCACTGAAACAGAAGGAGAAAGTCAGATGACCACCACCGAGAACCCGATCCGCAACGGCGTCGACACCGCGACCCTGTTCGCCACGCTCGACGCGGTGCGGGAGGACCCCGAGATCGCCAAGTTCCGGTTCCGGGCGACCAACCGCTGGGTCAGCGGGACCCACAACCAGTCGATGATCCACGGTTTCCACGGCGCCAAGCAGGACATGGCCCACCGCCAGCCGTTCACGCTCGACGCCGACCACCCGCCGGTGCTCGTCGGCTCGGACCACGGCCCGACGCCGGTCGAGTACGTGCTGCACGCGCTCGCCGCCTGCCTGACGGCGGGCATCGCGAACGTGGCCGCGGCCCGCGGCATCCGGCTGACCGAGGTCTCCTCGACCGTCGAGGGCGACATCGACCTGCTCGGCATCCTCGGGCTGTCCGACGACGTCCGCAACGGCTACCAGGGGATCAGGGTCAGCTTCGTGCTCCGCGGCGACGATCCGGACAAGCTGCGCAAGGTCGTCGAGCGGTCACGCCGCCGCTCGGCCGTGTTCGACATCGTCACCAACGGCGTGCCCGTCTCGATCGACGTCGACGCCGGCTGAGGACACCGCCATGCTCCCCCGTTACGACGTGGTGGTCGTCGGTGCCCGTGTGGCGGGCGCGGCCACCGCCATGCTGCTCGCCCGCTTCGGGCTGTCCGTGCTGCTCCTCGACCGCGCCGGCTACGGCACCGACACCATGTCGACGCACGCGTTCATGCGGGGCGGGGTCCTGCAGCTGTCCCGGTGGGGCCTGCTGGACGACGTCGTCGCCGCTGGCACGCCGCCGGTGCGCCGCACGACCTTCCGCTACGCGAACGACGTCGTGCCCGTCGAGGTCAAGCCGTCGTACGGGGTGGAGGCCCTGTACGCGCCGCGGCGCACCGTGCTCGACCCGATCGTCGTCGACGCGGCCGTCGCCGCCGGGGTCGAGGTGCGGTTCGGGGCGGCCGTGGCCGACGTGACGCGGGACCGTCGCGGCGCGGTCACCGGCGTCACCGGCCGCACCCGGGACGGCGAGGTCTTCCGTGCCGCCGCGCGGATCGTCGTCGGCGCGGACGGCATCCGCTCCACGATCGCCGACCTCGTCCGCGCGCCGTACGAGCGAGTCGGGCGGTCGGTCGCGGCCATCACCTACGGGCACTGGGCGGACCTGGAGACCGACGGCTACGAGTGGAACTTCCGCGCCGGCGCGGCATCCGGGGTGGTGCCGACCAACGACGGCAAGGCATGCGTGTACGCGAGCGCCTCGCCCCGCCGCATCGGCCGGGGCGGGCTCGCGGCGTTGTGCCGGCTCGTCGCCGAGTCCTCGCCGCGGCTCGCCGCCCGGCTCGCGGCGGCGACACCGCCCGCGTCCATGCGCACGTTCACCGGCCGCCGCGGCCACGTTCGACGCTCGTGGGGCCGCGGCTGGGCGCTGGTGGGCGACGCGGGTTACTACAAGGACCCGATCTCCTCCCACGGCCAGACCGACGCACTGCGCGACGCCGAACTGCTCGCCCGCGCGATCGTGGCGGTCGTCGCCGACGGCGCGGACGAGCGCGAGGCGCTGTCGAGCTACCAAGGGACCCGTGACGCCCTGTCCACGACGTTCTTCGAGCTGACCGACGTGGTGGCCGGCTACCGCTGGACCGACGAGGAGATCCCGAACCTGTTGCTGTCGCTCAGTGCGGCGATGAGCGAGGAGGTCAAGGTCATCCACGCGCTCCCGCCGGTCCCACGTGCGGTCGCCATGACCCAGCCGGTCCACTGTGGATGATCGCGCGGCGGAATTGGTCGTTGACCCTGTGTGGTGGACCTCATACCATCGGTGGGAAAGCGGTTTCCCGGCCAGTGGCGCGAGGGGCCAGCTGACCACTGTGCGGTAGTGGCGTGGGTGGAAACCGGTTTCTTCACCCTGCAACTGCGTCAACGGAGACGAACCATGCGCGTGCGACCCATGATCGCTTGTGTCGGCCTGTTAGCCGGTGCCCTGGTCGTAGTGGCGTCCCCCGCCGCTGTGGCCGCGCCGACGCGGTACGAGGCGGAGAGTTCGCCCGCGGTCTGCACCGGCACCATCGATGCCAACTGGGCCGGTTACTCCGGCAGTGGATTCTGCAACGGGACCAACGCCACGAGCGGCTTCGTCCAGTTCACCGTGAACGCCTCGGCTTCTGGCACCGCGACGGTGGGGATTCGGTTCGCCAACGGGACCACCACGGCGCGCCCGGCGAACCTGGTCGTGAACGGGGCCACCGTCCAGGCGCCGTCGTTCGAGGGCACAGGGGCCTGGTCGACGTGGGTGACCAGGACGTTGAGCGTGTCGGTGAACGCGGGTAGCAACACCATCCGGTTGAACCCGACCACCTCCGGCGGCCTGCCCAACATCGACTACCTCGACGTCGAGGTCGGTGGCACCACGCCCCCGCCACCGCCCGGCGGGATCGTCGGCTGGGCCACGCAGGCCGGCGGCACCACCGGCGGTGCTGGCGGGCCGACGGTCACCGTGAGCAGCTTCGCCGACCTCCGGACCCAGGCACAGAACTCGGGTGCCAGGACCATCCTGGTCAACGGCATGATCAGCGGCTCGGGCACCGTCGAGATCAGTGCCAACAAGACGATCCGGGGCGTCGGCGCCAACTCGGGTGTCTCCGGCACGACCCTCAACATCGAGGACATGAGTCCCGCCAACGTGATCATCCAGAACATGAACATCCGCGGGGTGCCTGGCAACGACGCGATCCAGATCGAGAACGCGACGCACATCTGGCTCGACCACAACACCATGTCCAGCACCATCGAGAACGACCCCGACTTCTACGACGGCATGCTGGACATCACCCACGCGGGCGACTACGTCACGGTGTCGTGGAACATCATCCGCAACCACTGGAAGACCTCGCTGGTCGGCCACTCCGACGACAACGAGAGCGAGGACCGGGGTCACCTGCGGGTCACCTACCACCACAACTGGTTCGACCACACCTTCGAGCGCAGCCCCCGAGTGCGCTTCGGCGAGACGGTCCACGTGTTCAACAACTACTACTCCAACGTCGACAACAACGAGGACTCGTACGCCATCGCCTCCCTCATGGACGCCGGCGTCCTCGTGGAGGGCAACGTCTTCGAGAACGTGCAACAGGCGTGCTGGTCGGCGAGCGGGTACGCGGACTCCGACCCCGGACGTCTGGTGGCACGCAACAACTCGCTCACCAACTCCGGACCGTGTGAGGTCAACGGCACCGTGGCCCCGATCCCGTACAGCTACACCGCGGAAGGCGTCGGCACCGTCAAGTCATCCGTGACGGCCGGCGCGGGCGCGGGAAGGCTCTAGTCGAGGAGAGAGATGATGAGAACCCTGCCTCTCGTCGCCGGCATCGCCCTCACCGCGGGCGTGCTGGTTCCTGGCTCCGCCGCCGCCGCGACCACCCGGTACGAGGCCGAGACCTCGCCGGCGGTCTGCACCGGCACGATCGACAGTGACTGGCCCGGGTACTCCGGATCCGGTTTCTGCAACGGCACCAACGCGACCAACGCGCACGCCCAGTTCACGGTGAACGCCGCCGCCGGCACGGCGACACTGGCGGTGCGGTTCGCCAACGGCACCACCGGCAGCCGTCCCGTCGACCTGGTCGTCAACGGCACCCGGGAGCAGTCGGTGTCGTTCGAGAGCACGGGCGCGTGGAGCACCTGGGCCACCAAGACGTTCACCGTCACCATGGTCGCGGGCAGCAACACGATCCGGCTCAACCCCACCGGCAGTGGCGGTCTGCCGAACATCGACTACTTCGACTTCACCTCGGACGGCACACCGCCGCCACCGCCACCACCCGCCGACACGTTGTACGCGGCGCCGAACGGCACCGACAACGCGTCCGGCACGCAGGCCAACCCGACGACCCTCACCTCGGCGCTCACCCGGATCACCTCGGGTGGCACGATCTTCCTGCGCGGCGGGACCTACCGCTTCTCGGAGACGGTCGTCATCGAGGGCCGCAACGGCACCGCGAACGCCCGCACCACGTTGTCCGCCTTCCCTGGCGAGACGCCGGTGCTGAACTTCTCGGCGCAGAGCGAGGATCCGGCGAACCGCGGGCTCGCGCTGGTCGCGTCGTTCTGGCACGTCCACGGCATCGTCGTCGAACGGGCGGGGGACAACGGGATCCTGCTCGCCGGCAACAACAACATCGTGGAGCGCACGGTGACGCGCTTCAACCGGGACAGCGGCCTGCAACTGTCGCGGTGGACGGCCGGTGCGCCCCAGGACCAGTGGCCGGCCAACAACCTCGTGCTGAGCTCGGAGTCACACGACAACGCCGACTCCGACGGTGAGGACGCCGACGGGTTCGCCCCGAAGCTCACCGTCGGCCCGGGCAACGTCTTCCGCTACACCGTGTCCCACAACAACATCGACGACGGCTACGACCTCTACACCAAGTCGGACACGGGTCCCATCGGCGCGGTGACCATCGAGGACTCGTTGGCCTACGACAACGGCACCCTGTCCGACGGCTCCCAGGCCGGGAACGGCGACCGCAACGGCTACAAGCTCGGCGGCGAGGACATCGGGGTCAACCACGTCGTCCGGCGCAACATCGCCTACGACAACGGCAAACACGGGTTCACCTACAACCGCAACCCCGGCACGATGGCGGTCTCGGACAACGTCAGCATGAACAACGCCGAACGCATCTACTCGTTCGACGCCGGCACCTCGGTGTTCCGGGGCAACACCTCCTGCCGCGGTGGCAGCGGGACGAACGACCGGATCATCGGCAACACCGACAGTTCGAACCAGTTCTGGTCCGGTTCGAACGGATCCCGGTGCGCTTCCTACACCGGCACGCTGCGCTGGTCGTTCGCCGCGGACGGCCGTCTCGTCGTGACCTTCGGATAGGGGATCCCACCGGCCAGCACCCACGGCCCGCCGCCGGGGGTGCTGGCCGGCCCGCTCCCCGCGGCTCAGTCCCCTTCGGGAAGGGGAATCGAGTGGACGAGCGCGACCTTCCAGCGGTCGTCGATTCTCCGGAGCACGAACGTGGTGGGGGAGGAGACGTGTTGCCGCGTTCCCCGCATCGTGTAGTCCTGTTCCAGCCAGCAGGTGACGAGCCCGACCTCGCCCCAGGTCTGTTCCCGTAGGTCCGACAGCTTCGTGCTCAGGTCGCTGACGCTGGACTCCAGCTGGCCGAAGTACTCGCCGATCTCGTCGGCGGTGCGCAGCCAGCGGTGGGAGATCTCGTCGATTCCCTGACTGTCGGGTGCGAGCAGTTCGCGCGAGGCGGCGAAGTTCATGCTGTCGAAGTTGTTGATCAGTTCCTTGACCGTGGCTTCCAGCTGGCTCATGGAGCCTCCCTCCACAGAGGACGAGTTGGCTCGACTGTTCCACCGCCGCAGCCCGCTGACCAGGGCCTTTCGCCTCTGAGGTCACGTGGTCGGACCGCTACGCACGGTGCTTTTCGGCGGTGGTGCGGAACATCGTGACCGCTCGGGTGGTTGTAGGTACCGTCGGGTGTCCAGGAGGAGGAACCAATGGCGACGGTCGAGCTGACGGAACAGAACTTCAACGAGGTCGTGAGCGCGCCGGGCACGGTGCTGGTCGACTTCTGGGCGGCGTGGTGTGGGCCGTGCCGGCGGTTCGCGCCGGTGTTCGAGCAGGCCGCCGAGAAGCACCAGGACATCGTGTTCGGCAAGGTCGACACCGAGGCAGAGATCGGGCTGGCGCAGACGTTCCAGATCTCGTCGATCCCGACGCTGATGGTGATCCGTGACGGCGTGGTGCTCTACGCCCAACCGGGCGCGCTGCCGCCTGCCGACCTGGAGAAGCTGATCGAGGCGGCCGGTGAGGTGGACATGGACGAGGTGCGGGCGTCGCTGTCCAAGCCGGCCTGACCTGACATGAACGCGATCGTGCTCGCCGGCCGGCGGCTGGCCCTGTTGAACCGGGCGCGGATCTACACGTGCGGCATCACCCCGTACGACGTGACGCATCTCGGGCACGCGGCCACGTTCGTGTGGGTGGACACGCTGGCGCGGGTGCTGCGCCGGTGCCTGCGGGTGGAGCCGGTCGTGTGCCGCAACGTGACCGATGTGGACGATGTGCTCGACTCGGCGGCCATGCGCGCCGGCACGCGATCGGACGACTTCGCGGCCTTCCAGGAGTTCCTGTTCGAAGGGGACATGTCGGCGCTGCACGTCAACCGGCCGGATCACGAACCGTGGGCGCACCGCTACATCGGCCCCGTGATTCGCCTGGCCGAGGCCCTGCTCGAGTCAGGCGCCGCCTACGAGCGGTCCGGCACGGTGTACTTCCGGGGCGCTGACGTCCCCGCCAGGGCCGGGGTGGACCGGGCGACGGCGCTGCGGCTCGCGGCGGAGTTCGGCGGACGCCCCGGCGACACGGACAAGGACGACCCGTTCGACGTCGCGCTCTGGCAGGCCACCGAGCACGACCACCAGACGTGGCCCTCACCGTGGGGGCAGGGCCGGCCGGGCTGGCACGCCGAGTGCGTGGCGATGGCACTCTCCGTGCTGGGGGTCGGCGTGGACGTGCACGCCGGCGGCGCCGACCTGCGCTTCCCGCATCACGCCTACCACGCGGCCATCGCCGAGACGTTCACCGGCGTGGTGCCCCACACCCGGGCGTGGTTCCACGTCGGCGCGGTCACCTTCGGCGGCGCGAAGATGGCCAAGTCGACCGGGAACCTCGTGCTGATCGCCGACCTGCTCGCGAAGCATCCCGCGGCGACAGTGCGGATGATGATCCTCGACCGGCCGTGGCACGAGAGCTGGGACTACCGGCCCGAACTGCTGGACGCCGCCACCGACCGCGTGCGGCTGCTCCATGAGGCCGCCGCACGGCCGGGCCCCAGCGAATCGACGGCGGTCGACGAGGTGCGGAGCCTGCTGGCCGCCGACCTCGACGTGCCGGCCGCCCTGGCGGTCGCGGACGAGGCCGGCGGAGACGCCGCCCGCCTGCTCATCGCCGTCCTCGGGCTCGCCTGACGACGTCACGTCATCGCGAGGTGGCGGCGTACGGCGGCGTCACTGCTCGTGCTTGCGTGCCCGCAGCTCGGCGGCGAGGGCCGCGGCCTGGGTGCGGCGTTGCATGCCGAGCTTGTTGAGCAGGTGGGACACGTAGTTCTTGATGGTCTTCTCGGCCAGGAACAGCTTCTCGCCGATCTGGCGGTTGGTCAGCCCTTCGCCGATGAGGTCGAACACCGCGCGTTCCTGCTCGGTGAGCTGGTTGAGCGGGTTCTGGTTCTCCCGTTCCCTGCGGATCCGGTTCATCAGCGCGGCCGTGGTCTTGGGATCGAGCAGTGAGCCGCCGGAACCGACGGTGCGGATGGCGTTGAGCAGGTCGAGCCCGAGGACCTGTTTGAGCACGAACCCGGACGCGCCGGCCATGATCGCGTCGAACAGGGCCTCGTCGTCGGCGTAGGAGGTGAGCATCAGGCAGTTCAGGTCGGGCAGTGCGGACTTGAGGTCGCGGCACAGCTCGATGCCGTTGCCGTCGGGCATACGGACGTCGAGTACGGCGACGTCGGGGTTGACCTGTGGTGCGCGGGCCAGCGCCTCGGCGACACCGGAGGCCTCACCGACGACCTCCAGGTCGTCGGCCGTGCCGATCAAATCGGCGATGCCCCTGCGCACGATCTCGTGATCGTCGACCAGCATCACTCGAACCGCCACCGTGGCCTCCCTTTGTCCGTACCCACGGTATGCCTCGCCGCGGGGTACGCGCTGTGGACTGTCGACACCAATCGGCAGGGACGAAAGTCCCTTCGGCATTACTTCCCTCGGTGCGCGCCGGTCCGGTGGACGGCCTTGACGAGCTGTTCGCCCCAGGCGCGGGCGCGGTCCGGCTCACCGTCCACCAGTGGCCCCGGGGTGCCGTGGACGTAGAAGTTCTCCGCCGGTGCGACGGGGCGGAAGCCCGCGTGCCGCAGGCGGTTCCGCGCGGCGCGGGCCGCCGAACCGGGCAACCGTGGCCGGCTGACCTTCGTGTCGAACGCGGCGACCGGCGGGCGGGCGCTGTCCGCGGCCACCCGGTCGAGCCATTCGCGTAGCCCGATGCCGGTCGCGGCCCGGTCGTCGGCGCCCTGGCGGCTGGCGTCGGCGCGGGTCGACTGCCTGCTCATGCTGAACGCGTGCGTCGGTCCGCCGACCACGAGCAGGTCCACGTCGGGGCCCAGCGTGACCGGCGCGGAGCCGACCTCGGCCAGCTCCGCCGTCATTCCGGTGCGTAGTCCGTCCGCGATCGCCTCGGCGATCTTCTTCGTGTTGCCGAACATCGACTCGAACACGACAAGGGCGTGCGTCATGGTGAACCTCCGAACTCGCAGTCATGCTCTGCTCATACGGTGGCGCTCGCCGAGTCGGCGTGGGAGGGCTGTTGTTCCTCTCTCGTGGTGACCAAAGTCCCCGCGGAGTCAGCGAGCTGGTTGGTCGTCGAGCGCGGCCGCCGCCTCGGGTGTCGGTGCGGTGCCGCCGAGGTGGGCCGGCAACCAGAACGGGTTCTCGTCGGCCGTCTCGGGGTAGTCCCGCTGCGCCGCGTCCAGGAGCGCGGACATCCTGGCGCGCAGGTCGGCCGTGAGCACCTCGGGGTCGTCCTGCGGGGACGGCTGGAAGGGCTCGCCGACCCGGATCAGGATCGGCACGTGACGCTGGGTGAGATTCTTGGGTCGTCCCTTGGTCCAGAGTCGCTGGCTGCCCCACACCGTGACCGGGATGACCGGCGTGCCGGACTCCGCGGCCATCCGCACCGCACCGGTCTTGATCTGCTTCACGGTGAAGGACCGGCTGATCGTCGCCTCGGGAAACACCCCGACCACCTCGCCGGCACGCAGCGCCGCCACCGCCTCCTGGTAGGAGGCTTGGCCGGCCGAACGGTCGACCGAGATGTGACGCATGCCCCGCATCAGCGGGCCCGCGATCCGGTTGGCGAAGACCTGCTGCTTGGCCATGAACCGCGTCTTGCGCTTGGCCGGCAGCCCCGCCAGCCCGCAGAAGATGAAGTCCAGGTAGCTGACGTGTGTGCAGGCGAGCACAGCCCCGCCGGTGGTCGGGATGTGTTCGGTGCCCTGCAGGTCCAGTTTCATGTCCAGTGCCCGAAAGAGGATCTTGCACGCACCGATGACCGGCGGGTAGACGAGTTCCACTGTGCCTCACTTCGCGTGTGCCGTCGATCTGGGAGAACGGTCCACCCCATCATCCCTGCGAAGGCCGCTCCCAGCTCTGTGACGTGATGGACACTAGTTGGATACAGGGAAGTTGAACGCGGCCTCGGTGTGGGGCCAGCGGGTGGTGACCACCTTGGCGCGGGTGTAGAAGCGGACGCCGTCCGGGCCGTGGATGGGGGAGTCGCCGATGAGGGAGTCCTTCCAGCCGCCGAAGGAGTAGTAGGACATCGGGACCGGGATGGGCACGTTGACGCCGATCATGCCGACCTTGACCTCGCGTTGGAACTTGCGGGCGGCCTCACCGCTGGCGGTGAAGATGGCGGTGCCGTTGCCGTACGGGTTGGCGTTGATGATCGCGATGGCCTCGTCGACGGTGTCGGCGCGGACGACGGCCAGGACGGGGCCGAAGATCTCCTCGCGGTAGGCGTCCATCTCGGCGGTGACGTGGTCCAGAAGGGACGGTCCGACGAAGAAGCCGTCCTCGTGGCCGGCGACCTCGAGTCCACGGCCGTCGACCACGACCGTGGCGCCCTGCTCGGCGCCGGAGGCCACGGAGGCGACGACGCGTTGGCGCGCGGCCTCGGTGACGACCGGGCCCATGTCGCTGGTGGCGTCGTCGCCGGGGCCGACCTTGACCTCGTTCGCCTTGCGGGCCAGGATCTCGACGAGCCGGTCCCCGGCCGCGCCGACCGCGACGCCGACGGAGATCGCCATGCAGCGCTGGCCCGCTGAGCCGAACGCGGCCGCGGTGAGGTGGTTCGCGGCGAACTCCAGGTCGGCGTCGGGGAGCACGACGGCGTGGTTCTTCGCGCCGCCGAGCGCCTGCACGCGCTTGCCGGACGCCGTGGCGCGTTCGTGGACATGGCGGGCGATGGGGGTGGAGCCGACGAACGACACCGCCGTGATGTCGGGGTGGTCGAGGATCGCGTCGACCGCGACCTTGTCGCCGTTGACCACGTTGAACACGCCGTCGGGCAGCCCGGCCTCGGCGTAGAGCTCGGCGACCAGGCGCGAGGCGGACGGGTCGCGCTCGCTTGGCTTGAGCACGAACGTGTTGCCGGTGGCGATGGCGATCGGGTGCATCCACAGCGGCACCATGATCGGGAAGTTGAACGGGGTGATGCCCGCGACCACGCCGAGTGGCTGCCGGAAGTTGTGCACGTCAACGTCGCGGGAGACCTGGTCGGAGAAGCTGCCCTTGAGCGCGTCGGCGATGCCGCACGCGTACTCCACGACCTCGCGGCCGCGCACGATCTCGCCGCGGGCGTCGTCGATGACCTTGCCGTGCTCGCTGGAGATGATCCGCGCCAGCTCGTCCTCGTGGCGCACGAGCAACTCGCGGAAGGCGAACATGACCTTGGTGCGCTGGGACAGCGACGAGTTGCCCCATGACTCGAACGCCTTGGCCGCGGCCGCGACGGCGGTGTCCACATCGGAGGCTTCGGCGAGCAGGACGCGGGCCTGTTCCTGCCCGGTGGCCGGGTTGTAGACGGGCGCGGTACGGGTGGAGCCCGCCGGGGTGGCGACGCCGTTGATCCAGTGTTCGATGGTGTACACGCCACAGCTCCTAGAGGTAGTGCTTCTGGTTCCGCTTGCTCGCGGAGTAGTTCTCGAAGGCCTTGCGGGTGGAGTCGAGTTCGGACACCTCGGAGACCGGCACGTCCCACCAGGCGGAGCCGGGCGGGTTCGGGCCGAACAGGTCGGTTTCGACGTGCACGACGGTGGTCGTGGTGTTCTGCTTGGCCTCGACGATCGCGTCCCGGAACTCGTCCACTGTGGATGCCCGGAGCACGGTGGCGCCGAGGCTTTCCGCGTTCGCGGCCAGGTCGACCGGCAGCCTCGTGCCGTCGAGCTGGCCCGTCTCGTCGTCGCGGTACCGGTACTGGGTGCCGAACCGTTGCGAACCAAGGGATTCCGACAGGGCGCCGATGGAGGCGAACCCGTGGTTCTGCACGATGACGATGATCACCTTGAGGCCCTCGGCGACCATCGTGACGATCTCCTGCGCCATCATCAGGTACGAGCCGTCGCCGACGAGCACCACGACCTCGCGGTCGGGCGCCGCCAGTTTCGTGCCGACCCCGGCGGCGACCTCGTACCCCATGCAGGAGTACGCGTACTCGACGTTGTAGGCCTTGGGATCCCGTGCACGCCAGAGCATCTGGAGGTCGCCCGGCATGGATCCGGCGGCGTTGATCACCACGTCGCGGTCGTCCAGGGTCTCGTTGAGCGCGCCCAGGATCTCGGTCTGCGCGGGGAGCGGGCCATGGCCGAGGTGGAAGCACGCGTCTGCCTTGCGGTTCCAGTCCTCCGCCAGCGTCCGCACGCGAGCGCGGTAGTCGTCGGCCACCTGCCAGCCCTGGAGTCTCTCGTGAAGGGCCTGGATACCGAGCTTCGCGTCCGCGAGCAGCATCTCCGCCGAGTGCTTCGCGGCGTCCAACCGGGCCACGTTGAGGTTCACGAACGTGGGGCTACCGAAGATGGTGTGGCTGGCGGTGGTGAAGTCGCTGTAGCGGGTGCCGATGCCGAGCACGACGTCGGCGTCGGCGGCGAGGGCGTTCGCGGCGGAGGTGCCGGTGGAGCCCAGGCCGCCCACCGCGGACGGGTGGTCCCACGGGACCGCGCCCTTGCCGGCGTGTGTGTCGGCGACCGGGATGCCGGTGGCCTCGGCGAACGCACGCAGCTCATGCTCCGCCTCGGAGTAGACGACCCCGCCGCCCGCGACGATCAGCGGGTTCTTCGCGTTCCGCAGGAGCGCGACGACCCGGTCGAGCGCGGGCACTTCCGGCACCGGGCGGCCCACGCGCCAAACCCGGTGCCGGAAGAAGTCCTCTGGCCAGTCGTAGGCCTCGGCCTGCACGTCCTGCGGCAGGCTCAACGTCACGGCTCCGGTCTCGACCGGGTCGGTCAGCACCCGCATCGCCGCCAGCGCGGCCGGGATCAGCTGCTCGGGCCGGGAGATCCGGTCGAAGTACTTCGAAACCGGACGGAACGCGTCGTTCACGCTGACGTCGCCGCCGCGGGTGTCCTCTAGCTGCTGCAGCACGGGGTCCGGCACGCGGGAGGCGAACATGTCGCTCGGCAGCAGCAGCACCGGAAGCCGGTTGGTGGTGGCCAGGGCGGCGCCGGTGACCATGTTCGTCGAGCCGGGACCGGTGGACGCGGTAGCGGCGAAGGCCTGCAGCCGGTTACGCATCTTGGCGAACGCGGCCGCGGCGTGGACCTGGCCCTGCTCGTTGCGTGCGAGGTAGTACGGCATCTCGCGCGGGTACTGCAGGAGTGCCTGTCCGAGTCCGGCGACGTTGCCGTGCCCGAAGATCCCCCACACCCCGGGGATCAGGCGCTGTTCGACGCCGTCGCGTTCGGAGTACTGGTTGGCCAGGAACTTGACGAGAGCCTGTGCGGTAGTCAGCCTCATTGCTTTCTCCCAAGGGGCAGGCGGGGATCGACGTCCTGGGACTCCCAGGTCTGGCGGACCCAGCCGTGGGCGGGGTCGTCGCAGATCAGCCAGGCGCGCTCCTGGCCGGGGCCGGCCATGACGTTGAGGTAGTACAGGTCGTAGCCGGGGACCGCCATGGACGGGCCGTGCCAGCCGTGCGGGATGAGCACGACGTCGCCGCCGCGGACCTCGGCGAGCACGTCGATCGGACGTTGCTCGGTGCCGTAGACACGTTGGTAGCCCATGCCGCCACCCGCGACCTCGAAATAGTAGATCTCTTCCAGCTCGCTCTCACCGTCGCGCGCCTCGTCGTGCTTGTGCGGCGGGTAGGACGACCAGTTGCCGCCCGGGGTGAGGACCTCGCACACCAGCAGCTGGTCGGCGTCGAAGGTGTGCGGCAGGCAGTAGTTGTGGACCTGGCGGCTGCAGTTGCCCGCGCCACGCAGCTCCAGCGGCACGTTCTCCGCCGGGCCGTAGCGGGCGGGCAGGCGCTTCCCGGTCTTCGCGGAAGGCAACGCGAACCGGCCCGTGCCGGTGATCGTCACCACCGCATCCCGTGGCAGGTAGGCGAAATCGGTGATCCCGTCGAAAACGTCGGCGCGGCCGGCGAGCTGGAACGTCTCGCCGTCGACCTCGACCGCGCAGCTACCGGACAACGGCAGGACCAGGGTCTCGCTGTCCCCTGTGGACACTTCAAGGCTGCCGTCGAGCGTGAGCACGCGCAGCCCGGAGAAGCCCCAGCCCGCGGACTCCGGCGTGACGACGAGATCGAACGGCCCCTCCGCGGTGCTGCCCGCCGGTCGGTAGAGCGTCACAGCAGCCCCACCGCCGTGTCGACCGCCTTGGCGACGTCCCCGTCGTGCGGGTACAGCAACGACCGCCCCACCACGAGGCCCTGCACGGTCGGCAGTGACAGCGCCTTCTGCCAGGCGGCGAACGCGGCGTCGGCGTCCTTCACCTCGCCGCCGAGCAGGACCGCCGGCAGCGTCGAGGAGGCGAGCACGCGCTCCATGTCCGCCACCACGGGCAGCTTGAGCCACGTGTAGGCCGAGGTGCGGCCCAGCCCGGAGGCGATCGTGATGGACTTGATCACCGCCTCGGGGGAGAGGTCGTTGCGCAACCGCCCCTCCACCCAGTGCGACAGGAACGGCTCGACCATCGCGATCAGCCTACGCTCGGCCAGCTCGTTGACGGCCTTCGCGGAGTTCTCCAGCACACGCGGCGTGGCGGGGTCGGAGAGCGCGATGCGGGTGAGCATCTTGCCGCCGTCGAAACCCATGCGTGCGATGGCTTCCGCGTCGTAGCAGGCGAACCGGTCGTCGATCTCGAACGCCGAACCCGCGAGCCCGGTGCGGTTCATCGAGCCGAACACGGTCTTGCCGTCGAGCGCGCCGAGGAGCAGCAGGTCGTCGATGATGTCCGCGGTCGCCAGCACCCCGGTCACCCCGGGGCGGGCCAGCGCTACGCAGAGCCGGTCGAGCAGCTCACCGCGGTCGGCCATGGCCAGGGGGTCTCCGCCGACGGCGTTCGCGCCGCGGGCCGGATGGTCCGCGGCGATGATCATCGTCTTGCCCTTGTCGTTGAACGGCGACTTCGCCCGCACCCGGTTCGCGGCCGCCTCGGTGACCGCCTCCGGATCGCGCACTCTTTTGGCGACGAGTCGCCGGACCGTGTCAGACACCCTGTGCCTCTCCCAGTCTGCGCAGTACCTGTTCCTCCGTGGGCATGGCGTCAGAGCAGGCCAGTTCCCCGGCCACGATCGCCCCGGCCGCGTTGGCGAACCGCATGATCCGCTCGGTGTCCCATCCGGACAGCAACCCGTGGCACAGCGCGCCGCCGAACGCGTCCCCCGCGCCGAGCCCGTTGACCACCTCGACCGGCACGGGCGGCACCTCGACCTCACCGGAGTCGTCCACCGCCAGCACGCCCTTCGGTCCCTGCTTGACGATGGCGAGCCCGATTCCCCTGTCCCGCAACGCCTTCGCCGCCTCTCGCGGCTCGCGGGTGCCCACCGCGGTGTCGGCCTCGTCGAGGTTGCCGACGGCGACGGTCACGTGGTCGAGTGCTTTGTGGACCCACTCGCGAGCCTGCTCGCGGGACTCCCAGAACATCGGCCGGTAGTCCAGGTCCAGCACGGTGATCCCACGGCGTCCCCGGGCCTCCAGCGCGGCGAGCGTCGCCGCCCGGCTCGGCTCCTGGGACAGGCCGGTGACGGTCACCCAGAAGATCTTCGCCGCCCGGATGGCGTCGACGTCCAGCTCCTCGGTCGCGATGTCCAGGTCGGGTGCCTTCGGGAAGCGGTAGAAGTAGAGCGGGAAGTCGTCCGGCGGGAAGATCTCGCAGAACGTCACCGGGGTCGGCAGGCCCTCCGAGGTGCCGACGAACCGGTCGTCCACGCCGTAGCCCGTCAGCGCCCGGTGGATGAAACGGCCGAACGGGTCGGCGCCCGTCTTGGTGATCACGGCGGTGGTCCGGCCGTGCCGGGCGGCGGCCACGGCGACGTTGGTCGCGCTGCCGCCGAGGTACTTGCCGAACGACGTGACGTCCTCCAGGCCGACGCCGGTCTGCAACGGGTAGATGTCCACCCCGATCCGCCCCATCGTGATGACGTCGAAGGGTGCAGACTGTCCCGCCTCCCCGGAATTAACCCTTGTGGTCACGTTGGCCGGCACCGTCCAGTTCGGCACGTGCCGGTGGCTGGGTTGCGTCCCGTTCCCCTTAGGTGCGGTTGGGAGCCGCGAGGTCGGCACAGGGGTGTCATCGGTGTCCTCCCTGAACGAATCTGCTCCTCCGACAGTTCCACCAGTTGTATACTTTGTCAAGACATATGGACATTAGGTCATTAGTCGTTGAGCCCGGTAAGCTGCGCCAGATGAGCACCAGCTGGGATCCCGCCCGCGAGATCGTGGTGGATCCGGGCAGCCCTGAGCCGATGTACTTCCAGGTCGCGAAGCAGCTGCATGCCGCGATCGAGGACGGCAGGCTGCCGGCGGGCGCGCGGCTGGACAACGAGGTGGATCTCGCGGCCAGCCTGCGGATGTCGCGCCCCACCATCCGCCAGGCGATCCAGAGCCTGGTCAACCAGGGGCTGCTCGTGCGCAGGCGCGGTGTCGGCACCCAGGTCGTCCGCACCAAGGTCTCCCGGCCGATTCGCCTTTCCAGCCTGTTCGACGACCTCGCCGACCTCGGCGGCAAGCCGGAGTCCGTCGTCCTCCTCAACCAGGTGGAGGACGCCGACGTCGACGTGGCCGACCTGCTCGAGGCGCCCGGGCTCACGCGTGTCCGGCGGCTCAAGCGGGTGCGCTCGAGCGACGGCGAGCCGCTCGCGGTGATGAACAACTACCTCCCCGACGGCGTCATCGACCCGACCGATGACGAGTTGCGCGAGAAGGGCCTGTACCAGCTGCTGCGCTCCGCGGGGGTCCGGTTGCACGCCGCTCAGCAGAACATCGGCGCCCGGCTGGCCACCGAGGAGGACGCCGAACTGCTCGACGAGAAGCCGGGGGCGGCGCTGTTGACGATGCAGCGCACCACGTACGACGACACCGGCCGCGTGGTCGAGCACGGCTGGCACGTCTACCGGGCGTCGCGTTACTCGTTCAACCTGCCGCTGACCATCGGCCCGCAGTAGCGCCTCGCCTCACGTGCGGTGAGTGGTGAGCACCCCTGAGTGTCACTGCTTGTGATCACGACCGCGCGGACATCTACTCCTTGTGACCGGGCTCTACTTGCACGCCCTCGTTAATGATGAAATCATCAATTGTGATGAGATCGTCGGTTCGAGGTGGCTCGGGCCGCTGTGCTGAGGAGGCATGTGATGAGTGATCAGGATCTGCAGACGAGGTTCCAGGGGTTCCCCGCCACGGTCCGGGAGAAGATCGACACGGTGTTGACCGACGCGAAGATCGCGCTCAAGCTGCGGATCGCGGAGTTCCTGGCCGACAAGGAGGACTTCGCCGAGCACGCCGTGACGAACGCGGGCCGGGTCGGCGCGAAGAGCGGTGAGGTGTCGGAGCTGACGGCCATCCTGCCGTTGACGCCGAAGGGTGCGGAGCGGCTGCGGAGGTTCTTCAAGCTGGTCGGCGGGAACCTCGCGGGCGCCGGTCAGGTCGGCACGCTGCACAACATGCGGTTCGTGTTCCTGGAGAACGACACGAAGCTGCTGTTCGCGACGGCCTACGACGGCGAGTGGGACCCCTACATCGACGACTTCGCCACCAAGATCCCCGAGTTCATGGACTACCTGTTCGGCAACGTCGAGGGCTGGCCGGGCATCGCGTCACCGGACGTGAAGGACTTCATCGTCCAGTACCAGGTCCCGGCTGAGGCGTGGTTCGTGTCGCACCCGAACATCACGGTCTCCGAGGCGAACCGGCTCAAGCGGCAGGACGTCGAGGTGCGGCGCTTCCTCGGCAACCTGAACTGACGGCCATGGACGTGTTCCGACGCCTGCTGCGGCGTCCGACCCTCGAACTGGACGACATCCAGGCAGCGGTGTTGCGTGCGCGTCCGGAGCCGTACTTCGGCACGCACGCGATCATCGAGATCGTCGAGGCGGCCGCGGGCAAGGAACTGCTGCGGCGCCTGGTCCCGCGCGTCACCTCCGCGGCCCACTGGGACGTACCCCAGCCGTCCTGGATGGCGCTGGCCATCAGCTACCGCGGCCTCGTGGCACTCGGCGTGCCGCCCGCGTCGCTGGTGTCCTTCCCGGCGAACTTCCGCGCCGGGATGGCCGCGCGTGCCGAGCGGTTGCGCGACACCGGCCCCAACGCGCCGACGCACTGGGAGGCCCCGTTCGGCACTCCCGCCGTGCATCTCGCGATCAGTGTCTACGCCGAGAACGAGAACGACTGGCGGCGTGAGGTCGCCAACTACGAGCTGCGGTTGCGTGGCCTGACCGGGGTCCGGCTGGTGTCGCACCAGGACTTCGGCGCGACCGGGTTCAACGTGTTCGGCTACCGGGACGGGTTCTCCCAGCCGGTGGTCGCGGGCAGCGGCGCCGAGCCGCTGCCCGGGGACGGACGGCCGATCAAGGCGGGCGAGTTCGTCCTCGGCTGTTCGAGCGAGACGGGCCACCCGCTCGCGATGCCGGCTCCCGATGTGCTCGGCCACAACGGAACCTACGTCGTGTTCCGTAAGTACCACTCGCACGTCGCCGCGTTCAACCGGTACCTGAGGGACAACGGGCGAACCGAACAGGAGCGGGAGCTGCTCGCGGCCAAGCTCGTCGGCCGCTGGCGCAGCGGGGCGCCGCTGGCGTTGACACCGACCGAGGACGACCCGGCGATCGGAGCGGATCCGAACCGCGTCAACGACTTCGACTACGCCGACGACCCGCGCGGGCTGAAAACCCCGTTGGGGTCGCACATCCGCAGGATGAACCCGCGGAACTCGAAGCTGGAGGTCCTGTCCGACGTCAACATCCGGCGGATCATCCGCCGCAGCACGTCCTTCGGCGAACCGACGACCGCGCTCGCCGACGACGGCAAGGACCGCGGCCTTGACTTCATCGCACTGGGCGCACGTGCGATCGACAACGTCGAGTTCCTGCAGAGCGAGTGGGTCAACTCCGGTAGCTTCATGGGGTTGGGCAAGGAGAAGGACCCGCTGATCTCCCTGCAGGACAAGGGCGCCTACTTCACCGTGCCCGGCACACCCCCACGCCGAGTGCACGGCATCCAGAGCTTCAACACCCTGCGGGGTGGCGAGTACTTCTTCATGCCGAGCCTCTCCGCGATCCGCTGGCTCAGCAGCTGACCCGGAGGTCATCAATGTCCACAGTCGACTACGTCCGGTACCGGCCGGACCTCGAGCAGCCGTTTCCGAACGAGGAGGAGCTGACCCGCCAGGTCGTCGCGGCGATGCGGCACGCCAACGAGGAGGTCGCTGCCAAGCACCGGCACGGTCTACGCGACGCCCACGCCAAGAGCCACGGGGTGCTCGCCGGCGAGCTGCGGGTGCGGCCGAATCTGCCCGAGCACCTCGCCCAGGGGCTGTTCGCGCAGCCACGCACCTACCCGGTGATCGTCCGTTTCTCGACCGCACCAGGCGACCTGCGTTCCGACCAGGTGCCCACCCAGCGCGGGTTCGCGATCAAGGTGCTCGGCGCGCCCGGTCCCCGCGCGGTCGACGACGGGTTCACGACCCAGGACTTCCTCCTGGTCAACCATCCCACGCTGCCGTTCGGGACCATCGGTACCTACGCCAAACTGCAGAAGCTGCTCGAGCAGCTGCCACGCCAGCGTGACCAGCAGCTCCAGCTCGCCGGCCTGGGCGCCCGCGTGGCCGCCCGTGTGCTGGCGCGTGCCGGACGCCCGATCTCCCCGAAGATCGAGACGCTGGCCGCCGCCAACAACCACATCCTCGGCGAGACGTTCCACTCCATGGCCGCGCTGCGCTACGGGGAGCACGTCGCCAAGATCTCGGCCGCGCCCAGCTCGTCGAACGTGCGTCTGCTGACCGGCCAACCGGTCGGCAGGAAGGCCGGCGAGTCCGCGTTGCGTGACCTCGTCGTCGACTTCTTCGCCGGCAACGACGCGGAGTACGACCTGCGGGCCCAGCTGTGCGTCGACATCGACAAGATGCCGGTCGAGGACGCGTCCGTGCTGTGGCCAGAGGAACTGTCCCCGCACGAGGTCGTGGCGACGGTGCACCTGCCGGCCCAGGACGCCTACAGCGACGCCCGGCGCCGCTACGCCGACGACGTGCTTTCGTTCAACCCCTGGCACGCGCTCGACGCCCACCGTCCACTTGGGTCGATCATGCGGTCCCGCCGCGCCGCGTACGCGCAGTCGAGCGGTTTCCGGCACGGCTACAACGGGGTCGAGCAGCACGAGCCGGCCAGCATCGACGAGCTTCCCGCCTGACCCACACGTGTCACACCTGGTCGACGGCCGGGACCTCGGGCAGCGGTGTCGTCGCCAGCGCGCGTGCCTCGTCGAGCGGGAGGCCGAGCATGCGCAGCAGCTGCTCGGCCGTCTCGTCACAGGTCGCGTCGGTGACGCTGTCCGGGTCGACCAGCGACACGTGCAGGACGGCGAGCAGCGCGCCTGCGGTGATCGCGAGCGCGAGCTTCGGGTCGCTGACGTGGAAGCGGCCCGACTCGGCCCCGGCCTCGATGTCCCGCAGGGCTCGTGGCGCAAGCCCGTCCTCGGCGTCGATGTAGGCCATCCCGTGCCGCACGAGCACCTGCGCGGTCTCCGGCCGTGCCACGGCGAGGCGCACGGTCAACCGCACCGACTGTCCGAACGCGACGGCCGGGTCGTCGACGTCGCTGCTCAGCTCGTCGAGGAGTTGGCCGAGTTCCTCCAGCACCTCCGACACGGCCGCCTCGAACAGCTCCGACTTGCTGGAGAAGTGGTTGTAGAACGAGCCGAAACCGACGTCCGCCGCATCGGTGATGTCCTGGATGCTCGCGGTGGAGTGCGTGTCGCTCGCCAGAAACACACGGGCCGCGTCGACCAGCTTCTGTCGGGTGCGGGCCTTGCGCCGATCCATGCGAGTGACAGCCATGGCCACAGACTACCGCGACCATCAAAGGTGATGAAATCATCAGAACCACTTGACTGACGAACTGATCGTAACTGATGATGTCATCAGTACGTGAAGGGAGTCGTCAATGGCGAACCGCCGGGACCCTCATGCGGGTTTGCACAGCGAGCAGGGCGCCCTGCGTGGCGAGCACCCC
The DNA here is from genome assembly GCF_036378875.1 of Actinophytocola sp. Classification (GTDB taxonomy): domain Bacteria; phylum Actinomycetota; class Actinomycetes; order Mycobacteriales; family Pseudonocardiaceae; genus Actinophytocola. The sequence continues at coordinate 66,382 of NZ_DASUVO010000038.1, forward strand.
GGGAGAGTGACCAACCCGATCGTCAAGGTGCACGACGTGGCGTGGCTGGAGTTCGAGAAGCCGGACCTGCGGCGCGCCGAGGTGTTCGCGCACGCCTTCGGCTTCGAGACCTCGTTGCGTACGTCCGACGAGTTGCAGCTCAGGGGTACCGATCCGGGTGCGCCGTGTGTACTGATTCGCCGCGGCTCGCGGTCCCGGTTCCTCGGTCCGGCATTCCTGGCCGCCGACGCGAACGACGTGCTGCGCCTGGCGAACGCCACCGGCCGGACGGTCGCCGCACTGCCGGAGAGCCTCGGCGGGGTCGCCGTCGACCTGACCGATCCGAGCGGGCTGCGCGTGCGGGTGGTGTCGGACACGCACCGCCTGCCTGCGCTGCCACCGCAGGAACCGCTCGTGCTGAACGCCGGACACGATCTCGCCCGCACCAACGCCACGCAACGACCGCCCCGCGAGCCGGCGAAGGTGCAGCGGCTGGGACACGTGGTGCTCCAGACGACCACCTACCGGGCCACTTTGGACTGGTACCTGGCACACCTGGGACTGATCGTCAGCGACTTCCTGTTCCACTCCGGACAGCGGGCGCGTGGACCCGTGATGAGCTTCATCCGCTGCGATCGGGGCAGCACCCCCACCGACCACCACACGCTGGCCATGACGCTGGGCCCGACCAACCGGTACGTGCACTCCGCGTACCAGGTCGCCGACTTCGACGCGCTGGCCGCAGGCGGAGAACATCTGCTGGACGCCGGCTACCACCGGTCGTGGGGGATCGGCCGGCACATCCAGGGGAGCCAGATCTTCGACTACTGGCGCGACCCGGACGGGTTCCTGGTCGAGCACTTCACCGACGGCGACCTGTTCGACTGCACGCTCGAACCCGGCTGGGCGCCCATGACCGCCTCCGGTCTCGCCCAGTGGGGGCCACCGGCCACAAAGGACTTCATGGGCATCGCCCCTGGCCGGGAGTCCCTGCGTGAACTGCGCGGGGTGTTCGCCGCCCTGCGTGACGACAACGAGTTCGACCTCCACCGCCTGCGCGGCCTGCTGAAAGTAGCCTCGTCATGAGTACGTCCATCCTCCGCACCGCCGACGCCTGGTGGGTCCACACCTCCGCGGGTGCCGTGCGCGTCGACACCGCAGCCGAGACCACCGCCCAGCTGCTCGCCGACCGCCAGGCGATCGACGCGGCGGCGGGGGACCCGGTGCCCGTCGAGTCGCTGGAGCTGGTCTCGCCGGTCACCGCGCCGTGCCGGGTCGTGGCCCAGATGACCAACTTCGTCTCCCACGTTCGCGACGCCGGCATGAACCCGGAAACCGTGCCGCTGACGTTCTTCCGCAAGGCGTCCGGGTCGATCAGCGGCCCGTTCGACGACGTGGTCCGCCCCGCGCACGTCCGGCTGCTCGACTACGAGGTGGAGATCGGCCTGGTCCTCGGCGCGACCGTCCCCGTGGGCGCCGAGATCACGGCGGACCACATCGCGGGTCTGGTCGTCACCAACGACATCTCCGCACGGGACCTCCAGCTGCCGAAGACCCAGTTCTACGAGTCGAAGTCGTACCCCACGTTCACCCCGACCGGGCCGGCGCTCGTGCTGCTGGACGCCGGCGAAATCGAGCGGTTCACGGATCTCCGGTTGCGGTTGTGGGTCAACGGCGAACCACGCCAGGACATGACCGCCGCCGACATGATCTACCAGCCCCTCGACGCGCTGCGGGCGCTGACCCGGTTCCAGCGCCTGGATCCCGGTGACCTCCTGCTCACCGGCACCCCGGTCGGCACCGCGCTCAGCGCCCCACCGAAGCCGGTGGAGGTCATCGCGTCGCTGCTGCCCGCGGCGACGAAGTGGAAGCTGTTCTTCAAGGGCCAGGCCCGCAACACCAAGTACCTGGCCGACGGTGACGTGGTCGAGGCGTCGGTGGCCACCGACGACGGCGTCATCGACCTCGGCAGGCAACGGACGGTCGTGCGGTGGGCGCGGCCATGATCGCTCTCACCGTTGTCGTCGCCGCGATCTTCGGTGTGCTCGGGCTGGCCAAGATCCTGGCCGTGCCTCGGATGCGTGTGCTGGCCGCGAAGTCCGGGTTCTCCGTCTCCGCCTACCGCGGCATCGGCTGGCTGGAGGTGGCCGGCGCGACCGGGGTGGCGCTCGGCGCCGCGGTGCCGGTGCTCGGCATGCTGGCCGCGGGTGGGTTGCTGTCGCTGCTCGCCGGTGCGTTGACCGTCCACATGCGCAACCGGGACCGGGTGCCCGAACTCCTTCCCGCGGTGGTCTGTGTCGGGCTGGTCGCCTGCTACGCGACCGTCGCGTTCGGAGCGACGGGATGATCCCGGTCGTCATCGTCGGCGCCGGGCCGACCGGGCTGACCGCCGCGCGGCTCCTCGCCCGACACGGCGTGGCGAGCCTGGTGCTGGACCGGTGGGAGGCCGTCTACCCGCAGCCCCGGGCGGTGCACCTCGACGACGAGATCTACCGCATCCTGGCCCGGATGGGCCTGGGGGAGCGGTTCGCCGCGATCACGTGGCCCTGTCACGGGTTGCGGCTGGTCGATGCCCGCATGCGGGTCCTGGCCGAGTTCAGCCGAGGATCGACGCACGGTCGGCACGGCTTCCCCGAGGCCAACATGTTCGACCAACCGGAGCTGGAACACCTCCTGCGCGCGGACCTGCCATCCGAGGTCACCCTGCGGGGCGACACGGAGGTCACCGCGATCGACCAGGACGGTGGCTCGGTGCGGGTCGAGTTCACCGACCGCACCACCGGTGAACCGTCCTCAGTGGAGGCACGGTACGTGCTCGGCTGCGACGGCGCCAACAGCCTGGTGCGGTCGTCGATCGGCGCCACCATGCGGGATCTCGGGTTCGCGCAGCGCTGGCTGGTCGTGGACGTGTCCACCGACGCCGCACTCGGCGCGTGGGAAGGCGTGCACCAGGTCTGCGACACCGGCCGTGCCGGCACGTTCATGCGGATCGGCGAGCGCCGCTACCGCTGGGAGTTCCGCCTCCCGGCCGGCGAGACCGCCGAGAACTACCGGGAGATCACCACGCTGCACCCGCTGATCGAACCGTGGACAAAGCACATCCCGGTCGACGAGCTGGAACTGGTCCGGGTCGCCGAGTACACCTTCCGTGCCCAGGTCGTCGACCGGTGGCGCGACCGGCGGGTGTTCCTCCTCGGCGACGCAGCGCACCTCACCCCGCCGTTCATCGGACAGGGCATGGGCGCCGGCCTGCGAGACGCGGCCAACCTCGCCTGGAAGCTCGCCGGTGTGTTCGACGGTTCGCTTCCCGAGTCCGCTTTGGACACCTACCAGACCGAACGCAAGCCGCACGCGCGGGCCCTGATCCGCGTGGCGAAGCTGATCGGCCACGCGATGACCGAGGGTGGAGACCTCGGCAACCTCATCCGCCACGTCCTTGCGCCCCGGCTACATCTGGTCCCCGGCTTCAGGAACCGGGTGCTCAGCAGTGAAACCCCGGCGCTGCGCCGATCCAGCCTCGTACTGCGACCACGGCTGCGCCGCGGCCTGGCCGGCACGCTCTGTCCCAACGCGACCCTGGGGGACGGGCGCGTTTTCGACGACGTGGCCGCCGGCAGGTTCGCGGTCGTCACGTCGACACCCGCGTACCTGCCGCACCGCACCAGGCTCGAAGCACGCGGCGCCGTCCTGGTCCAAACCCAGCCCGGCGACACCCTGCACGACTGGCTCCGGCTCGGCCGTGCCACGACGGCGGTGGTCCGCCCCGACGGCACCGTTCTCCACGCGAGCCGCGACCTCACGAAGTCTTGTGCCGCCCTGCCAACACAACTCGACTAAGGAGCCCCATGCATTTCGCAACGCTGCCGGATGCCCGTGCACAGCTCGACCCGGACGGTGCCTGCCTGGCTGATGAGCGGCTGCGGCTGACCAACACCGACTTCGCCGCCCGCGTGCGTGGCGCGGCCCAGCTGTTCGCGGAACGGGGTGTCCGGCCCGGCGACATCGTCGCGGCCATGCTGCCCAACCGGATCGAACTGGTCGTCACCCTGTTCGCGGCCTGGCGGCTCGGCGCCGCGGTCACCCCGATCAACCCCGGCCTGACGCACGAGGAGGTGCGGTACCAGCTCGCCGACTCCGGCGCGACGTTGCTCGTGAGCGACGACGAGGCGCTGCCGGTGCGCGCCGTCGTCCCGGACGCGCTGCCTGTCGACGGCACACCGGAGTCAGAGCCGCGGGACGACACCGAGGCGCTCGCCCTGGTGATCTACACGAGCGGGACGACGGGTCGGCCGAAGGGCGTGCTGCTCGACCACGCGAACCTGGACGCCATGTGCGCCATGTCGTCGGGCGCCAGCGGGCTGACCGCCGACGACCACAGTCTGCTGATCCTGCCGCTGTTCCACGTCAACGGGATCGTGGTGAGCATCCTCGCGCCGCTGCGTGCCGGCGCCCGCGCCACCATCGCAGGCCGCTTCGACCCCGAGACCTTCTTCGGCATCGTCGAACGGGTGCGGCCCACGTACTTCTCCGGTGTGCCGGCGATCTACGCGATGCTCCTGGTCCGGCCCGAGAACGAGACACCGGACCTGTCGTCGATCCGGTTCGCGCTCTGCGGCGCGGCCCCGATGCCGCCCGGCCTGATCACCGGCTTCCAACGACGGTTCGGGGTCCCGATCGTCGAGGGCTACGGGCTGTCGGGGGCACCTGCGCCTCCACGCTCAACCCCGTTGGCGGGCCACGTAAACCCGGCACGGTCGGCCTGCCGCTCCCCGGGCAGGACGTCGCGATCATGGACGACTCTGGCCGGCTCCTCCCGCGTGGCGAGGTCGGCGAGGTCGTGGTGCGCGGCCCGAACGTGATGCGCGGCTACCTCAACCGGCCCGCCGACACCGCGAAGACCATTGTGGACGGCTGGCTGCACACCGGCGACGTCGGCCGGTTCGACGAGGACGGCTACCTCGTGCTGGTGGACCGGATCAAGGACATGATCATCCGCGGTGGCGAGAACATCTACCCCTCGGAGATCGAGGCTGTCCTCTACCGGAACCCGGCGGTGGCCGAGGCCGCTGTGATCGGCGCCGCCCACCAGATCCTCGGCGAGGTCCCCGTGGCCTTCGTGTCCCTGCGGGCCGAAGTGGACTCCGGCGACCTGCTGGACTTCTGCGGCGCCTCGCTGGCGAAGTACAAGCTGCCGACCGAGATCCACGTCGTACCACGGCTGCCCCGCAACCCTGTCGGCAAGATCGACAAGCCGGCACTGCGGGCACAGCTCCCGTCATCCGGTTTGACGTAACACGATCGCGAGCCGGACCGTCCCCGCGAGTACCTGCAGCGTGAACCGGGTGCGGGCGCGGCGGTCCGGCAGCGCGTGCAGCTCGGCGGTCCATTCCTCCAACCAGCGTGCTCGGGCCGTCAACGGCAGCAGCACCACCGAGACCGCCAACACCCGGCGCGACACCCGTAGTCGGCTCGATCGACCATTGTGGACGGTGAACCGGTCGGGATAGAGCGTGGCCAGGGACAGGTCCTCGAGCTGTGCCTTGATCGTGTGCAGACCGAGTCGTTCGGCCAGTGGGACCAGGATCTCCAGGGTTTCCCGGGACTTGCGCTCCTGTTTGGCTCGGGGCACCCACCGGATGGTCTGCATGTTGTGCAGCCGGTCGGCCAGCTTGAGGATGAGCAGCCGGCGTTCGGCTGTGTCCAGCGAACCCTGCTCGAGCGTGAGCAGTCCCTGTACCAGTGCGGTGATCTCGTCGCCGAACTCCGCGCGGAGCCGGTCGGGCGGACAGGTGGTGTCCTCGATGACGTCGTGGAGGAGCCCCGCGCACACCATCCGGGAATCCAGGCCGATCCTGGCCAGGGTGGCGGCGACCAGCACCGGGTGGGTGATGTAGGGGTCGCCGCTGCGCCGGACCTGGCCCCGGTGCCAGTACGCGGCAAAGGTGTAGGCGCGTTCGATCTGACGGGCGTCGTCCGGTGGGTACAGCCCGGCGATCTCGCTCACCAGTGCGTGGGTCATGCGGGCTCCCCGGTCACGCCGAAGTCGAACATCCGCGCCGGCCGGCGCACCCGGGAGAGTGCGGCCCGCGCTCGTTCCGCGCCGTCGTCGGTCAGCTTGTAGTACCGGCGGCGGGGCCGGCCCTGGGTGATGTGCTCGTTGGGGTCCTCCCAACGGCTTTCCAGCCAGCCGACCTGTTCCAGTCGCGCCACGATGGGGTAGACGGTCCCGCTGGGCAACCCGGTCTCCGCGCACAGCTCCAGGCCGTACTGCTCCTTGGCGGGTCGCTGGAGCAGAGCGCGCAGAACCAGCTGGGTCTGCAACGTCATCCGAGGGCTCGCGACCATATGCCGTACTCTACATAGGTAGTCCTTAGCTGTCGAGGGAACGGACGGGGTTTCAGTGACGGGTGACGTCTGGCGCGAGCAGTTCGGCGAGTCGCCGGGATACCTCGACTTCGCACGCGTCGGGCCGCCGTCGCGGGCGGTGGTCGAGGAGAGCGCGGCGCTGCTGGGCAGGGTCGCGACGGCGGGAATGTCCACGGTGGACGATCTGATGCGGTGTGACGACCGGGCCCGGGCGGCGGTGGCGCGGTTGTGCGGGGCGGTCGCCGAGCGGGTGGTTCTGTTGCCACACACGAGCCAGGGCCTGTTCCAGGCGGCGTTCAGCGTCCCGGCCGGCGAGGTGCTGGTCTCGGCCGCGGAGTTCCCGGCCAACACGTATCCGTGGGCGCGGGCCGAGCAGGCCGGCCGGTTGACCGTTCGCTGGCTGCGCACGCCGCGGGTCACCCCGGAGGTGATCGCGGCCGCGCTGACCCAGGACACGACGGTGGTCTCGGTGAGCGCCGTCGACTTCCGCACGGGTTACCGGGCGGATCTCGGTGCGTTGCGGGAGGTCGTGGGGGACCGGCTGCTCGTGGTGGACGCCATCCAGGGGCTCGGCGTCGTCGACGAACCGTGGGAGGTCGCCGATGTGCTCGTGTGCGGTGGGCAGAAGTGGTTACGCGCGGGGTGGGGGACCGGCTTCGCGGTGCTGTCGGATCGTGCGCTGGCGCGGATGGCGCCGCTGATCTCGGGCTGGACGGGCGTGCGTGACCCGGGGGTGTTCGACGACGAGCTCCACGAGCTGGCGCCGGGTGCCCAGTCCTGGTCGGTGAGCAACCTCAGCCCGGTGACCGCCGGCGCCCTGGCCCGGGCGCTGGAACTGGTCGAGGAGATCGGGCCCGCGGTCGTCTCCCGCCGCATCGCCGACCGGGTGGCCGAACTGGACGAGGTGCTACGGCTGGCCGGCGCCGAGATCGTGTCCGCGACCGACCGCCGCGCCGGCATCCTGGCGTTCCGCGTGCCCGGCCAACCGATCGAGCACGTGGCGGCCGCACTCGCCGATGCGGAAGTGACGGCCACCGTGCGCTCGGACCAGGTGAGGTTGTCCCCACACGCCTCGACCGGACCCGCCGCGGTGGAGCGGGTACGCGCGGCACTGACGAGCCTGGGGTGATCCGTTTGCCAGCGGGACCGCGTTTCGACCCGCTACGCTGCGGGCCGCGACTACTGGGGAGGAAGTCATGCGTGCACTGATGCGTGCCACCGTCGCGGCGGCCGTGCTGATCGGGGCCGTGGTTGGCGGAGCGGGGGCGGCCGCCGGGACGCCGAGCGATCCGCCGGGCGCCACCGTCACGGTCAAGGCCGAGGTAGGGGCACATCCGGTCAACGGACGAACCGCCGAGTGGATCTCACCGGACAGCGAGATCATGGTCTGGGAGTACCAGAACGTCGTCAAGATCGATGCCATGAAGGGCCTCGACGACATCCGGGTCGAGCTGAACGGGCCGAACCGCGCACGGCTGGCCGTGGGCACCTATCAGGACGTACGCAACCAGCTCTACGGCCCGGCCAGCAGTCCCGGCATCCTGGTCATCTCTCGTGGCCTCGGCTGCATCGACGACTACGCCGAGTTCACCGTCGACCGCATCGAACGAGACCTCTCCGGGCGGCTGGTGGCGTTGGAGGCCAGCTTCACGCAACGCTGCGGCGCGCCCGACGGGCCCGCACTGAACGGACACGTGCACTACCAGGCCTGACCCAAGCGGTGTCGACGATCCACGATCGTGGCCGGCTGGCCAGCTCCTCCACCTCCGGCGTGCTGATTAGGCGCGTTCACCACGCCGGCCAGGTGGCAAACGCGCCTAATCAGCACACCCGAGACGGCACGTGACCAGGACGAACGACTTTGCCGACCCCTGGGAGCACGAGTGGGACTTTCGCTCGGGTTGATCGGGTGAACTGTTCGCCAGTCGCTGGTGGGGGGCCGGAACTGTCGGTGCCTGCCACTAGGCTGGAAAACGGGGGCCGGAGGCCAAACCGTGTGTGCTCCGGCCAGTTCCGCGCTCGGGTCAGTCGTCGAGTAGTCGCCACGCGGTGAGGGCGAGTCGGACGCGGACCAGTCCGGTGGGCTCGGTGAGCTCGAAGCCCAGGGTCTTGCCGAGCTGTTCGAGCCGGCGGGCGATGCTGCTGTGGTGCAGGTGGAGAAGTTCGGCTGCCCGGCGTAGGGAACCGGTGGTGCAGTAGGCGTCCAACGTCTCGAGGTCGGCCGGGTTGCTGGCCGTTCTGGCTATCGCGGCCACGTCGACGTTGTCCCGTGCGGTGTCCTCGGGCACCTGTGCGAGCAACGCCAACGCGCCCAGCCCGGCATAGTGGACGACCGGCTGGCGTGGGGTGGTGAAGCGGAGGGCGGTGTGGGCTTCGCGCCAGGATCGGGCGGGACTGTCGGCGGCGCCGATCCCCGCGCGCACGCCTGCCGGAAACCGTGTCGCGTCAACGGTTGTGGCCAGGATGACGCCCACGTCGGCGAGCGGCGCCGCCTTCACCGGGTGGGCCGGGCAGATGAGGCCGCCGACCTGGTCGAGCGGGCGCGGCGACCGTACGGCGATGACGCGGATCGGCAGGTCCGCGCCGAAACCCAGGAGCCGTAGCGCGCGGGCTCTGGCCGCCTCGTCGCTGTCGGCGCTGATCACCAGTTCGACGAGGGCGGGGTCGGCCATGGTGGTGCGGGCCGGGCCGTACCGCTCGACGACCGCCGCGGCGGCGATGGCGAGGCGGTCCAGCAGTGCTTCGTCGAGCGGGCTGCCGGATGGGCCGGGGCGTTCCAGCCAGACCGTGCCGATCTCCTCGTCGTCGAGGGTGATCGGCGCTGTGATGGACGCGGGTGTCGGCGGATCGGGCGCCTCCCTGCCGTCCGGTGCCATGCGGATCACACGGCCCGTGCCGTGGAGCCGAATCCCGGCCACGCACTCGGCGAGCCCGGCCGAGGCTCGGGCGAGCGCCGGGAGATCCACGCGCCGGCGCATCAGCGTGTCGTAGAACATCACGACGCGGACCACGCCCTCGGCTTCCGAATCCAGGTTCGACAGCCGCTTGGCCAGTGCCTCCATGACCAGAGGATAGCGACGATCGGTGCGTGACCGGAGCGCGATGCGCGACGCGTGGCGGATGATCTCGGCGGTGGTGGCCGGGAGGATGGTCGACATGGATCCCGAGTTGGAAGCATTCATCCCGTTCTTCCCCAAGGCCGACCTGGTCGACCTGGTCGCCGCGCGCGAGAGCCTCAGCAAGCTGGCCGCCGCGGTGCCGGCACCGGACCTCTCGGACATGGAGGTCGAGGACCGCATGGTGCCCGCCGAGCCGGACGTGCCGGTGCGGATCTATCGCCCGCACCGGGCCCAGGGCGCCCTCGTCTGGATGCACGGCGGCGGATGGGTCATGGGTGACGTGGACACCGAGCACCCGTGGGCGGCCCGGCTCGCGGAGAGCTCCGGCGCGGTGGTGGTGTCGGTGGGCTATCGCCTGGCCCCCGAGCACCGGTTCCCGGCGGCCCTGGACGACGCCTACGCCGTGCTGGCCTGGACAGCCGAGCACTCAGCGGAACTCGGCGTCGACCCGGAGCGCATCGCGGTCGGCGGTCACAGCGCCGGCGGTGGGCTCGCGACCGGGCTGGCGTTGCGGTCGCGCGACGAGCAGGGGCCGTCGATCCGTTTCCAGTTGCTGAACCAGCCCGGTCTCGACGACCGGCAGGAGACGTGGTCGGCGCGGCATTTCACGGACACGCCCTGGATGACCCGCGACAAGGTCACCGCCGCGTGGGGGCACTATCTTGGCGGCGCGCCCGCCTCGCCCTACGCCGCACCGGCGCGGGCCACCGATCTGTCCGGCCTGCCACCCGCCTACATCGCCACCGCGGAGCTCTGCCCGAACCGCGACGAGGACATCGCCTACGCGGTGCGCCTGCTGCAGTCGGGCGTGTCGGTCGAGCTGCACCAGTGGGCCGGCACGTTCCACGGCTCGCAGGCACTGCTGTCCGCCGAGGTATCACAGCGGCAGATCGCCGAACTCGGTGCGGTTCTGCGCCGCGCCCTGGCCGGGTGATGCGGCGATGTCCGCGACGATCTCCGACCGCGCGAGCCTCGATCCCGCCGCGCTCCAGTCCGCGATGGACGGTCTACACCGCGCCGGGATGCCTGGTGTGTATGCCGAGGTGCGCGACGCCGACCAGACCTGGCGCGGCGCCGCCGGGGTCGCCGATGTCGAGACCGGTCGTCCCGTCAGTCCCGACATGCGGCATCGCGTCGGCAGTGTGACGAAGACCTTCACCGCCGCCGCCGTCCTGCGACAGGTCGAGAAAGGACTGGTTCAGCTCGACGCGCCGATCCGCCGCTACCTGCCGCGGCTGGTGCCGGGCGGACGCGGTGACCGGGTCACCGTTCGGATGCTGCTCAACCACACCAGTGGCATCGCCGAGTACCTCCCGTACGCGTTCCCGTCCTTCCGGGGATTCCCCTCGCTGCAGGACATTTCCCCCGAGAGCCTGGACGACAACCGGTTCACGCGGTTCCGCCCGGCCGAGCTGATCAAGATGGGGCTGTCGGCACCCGCCTCCGGTGAGCCAGGAGGCTCTCCCGGGGTGTACTCCAACACCAACTACCTGCTCCTCGGCGAACTCCTGGAACGGGTGACCGGTACGTCGGCCGCAAAATGCGTCACCGACGAGGTCATCGAGCCGGCCGGGCTCCAGCACACGGGGTTTCCGGTCGGGCCGCACATCGAGGAGTCGCACTCGCGGATGTACGAGGCGCTGTTCGGCCTGATCGACCCGCCGCGCGACTACAGCGTCTACAACATGTCGTGGGTGATGCTGGGGGCCGGTCTCATCTCGACGGTCGGGGACCTCAACCTCTTCTACGGCAAGCTGTTCTCGGGCGAGATCGTGAGCGCGTCCTCGCTGGCGCAGATGCGGCGCACGGGCCCGGTCGTCGCGCTGGACGGACAGCGGCTCCACTATGGACTCGGGCTGCACCGGGTCGAGATCCCGGGGCACGGCGTCTTCTGGGGCCACGACGGCACGACCTGGGGAGCCGGCACGTCGTCCCTGACCCGCGCCGACGGCGGCCGGCAGGCGTCCATCGCGATCAACCTCATGCGGTGGAACAGGTTGGACGCGTCAGGGAAGCCGCGACCACATCCGATCGACGGCGCCCTGGCGGCACTGCGCCAGCAGGCGTTGTGCGGTGAGAGCGATGACCAGCGCTGAACCGAGCACGGGCCTGGCCGGGCTGCTGCGCCCGCATCTGGGGAGTTTCGCCGCCGTGGTGATCCTGCGGGTCGTCGGCGCCGTCGCGGGGTTGGCGCCGCTGCTGGCGGTCGTCGAGCTGGGACGTACTGTGCTGTCGCCTGACCCGATCGACCACGGTCACGTGTGGACGGTCGTCGTCGTGGGGGCGGCGGGCCTGTTCGTGCGCCTGCTGTTCACGGCCGCCTCGTCCGGACTCGGCCACCTTCTCGACGGCCAGGTGCAGCTGTCGTTCCGGCGTCAACTCGCCGCACGGCTGGGACGGGTGCCGATCGGTTGGTTCGCCCAGCGCCGGACCGGCGAGCTGGCCAAGGTCGTTGGGGAGGACGTCAGTGCCGTGCACCCGTTCATCGCCCACACGCCCGGCGCGCTCGTCTCCGCGGTCGTGGTGCCGCTGGTGTCGCTGGTCTACCTGTTCACCGTCGACTGGCGACTCACACTGATCACGTTGATCCCGGTGGTGCTGGCGGTCGCGCTGGTTCCCCTGATGATGACCCCGGCCCGGCTGCGCGAGCAGAAGGAGTTCGACGCGGCAATGGGACGGATCACCAGCTCGGTCGTCGAGTTCGTGCGGGGCATCGCGGTGGTCAAAGCGTTCGGCGGTGCGGAACGTGCCCACCGCACG
>NZ_DASUVO010000039.1:0-59054 GCF_036378875.1 Actinophytocola sp.
AAGTCCGCAGCCGCCTTACTCCTCGCCCTTTCCCGAGTTCTCCCGGATCGTCTCCACGACGCTCGCGTCGGCCAGGGTCGTGGTGTCGCCGAGGGCGCGGCCCTGGGCGATGTCGCGGAGGAGTCGCCGCATGATCTTGCCCGAGCGGGTCTTGGGCAGCTCCGGCACGAGCATGATCTGCCGCGGCTTGGCGATCGGGCCGAGCTTCTTGGCCACGTGGTTACGCAGATCCTTGATCAGCTCTTCGACGGCGCCGCCGGACGTGTCGACGTTGCCGCGCGGAATGGCGAAGGCGACGATCGCCTGACCGGTCGTCGGGTCGGTCGCGCCGACCACGGCGGCCTCCGCGACTGTCGGATGCGACACCAGCGCCGACTCGACCTCGGTCGTGGAGATCCGGTGCCCGGACACGTTCATCACGTCGTCCACCCGGCCCAGCAGCCAGATGTCGCCGTCCGCGTCGTACTTCGCGCCGTCGCCGGCGAAGTAGAAGCCCTGGTCGGCGAACCGTGACCAGTAGGTCTCCTTGTACCGCTGCTCGTCGCCCCAGATACCGCGGAGCATCGACGGCCACGGCTTGTCGAGCACCAGGTAACCGCCGCCACCCGCCGGTACCTCGTTGCCCTGGTCGTCGACGACCTTCGCCGAGATGCCCGGCAGCGCCCGCTGGGCCGAGCCCGGCTTCGCCGACGTCACGCCCGGCAGCGGCGAGATCATGATCGCGCCGGTCTCCGTCTGCCACCACGTGTCGACCACCGGCGTCGACGACGCGCCGATGTTCTCCCGGTACCAGATCCACGCCTCCGGGTTGATCGGCTCACCCACGGAGCCGAGCACCCGCAGCGACGACAGGTCGAACTTCTCGGGGATGTCCTTACCCCACTTCATGAACGTGCGGATCAGCGTCGGCGCCGTGTAGTAGACGGTCACGCCGTACTTCTGCACGATCTCCCAGTGCCGGCCCTCGTGCGGCGTGTTCGGCGTGCCCTCGTAGACCACCTCGGTCACGCCGTTCGCCAACGGTCCGTACACGATGTAGCTGTGTCCGGTCACCCAGCCGATGTCGGCGGTGCACCAGTACACGTCACTCTCCGGCTTGACGTCGAAGACGTTCCGGTGCGTGTAGGCGGTCTGGGTCAGGTAGCCGCCGGACGTGTGCAGGATGCCCTTCGGCTTACCGGTCGTTCCGGACGTGTACAGGATGAACAGCGGGTGCTCCGAGTCGAACGCCTCGGGCGTGTGCTGGTCGGACTGCCCTTCGACGAGGTCCTGCCACCAGATGTCGCGGCCCTCGGTCCACTCGACCTCGGTGTCGGTCCGCTTCACCACCAGCACGTGCTCGACCGACGGCGTCTTCGCGACCGCCTCGTCTACGGCGGCCTTGAGCGGCGCCGGCTTGCCGCGCCGGTACTGGCCGTCCGAGGTGATCACGAGCTTGGCCTGGGCGTCGTCGATGCGCGACCGCAGCGCCTCGGCCGAGAACCCGCCGAACACGACGCTGTGGGTCAGGCCGAGCCGGGCGCACGCGAGCATGGAGAAGATCGCCTCGGCCAGCATCGGCAGGTAGATCGCGACCCGGTCACCGGCCTGCAGGCCCAGCGACGACAGGGCGTTCGCGGTCTTCGAGACCTCGCGCTGTAACTCGGCGTAGGTGATGGTGCGCCCGTCACCAGGCTCGCCTTCCCAGTGGATCGCGATCCGGTCGCCGTTGCCGGCCTCCACGTGACGATCCACACAGTTGTACGCCACGTTGAGCTTGCCGCCGACGAACCACTTCGCGAACGGTGGGTTCGACCAGTCGAGTACCTGGTCCCAGGGGGTTTCCCAGCTCAGCGCGCCTGCCTGCTCGGCCCAGAAGGCCTCGCGGTCGGTCTCGGCCGCCTCATACAGGTCCGCCTTGGCGTTGGCCTGAGCCACGAAGTCATCGCTCGGCGGGAACGTCCTGCTCTCGGTGAGCAAGTTGTCCAGCGTCGGGCCCTGGCCGGACTGCTCGGTCATGATGCGGATCCTCCTCGACCCAAGAGGTGCGTGTTTGCCATGACCGTAGTGTGCTATCTCGCCTGGCAACAGCATCAAGAGAGGTCCAGACCAATTGGTGGACCGTTTTGGGTTAACCCTCGTGGATGACACCCGGTAGTGTCCGTTCCGTGATAGACCCCCTGGCGCCGCTGCTGGCACTTCCCGGCGTCGAAGAGGCGGTGGCCGCCGCACGCGAGGCGGTCGACGCGGTGCACGGCCATCCGGCGAACCGCCGCGGCTGGCCGGCGACCGCCGCGGAGGCCTCGGTACGCGCGGCCCGCGCGTCCGCCGCGCTGGACGGGGGCGACGCGGACATCCCCACCACCGGCGAGGTCACCGAGCCTCACCTGGCGGGCGCACTTCGCATCGGCGAGTCGATCGGGCCGCTGCTGCCGGTCTGGCAACGCGCGCCGTTGCAGGCGCTGGCCCGGCTCCACGTGCTGGCCGCCGCGGACCTGGCCGACGACGAGTCCCTCGGCAGGCCCCGCCCGGCGCGTGCGGTGTCCCGCCGGCTCGACATCCTGGCCGAGCTGGTGGCCGGCGGCACGTCGGTGCCCGGCCCGGTGCTCACCGCGATCGTGCACGGCGAGCTGCTCGCACTGTCCCCTTTCGACACCGCGAACGGCGTGGTCGCCCGTGCCGCGGCCCGCGTCTCGATGATCGCGACGGGCCTCGACCCGAAGGGCCTGGTGGTCCCCGAGGTGTTCTTCCTGCGCCGCTCGGACCGCTACCGCGAGGCCGCGGCGGCGTTCGCGAAGGGCGGCGACGGCCTGACCGAGTGGCTGCTGTTCAGCTGTGAGGCCATCGAGGCCGGCGCCCGCGAGGCCACGAGCATCGCGGAAGCGGCCCTCCCGGCCTGACTCCAGCCGAAGTTCAGCGTGCCTCGTGCACGGACGAGGACCCTGAAGACAGGCGAGTCCCCCCTTCCTCGCCGAGTGGGATCCCACACACAAGGTGGGCCGAGGAACCCCCTAGCGCCTCGGCCCACCTTTCGTATGTCATGCGGGTATGTCGACCACCGCGCTGCTCGCCTGGACACTCGTCGCCGCGCTCGCCGTGATGACCCCCGGGCTCGACACACTCCTCGTGCTGCGCCACACCATGCTCGGCGGTCGCCGGGCCGGCCTCGCGACCGTGGTCGGCATCTCGACCGGCTGTGTCGTCTGGGCGACCGCGAGCCTCGCCGGGCTGACGGCGTTGCTGGCCGCGTCCACACTGGCCTACGACATCGTGCGCGTCGCGGGTGCGGCGTACCTGGTGTGGCTCGGTGCCAAGGCGATCTGGCAGACACTGCCGCGCAACCGAAAGCCGAGCGTCTCGGACGTCGACATTCCGGCCGCGCCCGGCTTGTTCGCCGCGTTCCGCACGGGCGTCGTGACGAACCTGCTGAACCCGAAGGTCGGCGTGTTCTACATGAGCCTGCTGCCGCAGTTCCTGCCGAAGGACGCGACGTCATGGGGCATCCTGCTGGTCGCGATCCACGTGGTGATCGGCTTCGTCTGGTTCCCGCCGCTCATCTGGGCGGCGTCCCGTGCTCGCGCCCTGCTGCTCCGGGACCGTGTCCGTCGCTGGCTGGACCGTGCGACCGCCACCGTCCTGATCGGACTCGGCATCAAGTTGGTGGCCGACGGCCGCTAACCCCGGTGGGCGAGGATCGCGAGTCGCACGCGGTTCGTGGCGCCGGTCTTCGTCATGAGGGCGGCGACATGGGTCTTCACCGTGCTCACCGCGACGTGCAGCCGGCCGGCGATCTCGGCGTTGGACAACCCGTCGCCGACCAGCGCGAGCACCTCGCGTTCCCGGTCGGTGAGGCCGGCCGGTGCTTCGGGAGTGCGGTGCGCGTCGACGGCCGCGCGTATGAGACGACGCAGCACGGACGGGCTGAACGGCGACTCACCGGCGGCGGTGCGGCGGATCGCGTCCAGCAACTGCTCGGGCGGCGCGTCCTTGCCGAGGAATCCCTGCGCGCCCGCCGCGAGCGCGGGATAGAGGTGCTCGTCGTCGTCGAACGTGGTCAGCACCAAGACGTGGACGGCCGGGTGCGCGGCGAGGATCCGGCTCGTCGCCGTGATGCCGTCGACGCCGGGCATGCGCAGGTCCATCAGCACGACGTCCGGCACGAGCCGAGCCACCAGCTGTGTGGCCTGGTGTCCGTTCTCCGCCTCGCCGACCACCTCGATGTCGGCGGTGTTCTCACACAGCATGCGGAGCCCGGCACGCACGAGCCGCTGGTCGTCGACGAGCAGCGTGCGGATCACGCCTCACCTCCGGTCGGGATCGTCACCTCGAGCGACCAGCCGGACGACCGGGTGCCTGCCCGCACCGTGCCACCGAGCAGCGCCACCCGTTCCCGCATGCCGACCAGCCCGAACCCGGCTCGTCCCGCGCGGATACCTGGGCCGTCGTCGGTGACCACGATCCGCACGTCGTCGCCCGCCCGCACGACGAGCGACGCGCGCGGCCGCGGGCCGGCGTGCTTGACCACGTTGGTGAGTCCTTCCTGGACGACGCGGAGCACGGCGAGCCGGTGGATGGCGTCGAGATCCGTGACGGCCGGGTCGATGTCCGCGTCGACCGTGACGCCGGCCGCGCGGGTCCTGGCGACGGCCGAGGCGAGCGCGGTCGGCAACCCGCCTGCGTCCGCGAGGGCCGCGCCCGCGTCGTCGGTCATCGCGGCGGGGTCGCGGAGCACGGCCATCAGGCGCTTCAGGTCGGTCAGCGCGGCACGTGTCGTGGTGTGTGCCTGTCCGAGCGCCTCGTCGACGCGGGCGTTGGTGCCGGCCATCGCGTGGCGGGCCGCCCCGATCTGCACGGCGATCGACGCCATGTGGTGCGCGACGAGATCGTGCAGCTCACGCGCGATTTCCGTGCGCTCCGCGAGCCGGGCGTCCCGGACGGCGAGGTCCCGGCGCCGGTCCGCGTCGAGCGCCCGGCGCAGCACCGACCGGATGTAGACGCCGAGCAACACCGGCGGGGCGGTGGTCACGAGTAGCGACGCCGTGGACAGGACCGGGTCGAAATACGGTGCGTAGAGCACGACCTGCGCCGCGGTGAACGCACCGGCACCGACCCAGCCTCGCCAGCGTTCGCCGCGTATCCACAACTCGCCCAACGTGATCATGGCGAGGATGAACATCATCGGCATCGCGATCTGCGTGCCGTCCCACAGGGTCGCGAGCAGCAACGCCGACTGCGTGACCGTGGCGGTCAACGGCACCCACCCGCCCAGCCCGGTGAGTGTCGCCGCACCAAGGCCCAGGAGCCAGTCGCGCATCGTCACCGGCGTGGGTCCGTGCAGCACCGCGAGGTACGCGGCCGTGACCAGCAGCGGCAGCGCCCGCAGGGGTAGCCACAGCAGCGACGTCACCCGTCCGACCCTATGCGGCGGTGTCCGGGTGCACCTCCTCCCACGGACGGAGAAGCGATAGCCCAGAGCAGGAGGTGCCCGGCACTTGTCGCCACCACCGTGGGTCCCATGACTATCCGACATCTGCTGCTCGCGGTCGTGGTGCCGCTCGTCGGGGTGCCCGTATCGGCGTCCCCGGCCTGGCAGCCCTGCCCGGACAACCCGCACGCGTCCTGCACCACCGTCGACGTCCCGGTCGACTGGGCACGTCCCGGCGCGGAACGGCTGGACATGGCCGTGGCCCGCCGCCCCGCCACGGATACCAAGCTCGGCACGCTCGTCTACCCGCCGGCCGGGCCGGGCAGTTCCGGCGTCGACGCGGTGACGAACGACCAGATCTTCCGCGTGCTGTTCCCGCCGGACGTCGCCGCGCACTTCGACGTGGTGAGCTTCGACCCGCGCGGGGTACGCCGCAGCCACGCGATCGAGTGCGACGGGGACCTTGTCGCCCGGCTGGACCAACCGACTCCGACCAACCAGCGCGAGTTCGACGCCCTGCTCGCCGCGCAGGCCGCGGTCGGCGCCGACTGCCGACGACGGACCGGCGCACTGTTCGACCACGTCGACAGCACCGACGTCGCGCGGGACGTGGACGCGCTCCGCATAGCGCTCGGCGAGCCGACCTTGAATCTGTACGCCCTGTCGTACGGCACGGTTGTGGGCCAGATGTACGCCGAGCGCTTCCCACACCGGATCCGGACGATGGTGCTGGACAGCGTGTTCGACCACAGCGTCGACTCCGACGAGTTCGCGCTGGCGGGTGCGCGTGCCGCGCAGGAGTCGTTCGACCAGTTCGTGTCGTGGTGTGCCAAAGAGCCGTCCTGCGAGCTGCACGGCACCGACGTCCGTGCCCGGCTGGCCGACCTGTTCGCCCGCGCGGAGCAGGGCCGACTGACCGATCCAACCGACCCGACGCGCCGGATCGATCCGGCAGCGCTCACCGTTCGGATCGTCGCCCCGCTGACGCAGCCGAACCTGCCGGCAGTGGCACACGAGATCGCGAACCTGGGAGCGGCGCCGGCAACCCGCGCGGCGACGACGCCACTGCCGATCTACCTCCAGTGCGCCGACAACCGGAACCGAACCACGTCCTTCGCACGGGCAGAGCGGCTCCGCGCGGCATCACGGACGATCGCCCCGGACGTGCGCGGCGCGGCGTTCGACATCGCGGACCTGTGCATCAACCCACCCGTGCCGGCCACGAACCCGCAGCGCCCGCTGAACGTGCGCGGCGCACCGCCGGTCCTGGTGCTCAACTCCCGCTACGACGCGTCCACCCCACATCAGGGCGCGACGCACGTCGCCAGCCAACTGCCGGGCTCAGTCCTCGCCACCTACGACGGCATGGGACACGGCGTCGCCACCCGCACACCCTGCACCGCCGCCCTGGTGTACGACTACCTAGCGGACCGCCGCCTGCCACCACCGGAGACCCACTGCCCGGCGTGAGCTCAGATCGCGGTCGCGCCCAGTGTGTTCAGGGCCTTGCGGACGTGGCCGTCGGTGGCGGCGAGGACCGCTGCCGCGCGGGACGGGTCCACACCGGACAGTAGGTGGACCAGCGCGACCTTGAGCTCGCCCTGTGCCTCGTCCAGGGCGTTCGCGCATTCCTGCTGCGACAGCCCGGTCGCCTCGCGCAGGATCCGGAGGGTGCGGCCACGCAGCTTGGCGTTGGTGGCCCGCATGCTGACCATGAGGTTCGAGTAGGTGCGGCCGAGCTTCACCATGACCGCGGTGGAGAAGGCCGTGAGCACCAGCTTCTGTGCCGTGCCGGCTTTCATCCTGGTCGAGCCGGCGACGACCTCGGGGCCCGTGTCGACCTCGATCAGCACGTCGATGTCGAGCAGGCCCGTCGCGTGGGGGTTGGAGAAGACGAGCGCGGTCCGCGCGCCGAGCTCGCGCGCGGCACGCAGTGCGCCGAGCACGAAGGGGGTCCGGCCGGACGCGGTCAGGCCCAGTACGAAGTCGCCGGGGGAGGCGGACGCCGCGAGCTTGCCGGCGCCCGTCTGCTCGTCGTCCTCGGCGTCCTCGACGGCGCTCTGCAGTGCCAGGTCGCCGCCGGCGTGATGCACGACGAACCACTCGCGTGGCGCGTTGTACGTCGGCGCGAGCTCGGCCGCGTCCACCGTGGCCAGGCGGCCGGAGGTGCCGGCACCCACGTAGTGCACGCGGTGGCCCCCACGCAGTGCCTCGACCGCCAGGTCGACGGCGGTCGCGAGTTCGGGCAGCGCGGCGGCCACCGCGTCCGGGACGAGGTGGTCCTCCGCGTTGATCGAGCGTAGGAGATCGAGCGTGGACAGGTAGTCCAGGTCCGTCGTACGCGGGTTGCGACGTTCTGTCGGCGAATCGACGTGTACGGCCTGGCGCGGCACAGTCATCAGCGGCCTCCCCCAACGATCATTTACCGGTCTCCCGCGCCTTGCGGCGACCGTCGTGGCGGGTCTCCAACCGGTGTGTGCCCACCGCGTCTCTGGTGTCGTCGAGGGCCTTCATCGTGTCGGCCAGGTGGCGCTGGGCGACCCCGATGAACAGGCAGTCGATGACGGTCAGCTGTGCGATCCGGCTCGACATCGCGCCGGAACGGAACGTCGTCTCCCGCGCCGCCGTGGTCAGCACGAGGTCGGCGACCTCGCTGATCGGCGCGGTGGGGAAGTTGGTCAGTGCGACCGTGGTCGCCCCGGCCCGCCGTGCCTCGCGAAGAGCCTCGACGGTGTCGGCCGTGGCGCCGGTGTGGGAGATGCCGACGGCGACGTCGCCGCGCCGGAGCACGGCGGCGGAGGTCAGCATGATGTGGGTGTCGCTCCAGGCGAAGCTGATCCGGCCGATGCGGTGCAGTTTCGACTGGAGGTCGGCGGCGACGAACGCGCTGGCGCCGACGCCGTAGACGTCGACGCGGCCGGCCGAGGCAAGGGCCTCGACGACCTTCTCCAGTACGTCGGCGTCGAGCTGTGCGGCCGTCTCCTCGACGGCACGCGCGTCGGCGAAGGTGACCTTGCCGACGACGGTGGCCAGGTCGTCGTCCGGGCTGATCTCGCCGCCGAGGTCACGTTCGGCACGTGCCTCCGAACGGGCGGTGTCCGCGGCCAGGGCGATACGCAGCTCCGGATAGCCGCCGACGCCGATCGCCTTGCAGAACCGGGTGACGGTCGTCTCGCTGGTACCGGCAGCTTCGGCCACTTCGGTGATGCTGCGGCGGGCGACGGTGGACGGGTTGTCCAGGACGACCTTTGCGACGCGCTGCTCGGCGCGGGCCAGACCGGGCAGTAGGGACCGGATCCGGACCAGCGGACTTGACTCAGTGTGTTGTGTGGTCATGGCACTCGCGCTCACGTGGGAAACTTACTAACAGGCATGTTGGACGACAAGGTGGCAGACGTCGTCTGTGGACAACGCTACCCGTGCTCGGTCAAAGCTTCAGGGTACGGTTGTTTAGGTGCAACATCGGAATCGATGGTTACCCGCACCTTGTTAGCGCCCGGACCAGTTTTTCACCCTCATCGTGATCTACGCTGCCAGCCTTCTGGGTGGAGCTTGTGGGGTTCTTTCTCACCGTTGAGGAGCGTCTGACCACGTTCCGTGACCACTATCTCATCAAGGTTCACCCCGCGCCCGGTGTAACGGGCGTCGGTAGTGACCCGCCAACGCAGCGTGATCTCCGCTGCGAAGGGTAGTCGAGCCTCCACCTTCCACCAGGCGCGGTGCCCGTTGCCGGAGAGTGACGTGACCGCCGCGTCCGGTGCACCTCTGCCCCGGACCGACAGCGGCACTGTCGCCCATGTCACCCCGTCGGTGGTTGCCTCGAATACCAACCGATCGGTGCGCTCCGTGTCCACAAACGCGTAAAAGTTCACTCGAACGGGTCCAGTTGGGTGAAGCGTTACGGTGGTTAGTGACGCAAACGACGCGTCCCCGGGGCTGGTGAACCACGAGTCCCGTCCGAGTCGTGGCCGAACGGCGAGTGCTTTGGCAAGTCCGGTGCACAGCGTCTCGCGGGCGATGTTGATCGATCCCCAGTTCCGGCTCGGGTGCACCCGGTTGGTCAGCAGGATCGCGAACGACCGCGTCGCCGGGTCGATGACCACGTCCGTGCCGGTGTAGCCCGTGTGTCCGGCGGTGCGTGGCCCGGAGAGCGCGCCCATGTACCGCATCAGGTTCAGCTCGAACCCGAGCCCATGGTCATTGCCGGGGAAGGCCCCGTTGTGGTTGGCCAGCATGTCGGTGACCGTCTCGGGCCGCAGGATCCGCTTCCCCTGGTACTCGCCGCCGTTGAGGATCGTCTGCGCGAGGACCGCCATGTCGCCGGCCGTGGAGAAGATCCCCGCGTGCCCCGCCACGCCACCCAGTGACCAGGCGTTCTCGTCGTGCACCGAGCCACGGACCATGCCTCGTGGCGGCGCGGTCTGGAACTCAGTCGCCGCGATCCGGTCCAGCTTCGATGCCGGCGGGTTGAAGCCGGTGTCGACCATGCCCAGCGGCCCGGTGATCCGCTCGGCCACCACCACGTCCAGTGTCCTGCCGGTCACCCGCTCGATCAGCACGCCGAGCGTGATCAGGTTGAGGTCCGAGTACTCGTAGGTCGTGCCGGGCGTGGTCCTCGGCGCCACGTCCATCACGGCCTTGATCCGCGACGGGATGTCCGGGTGGGCCGACCACAGCGGCAGCCACGACACCAGCCCCGAGGTGTGCGTGAGCAGCTGCCCGACGGTGATCGACTCCTTGCCGTTGACGCCGAACTCGGGCAGGTACGTCGCGACGGGCGCGCCCGTGTCCACCTGGCCGGCCTCCACCAGCTGCATCACCGCGATCGAGGTGAACAGCTTCGACACCGACGCCATGTCGAAGATCGTGTCCGGTCGCATCGGGACCTTCTGGTCCTCGGGCAGCTCCGTGCCGGCGCCGTCCGCGTACCGCACCGCGTACCCGTAGGTGCCCCGGCTGACCACGACGCCGTTGTGCACGAGCAGGCTGACCGCCCCCGAGTACAGCGGCACGGTCAGCTTCGGGTCGTAGTTGGTCCTGGTCCACTCGTCGACCTTGGCGAGTGCGGCGTCGATGGGCGCCGGGTCCAGGCCGACCGCCTGCGGTGGACCGTCCCGCAGCACAGACCTCGCGTAACCCGTCCACGACTGGTCGAACCGGCCGCTCGCCCCGCCGCGCGACTCGGCGACGCTCACGCCGGAACCCGCCGTCATGGCCACCACCACCGCCAGCATCGCGACGCGCCTGACTCTGGACATGGCCCCCTCTTCACCGGTAGATCAGGTACTTCTCCCGCAGCTTCGTGAACGCGGCCAGCTCCGCCCGCCACGCTCCGGTCACCTCGCCGACGCTCGCCCCGCCGTCCACCATCGTGCGCAGCCGCGCCGAACCGGACAGCTTGTCGATGTAGTTGTCCGGTCGCCACGCGAAGACGTTCGGGTGCACCTGCCTGGCCGTGACGAGCATCGTGACCGCGGTCCTGATGGGCTCGAACCGGCGCTCGTCGGTGATGTGGAGCTGCACGCCACCGCAGGTCTGGTTGACCCACTTCGAGAAGGTCGGCACGAAGTAGGCCTCGCGGAACCGGACACCGGGCAGCCGGGCCTGGTTGAGCGCCTCGGCCCAGCGCCAGTCGATCCCGGGCGCGCCGATGATCTCGAACGGTCGGGTCGTGCCCCGCCCCTCGGACAGGACCGTGCCCTCGAACAGGCACGTGCCGGGGTAGGCGAGCGCGGTCTGCGGCGTCGGCATGTTCGGGCTCGGTAGGACCCAGGTGAGGCCGGTGTCCGAGAACAGGTCGTCCCGACGCCAGCCTTTCAGCCGGACCACGTCGAGGCTCACCAGCCGCCCGCCCGCGTCCGCCGGTAGGAACTCGGCGTCGAACAGCCGGGCCAGCTCGCCGGCGGTCATGCCGTGCTGCTGCGGGATGGGTTTGCGACCGATCCCCGACGCGAACGCCGGGTCCAGCACGGGCCCGAAGGCCCGCCCGCCGACGGGGTTGGGCCGGTCGAGCACGACGAAGCGCACGCCGGTCGCCACGGCCGCCTGCATGGCCGTGTACATGGCCCAGATGTAGGTGTAGAAGCGGGCGCCGACGTCGGCGATGTCGAACACCAGCGTGTCGATGCCGGACTTGGTGAACAGGTCGGCGAGCTTGGCCGCGCTCGCCCCGTACGCGTCGTACACCGGGACCTGCGTGCGCGGGTCGAGGTAGTCGCCCTCGGACCCGCCGGCCTGCGCGGTGCCGCGGAAGCCGTGCTCGGGGCCGAACACCGCGGTCGGCTTGACCCCGGCGGCCACCATCGAGTCGACGACGTGTGTCTGGTCGCGCAGCACGCCGGTCGGGTTGGTGAGGACGCCGAGCTTGCGCCCGGTGAACCTGGACCACCGGTCCGCGGCCAGCGAGTCGGCGCCGGTGACCGTGCCCCGTTGCCCGTGCGGTTCCGCGCTGGCGCCACTGGTCCCGACCAGCGGCGCCGCCATCGCCGAGGCCATCAGGAAGTTACGGCGGTCCATGCCGCGCCGGTCCTTGCTCACCATGTCAGTCCGAAGTCGAAGGGGTACTGGATCGTCGACGTGCCGCCGACGGGGATGTCGACCGGCAGCTTCCCGGTGGGGGAGAGCTCGCCGAACAGGACCTTGGCCAGGGACTCCATGGCGTGTGCGCGCCAGCCGTAGGTGGCGAGCCAGGTCGGCGCGTCGACGTAACCCGCGTCGTACGGGATCTGCGACGCGACCGCGATCACCGGCTTGCCGGTGGCGAGCAGCGCGGACACCAGGTTTCGCTGGTTGACCCGGTCCTTGAGGTTGTTGGTCAGCACGACGACGAGATCGGCCGAGCCCGCCGCCGTGACCGCGCCAGCGACCGTCGTGGCGTTGGGGTTGGCCCCGGTGGGCAGCGCCGTGGCGGTGGCGCCGCGGCGATTGAGGCTGTCGGCGAGCCACTGCGGGCTGCGGGCGGTGAACACCGTGTCGCCGATGCCGGTGACCAGGACCCTGCCGGGGTTGGCGCGGAACGGCAGCAGACTCGCGTCGTTGCGCAGGACGGTGGTCGTGCGGTCGCTGATCCGCTGGATCGTGGCGAGGTGGTCAGGGGTGCCGACCCGCTCGGTGAGCTTGCTCTCGTCGACGAACGGCGAGGTCAGGATGCCGCGCTTGAGTTTGAGCAGGAGGATCCGCAGCACGCTCTGGTCGATGCGCCGCTCGGTCAGCCGGCCGCTGTCCACGGCCGCCTTGACCGCGTTGAGCGCCACCTGCAGGTTCGGCGGCATCAGGAGCTGGTCGACGCCCGCCTCGAGCGCCATCACGGGGATCTCCTCCGGCGGGAAGACGTTCGCGCCGCCCATGCCGAGCGCGTCGGTGACGATCACGCCTTGGTACTTGAGCTCGTCACGCAGCAGCCCGGTCAGGATCGGCTTGGACAGCGTGGCCGGCACGCCGGACGGGTCGAGGCTCGGCACCTGGATGTGGGCCGTCATGACGGAGTCGACGCCCGCCCTGATGGCGGCTTTGAACGGCGGCAGGTCGGTGGCCCGCCACTCGGCCTCGGTGCGGTCGATGTTCGGCAGGCCGGTGTGGCTGTCCTGGTGGGCGTCGCCGTGGCCGGGGAAGTGCTTGGCAGACGAGGAGACGGTCTGGCTCGGCCGGCCGCCCTCCTGGTAGCCCTCGACCTCCGCGGTGACGAGCCGGCTGACCAACTCGGGACGCGAGGAGAACGACCGGGCGCCGATGACGGGGTTGTCCGGGTTGGAGTTGACGTCCGCGTCCGGCGCGAAGTTCTGGTTGATGCCCATGGCACGCAGTTCGCGGCCGTTGATCGTGGCGATCGTCCTGGCGTCCGCCGCGCTGCGCCCGGCGCCGACGGCCATGCTCGACGGGAACTCGGTGGCCGGCGACTCGAGGCGGGTGACGTTGCCGCCCTCCTGGTCGATGGCGATGATCAGCGGGAGCCGGGTGTTCGACCGCGTCGCCGCCTTCTGCAGGCCGTTGGAGAACGCCGCCATCTGGGCCGGGTTGTCCACGTTGTCGGTGGTGCTGTTGTTGAAGTAGATGACCCCGCCGACACCGAACTTCTCGATCACCTGCGTCGGGGTGTCGACGCCGTAGTTCGTGCGGTTGGTGGGGTGTGCCTCGTCCGCGCTCTTGCCCCACACGGAGACCACGAACAGCTGGGCGATCTTCTGTTCCAGCGACATCCCCCGCAACTCGGCCCGTGCGCGGGCCTCGGCGGCCGCCTCCGGGCTCGCCTGCGGTGTCGCCGTGCCGGTCACCGCGGTGGCCGGTTGCACGCCGCTAACCATGGCACCGGTCGCGACCACCGAGACCGCGACGGACAGGCAGCGACGGACAGACGATCTGGACAGAGACACAGCGGCCTCCCTGGCCGGCCAAGCGGGACAATCCGTAACCTCTTAACCGAGAGCGAGCAGCACTCGTAAGTTACCCACGAAATCGACTCGTGGACAAGTAGGTGTTCGGCCTAACCTAACCCGCCGCACCGACAAAGGCGCGCTCTTGTGATTGCCCCAGAAAAGCAAACTGGGCGACCCCCTGCCTCCCGGCGGGGATCGCCCAATCGCCAGCACGAGCCACTCGGGTTACCAAGCGTGCAACGGTGTCGTACAAACCTGGCCTCGGCGTCCGGCGTCCCGGTACGCAGTCCCTAGACGACATGCCTCCCGCGGCGTGCTGCGCGTGGGTGCCCGGTGCTCGTGCACGGAGCTCCGGCAGGGTGGACCAGTCTTCTCTTCGACTGGTCCCTGGCTGACCGGAAGTCCGCATCTCCTTTGTACTCAGTGGGCAAGGTCACTTCAAGAGCACGGTCGGGTGCACCGTTACAGACTCCGTAAGTGGTTGATGGCGACTGAAGGTGAGCGTATTCTGCTTAGCCCAGCGCCATTTCCTGAAATGTTTCAACGTTTTCTGCGGCGGTGGATCCCGTACCATGTCGCACCGGCCGTCGCGATGGCGCCGAGACTGATCGCGGTGACCGCGACAGCCGCTCCCGAAGGCTGGAACCGCGACCGCAGCGACACCGGTTTGGTGAACTCGAGCACCGGCCAGCCACGTTCGGTGGCAAGCGCACGCAGCCCGCGATCGGGGTTGACAACGGTCGGGTGGCCCACCGCCTCCAGCATCGGCAGATCCGTGATGGAGTCGGTGTAGGCGTAGCTGGTGGTGAGGTCGTAGCCATGCGTCGCGGCGAGCTCCTTCATGGCTGTTGCCTTGTTCTCGCCGTAGCAGTAGAACTCGATCTCGCCGCTGTACTTGCCGTTGGTCTCCACCATCCTGGTGCCGATGCTGTGCGTCGCGCCGATCATGTCGGAGATGGGCGTGACGATCTCGGCCCCCGACGCCGAGACGATCACGATGTCGCGGCCTTCCTTCTTGTGGTCGGTGACCAGTTCGGTGGCCTCCGCGTAGACCAGCGGATCGACGATGTCGTGCAGGGTCTCCTCGACGATCGCCCGCACCTGCTTGACGTCCCAGCCCGTACACAGGGCGGTGAGGTGTGCGCGAATGCGCTCCACCTGGTCGGCGTCGGCGCCCGAGGCGGCGAAAACGAACTGGGCGTAGGCCCCCTTGAGCACCGCCCGGCGGTTGATGAGGCCGTTGCGGAAGAACGGCCGGCTGAACGCCAGGGTGCTGGACTTGGCGATAACCGTCTTGTCCAGGTCGAAGAACGCGGCGGCGCGTAGGTCGGTCACTTGACCCAGCATAGGAGTGACCGGTCCCGCATCGGCCGGTTGCCGCAGGTAGGGCCGAGTTGTTGCGGCACTTCGAGCAAGTTGCAACCAAGACTGGGAGGTAACGGGCTACAGTGATGGCATCCGGCGTGACGCCGGACCGGTTCAGTCCGACCCCCCGGGGCTGAACCTTCGACGACCCCCGTCCCTCCCCCCTGGCGGGGGTCGTCCCTCACCCCCGTCTTGTCTCGGGTTTCGTCGCCCTGTCTCAATCGCGCCCGTTCATCGCGCCTGTTTCGTCGCGCGCTCAAACGGTCCAGGGTATCTCGACCCACCGACAAACTCGCCGCGCTGAAGGCGCGCACGGGGCCAGTTGTCCACAGCCACTCCGGTTGTCCACATCTCGATCTTCACGCGTTGTCCCCGCTCCCGCACCCGCCGATCGTGGAACCAGCCGGGCACTCCCGCCCGGCCACGGACCCGAGAGGCATGTGATGAACGCGAACCGCCCGGTGGCCTACGTAGCGGACGAGGCCTTGCTGGACGACCTGCTGAAGCTGGCCGCCGCGGCTGGTTGCGACCTGGAACTGGTCCCGGACGCCTCGGCGGCACGACAACGTTGGTCGAGCGCTCCTCTGGTCCTGCTGGACCAGACCGCGGTGACCGCGTGCGTGGCCCAGTCCCTGCCCACCCGCGCCGCCATCGTCGTGGTGGCAGCGGATCCCGAACCACCAGAGCTGTGGAAACAGGCGATGGAGCTGGGCGCCGAACGCGTCGTCACGCTCCCGGGAGCCGAGCCGTGGTTGGTGAACGCACTGGCCGACGCGGCAGAAGGTCCACCGAGCAACTCGGGCAAGGTCCTTGCGGTTCTGGGCGCCCGAGGCGGCGCTGGCGCGTCGGTGTTCTCGGTCGCGGTGGGCCTGACCGCGTTGAAGGCAGGCGACAACACGCTCCTGATCGACTGCGACCCACGAGGCGGCGGCCTGGACGTTGTGCTCGGCGCGGAGACCGAGGCAGGCTTTCGCTGGCCGGACATGCGGCTGAGCGCCGGACGGATAGCGGCCGCCTCACTACACGAGTCCCTTCCGACCAGACGCCGGGGCAATGCCCAGATGACCTTGCTTTCCGGTGCGAGAAAAGGCGAAGGACCAGCCCCGGACGCGGTGGCGGCCGTCATCGAGGCCGGCCGCCGGGCAGGTGAGGTGGTCGTCTGCGACGTTCCGAGACAACTGGACGCGACGGCATGGGCGGCCATCGACCGAGCCGACCTGACGGTCATCATCACGCCCGCGGAGGTGAGAGCCGCCATCACGGCGGCACAGACAGCCGAGGAACTGGCGAACCGAGGCACCACCGCACAACTGATCGTGCGAGGCCCGTCCCCGGGTGGTCTACGCGCCGACGAGATAGCGGCCTCGGCGGGAGTCCCTCTCCTGACCACGATGCGGCCGGAACCTCAGCTGGCGCAGTCCCTGGAACGCGGCGACTTCCACCCGAGAAGCAAGGGCCCACTGACTCAGGCGGCACGAGCAACGCTGACGGAACTGGCCACGATCCGATCGAACCCCGGCCGGGGCCACGGCGACCTGAGGGCCGTCTCGTGACCACGTACGCAGCGAAGACCGACTCCCTCGCCCCGGCTTACCGCACTCCGGCCATGGCGAGGGCGGAGTGGGTGCCGGGCCACTCGCCTGGCCCGGCACCCCACGTCATCTCCTTCTCGCCGAGGCGAAACCAGGGCTATGTGCCCGTTCCACAGATGTCCCCGCCGGCACAGGTATCCGGCCGGGGACGGCCGGCGCCCGGATCCGAACTCCCCCGCGGAGCCCGGGCGCCGGCCACCACATCACCAAGGAGCACACGTGAGCACCGCTGATCTCGTCGAGCGCGTCCGCGGGCGCCTCGCCACCAGCGGGACCGCGATCACGCGCGCGGAGGTGGCCCGTGCGGTCCGCGAGGAGAGCGGCATCGCAGGCCACGACGACATCCTGGTCGCCACGGATCTCATGACCAGGGAGTTCGTCGGTGCCGGCCCGCTCGAACCGCTCCTCCGTGCTCCCGGCACCACCGACGTCCTCGTCACCGCACCCGACGAGGTCTGGTGTGACGGCGCCGGCGGCCTGCGCCGCACCGACATCACCTTCGCAGACGAGGACTCGGTTCGCCGCCTCGCGCAGCGGCTCGCCCTTTCCTGCGGCCGCCGGCTCGACGACGCCCAGCCGTTCGTCGACGCGTGGCTGCCCGGCCGGGTTCGCCTCCACGCGGTACTCCCGCCGATCGCCGCCGACGGCACGTGCATCTCGTTGCGGGTACTTCGTCCGGCGGGTCACGACCTCGACTCTCTTCGCGCGCTCGGCACGTTCGACGACACCGTCCACCACACGCTCAGGGCGATCGTCGAGGCGCGGCTGGCGTTCGTCATCACCGGCGGCACCGGCGCGGGCAAGACCTCGCTGCTCAACGCGCTCCTCGGCGAGGTGTCCGCTCGAGAACGGATCGTCTGTGTGGAAGACGCCGGCGAGCTGGCGCCGAACCACCCGCAGTTCGTCCGTCTCATCGCCCGGCCACCGAACGTCGAGGGGGCGGGCGAGGTGACGCTCGCCGATCTCGTCAGGCAGGCATTGCGCATGCGCCCCGACCGCCTGGTGGTCGGGGAGGTGCGTGGCAGCGAGGTCTGCGACTGGCTCAACGCGTCCAACACCGGTCACGACGGCGGCGCCGGCACGGTCCACGCCAACTCCCCGGCCGAGGTGCCGGCACGCATGGAGGCACTCGCCGCGCTCGGCGGTCTGCCCAGAGCGGCAGTGCACAGCCAGCTGTCAGCCGCGTTCCACGTCGTGCTTCACATGTGCCGGGACAGGGACGGCGCCCGGCGTCTCACCGACGTCGGCGTCTTCGACCGGCACGGCGACACCGTCCGGGTCGTCCACGACCGCACCCGGCTCAAGGCACTGCTCGCGGAGCGAGGGGTGGCCGCGCCATGGTGAGCCTGCTTCTGGCCAGCCTCGCACTGTTGTGTTGGCCCGACATCCGTGCCGGCACGCGACTGCGCGCCATCACCGGTCAACACTCCCGCAAACGCTTCCGTGCACCGCGGCCGAGCGCCGTTACCGCCATCGTCGCGGCAGTGGTCACGGGCTGGCTGCTCGCCGGACCAGGCGGCGCGGTGGCGGCCGCTCTTCTGGCGGCGACAATCCGGCGGCAGACAACGGCCCGCGCGGCGAACCGCCAATCGCTGACCGCGATGGACGGGCTGGCCGAGGCGCTGCGCACACTCGTGGCGGGTCTCCGTGCCGGAGCCCATCCGGCGGCAGCCGCCGAGGCAGCGGCTGAGGACGCACATTCACCAATCGCTCCCACGATGCGCGCCATCGCGGCGGCGGCACGGCTTGACGGTGACATCACCGCGGTTCTCGACACCACTGGCTCCCCGGCCCTCGCCACCGCACTCGGTCGAGTGGCGACCGCATGGCAGCTGGCGCAA
The DNA here is from genome assembly GCF_036378875.1 of Actinophytocola sp. Lineage (GTDB taxonomy): Bacteria > Actinomycetota > Actinomycetes > Mycobacteriales > Pseudonocardiaceae > Actinophytocola. The sequence goes on from NZ_DASUVO010000039.1 coordinate 18,575, forward strand.
CGACACGGCCTACCGCTGGCCGACGTACTCGACGCGGCCCGGCGCGACCTGGACCTACGGGCACGTTTCACTCGCCAGGTCCTCGCCAGGATGGCGGGACCACGATCGAGCGCACTGGTGCTGTCCCTGCTGCCGCTGCTCGGCATCGCACTGGGTGAGGGCATCGGCGCGAACCCGCTGAGGCTGCTGACGAGCAGCGGGCTCGGCCAGATGCTGCTGGTGGTGGGCGTCGCCCTGCTGTGCGCGGGTGTCGCGTGGTCGGGGCGCATCACGAACCGGGTGGTGGTCCGATGATCAGCCACAGCATCGCGCTCATATTGCTCGCGGCGGCGATCCCACTGTTGTCACGCGCCGACGTGGCAAGGATGCGGCTCGCCTGGCTGTCCGGCCGTCCCCTGCCCGGCACTCGGCTGTGGGGTCGCGTCACCAGCAGACCGAGCAGCGACCACGCGACCCGACTGCTACTTCCCGCGGCGGCCGGCGCGCTCACCGCCGTGGTCGTCGGGTTGCCCAGCGGTGCCGTCGCCGGGGCCATGGTCGCGATCGGTGTCTCGTGGTTCCTCCGCCGCGCCAGGCAACCACCGAAGGCCGACCCCATGACCGTGGCCGCGACCTGGGACCTGCTGGCCGCGTGTCTGCGGGCCGGGCTTCCGGTGCCGACGGCCGTCACGGCGGTCGCGGGTGAGCTGCCGATCACGGCCGCGCGGGCGCTCCGCGCGTCCGCCGACCTACTCGCGTTGGGCGCTGACCCCCACACGGCATGGGCCCCGGCAACGAGTTGTCCGGACACGGCGGCGCTGGCGAGAGGCGCCCGTCGTGCGGCCCAGTCGGGTACGGCGTTGGCGGACCTGGTCACCGACCTGGCGGCGTCGGTTCGCGCGAACGCCTCCGACGCGGCGGAGGCAGCGGCCCAGCGGGCGGGCGTGCTGATCACTGTGCCATTGGGACTGTGCTTCCTACCGGCCTTCGTCTGTCTCGGCCTCGTGCCGGTGGTAGCCGGCCTGACCGAGGGGTTCTCACTGTGAAACACACCAATAGAAGGAGAAACATGTTCCACCCACCCCGACACGCCTTCCTCGACGACACGGGTTCGACCACCGAGACGGCGATCCTCATGATCGTGACCGCCGCCCTCGCGACAGTCCTCCTGGTGGTCGTGCGAAGCGGAGGAGTGCAGGCGGGTCTCACCGACCTGGTCGAACGAGCACTCAACTTCAGCGGCTGACATCCATGGCCGGGAGACACCGAAAAAAGCGCGACGACCGCGGCGCGGTCACGGTGGAGATGGCGATTGCGCTGTCAACTTTCCTGATCGTGCTGGGCATGGTGCTGTACTGCTTGGCAGCGGCGGCGGACCAGGTGCGCTGTCTGGACGCGGCAAGGGAGGCGGCGAGGCAGGCGGCCCGTGGCGAACCAGAGCAAGCAAGGAACGCGGCCGCTCGCATAGCTCCCGCCGGCGCACAGATCACCATCAGCACGCAGGGCGCGCACATCCACGTCGACGTACGCGCCGCGCCGGCCGGGGGTGTGCTCCCGGGAATGCGCTTACATGCGCAGGCCTTCGCCGTCCGCGAACCGACCGAGTGAGCCAACGCGGGAAGCACCCGCTGGCGCTCAACAAAAACGCGACGTCCCAACCGCGGGATGGGTCCCGCGCCTGCCGGCTCGTGCCGACCGCTCGTGCCATCCGGTGCTGTCCGGACACGAGCCGGCGTGCGGCCCACCCACTCAAGTAAAGGGAGCACCTTGTCGAGTAGAAGAGATTGTGCGATCAGCAGTTCAGGTGGCCTGACCGGCAAAGCACTGACATCTGCCGGTGGACGACCGAAAACGTGCATGTCGCGACACCAACACCGATGTATGTCGCCGTTCTTCGGCAGGGCTGTCCGGTGAACGACCGTTCGTCGACGGAGGTCGGTGGCTCCCGGTGGCGGCGGAGCATCCGGTTCGTGCCGCTTGACCGTTCGCCGCCGAACGGGCGCGATGAGCGGTCAGGCGACCGAGGCTCGGCGACAGTGATGGCGGCCGGCGGCATCGCGGCGGTCATGATCGTGATGTTCTGGCTGCTGTCGTTCACCGCCGCGGTCGTCACTCGGCACCGGGCGGAGAGCGCCGCCGATCTCGCCGCGCTCGCCGCCGCCGCCACGGCCGTCGCTGGTGAGGGGGCGGCTTGCGCCGAAGCGCGGTGGGTGGCCGAGCAGATGGACGTCATGGTCCGGTCGTGCCGGCTGTCCGATTGGGACGCACTTGTCGAGGTGGTCACGGCGCCGTCCGGAGCGTTGGGGAGTTTCGGTGAGGCGACGGCACGGGCTCGGGCTGGACCAGTGGAGCGGGCTAGTTGGCGCCCGTTCAACGGTCGCCGTTGAACGGTGAACGGTATTGCGGCCCGGTCGCGGACCGGTCTGGACCACCGTTCGCCGGCAGCGGGGCTTCAGCCGGTCTTTACCGCGTATTCGTTTCACCGTGCGTAGACGACCAGTTGTCGACTGCAAGTTTCGACGGGTGGACCCGGTGCCGTTAAGTATCGGTAGGGCGCCTCGCCGCACAGGGGAGCCCGCAGTACAAGGAGGCAAGAGCTCGACATGTTGGACATGGATTCGTCGGATAGCTGGCGCAGAGCCTTCCACGTCGAACTACGGGCGCAGGCCATCGGCCTCGCGTGGCGTGGTTGGGCAGTGCTGCCAGGCACCTATCCGGCTGGCTCGCAGTGGGCGGGCCGCGAGGGCGTGGAGAACACCGGCCCCCAGCCGGTACACGCGGACTGGCAGGAGCGCATCGGCACGAAGCCCGAGCAGGTCGCCACATGGTGGACCGGGCAGCCGTACAGCCTGCTGCTGGCGACCGGCGTGACACTCGACGCCATTGAGGTGCCAGGACATCTGGGTCGCGGCGCAGCCAGGGTGCTGCGCGCGGTCGGGTTGCCGGTGCCGATCCTCGCGACCCCGGACGACCGCTGGACGTTCCTTGTCCACTCCGGACAGGAACTCGCGAGCCCACTCGTCGAGCACGGTGATGTCGTGCTGCACCAGGCTGGTAGCTGGGTTCCGCTACCGCCGACGCCGGTCGAGCACGGAGTCGTGCACTGGCGTGTCCGTCCCGAGGTGTGTGGCTGGCAGATGCCGGCGGCGAGCCTCGTGCAGGACGCACTGATGGACGCGATCGCGAACGAGTCGACCTACGCCCGCGGCGGTCGACTGGTCACCGCGGACTGACAGGTCCGCGAACTGGGGTCCAAACCCCCGAAAAGCTTTGCCGGAGCCCGCACCCATCCGGCAAACCCCGCGGTGGAAAGTCCGCATGTCGCGCGGCACCACCGCACCAACCCGTCCCGGATAGGCGCTGCTCCCGCACCTATCAGTGGCCAACCGGGACGGGCAGCATGCCGGGCGCTCGCAGGAGGAGCAGATCTCCCGCGTCGCGACCGAAAGGGACACGGCGGCCACGCCGCCGTCGGCGAAACCTGGCCGAACGGTTTTCGCCTGTCTCGCGGAGGGGTCTGCCTCCCCATACCTCCGCGACACAGGGGAAAACCCAGCCGAAGTCCCAAATACGAGCGCGACTCCCGAGAGCGGTTGAGACCGTTCCTCGCGCGCCCGGCTAACTCAGAGCGCCGGGGCAGGTCCACAGCCGCCCCGGCGCTCTGTGCTTTCCCAACGCAGACTCGTCGCGAACACCCATCAACCGCTAATGCTGTGACCGCGAAGATTCGCCGAGGGCTTCGCAGGTCGCGCGGTGAAAGGCGCGTTCACCACCCTGCCGGTGTGGTGAACGGTGCGTTCACAGGGTTGAACCCAGATCCAACGAGGGGCTTTTCACGCCTCGGGCAATGTCCCGAAAGACGCGCTCGTGTCGTTGAACGTCCCCATCGCGTCTTTCAGGACACCAGCCATGTCGCCCAGCGCATTGTCCTTTCAGGACACAGTGGCTGTCCCCGGGTTCATGCTCACTCTCCACAACCCCAACGGGCGTCGGTCATGAGGCCTTCGAGTCGCGAGGTTCCTCTGTGGACGTTGTCACCACGGTGAGGACCGTGTTCAGCACGCTGATCGCGCCTTGTTTGTTCAGCGGCTCGTTTCCGTTGCCGCACTTGGGGGACTGCACGCACGACGGGCAGCCCGACGGGCATTCGCACGCGGCGATCGCGTCCCGTGTGGCCGTCAGCCATGGGACGAGGGCCGCGTGGGCGCGGTCCGCGAAACCCGCGCCGCCCGGGTGTCCGTCGTGGACGAACACCGTCGCCTCGCCGGTGTCCGGGTGCGACGCGGTCGACACACCTCCGATGTCCCAGCGGTCACAAGTCGCGAACAGGGGGAGCAGGCCGATGGCCGCGTGTTCCGCCGCGTGCAGTGCGCCCGGGATCTCGTGTTTGGTCAGTTCCGCTTCCGTCAGCAGCTCGTCGGAGAGCGTGTACCAGACGGCCCGCGTGTTGAGCGTCTGTTCCGGCAGGTCCAGCGGGACCTGGTCGAGCACCTGGCCGGACGGCAGCTTCCGCAGGTACGCCACCACGTGCGAGGTCACCGCCACCTCGCCCAGGTTCACCGTCACGCCGTCCGGCCACACGGCCTGCTCCTCCACCGACAGCACCGAGATGTCCACCTGCTCGCGCGGCGACGTCGACCATTCCGGGTCCTCGCGGTGCACCATCGCCAAACCCGTCGACAGGTCCAGTTCATCCACCACATAGGACGTGCCCTGGTGCAGGTACACCGCACCGGCATGGACGGTCGTGAACGCCGCGCCAGGGTCGACGGTCCCCAACAGCCGGCCCGAGTCGGCCTCCACGACGGCCACCTGGTCGCCTCCCGAACCGCGGATGTCCACCGACGCGTGTGGTCGCTCGCGGGATGTCCAGTACCAGCCGGTCGGTCGCCGCCGCAGGACGCCCTCCGCAGTCAGGTCCTCCACCACGCGGCGGGCCACCGCGCCGCCGAAGGCCGGCAGGCACGCCTCGGTCAGCGGTAGCTCCATCGCCGCGCAGGCCAGTTGCGGGGCCAGCACGTACGGGTTGGTCGGGTCGATCACCGTCGCCTCGACCGGCTTGTCGAGCATCGCCGCCGGGTTGTGCACCAGGTACGTGTCGAGCGGGTTGTCCTGCGCGACGAACACCACCAGCGCGCTGTCACCCGACCGGCCCGCGCGCCCCGCCTGCTGCCAGAACGACGCCAGCGTCCCCGGGTAGCCCGCCACCACCACGGCGTCCAGCCCGGCGATGTCCACCCCGAGCTCCAGCGCGTTGGTGCTCGCCACCCCGAGCAGCGTGCCGTCGGCGAGGGACTTCTCCAGTGCCCGTCGCTCCTCCGGCAGGAACCCGGCGCGGTAGGCGGCCACCCGCGCCGGCAGCGACGGATCCACCTCCGCCAGCGCGTGCCGCGCCGACAACGCCGTCAGCTCCGCGCCCCGCCGCGACCGCACGAATGCCAGCGTGCGGGCCCCCTCCACCACGAGGTCGGTCATGATCCGCGCGGTCTCGGCGCCCGCCGAGCGCCGGACCGGCGCGCCGTTCTCACCGGCCAGCTCGGGCAGCAGCGGCGGCTCCCACAGCGCCACCGTCCGCGCGCCGCGTGGCGAGGCGTCGTCGCTGACCGCCTCACACGGGACCCCGGCCAGCCGGGACGCTGACACGGCCGGGTCCGACACGGTCGCCGACGCCAGCACGAACACCGGGTCCGTGCCGTACCTCGCCGCCACCCGCCGCAACCGGCGGAGCAACAACGCGACGTGCGACCCGAACACCCCGCGGTACCCGTGGCACTCGTCGACCACGACGTACCGGAGCCGGCGGAAGAACGACGCCCAGCGGGCGTGTGACGGCAGGATGCCGCGGTGCAGCATGTCCGGGTTCGTGAACAACCACCGCGCATGGGCCCGCGCCCAGTCACGTTCCGGCATCGGGGTGTCCCCGTCGAACGGCGCGGGGCGGATGCCGTCGAGGGCCAGATCGGCGACCGAGCGCAGCTGGTCGGCGCCGAGCGCCTTCGTCGGCGACAGGTACAGGGCCGTCGCCCGCGTGTCGGCGGTCAGCGCGCTCAGCACGGGCAGCTGGTAGGCCAGCGACTTGCCGGACGCGGTGCCCGTCGCGATCACGACGTGCCGGCCTTCCCACGCGTGGGTCGCCGCCTCGATCTGGTGCGCCCACGGCCGGGTCACCCCGACGCCCGCCAGGGCCTCGCGCAGGGACGACGGCACCCAGGACGGCCAGTCGACCGGTGTGGCCGGTCGCTCCGGCAACTCGCGCACGTGCCGCAGCGGGTCCTCGCCGTGCGGCACGCCGGCCAGGACGCGGTCGAGCAGGAGGCGACTCACGGGAGCGAGGGTCGCACACGCCACCGACAACCAGTTCCGCGAGTGTCGGACCGCTGCCTGTGCGTGCCGAATAACTGTTTCGACGACAATTCTGTATCGATGTTCTGTATCGATCACGAATCACATGTATCCGCAGCTTGGGGGCCGCCTCGCGCAGCGGATAAGTCCAACCAATAGACTCCGCCGACGTCCCATCAAACACCCCTGGTGGCGCACCCGTCTCCAAAGGACGATTGCGGCGGTCCTCGGCGATCGCGGAAACCGCGCCACGGCGGGCAGAACCAGGAGGCCAGATGTCCTGGCAAGTACTAGCGGCGGAGGGCGGTCCTACGCTGACCGGCGGTGATCGCGGCATCGTCGTCGTGGTCGCCGTGATCGCTCTCGCCGCCTTGGCCGTTGGTTACGTGCTGCTCAAGGAGGTGCTGGCCGCCGGCCAGGGCACCGCCAAGATGCAGGACATCGCCAAAGCGGTGCAGGAGGGCGCGAACGCCTACCTGAAACGGCAGCGCAACACGCTGGCGATCTTCGGTGTGATCGTCTTCGTGGTGCTGTTCTTCCTTCCGGCCGACGGTTGGGGGGAGAGGATCGGCCGGTCCCTGTTCTTCATCGTCGGCGCGGTGTTCTCGTTCGCCATCGGCTACCTCGGCATGTGGCTCGCGACGCAGGCCAACCTGCGCGTCGCCGCGGCCTCGCGTGAGCAGGGCGGCCGCGAGACCGCCATGCGCGTCGCGTTCCGCACCGGTGGCGTGGTCGGCATGTCGACCGTCGGTCTCGGCCTGTTCGGCGCGGCGATCGTCGTGCTGGTCTACGCAGGTGACGCGCCGAAGGTGCTCGAGGGCTTCGGCTTCGGCGCCGCGCTGATCGCGATGTTCATGCGTGTCGGCGGCGGCATCTTCACCAAGGCCGCGGACGTGGGCGCCGACCTGGTCGGCAAGGTCGAGCAGGGTATCCCGGAGGACGACCCGCGCAACGCCGCCACGATCGCCGACAACGTCGGTGACAACGTGGGCGACTGCGCCGGCATGGCCGCCGACCTGTTCGAGTCCTACGCGGTGACCCTGGTCGCCGCGCTGATCCTCGGCTCGACGGCGTTCGGCGCGCAGGGTCTGCTGTTCCCGCTGATCGTGCCCGCGCTCGGTGCGATCACGGCCGTGGCCGGTGTCTACCTGACCAAGGCCAAGGTCGGCGAGAGCGGCCTGACCTCGATCAACAAGTCGTTCTACGCGTCCGCGGTGCTGTCGGCGGTGCTGTGCACGGCCGCCGCGTTCATCTTCCTGCCGAACTCGTTCGCCGACCTGGACGGCGTCTCCGCGCCGAACACCCCGGGCAGCCCGGCGGTCATCGCGACCGTCGCGGTGATCATCGGCATCGTGCTCGCCGGTGTCATCCTGTGGCTCACCGGCTACTTCACGGGCACCGAGTACAAGCCGGTCAAGGACGTCGGCAAGACCTCGCTGACGGGCCCGGCGACCGTGATCCTGTCCGGTATCTCGGTCGGCTTCGAGTCCGCGGTCTATACCGCACTCGTCATCGCCGGCGCGGTCTACGGCGCGTTCCTGCTGTCCGGTTCGCTGTTCGTGGCACTGTTCGCGGTGGCGCTCGCCGGCTGCGGTCTGCTCACCACCGTCGGCGTCATCGTCGCGATGGACACGTTCGGTCCCGTCTCCGACAACGCGCAGGGCATCGCCGAGATGTCCGGTGACGTCGAGGGCGAGGGCGCGGCGATCCTGACCGAGCTGGACGCGGTGGGCAACACCACCAAGGCCATCACCAAGGGCATCGCGATCGCGACCGCCGTGCTCGCCGCGACCGCGCTGTTCGGTTCCTACCTGACGGCGATCACCGAGGCGGTGGGCGACGTCGGCCAGTCGATGGGCGACGTGCTGCCGAACTCGTTCCTGTTCGACGTGTTCAGCCCGAACGTGCTGGTCGGCATCATCATCGGCGCCGCGGTCGTGTTCATGTTCTCGGGTCTCGCGGTCAACGCGGTGTCCCGTGCCGCGGGTGCGGTCGTGTTCGAGGTGCGGCGCCAGTTCCACGAGAACCCCGGCATCATGGAAGGCACCGTCCGTCCGGAGTACGGCCGCGTGGTGGACATGGTCACCCGTGACTCGCTGCGTGAGCTCGCCACCCCCGGCCTGCTCGCCGTGCTCGCGCCGATCGCGGTCGGTTTCGGTCTCGGCACCGGTCCGCTGGCCGGTTACCTGGCCGGCGCCATCGCGTGCGGCACGCTGATGGCGATCTTCCTGGCCAACTCGGGTGGTGCGTGGGACAACGCGAAGAAGCTCGTCGAGGACGGCAACCACGGCGGCAAGGGCTCAGAGGCTCACGCCGCCACCGTTATCGGCGACACCGTGGGTGACCCGTTCAAGGACACCGCGGGCCCGGCGATCAACCCGCTGATCAAGGTGATGAACCTGGTCTCGCTGCTGATCGCGCCGGCCATCGTCACACTCTCCATCGGCGATGACGCGAGTGCCCCGGTGCGGATCGTCATCGCCATCGTCGCGGTGCTGCTCATCGTGGGTGCCGTGGTCGTGTCCAAGCGGCGCGGCACGGCGATCGCGGAGAACCCGGCGGAGGCCGTGGCCAACGGTGCCGCCTGAGCGGAACCCGACCTACTGAGAGGAAATTCATGACTCGGCTGACCACAGGAATTGTGGCAGTACTTCTGGCATTCGTCGTGACCAGCTGCAGCGACGGCGGCGGGAGCGGTAGCACCACCACCTCCTCCGACACGACCTCGACCAGCGAGGAGGCCACCGGCGGCGACAGCGAGGCCGTCGCGTGGGCCGACGAGGTGTGCTCGGGGATCAAGGACGAGGTGTCCGCCCTGACCACCACGCCGGAGCTCGACCAGAGCAACCCGCAGGCGGCCAAGGACGGACTGGTCACCTACCTGGGCACGCTGGAGACCTCGCTCGACGGCATGGCCAGCGCGGTCGAGGGTGCCGGCACCCCGCCGGTCGACGGTGGTGACGAGGCCGTCAAGAGCTTCATCGACCAGATCGGCACCGCCAAGGAGTCGGTGACCAGCGCCAAGTCCAAGATCGAGGCGGCGCCGGTCGACGACCCCGCCGCGTTCCAGGCGGCGGCCGCGGCGGCCGTTCAGGACCTGCAGGCCCTGAGCTCGATGGACCCGACGTCGGCCTTCTCGGACAACGAGGAGCTCAACGCCGCGTACAACGACGCTCCTGCCTGCCAGGAGCTCGAGTCGGGCTCGTCCTCGCCGACGACCTGACCGAGGCATGACCCCATGGGCCCGGCGCGCGCGTCGGGCCCATGGTCATTTCCGGGGGCGCTACACCCTGGCCGAGATCGAACGGGTGTTCTATCCTTGGCCAGGTGGCGCAGCTCTCGTTCTATTCCGCCGAGGCCAACCGGCCACATGCCGGTGATCTCGCCGGTCTGCTGTGCTGCCGTGGCCAGCTGGCCGAGTTCGGCCGGACCGCCGCGCGTCTGACGCTGCCGCTGGAGCAGCCGTGGCGGGCGCGGGCGATGGTGCGGGCGCTGGCTGAGCGCGGCATCGAAGCCACACACACGGTCACCGAGGAAGGCCAGCACGGCGTGCGCACCGCCTTCCGGGCCGACCTGCTCTCACTTGCCGAGGAGTGGACGAAGGAAGGCGAGAAGTTCGCCCCTTCCGGACTAACCCTCGATGGCGGAGCGTTACGACTTTGGGTGCTCGCCGCCGGCGGCTGGCTCGCGGAAAGTTACCTGCTGGGCCTCGACCCAGACGCGCCGGACACGTATGACACCGTGAGAGGGGCGCTCGGGAACGCCGGGCTGCCCGCTACCCTGCATGGGGCAGGCCTGCGTATATCCGGCCGTCGGCGACTCGGGAGGCTCGCTGAACTGGTCGGCAGGCCGCCGTCGGGGGACGCGGAGGCAGACTGGCCGGTGGTATCCGGGGTGCGGCGAAGCGCGTGAACGTGCTACCCAGGTAACGGTTCGTGCTTTTGGTGCGAAAGTGTGCTGCGAGGCACCTGGGGGTAGGTATCACCGTGTGCAACGTGCACACTAGCGAGCTGAGAACAAGCTCGGAGCGGAGAGCGGGACGGCGTGGCAGGGTCTAACGGGACGAAGAAGAGCGGCTCGGCAGGTGCCGAGCCGAGGCGGTTGGTGATCGTCGAGTCGCCTGCGAAGGCGAAGAAGATCGCTTCCTACCTCGGCCGGAACTTCGTCGTGGAGTCGTCTCGCGGCCACATCCGCGACCTGCCCCGCAAGGCGGCCGAGGTGCCAGCCAAGTACAAGGGCGAGTCGTGGTCCAACCTCGGCGTCAACGTCGACAACGGCTTCGAGCCCATCTACATCGTCACACCGGACAAGAAGTCGACCGTCACCGAGTTGAAGGAAGCGCTGAAGACCGTCGACGAGCTCTACCTCGCGACAGACGGCGACCGCGAGGGCGAGGCCATCGCGTGGCACCTGCTCGAGGCGCTCAAGCCGAAGGTCCCGGTCCGCCGGATGGTCTTCCACGAGATCACCGAGTCGGCCATCCGCGCCGCCGCGGACAACACCCGGGCCCTCGACCAGGACCTGGTCGACGCGCAGGAGACCCGCCGCATCCTCGACCGTCTCTACGGCTACGAGGTCAGCCCGGTCCTGTGGAAGAAGATCACCCGCGGCCTGTCCGCCGGCCGCGTGCAGTCGGTCGCCACCCGCATCGTGGTGGACCGCGAGCGTGAGCGGATGAAGTTCGTCTCGGCCTCGTACTGGGACATCTCCGCCAGGCTCGACGCTGGCGAGGACGCCGAGCCGAGGGCGTTCGGCGCCCGGCTCGTCGCGATCGACGGCAACAAGCTCGCCACCGGCCGCGACTTCGGCCCGGACGGCCAGCTGAAGAACAACTCACTCGTCCTCGCCGAGGCCGACGCGAGGCGTCTCGCCGACGCGCTGACCGGCCAGGCGATGGCCGTCGCCTCGGTCGAGGAGAAGCCGTACACCCGCCGTCCGTACGCGCCGTTCATGACCTCCACGCTGCAGCAGGAGGCCGGCCGCAAGCTGCGCTTCGGCTCGGACCGCACGATGCGGGTCGCCCAGCGCCTGTACGAGAACGGCTACATCACGTACATGCGTACCGACTCCACGACGCTGTCCGAGACGGCGATCGCGGCGGCCCGTGCGCAGGCCCGTGAGCTGTACGGCGAGGCGTACGTCTCGCCGCAGCCGCGGCAGTACACCCGCAAGGTCAAGAACGCCCAGGAGGCGCACGAGGCCATCCGCCCCGCCGGTGAGGTGTTCCGCACGCCCGGCCAGGTGGCTGGTGAGCTGGAGTCCGACGAGTTCCGCCTGTACGAGCTGATCTGGCAGCGCACGGTCGCCTCGCAGATGGCCGACGCCCGCGGCACCACGATGAGCGTCCGCATCACCGGCACGGCCGCGAGCGGCGAGGAGTGCACGTTCGCCGCGTCCGGCCGCACGATCACCTTCCCCGGCTTCCTGCGGGCCTACGTCGAGACCGTGGACACCGAGGAGGGCGGCGAGGCCGACGACGCGGAGCGCAGGCTGCCGCAGCTGGTCAAGGACCAGCCGCTGACCGCGACCGAGCTGAACCCGGACGGCCACACCACGTCGCCGCCGCCCCGCTACACCGAGCCCAGCCTGGTCAAGGCGCTCGAGGAGCTGGGGATCGGCCGCCCGTCGACGTACGCGTCGATCATCAACACCATCCAGGACCGCGGCTACGTGTGGAAGAAGGGCTCCGCGCTGGTGCCGTCCTGGATCGCGTTCTCCGTGGTCGGGCTGCTGGAGCGGCATTTCGGCCGGCTGGTCGACTACGACTTCACCGCCGCCATGGAGGACGAGCTCGACCGCATCGCCGCAGGTGAGCAGCAGCGCACGCAGTGGCTCTCCGGGTTCTACTTCGGCGGCGAGGTCGGCAAGGAGGGCTCGGTCGGCCGCAGCGGCGGGCTGAAGAAGCTGGTCGGCTCGGGTGTCGACACGATCGACGCCCGGGAGATCAACTCGATCCCGCTGTTCACCGACGAGCAGAGCCGCGCGATCGTCGTACGTGTGGGCCGCTACGGCCCCTACCTGGAGCGGGACGGCGACAACGGCGAGCCGCAGCGCGCGAACCTGCCGGAGGACCTGGCGCCGGACGAGCTGAGCCTCGAGCTCGCCGAGAAGCTGTTCGCGACCCCGGTCGAGGGCCGCTCACTGGGCAAGGACCCGGTGACCGGGCACGAGATCGTCGCCAAGGAGGGCCGCTTCGGCCCGTACGTGACGGAGATCCTGCCGGAGCCTGAGGACGCCAAGGCCAAGAAGGCCGCCAAGCCGAGGACGGGCTCGCTGTTCAAGTCGATGTCCATCGAGTCGGTCACGCTGGACGACGCGCTGAAGCTGCTGTCGCTGCCGCGTGTGGTCGGCACCGACCCGGCCAGCGGCGAGGAGATCACCGCGCAGAACGGCCGCTACGGCCCGTACCTGAAGAAGGGCACGGACTCGCGGTCACTGGGCGGTGAGGACGACATCTTCACGGTCACCCTCGACGAGGCGCTGAAGCTGTACGCGGAGCCCAAGCGCCGCGGCCGCCAGGCAGCCGCCGCGACCCCGCCGCTGAAGGAACTGGGCAACGACCCGGTGTCGGGCAAGCCGATGGTGGTGAAGGAGGGCCGCTGGGGCCCGTACGTCACCGACGGCGAGTTCAACGCGTCGCTGCGCAAGTCCGACAGCGTGGAGACGCTCACGGACGAGCGGGCGGCCGAGCTGCTGGCGGAGAAGCGCGAGAAGGGCCCGGCCCCGAAACGCACGACCCGCAAGGCGACCACGAAGACCGCCCCGAAGAAGGCCCCGGCGAAACGTCCGGCGACGAAGACCAAGTCCTGACCCGCGGACCCCGGTTCGCTACCGTTCCCGATCATCCGAACGGGGTGATCGGGGGAGGCCATGACAGGGAACAGCCGGATGGCCCGAACTGACCAGGGGTTTCGCCACCCCAGGCCGGTGAAACGGCACCGAACCGGGTCGTCGAGGCTCCGGCCGGCGCACGAGTGTCCCATTCGCTCGAACTCGTCGGCGAAAGTTGTCCACAGGCCGCCACGACCAGGGGTTTTGTCTCCGCCGCTTGGTACGATGGCCTCGGGGTGGCCCCCCGGGTACGGGTGGGGGATGCCTACGCAACCATCTGGGGCCGTTCGGAGACTTTTTCGCAACCAGTCGCTGAAACAGCGTCGTGGCGGAGCGGGGCTGCGATGACCGAATTGGTGACGGCTCAGCCCGGCTTCGACCGGCGGGCTGTCGAGGCCTGGTTCCGCCGTCGTGGTCTGCCGCTGTTCGTGCGTGGTGACGAGCAGGGGTCGCGGCTGCTGCAGCGTGCCGTGCCGGCCCTGGTGTTCGTGCTGGTCATGGACCCGGTGCTCACGCTGGTCACCTGGCTGCTCGACGTGCCGCAGGCCGAGCTGGAGCGGCGCATGGCCAACACCGCCTACGTGTTCGTGCTGCTCGCGCTGCTCGTCGCCGCCGTCGTCGTACCGATTCTCTTCGGCTGGCTGGTCTCGATGTGGATGCGGGCGCTGTCCGGCCCGGGTCGCTGGGTGCTCGCCCGCGTCGTGCTCCTGCTCAACGTCGTCGTCCTGCCGGTCGTCGACTGGTGGAGCGGGCTGCGGGACCGGCTGTGGCTGTCGCTCACGATCAACGTCGGTGTGACGTTTCTCATGCTCTTCTTCGTGTGGGCGGGTGCCGGCTCGATCCTCGCGTGGGGGCTGCGCAAGGCGGTCGCCGAGCTGAGCACCGTCGGCCGGATGGCCACGAAGGCCCTGCCGCTGCTCGTCCTCGTCGTCATCTTCGCGTTCTTCTCCGCCGAGATGTGGCAGGTCGCCGAAGCTCTGCCGCGCTGGCGGTTGTGGCTGGTCGTGGCGCTGTTCGGCGTGCTCGGCGTGCTGTTCATGGCGGCCCGGCTCGACGAAGAGCTGAAGAAGATGATCGACAAGGTCGCGAACGACAAGGTCGACGACCTGGCCACCGTGCTGCGGGACACGCCACTCGCCGGTGCCGTGGCCAGCGGACCGATCGACGCGTTGCCCCTAGGCCGGCGCGAGCGGGCGAACGTCACGCTGGTGTTGTTCGTCGCACAGCTGCTGCAGATCCTGGTGCTCACCGTCCTTGTGTTCTGCGTACTGGTCGCGCTCGGCGCGCTCGCCATCGACGGTCCGGTGATCGACTCGTGGGTCGGCGACGGCAAGTCGAAGGTGTCCGGCACGCTCTTCAAGATCTATCTGCCGTTGCCCGCCGTGCTCGTGCAGGTCTCCCTGTTCCTGGCGGCGTTCTCCGGGCTCTACTTCGCCGCGTCGGCGGCCACCGACCAGCACTACCGGGAGGCGTTCTTCGAGCCGCTGCTGGCCGATGTCCGGGTCAGCCTCGCGGCCCGTCAGGTTTATCTCGCCCGACGCGGGAATGCCTCTTAGTCTTGTATGAGGTATGCATCGTCACGACAGGGAGTCGACATGGCGAGCTGGAATCACGACGGCACCCAGGATCCTGGTCCGCCGCCGCTGATGGCCGACCCGCTGTCCGGCCTGGTGACCGGCGGCAAGTACGACGGTGAGGCGGTCCGCGTCCGGGTGGTCGAGCCGGCGGCGCCGGACATCGAGAAGGTCCGCACGGCCATGGAGTCCGTGCTGGACGAGAACTCCGAGCTGCGGGTGGACCTGCTGCCCGGTGCGCCGAGGAAGGCCCCCGCGCCGAAGCCGGCGCCTGCGCCGACCGAGAAACTCCTCACACCGCCGGCGGGTGTTCCGATGCCCCCACCCCGGCAGGGTCTCGTCCCGGCCGAGATCCCGCCTCAGCGAGCCGTCCGGCCACCCCGCACCCGCTGGTCGCCCGGCCTCACCGCAGTCGGACTGTTACTGCTTGTGATGGCGGTGCTCGCGATCGTGATGCTGGCCAGCCTCATCGACACGATCGCGTCCCTCTTCAACTGAACCCTCAGCACTCTCAGCTAAGCCGCGTTACTTTACCCGCGCGCGTGCTGGTTACCCTGAAGGCGCGCGGGGCTTCGTGGGAGATGGGGTGGCAGGCATCAGCGGGGGTGTGAGCACAGAGTCGGGCAGTGGCGGGAGGCCACGTGCCGAGTCGAACGCTTCCATCACGCACCGTGCGCGGAGTGTGTTGGCGATCAGGGCGTTCCGCAGACTGTGGGGTGTCACCTACCTGTGCAGTGTTGGTGACTGGTTGTCACTGCTTGCACTGGCTGGCCTGGTCACCACGCTGACGGAGGACTACCGGGCGAAGAGCTTCGCCTTCGCGGGCGTCGTGCTCACGCAGCTGCTGCCCGGGCTCCTGTTCGCGCCACTCGGCGGCCTGTTCGCGGACCGCTTCGACCGCCGCAAGGTCATGGTCGTGTGCGACGTGCTGCGGTGCGGGTTGTTCGTCTCGATCGCTGTCGTCGGTTCGCCGTTGTGGCTGTTCGTCGGCAACTTCCTCATCGGCTGCTGCGCGATGATGTGGATCCCGTCGAAGGACGCGGCGGTGCCGAACCTGCTGCGCCGCCCGGACCAGGTCGAGACGGCCAACCAGCTCGGCATGGTGATGACCTACGGGCTCGCGGTGATCAGCGGCGCCGGCCTGTACTCGGCGATCACCGGCATCACCACGAACCTGCACATCCAGCCCGACCCGCAGGGCCTCGGCATCGCCAAGATCATCCTGGTCATCAACGGGCTGCTGTACCTGACCAGCGCGATCCTCGTCGCCACCAGGATCCCCGAGCTGTCGCTGCGGGACACCCCGCTCGCCGAGGCGCAGAAGGCCGACCGGAAGAAGACCTCGGGCGAGAAGCAGGGCTTCACGGCCATGGCCCGGGACGCGGCCAGGTTCGTCCGAAGTACGCCGATCGTCCGCGGACTGTTGGTGGGCATGGTCGGCGCGTTCGCGGCGGCCGGCGCGCTCGTCGGCTCGGCCAGGGTGTACGCGGACAGCCTGAACGGTGGGGAGTCGACGTTCGGCCTGCTGTTCGTGGCCATGTTCGTCGGGCTCGCGACCGGCATGGCCGGTTCCCCGAAGCTCGCCCAGCGGCTTCCCCACAACCGGCTGTTCGGCATCGCCATCGTGCTCGCCGGCATCGCGCTGGCGCTGGTGGCGCTCTCGCCGCACCTGATCGTGTCGCTGATCACCGTGATGATCGTCGGCGCGTGTGCCGGCGCCGCGTTCCTGACCGGCGTGACGATCATCGGCACGCAGATCGAGGACGCGATCCGTGGCCGCATCAACGCGATCTACCAGGCGCTGATGAAGGTCATCCTGGCGGTCTCGGTCATGGTGACGCCGCTGCTGATCGGCCTGTTCCAGAAGCAGAACGTCAGCGTGTGGGGCCGGGAGATGGAAATCGACGGCTCCCGCCCGGTGCTGCTGGGGGCCGGCCTGATCGCCGCGTTGGTGGGCGTGATCGCCTACCGGCAGATGGACGACCGGCGCACCGAGCCGATCCTGTCCGACCTGCTCAACGCGATTCGCCGCAAGCAACGCAGGTCGACCGGGCTCCTGATCGCGGTTGAGGGCGACACGGCCGCGGACACGTCGATGCAGGCCCACCTGCTGGGCGACTGGCTGAAACGGCCGGGGGCCAAGGAGGTCCTGCTCGCCACCGACCCGGCGCTCGACGACCACCGGCTGCAGTCCGTCCTGTCGGGCGCGCAGTTGACGGGTGCCAGGGCGCACGCGCTGGTGGCGGCCGCGGTCCGGGCGGACATCGTGGAGCGCCAGATCAGGCCGGCGCTGGAGCGTGGCGCGCTCGTGGTGATGGAGCGGTTCGTCGACAGCCCGCTGGCGCACCTGTCGGCGGTCGCCGGCCTGGACCCGTCGGAGCTGGAGGGACTCGCGGACTGGGCGACGGCACGACTGCGCCCGGACCTCACGATCCTGCTTGACCGCGACCCGAGCACCATCGACGAGGATTCGCCGATGTCACGCCCTGCCGCACATCACTGGCACGTGCAGCGGGTGCTCACGGAGATGGCGTCCGCCGACCCGGATCGCTATGTGGTGGTGGACGCCGACGGGACCCCGGAGCAGGTGGCCCTGCGGGTTCGGCTCGCGGTGCAGACGGCGTTGGCCGGCCAGCGACTGGCCAAGTTCCTGCCGAGCGATAGCCTCGACCCTGTAGTGGTCCGGGCGACATAGTCGGAGGCTTGGTTTGAGCACCGTGTGGTCGCAGGTCGTCGGCCAGCCGGAAGCCGTGGCGGTGCTCAGGGCATCGGCCACGGTGGCCGCCTCGATGGTGGACGGCACGTTCGCCGGCGGTTCGACGTCGGCGGTCGCGCACGCGTGGCTGTTCACAGGCCCACCGGGCTCGGGCCGTTCGGTCGCGGCGAAGGCGTTCGCGGCCGCGTTGCAGTGTGACACCGGTTCCGGATGCGGCGCGTGCGCGGGTTGTCGCACGGCCATGGCCGGAACCCACGCGGATGTCCACTTCGTGGAGCCGGAAGGCCTGTCGATCTCCGTGGCGGAAATGCGCGCGCTGGTCCAGATCTCGGCCCGCAGACCAACCGGCGCCCGCTGGCAGGTAGTGATCATCACCGACGCCGACCGCCTGACGGAAGGCGCGGCGAACGCGCTGCTGAAAGCGGTGGAGGAGCCCCCGGAACGCACGGTCTTCCTGCTGGCGGCGCCCTCCGACCACCCGGAGGACGTGCCGGTGACGATCCGGTCGAGGTGCCGCCACCTGGGCCTGCGCACCCCTGCGGCCCCGGCGATCGCGGAAGTCCTGCAGACCCGCGACGGCATCGAACCGTCGATGGCCACGTGGGCGGCCTCGGTCTGCGGCGGCCACGTGGGCCGGGCAAGGCGCCTGGCCACGGACGAGGCGGCCCGCGCCCGCCGAGAAGCCGTCCTGCGCATTCCCCTGAACCTGAGAAGCCTCGCGGATGTCTTCGACTGCGCCGACGACCTGGTAAAAGCAGCGGAAGCAGACGCGACCGAGGTAAGCGGCACCCGCGACGAAGCGGAAAAAGAAGCCCTCAAGACGGCCTTGGGCCACGGCGGCACAGGCAAGGGCACGGCGAGCGCGACAAGGGGCAGCGCCGCCGCGATCAAGGAGTTGGAACGCCGCCAGAAAAGCCGAGCCACAAGAACCCAACGCGACGCGATCGACCTGGCCCTGGTGGACCTGGCCGGCTTCTACCGTGACGTGCTGGTGGTCTCGTCAGGCAGCCAGACAACCCTGACCCACCCGGACCGCGAACGCGACTCAAAGCAGGCGGCCGACAAGTGGACACCGGAGTCGACGCTGCGCCGCCTGGAGGCCGTGCTCACGTGCCGAGAGGCCATGGAACTGAACGTGAAGCCAAGAATCGCGATAGAAGCCATGGTGTCCGTGCTGTACCAGGGCTGAGGGCGGCCGCCCCCGATCACCAGCGTTAGTGGGCGGGACCGACATTCCCCGCCGACCAGCCCGCAACCTGTGGACAACCAGACCACCTGTGGACACCCGCCCGCCCGGCACCCCTCACCAACCGCCCACTGTCGGCACCGTGCCGTAGCGTTGAACCGGGGGCCGGAGGCCAAGCCCTTCACCTGCCGGAGCAGCGTTTTGGAGCGCCGGCACCAGAGCGGTCACGGCGAATCCGGTGCCGCTGATCAGGATTCGGTCGCGTCCTTCGAGGTTTCTTCGGCCGGTCCGTTGCCAGGCGTCTCAGAAGACGGATCCTCCACCCCGTCTGTGTCCTCGTTGGAGGTCACCGCCGCCTCGTCCGGTGAGTCGTCAGCCGGATCCGGTGAGCGATCCTCGGTCTCGTCCTCCTCGGGGGCGGCCGGCTCATCCGGCACCCCATCCGCCACGAGCACCCCGTGCACCCTCGGCAACGCCGCCACCAGCACGACGCCGACCAGCAGCAGCGCGGTCCCCGTCCAGAACAGCGGGATCGTCTTGTAAGCCATCGTCGTGTAGGCCAGCTGTGTCGGTGCCCGGCCCTGCGGCTTGGGCGTCGGCGGCGGCGCCGGTTGCTCGAAGGTCTGGCACACCACGCCACCCGCCGGCGCGTACGCCCGAGCCACCTGCTCACCCAGCGACACCTGCGCCAGCGCCGACGGCAGGTTCGGCAACCCCAGCGCCTGCGTCGGCAGCACCTGCAGGTCCAGCATCCGTGCCGTGGCCCCCAGCTGGAATCCCTTGAACGGCGTCGTCATCGCCATCCCACGCTGGTCGAGCTGCGCCACCCCCAACCGGATCACCCCGAGATCCAGCCGGTTCAGTGCGGCCGTCGCCTGCTGCCCGTTCGCCAGCAGCGCACCGACGATCGGGAGGTTCGGTGCCCCCGGCGCGAGCGGGAGCCCGATCGGGACGTCAAGGGTCGGGTGCGCCGCGTCCAGCTGCCCAAGGCTCTGCCCACCCTGCTCGACCGCCAGCACGGGCGCGGTGTACCGAACGCTCGACGTCTGCTCGTCGCCGGTCGAGGTGACCTCCAGCGTCGGCTGGCTGACCACCCTGATCTGGATCTCGAACGGCGTCCCAGCGAGCAGTTTCACGTTGGCGACCTGCATGGTCGACGTCGACTGCACCGCCTTGTTCGGCGATCCGGGAATGTCGACCAGCCGCACCACCGAGCGGGCCGACAGCGTGTTCGGCACGCTGACCAGCGAGCCCGCCCCGTCCGCGGCCGGCTTCGAACCACCGGACAACGTGCCGCCGAGCGTGCTCAACGGCCCACCGAGCTTCTTCAACCCGTCGACGATCGTCTGGTCGACGCCCGCATCGGCGGGCGAGTCGAACACCCCGGTCAGATCGGCGGTCGACGGCAACGTGGGAATCGCGTTGAGCAGTGAAAGGCTGGCGACCTCGGTAGCCGAGTCGCTGATCGTGCCGACACACGGGCCGGCGGTGTCACTCCACCGTGCGTGCACCTGCCCTTGGAGCACCCCGGCGCGGACCAGCGTGTCGAGCGGCGTGGACGGCAACGTCAACCCGCCGTGCACCGGCTTGGCGTTGTCAGGAGACGCGGTCTGGGAAAGCGCACCAGGCGCCTGCGGACTCGCACCCTGGACGGCGATCCCCCCGGGCGCGGCCTGCGCGACCGACCGTTCGAACGTCAGGTAGGCCTCGGAGTTGGCCTGCGCGGAGGCGAGCCCGAACCCGAGCTCCGCCGCGGCCTGCTTGGGCAACTTGTCCTCGAGCCCAGGCTGGATGGTCTTCGTCGGCGCCGAGTTCGGCAGGATCCGCAGAATCCCGAGCCCTGTCCCGGCATCCCCGACCACCCGTCCAGGCGGCACGGCCCCCACAGGAGACGACATCCCCGGCGACGCCGGATCGGTCGGTGTCGGCGTAGGGGTGGTCGCCGTCTGCGCAATGGCCGGCGCCGCGGAGAAGCCCATGACCAGCCCAACAAGCCCCACCGCGGTCGCGACAAGCACCCGTCCGCGCATCCCAGTCCTCCTCGACAGCGCCCGCTGTTGATTAACGAGACCCGTGCCTGCAGGTGACGCCGAGGCGCCAGCTACACTATGACCCGTCTCGCCGCCTTAGCTCAGTCGGCCAGAGCGGCTCACTCGTAATGAGCAGGTCAAGGGTTCGATTCCCTTAGGCGGCTCCAGGCGAAACGCAGGTCAGGCCCCGTCCACTACATGCCGGACGGGGCCAGACCTGCGTCTGGGTGGCTAACTGGGTGACTAGGCCGTGTCGGTTCGGAAGATGCGGTCCATGGCAACCGCGCCGTCCTCGACCGCCGGGCGGATCTGCTTCCGGTAGACCAGCTCCGTCACGGACGTGCCGCTGTGGCCAACGAGACGCGAGATCTGCTCTAGCGGCATCCCGTCGTCAGACAGCAGTGAGACGAAGCTGTGGCGTAGCTCGCGCGGTGTCCACTCCTTGGCGACCAAGCCTGCCCGGTCCAGGACCCTGCGGAAGTCGTGTCGGACATTGGCGTCATCCTGCTGTGTACCTAGCCGCGTGGGGAACACGAGGTCATCGTAATTCCAATGCGGTCCAGCCGCCGCCGACATGACTCCTGTGCCTCTCTGTGGGCTTGCAAGGCGGCACGGCACGTTGCGGCAGCGCGAGGGAGCGCCGCGACTTGCGCGTCATGGTATCGCCTCCCGTCCGCACTGAGCGCCAAACCTTGACGTTCGTTTGATGCTGGTGGAGCGCTCCTGCCGATCGATCCTGTCGACCTGACCTTGCCGTTTTGTTGCTGGGGAGCGTTCAGCTGGGTCGGTGGTGCGGTTACGCGCTGGCCAGACTCGGCGATGCCGAAGCGGTAAATGTGCTTGTTGACGCACTTGAACGGCTCGTTCCCACCTTCACACGTGCCGAAACGGCACTTCGAGTGGACCTTGCGGTAGCACTTGCTGCCAAGGGAGTGCATGACGGGGCGCGTGTCCATGCTGAGCGAGCCGGGTGGTTAGCGACTGAGATTGGCTCAATCCGGCTCCGGCGTCGGATAGATGTGGTATCTCAACACTAGTCCATCGTGTGGAGAACATTTTGATCATGGTGATGAGTTGATGAGTGATGACGTCGAGCCGTTGCAGGGCGGCAAAGGTAACGCCAAGCCGTCGGAAGAGGGGCCAGTTGCAAGTGTCGAGCCGATACGGGCAGATCAGGTTGCTGAGCTTGAACCGTCTATCTTGAGAAGATTGCGGAGGCTGGTTTCCTCCGCGCTCGACGTTGTTTCGCCAGACACGGAGAAGGATCCTAAGAAGAAAGCCTTGGCCAAGATTTCCTGGAAGGTGATCTTGTTTGTGGTGGTCACTGTCATTGGGACCGTGATCACACTGGTTGTGCAGAACGCAAATAGTGAGTCTGCAAAGAGGGCTGAGAACGAAGCGGAGGCGGCGATAGATTCTGAAAGTCCTCCGTTCCGGGCAACTGTAGAATACAATTGGGATAGGCTCGGATATGAACCATATGCATGGGTGCTTGACCGTGCCCTCACCGACTCTGAAGCCATTACCCTCCAGCAATTTACAGCGCCCTTTACGATGGATGTGGCCGACGAAGTATTGGAGAAGGCGCAGCGTCGGGATTCTGTCGACAAGTATTTGAGAGGGCTTGGCGCTCGGCCGGTCATGCCTGCGCAATGCTGGCCTGAAGGGCCATGGCGTGATGTTTCTTGTGGCGGCGAAGTCAATTTGAGACTTAACCTCACCGGATTGCGCAGTGCTACAACTTCTGTTACTCAGATGTGGGCACGCTCCGAGGGTTGTCGTGAATCGAAGGCGGTAACATATATTGAGAACACTACTCAGGGCGAAGAGGAGATTCGGCGCGTAGACTTCAACATAGATTCATCGAAACCAGTTGCAATGGTTCAAGAGAAGGAGTGGGAGGAGCCTGAGGGGCGGTACTTTGACGAGAATTTCTTGGATCTAACAAAGGGTGCCACGCCAGTGCGTATGGATATCTTTGCGCACTCCAAGAAAACTTGCAACTGGGAGATCGAAGCAGATTATGAATCTATCGAAGGGGTGAAGAGGACGAAGATTCGTGACAGACGTGGAGAATGGCTAAAGGTTGAAGCGCCGCCGGCTAATCCTCAGTATTACTGGAAATTTGATCCAACCCTCTACAGGTATAGGCTTTACGATCCTCGGAGTGACCAATATAACGATCCAGTGAACTGATTCCACTATGTTCCTATGGTCCGTATGTTACCTATCGCAAGCACCTTCTGTAGTACTTGTGAGGCGCGGGTAGGTTTGCCAACATGCGCGGCCAGACGTCGGGTGGTGTGACGCGAAACGTGACACGAACTCGTGGAACAGGCGGTCCAGAAGGCCACGTAAGTCACGGACTGGAAACAGACGCCTACCAAGGATTTATCGAATGTGATATTGGTCACTCATAATGAGTAGGTCAAGGTGCGGTTTCCCTAGACGGCTCGGTGAGGCAGGGCCAGGTCAGAGTGTCTGGGCCCTTTCTTGTCAGGTGACGAAACCACGTCCTGATGGAGCGTTGGTAGCCCTCCGGGATGTCGAGGTTGGCCACCTCGTTCAACGTGAACAAGCCGATGTCCGAGTGTTCGGCGGAAAGCACGGGCGCTCCGTCGCTGTTGGGGTAGCAGCCATAGGTCACGATGAACACGTGCGCTCCCACACTCTCGATGTGGTACATCCACGTATCGAGGAGAGGGCCGGTCGTCACCTGCCACCGCGTCTCTTCGGCGACTTCTCGGGCCACGCACTGTTCCGGTGTTTCGCCTGGCTCGATGCGGCCGCCGGGGAGCTCCCACCTGTCGCGGTCGTTCTTCAGTAGCAGCACGCGGTCGTCGCGGACGACCACGCCCTTGATGGAGATCGGATACTTCACTGCTCCTCCGGAAACCCTGTGGCCTCTTGGCGGTGCGCGACATACGGTGCCGAAGGTCGACTCTAGGAGAACAACGTGCCTGACATCCGGCGATCGCTCGTGGCGCACGCGCCCCTGCGGCGGCGACCTCACACGATGTTGCGCCGCATGCTCGAGCGGATGCCGCCCGACGCGGAGCTGTACGGGCCCGACGCGCCCGTCGCGCAGCTTGAGCGGCGGCTGGCTGAGCTGCTCGGCAAGCCGCGGGCGTTGTTCTTCCCGTCCGGGACCATGGCCCAGCAGGTCGCCTTGCGTATCCACGCCGAGCGCACCGGGCGCCTCACTTTCACCGCGCATCCCACGAACCACCTCGACCGGTGGGAGATGCGTGGTTATTCGGCGGTGCACGGGCTGCGCTACCTCCCCGCCGGTGACGCCGTCCGGCCGCTCACCCTCGATGACCTGAACGAGGTCACCGAGCCTCTCGCGGCCTTGCTGATCGAGTTGCCCCAGCGCGAGATCGGTGGGTTCCTTCCGACCTGGGAGGAGTTGGGTGACCAGGTCCGGTGGGCGCGCGATCGCGGAGCTGCCGCACACCTCGACGGCGCACGGCTGTGGGAGGCGCAGCCGTTCTACGACCGCCCGCACGCCGAGATCGCCGGGCTCTTCGACACCGTCTACGTCTCCCTCTACAAGGGACTCGAAGGCGTCCGCGGAGCTATCCTCGCTGGTGACGACGACACCATCCGTCAGGCCGAGGTCTGGCGGCAGCGGCTCGGTGGCGCGCTTCCCGACGCCTGGCCGCTCGCCGTCGCCGCCATGATCGGACTCGACGACGTCATGCCGCGCATGGCCGCGTTCCGTGACCATGCCGTCGCGGTCGCGAAGGCCATCAACACCGCCGGTGTCGCGGCCGTCGTGCCGGATCCGCCGCCGACGGCGTTGTTCCACGTGCTGCTGCCCGTCGACGCCGCGGCCGCGGTCAAGGCGCGGGACGAGTTGCTCGAGGAACAGGGTGTGCAGGTCTTCAGCTACGCGCGCGACGAGTCGGTGCCCGGTCGGTGCCGGTTCGAGGTCACGATCAGTGAGAACGCGATGGAGTTCACCCCCGGCGAGGTTGCGGAGTTGATCGACGAACTCGTGCGGCGCGCTCTACGGTAGGTGAGTGCCGCTGTTTTCGTTCGAAGGTAAGACGCCCACGGTTCACCCGGACGCGTGGATCGCGCCGACCGCGACATTGATCGGCGATGTGACGGTCGAGGCCAACGCCTCGGTCTGGTACGGCGTGGTGATCCGTGCCGACTTCGGCGCCGTCGTGATCCGCGAACGCGCCAACGTGCAGGACAACTCGGTCATCCACCTTGCCGGCGGGACGTGCGAGGTCGGCCCCGGTGCCACCATCGGGCACCTGTGCGTCCTGCACGGCGGCACCATCGGCGCCGACGCGCTGATCGGCAACGGCGCGATCGTGCTCGACGGTGCCGTTGTCGGGGCGCGTGCGCTGGTGGCCGCCGGTTCGACCGTGACGCCGGGAACCGAGGTGCCTGGCGAGACCGTAGCGTTCGGCACCCCGGCCAAGAAGTTCGCGCCCCTCGACGGGAAGACGAAGGTGTGGGTCGACCACAACGCGGCCATCTACACCGAGCTTGCGCGCCGCCACCGCGACGGCATCGCGCCGGTCTAGGACCGCGTGTACGGCACGGTCGTGGTCAGCTGCACGAACCCCAGCTTCTCCAGGATCGGCCGGCTGGTGGGCAGCGCGTCGGTACGCAGATAGCGGTAACCGCGGGCAAGCGCGAGCCGCGCCCGGTAACTCACCATGGCGCGGTAGATGCCGCGGCCACGCCACTCCGGCACCGTGCCGCCACCCCACAGGCTCGCGAAGTCCGTGCCAGGGTGGAAGTCCACACGCGACGCGCACACCGGCGTGTCACCAGCCAGAGCGAGCACGGGAACGATCGCACCCGTCGCCACCCGCTCACGCATGCTCTCGATCATCGGGCCGTGGTCGCCGCCGAAGGCCTTGTCGTGCACGTCTTGTACCTGCCGCAGACTGTCCTCATCGGACGCCTCAACGAAGTGAACACCTGACGGGGGCCCGATTTCGGGTAGCTCGGTGGCGTCGGCGACCATCAACGCCTCCGCCTCGTCCGGCTGGAACCCGGCGGCGCGCAGGCGTTCCGGCAGGTCTGCGGGCCGGTCGTAGGCGTAGTACTTCCACTCGAACGACCGCCCCCGCTCGCCGAAGTACCGGACCTGCTCGGCGATCACGTCGTCCGCGGTCGTCTCGTCCAGATCGGACCATTCGACGCCGGACCAGCCGTCCTCGCGTTCGCTCAGACAGCGGATCACTTGACCGGCCCGTTCGCTGCGCGCGTCGTCCCCCACGGTGTTGCGCAGCTGCTCGTCGAACGCCGCGAGCACGGCAGCCTGGTTCATGCTGACAAGTGGAACACCGCCGTCAAGCCGTTTACCTACGCGCCACGGCCAGCCGGTGCGCGGTGGCACCCAGGACGGCGGGCTCCCGCTCGGTGCGTTCGATGAGCTCCAACAGCACGGCACGCTTGTCCGGATCGGACAGTCGGTCGGCGAGATCCGGCATCCACTGCGCCATTCCTTCGACGGGTAGAAGGTCGACGAGCGTGAGCCCGGCGTCGGCGATCTCGGCGCGGATCTCCTCGGGGCGGTGGAAGTAGCACGTCGTGAAGCCGTAGGGGACGTTCTGCGTCCCGCGACGTGTGCCAGTGGCCAGGTCCTCGCGGAGCATCGGCAGGAACCCAGGGGAGTCGACAACGCCGCGCAGCATCGCCTCGTACAGCGGCGCCCACCGACTGATGACGGCCGCGACGACGAGGTCACGTGTCACCCGGCGCGCCTCAGCCAGCGCACGAACTCGTTCCTCGCGGTCGAGCAGGTGGTAGAGCGGGCCCAGGAGCAGCACGACGTCGCGACTGGCGTCTGGCTCGTCGAGCGCCCGCGCGTCACCGAGCATGGCGTCGATGCCCTTCGCCAGGGCGGTAGCGACGTGCCGGGGGACTGGGTTGACGAGTTCACGCGATGTCCCTGCGCGGTGAGCCAGGTCGCGTAGACGCCGGACGCCCCGCCGACGTCGAGAACGTCGGACGCCGGCGGCAGGTAGCGGCGCAGCAATTCCTTGGTGCGCAACAGTTCTATCGAGTCGGCCAGGCGTGTGTCCTCGCCGCCGCGCTCGTAGTACTCGAGGATGTCGGCGTCCATGAAAGGACGGTAGTCGGCCGAACTCGAAATCGCATTTGAGTTTGACGTAACGTCAATTCCTAGCGTGCCGTGCATGGCACCGAAGAAGAAGCAGACGTTCCAGACGACGCTCGAACTGCCGGCCGGCGAGGCGCCGATGGTCGATCTCGGCAAGATGCTGGGGCAGACCGGCGTGAACCTGGTCGAGGTCAAGCGCGCTTACGACACGGCCACGGCGACCCAGCGCGGCGATGTGGTGCCGGTGGTGGTCACGGTTTTCGAGGACCGCACTTTCACCCTGCGCCTCAAGACCCCACCAACCGCGTTCCTGATCCGAAAAACCTTGGGCAGCAAGGGATCCGCGCAGCCGGGCCACGCGAGCGCCGGTTCGCTGACGACTGCCCAGCTGCGCGCGATCGCGGAACGCAAACTGCCGGACCTGAACACGACCGACCTCGATGCGGCCATGCGAACAATCGCAGGTACGGCCCGCTCAATGGGAGTGTCCATAATGGACAAGGGACCAGTTGTCCACAGCCGCCCCGGTTATCCACAGGCAAGATCGACATCGGGGTGACTGTCACCCCCACCCGGTAGACTGGCACGGCGGGACGCCCCCGGGATCGGGTGGGGGTTGGGGTGATGTACTGCGCGGATTTCGACGAAATTCAGGGGCGAAGGGGCCAGGGCAAAGCGGTGAGCGGGTCCTCGGGAGCGCTAGCGTCTGCCCGTGGACTGCTACGTGTGTGACAAACACCAGTCCGGTGAGGGCGTGATCGCCGGGGACGGGCTCATGGTGCTCGGCCACGTGTTGCCCGATGCGCCCGGCGCCGATGGGCGCGTCTACCTCGGGCATCTGGTCGTCGAGCCGCGACGGCACGTGTCCGGTCTCGCGGACCGCACCACGGACGAGGCCGCCGCACTCGGACGATGGGCGGCGCGGGCAGCGAAGGCGCTCCAGGCCGAGCACGTCCTCTCGTCGGTAGTCGGGCACCAGATCGACACCTGCACCTGCATCTCGTCCCCAGGTACCCGGGCACGCCGCGCGAGTACTGGTGGCCGCGGCTCGACGAGCCCCCCGACGCGCCCCTCGGGGGGCTGGTCGAGGTCACCCGGGTGGTGGATGAGATCCGGACACGACTCGATGTCGTCTGACCCGCTCGATAGTGTCAGGGGCGCACCGATGACGATGGAGGCGACCCCCGATGCACCAGCCGGCGATTCCCCACCTTGCCGCCGCCGATCCCGAGCTCGCGCAGCTCGTCGAGAGCGAGGCCCAGCGCCAGTTCGAGAAGGTTCGGCTCATCGCGTCCGAGAACTACGTCTCGACGGCGGTCCTCGAGGCCACCGGTTCCGTGCTGACCAACAAGTACTCCGAAGGCTATGCCGGCAAGCGGTACTACGAGGGCCAGCAGCTCATCGACCCCATCGAGTCGCTCGCCATCGAGCGGGCCAAGGCGCTCTTCGGGGTCGACCACGCGAACGTGCAGCCCTACTCCGGCTCGCCGGCCAACCTCGCCATCTACCTCGCGCTCGCGAACCCTGGCGACACGATCATGGGCATGGCGCTGCCGGCCGGCGGGCACCTCACCCACGGCTGGTCCGTGTCGGCGACCGGCAAGTGGTTCCGCGCCGTCCAGTACGGCGTGCGCAAGGACACCGGGCGTGTCGACCTGGACGAGGTGCGTGACCTGGCCAAGGCCGAGCGGCCGAAGCTGATCTTCTGCGGCGGCACCGCGATCCCGCGCACGATCGACTTCCCCGGCTTCGCGGAGATCGCCAACGAGGTCGGCGCGGTCCTCGTCGCCGACATCTCGCACATCGCGGGCCTGGTCGCCGGCGGGGCGCACCCCTCCCCGGTCGGGCACGCCCAGATCATCTCCACCACCACGCACAAGACGCTGCGCGGTCCCCGTGGCGCGATGCTGCTGTCCGACGCCGAGCACGCGAAGGCCCTGGACAAGGCTGTCTTCCCCGGGCTGCAGGGCGGCCCGCACAACCACACGACCGCCGCCATCGCCGTCGCGCTGGCCGAGGCGTCGCGGCCGGACTTCCGGGACTACGCGGCCGGGGTGGTCGCCAACGCCAGGGCGCTCGCCGACGCGCTCCTCGCCCACGGGTACGACCTGGTCTCCGGTGGCACCGACAACCACCTGATCCTCATGGACGTGACCGGCAAGGGCATCGCCGGCAAGCCCGCGGCCAAGGCACTCGACCGCGCCGGGATCGAGCTCAACTACAACACCGTGCCGTTCGACCCGCGCAAGCCGTTCGACCCGTCCGGGCTGCGGCTCGGCACCGCCGCGATCACCACCCGCGGCCTGGGTGTCGACCAGATGCCGCAGATCGCCGAGTGGATCGACCGGACGGTCACCGCCGCGAACGACGCCGACGAGACCGCGATCGCGGCCGTCGCCGCCGAGATCCGTGAACTCCTCAAGAATTACCCGATGCCGGGCTGGGCCTAGCCAAAACCGGACACACAGGCAGAAGCTCGCGCTACCGTCGCCTCATGCGGTTCAGCAGGCGGCGGCAGCGCGAGCGGGCCGAACGGGCGGCCGCGGACGACGAGGCCGACGCCGCCTTCTGGCACGGGATCGCACGCTGGGGCCCCGGACCACGACCGCCGCGGGGCCCGAGCGAGGACATCAGGCCCTACCGCGGGTTCCGTCGCGGGCGGGCCCGGATGCGGCCGGACCCCACCGGCTACGACGAGCCCACCTCCCCGGACCGCGAGCAGTGGGCCGAGCCCCGCGCGGGCGACCCGACGCTCGACCCGGTGCTCGGCGACTCCGACGACGAACCCTGGACTCGCTAGCCGCGGACGAAGCGTGGGGTGCTTGGCGAGCTCTCGTTGTTGACCCGGTCCAACGCCGTCACGACGTAGGTGTAGCGCTGGCCGGGGACGGCCGTCGTGTCGGTGAACCTCTGCAGCGGGCCGCGGTCGGCGCGGACGGTGCCCATCAGGTACCGCGCGTCGGCGAGGTCGCAGCGGCCCAGGAACCGGTGACCGTCCAGCCGGTACACGGCGTAGGACGTCGCCGCGCCCGACACCCACGCCAGCCGGACGCCGCTCGACGTCCTGGTCGCGTCCACGATCGCCGGCAGTCCTGGGCCACGTCCCACCAGCCGGCCGGAGGTCGGCGGTATCGCCGGGTGCTGGTAGTGGTCGGCCTTCACGATGGACATGTGCGAGAGCCGGTTGGCGCGGACCTGCACGGCCGAGAAGTAGATGTCGCCCTTGACCTGGGGGAAGTCCCGGTTGAACGTCAGCTGCCGGCTCATCTCGGCCGGGTCCTGCCACGCCGCGGGCTGTGCCGGGTTCGCCACCTTGTGGTTCGCGTGTCCGATGTAGAGGTTGACGTCGGTGCCGGCCACCACCGCCGACCACCACGGCACGAGCTTCGCGTAGTCCGCCGCCGTGAACCCGATGTTCCAGTACACCTGCGGCACGATGTAGTCGATCCACTCCTCGCGCACCCACTTGACCGTGTCCGCGTACAGGTCGTCGTAGGTCTGCACGCCGGCCTGCGTCTGCGAACCGGTCGGGTCGGTGGCCACGTTGCGCCACACCGCGAACGGGCTGACCCCGAACTGCACCCACGGCTTCGCCGACCGGATCTCCTCGGATATTCCGGAAATCAACGCGTCGATGTTCTGGCGGCGCCAGTCGGCGAGCGGGAGGCCGCCGCCGTACTGCGCGTACGTCGCCGCGTCGTCGAAGGTCTGGCCCGCCACCGGGTACGGGTAGAAGTAGTCGTCGAAGTGGACGGCGTCGAGGTCGTACCGGCGCACCGCGTCCATGATCGCGTCGATGGTGTGCTGCCGGACCTCGGGAATGCCGGGGTTGTAGTAGAGCTTGCCGCCGTAGGAGACGATCCACTCCGGGTGCACGCGGGCCGGATGCGTCGGTGCCAGCGCGTTGACGTCGGTGGTCATCGATACCCGGAACGGGTTGAACCAGCCGTGGAACTCAAGGTTCCGCTTGTGCGCCTCGGTGACCGCGAAGGCGAGCGGGTCGTAGCCGGGGTCCACGCCCTGCGTGCCGGTCAACCAGTGCGACCACGGTTCGTACTGCGACGGCCAGAACGCGTCGGCGGTCGGCCTGATCTGCACGACCACGGCGTTCAGCCCCTGCGCCACGGCCTCGTCGTACCAGCGGACCAGCTCCGCCTTCTGCTGGTCGGCGGTGAGCCCCCGCTGGGAGGGCCAGTCGATGTTGGCCACGCTCGCGATCCACTCGGCACGCAGCTGCTGCTTCGGTGCCGCCGGGTCGGGCGCGCACTGGCCCGCCGCGGGCACGTCGGGGGTGGCCGTCGCGGCTGGTGCGGCCGCGCTGAGTGACAGGGCTGCTGCCACGACCACGGTGAGGAATCTGCTGCGATGTCCGAGCATTGAAGCAGTCTGTCGGGTTTGTACCGGCCATGTCACGCATCACAACTATTTCGCTTGCCTCATGACCTAGGCTAAGCGCATGCTTGTATCGACCAACTAATTGTCTGATGCATGCAACAGGGAGGGCTGGTCGTGGTCGCATCGGGGATCGACTCCGAGGCAGCTGAACTGACCCAGCGGGAGATGGACGCGGGTCAGCGGCTCGCCACTCTGATGTTCGCGCTGGGCAAGCAACAGGCGGCGTTGGGTCACAAGATCAGCAGGGCGGGCGGCGTCGACCGCTCGACGATCATGTTGATCAAGCAGCTCGTCGTCCTGGGGCCGAGCCGGTCAAGCGCGCTCGCGGCGGCTGTGCACTCCGACCCGTCGACGGTCAGCAGGCAGGTCGCCGCGCTCGTGCGTGACGGCCTGGTTGAGCGAAGGGCAGACCCGGACGACGGCCGCGCGAGCGTGCTCGCGCCGACCGAGGCCGGGCTCACGCTCCTGAAAGAGCAGCGCATGCGGATTGGCGACGCGCTGGCTCGCGTAATCCGGCAGTGGGCGCCAGAAGACGTGGACACGTTCCTCGAACTGCTTGAACGGTT
Source organism: Actinophytocola sp. (assembly GCF_036378875.1). GTDB lineage: Bacteria > Actinomycetota > Actinomycetes > Mycobacteriales > Pseudonocardiaceae > Actinophytocola. The sequence continues at coordinate 50,288 of NZ_DASUVO010000039.1, forward strand.
CGCGGTCGACCACGAGGCCAGCCTGCCGGCGATGATCAACGAATGCGCGACTTTCGTCGTGCGTTCCGAAGGGGAGAAGTAGATGTCCGAGTCAACCTCGCGCGCCGTGCCCGAGGTGCAGGGGGAGCGGGGCGCGTTGTCGCACCGCCAGATCATGACGATCCTCGCCGGGCTGTTGCTCGGCGTGCTGCTGGCCGCCCTCGACATGACGATCATGGGTTCGGCGACAAAGACGATCGCCGACCAGCTGCACGGCCAGACCATCCAGGCCTGGGTGACCACCGCGTACCTGATCACCTCGACGATCTCGACGCCGCTGTACGGAAAGCTGTCCGACATCTTCGGCCGCAAGCCGATGTACCTGAGCGCGATCACGTTGTTCCTGGTCGGCTCGGTTGCGTCCGGGTTCGCGAACTCGATGTACGAGCTCGCCGCGTTCCGCGCGGTCCAGGGCCTCGGCGCCGGCGGTCTGATGTCGCTCGCGCTCGCGATCCTCGCCGACCTCGTGTCGCCGAGGGAACGCAGCAAGTACCAGGGCTACTTCATGGCGGTCTGGGGCACGTCCAGTGTCCTCGGCCCGGTCATCGGCGGGTTCTTCGCCGGCGCGAACACGTTCCTCGGCATCGACGGGTGGCGCTGGGTGTTCCTGGTGAACGTGCCGGTCGGCATCGTCGGGCTGATCGTCGTCGCGAAGTTCCTGAACGTGCCGCACACCAGGGTCAACCACCGCGTCGACTACTGGGGCGCCGGCGCGCTCGCGACCGCGCTCGTGCCGCTGCTGATCATCGCGGAACAGGGTCGTGAGTGGGGATGGGGTTCCCCGGCGGCGCTGGCGATGTACGGCATCGGCGCGCTCGGCCTGGTCGCGTTCGTGCTGGTCGAGCGGTCGATGGGCGACGAGGCGCTGCTACCGCTGCGGTTGTTCCAGCGGCCGGTGTTCTCGCTGACCAACGGCCTCAACTTCGTGATGGGTATCGGCATGTTCGGCATGATGATGTCGCTGCCGCTGTACCTGCAGATCGTGAAGGGCGCCACGCCGACCGAGTCCGGTCTGCTGAGCCTGCCGATGACCGCCGGCATTCTCGTGGCGTCGATGGGCAGCGGCATCCTGATCTCGAAGACCGGTCGCTACAAGCGGTTCCCGGTCACCGGGCTAGGGATCATCTCGGCGTCGATGTTCCTGTTCGCCCAGATCGGCCTGGACACGCCGATGTGGCAGACGATGCTGATCATGGCGCTGGCCGGTATCGGGTTGGGCCTGTGCATGCAGACGCTGCTCCTGGCCATCCAGAACGACGTGCCTGCCAAGGACATGGGCGTGGCCACCTCGTCGGCGATGCTCTTCCGGTCCATCGGCGGCACGGTCGGCACGGCGGTGTTCCTGTCGATCCTGTTCAGCGTCGTGGGCGGCAAGATCGCGGGCGCGTTCGCCAGCGTGCGGACCGACCCAGCGTTCCTCGCCGCGCTGCAGGAGAACCCGCAGTTCGCGCAGACGCTGCAGAGTGGTGGCCTCGACCTGAACAACACCGAGTTCCTGAACTCCCTTGACCCGACGCTGGCCCGGCCGATCCTGACCGGGTTCGCCGAGTCGATCGACACGGTGTTCATGGTCGGCGGGTTCGTGTCGCTGGTGGCGTTCGTGATGATCTGGTTCCTCAAGGAAGCACCGCTGTCCGACAAGTCGGGCATCCAGCGGGTCGCCGCCGACGAGGAAGCGGCCGCGGCCGCGCCAGTCGCGGCACACTGACCGGGGGAAGGTGAGAGCCCCGCGCGCCCACGGGCGCGCGGGGCTCGCCCTATAGTGCGCCGCCATGCCCAGTCGCTGGCGGCAGGTGCTCGCCGTCGTCCTCGCTGTCTTCGTCGTCGCGGCCGGTGTGGTGGTGGTCGTGGCGAGCGGTGGCGGGGCCGAGTCGTCCAGCTTGTCGTCGCCCACCTCACGCACGACCCCCGAGCCGACTCCGACTCTGTCCGTGGACTCCGGATGCCATATCGATGCCGGGCCCGTTCAGTTGGCGGAAGTACCGGCCCAGGTGAGCACGCGGGTGGACCGGGCGTGGGAGCGGATCGAGACCTGGCTCACCGAGCACGCCCCGGTCACGGCGGCGTCCCTGCGCCCGCCGGCCGACGACAGACTGATCATGGCGGTGCAGCGGGCGGTCGGCGTGCGGCTGCCGCCAGAGCTGATCGCGTCCCTGCGCCGGCACGACGGGGTCGGCGCGGACATCGGTACGGCCTTCATGCTCGCGGAGGGCATGTACCCGCTGACCGCGGATGCGATCGTCGACGAGGCGACCGTCATGTGCGACGTGCTCAAGAGCATCGGCCTGGACGGGCTCGTCGAGGGCTGGTGGCACGGCCGGTTTGTGCCGGTAGCCACCGACTACGGCGGTGACCTGCTGTTCGTGGACGGCGGGCGGCTCGGCCGGCACTACGAGGCGGGTGACGTGACGTTCGACGGCGGCTACGCGGACATGCTGGAGCGGACCGCCGATGCCCTGTGGACCGAGGATCCGCTCGTCGTCAACGGCGTGCTCCAGTGGCGTTAGTGCAGGCCGCCGGCCTCCTTGAGGCGCGCGTAGGAGCGGACGATCTCCCTCTCCGCCTCGTCGCGGCCCACCCAGGTGGCACCCTCGACGCTCTTGCCGGGCTCCAGGTCCTTGTAGACCTCGAAGAAGTGCTGGATCTCGAGCCGGTGGTACTCGGCGAGATGGTGGATGTCGCGCAGGTGCTCGGTGCGCGGGTCCTCGGCGGGCACGCACAGCACCTTGTCGTCACCGCCCTTCTCGTCCGTCATCCGGAACATGCCGATGGCCCGTGACTTGATCAGGCACCCGGGGAAGGTCGGCTCCTGGACGAGCACCAGCGCGTCGAGCGGGTCGCCGTCCTCGCCGAGGGTGTCCTCCACGAAGCCGTAGTCGGCCGGGTACTGCGTGGCGGTGAAGAGTGTCCTGTCGAGACGGATACGCCCGGTGACGTGGTCCATCTCGTACTTGTTGCGCACGCCTTTGGGGATTTCGATCGTGACGTCGAACTCCACGGTTTTCCTCGCTCAGATCGGGCTCGTCGTTTCCCGATAGTCTGGCGTACCGGTGTTACCGATTGGGGAGGGCACGTGCCGCAGCCCGGCGATGGCGACCGCTGGCCGACGACCGACGACGACAGGCAGTCGGAGCAGGCAGGGGACGCCTCGACCCACAAGCTGCCGGTGCCCGAAAAACCCGCCGACGTGGGCTGGTTCGAGCCCCCGGCCTCGAACGGGCGTGACGAACCACACGCCAAACCGGCCCAACAACTGACCCAGCCGATGAGCTGGCCGGTCGCCGACCTGGAGCAGCAGGCCAAGAACGCGAACACCGAGGCCATGAGCTTCGTCAGACCCGTGGCCACTCCCGAGTGGCCGAACGAGGAATCCTCCAGTCCGGACTGGCCGGGCGAGCCGGAGAACGACCAACCCGCGGCCGAGCTGCCGACGCCGGCCAGCCCAGAAGGCGCTGACACGGCGTCCCCTGTGGAACCGGCCGACGAGCCGACCGACCAGGCCGTCTCCGCCGAGCAGGACGATTCGACACAGGCGGCCGACCGGACGGTGGCCAACCTCGCCCCGGCCAAACCCGAGTCCGCCGAAGACGTTGACCGAGGAGGCGCCGAGTCGCCGGCACCTGACGAGGCGACCGACAAGGGCGACGCGGAGCCTGAGCACAGTCCCGCCGCCGACACCGAGCCGCCAGAACCTGCCGCGCCCGAGGAAACCGCGGCATCCGACTCGGCTGGCACCGATGACTCCGCCGAGTCCCAGATCAGTGAGCCGGCCGGTCAGTCCGCCACGCCCGACGACTCTGGTGCCGATGGCGCGAGTGACACCACAGAAGCTGATCACGCCAGTTGGCCGGCCGATGATCGCTCTCGTGCCGGTGAGCCCGCCGACGACCCAGGCCACTCCCGTGGCGGTCAGGAAGCTGAGGCCGCGACACCTGATCGTTCTCCTGGCGGTTGGTTCTCCGAGGCCGAGCCCGTCGACCCCCGAGCCGATCGCCCACCCGAGCCCACGGCGGCTGATCGAACCCAGATCGTTCAACCCGTCGCAGGACCCGACCCCACCCGGCCAGATCGACCCCGCCCGAGCGACGCGGCACCGCCGCCCGAACGCCCCCGCACCGGGTCGTCCGCCGAGGCCACCGTCGTCAACCTCGCCCGACCAACGCCGCCGAACCCGCCGACCGACGGCCCCACGGTCTTCCTCCGGCCGGTCCAACCGCCGCCACCGCCACGCGAGCCTGACAGCCAGCCGCCCAGCTTCGTCCGGCCCCGCCACGACACCTACCAGGCACCGGACAGCGCGACCGTCAGCATGCCCCGCCCGGAGCGCGCGTCCGAGCGGCCGCCACCCGAACCACCCCGGGCCGCACCGCAACGCGTCGAACCGGCCCCCGACGAGCCGGCCGCACCACGCAAGAACAAGAAACTCCTCGTCATCGCCGTCGCGATCGTGGCCGTACTCGGGCTCGCGGCCGGTGTCGTCTTCGGTGTCCCCGGTGTGTCCGACAAACTCGGCCTCACCGGCGAGGACCCCGTCGCGATCAAGCAACCGCCCGCACCCATCACCTACAGCCCCGGGCTCCGCGCCCCGGACAGCAACGCCCCAGCGCCGTCCCCGGCCGGCGTCGCGTCGACGCTGGCCGGACCCGTCTCCAACTCGGCCCTCGGCACACTCACGGGCCTCGTCATCGACCCGGGCACCAACCAGACCCTCTTCGAACGCGACCCCGGCAACGCGATCATCCCGGCGTCCACCGGCAAGATCATCACCGCCGCGACCGCGTTGCTCAGCCTCGACCACACCCAGCAGCTGGTCACCAAGGTCGTGCAGGGCGAACAGCCCGGCGAAGTGATCATCGTGGGCGGTGGGGATCCCACGATCTCCTCGCTCAAGGTGGGCAACGAGTCCATGTATCCCGGCGCGGCGCACCTGTCCGAGCTCGTCGACCAGGTCAAGGCCAGCGGCGCGCAGGTCACGACCGTCTACATCGACCAGAGCCGCTACACGGGACCGGAGCTGGAGTCGACCTGGCTACCGGAAGACGTTGGTGCGGGCTACATCGCGCCGATCGTCCCGGCCATGCTGGACGGTGACCGGCGGGACGCGACGGTCAACTACTCGCCGCGCACGAACGACCCCGGCCGCACGCTGGTCGATGAGTTCGCCTCCCGCATCGGGGCGAGCCCGGGCGCGTCGATCGACGAGACGGCGCCGGCGAACGCGAAGGTGCTCGGCGAGATTCGGTCCGCGCCCGTGTCCCAGCTCGTCGACAACATGCTGGACCGTTCGGAGAACACGCTCGGCGACATCCTCGCCCGCGAGGTCGCCATCAAGACGGGCCAGGAGCCGTCGTTCGAGGGCGCCAACAAGGCGATGCTGGACATCCTGCGCCAGAACAACTTCGACGTCACCGGCGTCGAACTGCACGACGGCAGCGGAATGTCCACAGAGAACAAGGTGTCGGCCAAGCTGCTCGCCCAGATCCTCGCGGTCGCGGCCGGCCCGGACGGCAAGGACCCACGTACCGCCAAGCTCCGCCCGCTGCTCGGCGGTCTGCCCGTCGCCGGCGGCAGCGGCACGCTCGCCGAGCGCTACACCCAGGGCGCCGCTGCCGAGGGCCGTGGCTGGGTGCGGGCGAAGACGGGCACGCTCTCGGGTGTCAACTCGCTCGCCGGCATCGTCCTCGACAAGGACAACCGGCCACTCGTGTTCGCGTTCCTCACCAACGGCAGCAACGCGAACGCCGCCCGGCCCGCGCTGGACGCGGTCGCCGCCGCGTTGCGCGGCTGTGGCTGTCAATGAGGCCGGCGAGGCGCCGAAGTTCGTAGACGCATCTCAGGTCCGGTCAGGTAGCGTCGATGACATGAGCACGGCGACCAGCCCGGTCCAGCAGCCAGCCACCAGGAACCCGGTCGACTGGGGTGTCGCCGTGGCCACCGCGCAGCGGCTCGTCAAGCCGGGCCCCGCGGTGCCGATCGAAGAGGCGGAACGGGCCGTCACCGGGCTGCGTGACGTGACGGGTATCGCCGAGACACATGTTCGTGAGCTGACCGGTCTCGGCCACGACCTGCCGCTGTACCCGGGCGAGGTCGTGGACCGCCGCCGCTGGGTGGAGGCCGCGGCTGAGGGACTCGCCGTGCTGACCGATGGCGCGTTGCCGGCCGGCCCGAGCCGTGCGATGGGTGGCGTGCTCGCCGGCAGCGCCGGCGTCCAGGCCGGCATGGTGCTCGCGTTCCTCGGCGGCCGCGTGCTCGGCCAGTACGACCCCTTCGGCGGCGAGCGGGCGAGCGGCCGGCTGCTGCTGGTCGCGCCGAACATCATGGCCGCGCAGCGGGCGCTGGACGTGCCGGCCGAGGACTTCCAGATGTGGGTGTGCCTGCACGAGTGCACACACCGGCTGCAGTTCACGGCGGTGCCGTGGCTGCGGGACTACTTCGCCGGTGAGGTCGGCGCCTTCCTCGCCGGGCTTGACGAGACCGCGACCAGCGCGTTCGCCCGTCTGCCCGAGGTCGTGAAGCAGATCCGGCGCCGCGAGACCGACCTGGGCGACTCCGGCCCGATCGGGCTGGTCGAGCTGCTGCAGACGCCGAAGCAGCGAGAGGTCTTCGACCGGCTGATCGCGCTGTCGACGCTGTTGGAAGGGCACGCCGACCACGTCATGGACGCCGTCGGCCCTGCCGTGGTGCCCAGCGTGGCGACGATCCGCGCCCGGTTCACGGCCCGGCGCCGCGGCGGCGGCATGCTCGACCGGATCCTGCGGACGCTGCTGGGCGTCGACGCGAAGGTCAAGCAGTACGCGGCGGGCGCGGCCTTCACCAGGTACGTGGTGGACGAGGTCGGCATGGCGGGCTTCAACCGGGTCTGGGAGTCGCCGGAGACGGTGCCGCTGCGTGCGGAGATCGCCGACCCGGCGGCCTGGGTGCGGCGCGTTCACGGCCGGTGACCACGTTCCAGCCCGTCTTCCGCACTAGGCAGGCGGTGCGGCAACTGCTCGACAAGGCCGGTCCGGTCGCCGATGTCGCGGTCGCGGTGTCCGGCGGCGCTGACTCGCTCGCGCTTGCGGCCGCCACCTCTCACACAGCGTCCCAGCGCGGTCTGACTGTCCACGGGCTCGTCGTTGACCACCAGTTGCAGCCCGGTTCGGCGGACGTCGCGGCCGGGGCAGCGAAGCAGCTACACGGACTCGGCATCGACGACGTTCAGGTGCTGACGGTGACCGTGACCGGCCGTGGCGGCCCGGAGGCGGCTGCACGCGTGGCCCGGTACCAGGCGCTCCGTTCAGCGGGCTTTCCTCTGGTGCTGCTGGGCCACACCCTCGACGACCAGGCCGAAACCGTGCTGCTGGGCCTCGGGCGCGGCTCGGGTCCCCGTTCGATCGCGGGCATGTGCGACCTGGACCCCCCGTGGGGCCGCCCGTTTTTGTCGGTGCCCCGTGCTACCACTGTCGCGGCATGCGAAGTGCTGGGTCTGACCGTGTGGGACGACCCCCACAACGTCGATCCGGCCTACACGAGGGTCCGGCTGAGGAGGGAGGTGCTGCCGCTGCTGGAGGACGTGCTGAAGGGTGGGGTGGCACCCGCGTTGGCACGGACCGCGGCGCAGCTGCGTGACGACACCGAGGCACTGGACACACTGTCGGCAAGGCTGCTCGCCGCCGCGCTGGTCGCAGGGGAGCTGGACGTGGCGGTTCTGTCGGCCGAGCCGCCCGCGCTGCGGCGCAGGGCCCTGCGCCGCTGGCTCCTCGACGCCGGTGTGCCCGAGCTGACGGACGCACACCTCCGTTCGGCGGACGCGCTGATCGGCGAATGGCGGGGTCAGGGGGCCGTTTGGGTGCCGGGCGACTTTGCGGTAGGGCGGGCCCGTGGCAGGCTGCGGGTGACCGCGTGCCCGGAGCCGAGCGAACGAGGCGGCAGCGGATGAGCGCGGCTCCAATTTCAACGCAGCCAGGAGAGGGGTCCGGGTGTACGGCGAAGACATCGCCTCCGTCTTGATCACCGAACAGCAGATCCAGGACAAGATCAAAGAACTCGCGAAGCAGGTGTCCGACGACTACCCGGAACGCGGGGACCGCGCGGACCTGGTGCTGGTGGGCGTGCTGAAGGGCGCGGTCATGTTCATGACCGACCTGGCCCGCGCGCTGGCGGTCCCGGTGCAGATGGAGTTCATGGCGGTGAGCTCGTACGGCTCGTCGACGTCGTCGTCCGGCGTCGTGCGCATCCTGAAGGACCTGGACCGCGACATCGCGGGCCGGCACGTGCTGATCGTCGAGGACATCATCGACTCGGGCCTGACCCTGTCGTGGCTGCTGAAGAACCTCGCGTCCCGCAACCCGGCGTCGCTGGAGGTGTGCACACTGCTGCGCAAACCGGAGGCCGTGAAGGTCGAGGTGCCGGTGAGGTACGTGGGCTTCGAGATCCCGAACGAGTTCGTGGTCGGCTACGGCCTGGACTACGCGGAGCGCTACCGCGACCTCCCGTACATCGGCACACTGGACCCGAAGGTCTACTCGTCGTAACCGAGAGTGTCCGCGGACACGCACAGTCGCCCTTTGTGCTGATAACGTCCCCGACCGTCATCCACGTGCGTTAACCTCGACACCTGTCACGCGCCGCACGCGAGGGGTGTGCGCGTCGGGGAACAACCGGGGAGCACAAGGGTGTACGAGGCAATCGGAGGCGCGGTCAGCGCATTCAGCGCCGCCGCGATGGCAGGCCAGGTCTCGATCGAAGC
>NZ_DASUVO010000040.1:0-4262 GCF_036378875.1 Actinophytocola sp.
CAAGCTGCTCTCCTAACCTATTCCATCCGCCGAAGGTCGATCGCTTGAACCACTCCTGCTCACGAAACTCAGACTTCGACCACTTTTCTGTGTGGCTGCGGAGGTTTCGTCCGACACCGCTTGTTGGCGAGTTCTGACATCGCCGGGCACGTGTCGGTGCCGCGGATGTTGGTTTGCGTCGACACCGCTTCCGCGCCCGACGGGTGTCAGGTTGTCCGCTGCTTTGTGGCTTGGGCCAGACGGTAGGAGTCGGTGCCGGTCTCGAGGATGGTGCCGCCGAAGGTGAGTCGGTCGACGATGGCTGCGCATAGCCGGGGGTCGGTGAAGGTCTTGGTCCAGCCGCCGAAGGACTCATTGGACGCGATCGCGACCGAGGCCTTCTCCTCACGCTCGGTGAGGACCTGGAAGAGGAGTTCCGCGCCGCGGCGGTCGAGTTGCATGTAGCCGAGTTCGTCGATGCACAGCAGGTCGACGCGGCCGTAGCGGGCGATGGTCTTCGCCAGCGTCATCTCGTCGGCGGCCTCGACGAGCTCGTTGGCAAGCTGGGTCGCCAGGGTGTACTTGACCCGGTAGCCGGCCATGGCGGCCTCGGTGCCGAGTGCGATCAGCAGATGGGACTTGCCGGTGCCGGAGTCCCCGATCAGACACAGCGGCTGTCCCTTCTGGACCCATTCGCACTTGGCGAGGGTGTGGATCACGGCGGGATCGATGTTGGGGTTGGCGTCGAAGTCGAAGGCCCGCAGGGACTTCTCGCGGGGGAACTTGGCGGCCTTGATCCGGCGTTCGGACCGGCGTCGGGCGCGATCGTCGCACTCGGCAAGCAATAGTTCGGCGAGGAACCCGCGGTAAGACATCTGCTCACGCCCTGCCCGGTCGGCGTAGTCGGTGAAGGAGTTGCGGATGGTGGGCATTCGCAGCATCCGGCACGCTTGGTCGATCGCGGCGTCGGCTGCTTCTTCGGTCATTCCACGGCGCTTGGTGGTCACGGTGCGGCTCCTTCGTTCGGGGTGTCACGTCGGCTGGCCAACAGCTGGTCGTACTTCTCCACGCTCGGCAGCGGCCGAGTGTCGGCCGGGATGTGGGCGCGGAGCCGGCGCTCGGTCAGCGATCGCACGGCAGGGATCTCGCCTTCTCCGCGTGCCCTGTCGCCGCTCATCAGGGACTGGTGGTCCGCTGTCGTGTCGTCGGCTCCGCCATCTGCTGTGTCGTTGTACTTGCGCGCTTCCAACGCGACAGCGTCCGCGGTGAGCGCGCCTGCACGCAGCGCCGTCGCGAGTCCGGCGACGACGTGGTCGTGTGGAAGGTGCCGGTGCAGCATCAGGACCTCAATGAGGGCACGGGTGCCGTCGGCGTCACCGTGGGCCTTGCAGGCCGCGGCCCACCAGGCGTCGTGAACGGGCGTGAACCGCCCGGATGCCCTGGCCTGCTCCAGCGCTGTCGCACCGGGTAGCGCGCCCGGTTTGCGGAGGAGGACCTCGAGATAGTGGTCCAGGTCGACCCGGGTCGAGCCCTTGGTCATGAGCCGTTCGTGGCGGGCGATCTCGGTCCTGCCGTCGAACACGACCAGGTCGCTGGCGTTCAGGAGCACCCGGGCTTGACGGCCGACCATGCGCGCGGGCACGGAGTACTTGTTCATCCGGACCGTGACCTGGGCGTACCGGTCCACGCGCGGGGTGAACCAGCGGCCGGTCTCGAACGGCTCGGTCGGAAGGGGCGCGAGGAGTGGCTGCCCGGTGGCGAAGTGTTCCCCGACCGTGCGGGCGCGGGACCCGATCCGCCGGGCATCGTCGGCTTCGTCCCAGGCGTCGACCATAGCGTTGAGCTCGTCTAGGGAGTCGACCTCGGGGATAGGGACGAGGTGGTTGCGTCGGAACCAGCCGATCTGCCCCTCGACGCCGCCCTTCTCGTGCGCACCTTGGATTCCGGGCTGGCAATAGAAGGCTTCGATGCCGTAGTGGGAACGGACGGCGGTCCACCTGTCGGCCTCGACCCGCTGGCGGGAGAACCCGATCACGCTCGCGACGGCGGCCTTGAGGTTGTCGTAGCGGATCTTCCCGGTCGGCACCCCGCCGAGCACGTTGAAGGCGTGGACGTGACCCTCGAAGAAGGCTTCCTGCCCAGCCGAGGCACTGACCCTGTGCACGGCCTTGCCCGAGTAGGAGAGCCGAAGGCTGAACAGCGCGCAGGTTACGAGCTCGCCGCGCAGGCGGATGGCGACGTCGCCGAAGTCAACCTCGGCCTCGCGGCCCGGGAGGTGCTCTTGCGGGATGAACGCGTTGGCAGGTTCCCGTCCGACCTCGACGCGAATCTCACGGCGTCGGGTGGCGACGTACTCGCGGACCATCCAGTACGACACCAACCCGGCCCCGTCATGTTCGTCAAGCAGTCGATCGAAGATCCGCTTCGCCGTGTGTCGCTGCTTCCGCGGCGCGTCGAGGTCCGAGCGCAGCCAGTCGTCGATCACCACTCGGTACGCGTCAAGCCGTGAGCCGCGTTTGGGCGGTTGCTTTCTCTCCTTCGGCCATGCAGATTCCAGCGCCGCTGTCACGGTTCGGAAGCCGACGCCGTGCTTGCGCTGCAGCGCGCGGTTGGACATCCCAGATCGGGCATCCCGTCGGATCGCCGCGTACAGGTCGACCCGGGAACGCGGCTGCGTCATCGGTGGCACTCCTGACGTGAGCACGCCGTGGGCACGACTTTCGGCACCGGGCCACCGCCTGGGAACGGTGACCGCATGCGACCACAGCCCGGAATGACTGGCCCTACCGAGGTGCCTGGTCATGTGCTGCGCAGGGCTTCGGTGGGCGGTACTGAGTCGGCCCGGAGTGCGGGGTACGACCGACGACGGAGCCGATGAGCAGCGAGTAGGCCAGGTCGAGTCCCACTGAAGCCCAGGTCAGTACGACGGCCCGGCCTTGCGTGGTGACGAAGACGTTGGTGACGAGCACGCCCAGGATCAGGCCTGTGATGCCGCCGACGACATCAACCTCGACACCACCTGTCCGCCCCGTGTCCCTGGCGCGACGAAGATCTGCTTGCGCGGTGCCTAATCGGTATTCCCGCAACACCTCGCGGGCCCCTCAGTGTTCGCTGCTGAAGAACCGTAGCAACAGCGGGCCGACGATCTGTGGGTCGACGACGTGATCCGGCCCCTCGAGGGTCTCCCGTTGAGCGTGGGGTAGGAGGTCTGCAAGCTCGTCGGCTGCGCGGTCGAAGAAGTCCGAGGGCAGGCCTGCCATGTAGGGGACCGTGATCGGTCCTCCGGTGGTGACCAGGACCGGTTGGGTGACCGTTGCCAGTCGATCGGCCGGCAATTGGTAGCGGTTGAGGAAGACGCTGTCGTGGACCAGCGTGGGCGCGAGGGCGACCGAATCCGCCCAATGCGCCGTCTGCTTGCCTGCCGCTTTCCTGGCCGCGATGTTGTCGTCGGAGGCGCCGGTCATGCGCATGAACAGTTCGAGAACCTCCTCGTCTCGCCCGGCGTCGAAGGCGCGTCGGGTGTCCGCGACGTACTCCTCGAATCGCGGGCGTATGTCGTCCCCGACCGCGTACGGCACCTCCCACACGGCGATCGTGTCGATGGCTGACCCGGCCGCGGCGGCTTCCAGCGCCAGAGCGCCACCAGAGGACGCCCCGAACAGGTGTGCCGAGCCGCCCGCCTCCGCGATCAACGCATCCAGGTCCTCGATCTCCCTTTCCACGGCGTAGGGCTCGGTGAAGCCGCTCGCGCCGCGTCCCCGACGGGCATAGTTGTAAACCGTGAAGTGCTCGGCGAGAGCAGGTATCAAGGGAGCGTTCTCGGCTCCGTCGTCCTGTGCGCCGCCTACCAGGACGACAGCCGGGCCGCTTCCCTTCCGGTCGTAGGCGATGGTGGTGCCATCGTTTGATGTCACGCGAAAGGCCATCTCGTTCATCTCACATCTCCGTTCGAGAGGTTTGTCTCAGCGCCTGAGCAGCGTGCCGACGACGGCCTCGGTGCGCGACCACCGCGCCCTTGCGATCACGGCCGCCACGACGAGAAGGGCGAGCGGCAGCCAAGGGCTCTGCTCGAGCACGAACTGATCGGTGATGACAGCACCGGTCAGCAATGCCGCCAACCCAAGACTGGCCAGGCCCGCCAGAGCCGGGATCAGAAGTCCAACCCCTCCCGCGACCTCCAGCGCTCCGACCAGGTACCGGAGCCACTGGCCAGCCCCGATGTCGGCGAACATGTCCACCATGACCGGGTCGCCGGCGAGCTTCGAGATTCCGCCGCCGGCGAT
>NZ_DASUVO010000041.1:0-14256 GCF_036378875.1 Actinophytocola sp.
GGCCGTCGGCGCCGACGCCGGCGCCGGCGCCGACCAGCGTGTCTATGTGTATGGGATCGTGCCGTCCGATGTGGAGACCATGTCGGACGCTCGGGGTGTTGGGGAGCCGCCCGCTGAGGTTTTCGTTGTCCGGCACGGGGACATCGCTGCGTTGGTCAGCCGGATAGACCCGGACACATCGCTGGGCGCACCGGAGGACCTGGCCGCGCACGAGGCGCTGCTGGACGCGGCTGTCACCGAGTCGCCGGTGTTGCCGGTGCGGTTCGGTGCGGTGATGACCGGCGAGGATGTGGTGGCTGACGAGCTGCTCGCGGCCTACCACGACGAGTTCGCCGCAGCCCTGGACGAGTTGGAAGGCAAGGCGGAGTTCGTGGTCCAGGGTCGCTACGACCTCGACGCGGTCCTGCACGAGATCTTCGACAAGGACACCGAGGTAGCGCGGCTGCGGGAGGTCATCCGCGGTAAACCGGAGACCGCGACGCGCCGTGAGCGGGTGGCGATCGGCGAGCGGGTCAGCAACATCATCACCGCCAGGCAGAACGCCGACACCCAGATGGTGGTCAAGGCGCTCACCGATCTCGGCGCCCCCGTGACCATCCGGGCCCCCACCCACGACGAGGACGCCCTGCACGTCGCCTGCCTGATCGAACTCGCCGACCGGCCCGAGCTGGAATCGAGGATCGACCAGATCGCACGAACATGGTCTGGCCGGGTCTCGGTCCGGCTGCTCGGACCGTTCGCCCCCTACGACTTCGTCACCACCACGCGGGAGTGACCGATGGGACTGCTGACCACCATCCTCACACCTTCCCGATCGCGCCCGTCCGCGGCGTCATCGCGCTCGCCGAAGTGCTCCAACAACGGGCCGAGGAAGAAGGTGGGCCACCCCGCGTCGGCGCGACGTGACCTGGAAGCGGCCGAACAGGCCCACCAAGCCGGCGAGATCTCCGAGGACGAGCACGCTCGCGTTCAACAGGACGTGCTCGACCGCATGACCACACCCGCCACCCCCGCCGCCGGGACACACAACCGGAAACGACACCAATGGCCAACCCCCCACCACACCACACCGAACCCGCCGAACCCCGACCCGACGCCGAAACTGAGTTCGCCGCGTCCGCCGCCGGTGCGATCGCACTCCACCAGATCGCCCGGCTCGTCCGCGGAGACGTGCTCGGCGTCACCGCGATCGAACCGATCAACACCGGATGGCTGGTCGAGATCGAGACCATCGAGACACACCGGATCCCACCCACCGCGGACATCCTCTCCCTCTACCAGGCCGAACTCGACCCGGACGGCAACCTGCTCGCCTACCGACGAACCACCCAGTACACCCGCGGCAACAGCCGACGAGGAAACAAACGATGAGACAGGCCCGCGCTTCCGGTGAATTCTTGTCCTCACCGGGGCCCAGTCGCGGCGCTAATGTTTCACCTACTCGGTGAATGTTTCTGGGGCGGCGGTTTTGGTGTGGCACTCTCTCGCATGATTCGTGTCGCTTTAGGACGTGCCTGTGGATGTGTGGTGTGGGTGGATGGTGTTTCCGGTCGGCTCGTCGGGTGAGCGTGGTGGACGCCGGCCCAGCATCGCCGGTATTCATGATTATTGGCTCGGCGGGGCGGCATCACAGTCAGGTGGATCGTGATTTCGCTGACCGTACCGCCGTGGTCGCGCCCCATATCCCCTATGTTTGTGCGTGCGGAGCGTGCGTTGTTGGGCCGTATGGTGCGCTACCTGGTCGAGCAGGGGGTGCGGCAGTTCCTTGACCTCGGTTTCGGCGTGCCCAGTGTCGGGCACGTCCATGAGATCGCTTACGGTATCGACCCGGCGTGCCGCGTGGTCTACGTCGACACCGATCTCGGCGTCGTGGCCCACAGCCGTGATCTGCTGGCCCGTCACGAGCAGGTCGCGGTCGTGGACGCCGACGTCCGCGACCCACACCGGGTGCTGGACGCCCCGCAGACCCGCCGACTGCTCGACCTGGACGAGCCGACCGCGGTGTTGCTGATCGCGACGCTGCAGCACATCCCCGATGCCGACGACCCCGCACTCATGGTCGCGAGCTACCGGGACGCCCTGTGCTCTGGCAGCTACCTCGCCATCTCCCACTATGGGCCCGACGAGTCGCTGCTGTCCGGGCTGAAGCTGTTCGACCAGATGCGTCTGGGTGCGCGGCTGGACGTGACCGTTCGGGACCGGGAGTCGGTCGCGGTCCTGTTCGCCGGGCTCGAGCTCGTTGCCCCGGGTATCGTGCCGGTCGTGTTGTGGCGCCCGGACCCTGACGACGACCTCGGCCACCATCCAGAGCGGCATTCGATCTATACCGGCCTCGGCCGCAAGCCCTGACGTCACGAGGCGACCAGAATTACCGTCAGGCGCTTGCACGTCACGGCCCCAGCCCGGCCGGCGGTGGCCACGGCCGGGCATTCCGCGAAACCCTCGGCACGAGTTCGTTGAACCGCGCAGCGCGCGCTCCCAACGGCGGGCGCTCGCCAACTAACCACTGTGGTAGGAAAGTATGCGTTCATGCGCGCCGGAGGCGAGATCTTGACAGGGCAACGATTCCGGAGTCTATAGTCGACAGTCGAAACATGACGCCTGCTCGCAACGACCTACAGGCAGTGTCCCTTGTTCACGCCCAAGGGGCCACAGGGTGGCCCTGGTCAGCAGTCGCGCGGTGGCCGGGGCCGCTCCCAGGGTAAGTCCGATCGCGACAGACGGCGCGCGATGGTGACGCCGATTGTCCGCTGAGGGACCGTCGGTGTTGCTGTAGTCGCCGTGGATCCCCGTTGGCTGTAACAGTCGTGAATGGACATTCGATGAGTCAGGTATCGGTCCGATCGTGCAAGGGAGAGCCGGACCGGTTCGGGCGGCGGTCACCCACTGGCCACCAATCGGTTACTCCAGCACACCCGCACGCGGGAGTGACGCGGTCGCACGGTGGCCGCTCCCGTCCGTGTGCAGACCGATTTCCGCCACATGTGGTCGGCGCATCGGCGCTTGTCAACGCACGCCTGCCGAGCGTGCCTCCAGAGATCAAGCCGGCCACACCCGCCGCCGAGGTGATCGCAGAACCGTGGACGCGGGGTCCAGAAGCACGCTCCTGAGTAGATGAACACCGGCGAGAACCACGGCGACCGCCACACCGCCGCGCGTCGGAGTTCTACTGGACATGCTGGACCGCAACGCCCATACCCACCCGGATCGCCCATCATGTGTTGCGTCTGGACAGCCGCTTCTCTCGTGGGCTTGTAGGCTGGATGAAGCGGATGAAGGACCGAGGCGACCACCGACGTGGGAGTGAACAGGGTGACGGTGTCACCGCTGTCCCAGGTTTGGTCGTGTCATCACCGCAGCTGGCTCCGCTCTGGTTCGTCGACCGCGGGAAGGGAGCACTCATGTCCTATCAAGACTGGCAGCGGAGCTACCTGCGCGTCGATCGACGCAGTGAGGGGAGGGCTGTGGTTGTCCGTGTCATCGGTGAGGTCGATGTGGACACCGTGCCGTTGCTCGACGACCAACTCTGTATCGCGACCGATCTCGCGATCCCACCCGCCCCGGTGATCGCTGACCTCCGCGATGTCCACTTCTTCGGTTCCAAGGGAATCGCCGCTCTGGTCGGTGCTCAGCAGCGTTGCCAGCGTCGACGCACCGCCCTGCGCGTGTTGGTGTCCGCACCGGTGATGCGGCCCATCTCCGTACTGGGCTTGACCGACGAGTTCACCCTGTGCCGCACACTCACCGCGGCACTGCATTACCACTAATCGGACACCGAACCACGCCTACGCGCCCGTGACCGTCCCCGGGGTGGCACAAGGGACGTTGTGACAGCGCACCGCCCAGCCTGGTTTGCGCTGTTCTTGATGTGGGTACTCGGGAACGCTCGCTGTATCAACGCGCAAGGGTGGACCCTCATGGATGTGGTCACTGACGGCGGTGCCGAGGCAGTTGGCGGGTTCGGTGCCGCGATCGAGGATCTTCATTGCCGTGTGCCAGCGTGGGCTGGCAGTCTCACTCGCGTGCGGCAAGCTCTGTCCGACTGGGCGACCCGTCTGGGCCTGGCGGCGCGGATTGTCGAGGATGTGGTGCTCGCCGCCTATGAAGCCTTGGCCAACGTCGTCGAACACGCCTACCGCGACACTGTCGTTGGCCTGCTTGACCTGTGTGCCCGCGCCGACCGGGCTCGCGGCACCGTGACGGTGACGGTGACCGACTACGGACGCTGGCGACCCCCGCCATCCAACCGGGGTACACGCGGGCGTGGACTGAGGTTGATCCGCGGTCTGGCCACGCACGCCGAGATCAGGCCCAGCCAATCCGGCACCACCGTGACAATGACGTATCCCTTGGCAGGCAAAGCCGCCGCGCGTTCGAACACGGCTTGAGCAGAGCATGATCACGAGAGGCCTGTAGACCCGGGTTGAGCAGCGGCGGCTTTTCTGGGCGACCATGGCGATTCCAACCTGAGTACAAGACTCCTGCCGCGATGTCGGTTGTGCCAAGCGGGTCAGCCCACGACGAGGGAAGCTGACGTTGCGCCGGAACTGGATTTCAACGGTGGCACTCTGGCAGGTGGTCGAGGATGTCGACGATTTGTTGGAATTGCTCGGTGGTCGCGGCGTGTCCTGCGTGCACGGTGTGTACGTCGAAGCGGTTGTGGGGGGTCAGTTGGTTGGCCTCGGTGATCATTCGGTCCTGCAGGGCGATGGGGATCATCCGGTCGGCGGTGTGCCGGATGTAGGTTCGGGGGATGCTGCCCCAGGTGTCTGCCTGGACTTGGGAGTTCTCCCTGCCCACGGTCAGCGACTCGTCGGGTTGCAGGTAGGCGAGCGTCGAGTAGAACTCGGTGTCGCTCGCGTCGACCATCAGCACTTCCTTCAGCTTGGCCAGGGTGTCGGGGTCGGCGGTGCGGTAGTTGGCCCGCACCGCGCCGATGACCGCGGGGTCGGCGACCACTAGGGCGGCGAGGTTGCCGGCCAGGGTCGTCGAGCCTTCCGGGGTGGTCAGGTAGTCCTCCGGGCAGGCCAGGTCCACGCAGCAGAACGCGGTGTCGTAGACGATCCGGTCGATCAGATGGGGCACCGTGTTGCCGACCCGGTTCAGCGTGGCGCCGCCCATGCTGCCGCCGTAGAGGACGACCGGGCCGAAGTCGGCGACGGTGCGGACCACCTCGACGGCCGCCGCGGTGTAGGCGTCCAGGCCGACGCCCGCCATCGGCGACGGTCGGGTCGCCATCGACGCGAGGTCCTGCGGGCATTGGTAGTCGAGGGCGAACTGGGCGTCGGTGGCGCCGTGGCCTGGCAATGGCACGCCGACCGTCCGGTGCCCGCGTAACGACAGCGCGTCGATACCGCCGGGAGTGCCACTCGCGCCGGTGACGATCACGAACGTGGTCGTGCCTCGCCTGCCTTTCCGCGCCTGCGCGGTCGTCCCGCCCGTCGCCAGGGTGATCCCGCCCGCCGCCGTGCCCGCCACGGCTGCACGCAACGCGGTTCGCCTGGAATGCCTCTTGTTCGTCATGACACCGAGTGGACCGCAGCGGGCCGCGGCACCGGAAGCGGAGAAGGTGGACACCTGTGTCCACGAAAGTTGCACCACGCCCGACCGTGCGCCGTCACGGCTATAGCGTGTGGTCGGTGACGGGCAAGCACACCGGAGCGTGGCCAAACCGGCGGGATGTGCTGTGGCTGGTGGCCGCGGTCGCGATCTTCGGCGGCGTGGACCTGCTCGTCTACGGCATGAGCCCGCCGACCACCGGATGGGCCGGGCCGCACGCGGCGCTGCTCCTGCAGCTGTCGGTGGACGTGTCACTGCTGTTCCTCACCCGCTTCCCGGTGGGGGTCGCGTCCTGGACGCTGGCCGTCGCGGTGCTCATGCTTGTGTCGGAGGAGTTCGCGCCTGGCCTGTTCACTCCCGTACAACCGACCGCGCACACGGCATTGCCGTTCGCCACCCCGGCCGTCATCACGAACCTCGTTCGGCTGCCCGACCGCCGGCGCGTGTTCGTGTTGATCGGTCTGCTCGCCGTGCTCGGCACCCGGCCCTGGAACCCGAGCTGGGACATCACGCCGCTCGGTGTCGTCAACACCGTGCTGCCGGCGCTGGCCACGCTGTACCTGCACGCCCGCAAGGAACTGCTGAACTCCCTGCGGGAGCGCGCCGAACGGGCCGAACGCGAACAGCTGTTGCTCGCCGAGCAGGCCAGGGCGGAGGAGCGACGGCGGCTCGCCGAGGAGATGCACGACATGGTCACCCACCAGCTCACCCTGATGGTGCTGCAGGCCGGAGCACTGGGCACCGGGTCGGCCGATGCGGGCGTGCGCTCCGCGGCGGAAACCATCCGGCAGACAGGCACCAGGGCGATGGCCGAGTTGCGGGACCTGATCGGGGTACTCCGCAACGCCGGGGAGGCACGGGCCGCTCCGCCCACCGAACCCAGCACACCCGACCCGCGGACCCTGGTCGACGAAGCGCGCGCGGCCGGCGAGACGGTCTCCTACGTCGCCCACGGTGCCCCTGGCCGGATCTCACCGACCGTCCAGCGAACGGCCTACCGAGTGGTGCAGGAGTCGCTGACGAACGCACGCAAGCACGCCCCCGGCGCCGAGGTGACCGTGACGCTGTCCTACCGGGCCGACGGCGTCACCGTGCGCGTCACGAACGGCCCGGCCAGCCGGGCGGCAGACGACGCGCTGGCCGGCAGCGGTTCCGGCGTCGGGTTGTTCGGGCTCGCGCAACGGGTCGAGCTGATCGGCGGCACGCTGCGGACCGGCCCGAGAACCGGCGGCGGCTACCAGGTCGATGCGATACTGCCGGCCTACGTGCCGACACGGGGAGACGCCAGATGATCCGGGTGGTCGTCGTGGACGACGAACCGATGGTGTGCGCTCACCTGCGGGTGATCCTCGGCGGCGCGACCGACATCGAGGTGGTCGCCGAGGCACACGACGGCGCGGAGAGCGTGGAGGCGGTCGTCCGCCACCAACCCGACCTGGTGCTGATGGACCTACGCATGCCCGGCGTTGACGGGATCGCCGCCACCGAGCGAATCCGGACCCTGCCGACGCCGCCCCCGGTCGTCGCACTCACCACGTTCGACGCCGACAGCCACGTCCTCGCGGCCCTGCGCGCCGGCGCGGCGGGTTTCCTGCTGAAGACCACACCGCCGCAGGACCTGATCGAACTCGTACGGGTGGCCGCGGCCGGGCACACCGTGTTGTCCTCGACCGCGACGGCCTGGCTGGTCGCGACGTCCTCAGCGGGACAGCGGCGGCGCGAGGACGCCAGGACCCGGCTGCGTGAGCTGACCGACCGAGAGCTGGAAGTCCTGGCCTGCCTCGGTCGCGGCCTGTCCAACGCGGACACCGCACGCGAACTGTCCCTTTCCGAAGCGACCGTCAAGAGCTACGTGTCGCGAATGCTCGTGAAGATCGACTGCAACAACCGCACCCAGGCCGGCCTCCTGGCGCACGACGCCGGCCTGGTCACCGAACCAGGCTGACATCGTCTCCCATCCGCCCGACAGTGCGGACAATCCCCCGTTGCAACCACCGGTTGAACCGGCCGATCTTCTGCCTCACGTTCATCCGTGGCGTCGACGAGCGGGAGGTGTCCGAGTCGGACCTGGCTTCGCGGGCCCGCGAGACCCGTTGCTATTCCCCGGTGGATGGCGCCAGCGCATCCTCAAGGGTGAGGAACACGCCGTACACCTCGGTGAGTCCGACCATTTCCAGTGGACGCGACGTAGCCCTGCTCGGCGCTACCACCCGAAACGCCGTACATTCCCCGGCGAGGCGATGGCCGGCGGCCAGTTCCGCGATCCCGGCTGAGGCCATGAACTCCACCCCACTGAGATCCACGACCAGCACCGAGGGTGACTGCTGAAGCGTGGTCTTGATCGACTTGGTGACTACCGGTGCGGTCACCAGATCGACCTCGACCTCGCCGGCGCGACCCTCATCGGCCTGATCTCACCGGCTGCCGCACCCGTACCGCCACCTTCACCCAGGCCCGGTTCGCCGGCGCTGCCTCGTTCACCGGGGCCCAGTTCACCAGCGACGCCTCGTTCGCCGGGTCCCAGTTCACCGGGAAGGTGCGGGTGGGGTTCAGTCGGAGGGATGGAGTTCGGCGTTGCGTTGTTGGGCTTCGTGGAGTTGGTCTTCGAGGGTGATGATGCGGCACGCCGCGTCGATGGGGGTGCCCTGGTTGACCAGTTCACGCACCCGTGCGGCGAGGCGCAGTTGGGAACGGGAGTAGCGGCGGTGTCCGCCGGTGGAGCGCTGCGGCTGGATCAGCCCGTGCTCGTCGAGACTGCGCAGGAACCCCTGGGTCGTGCCGAGCATGTCCGCAGCCCGGCCCATGGTGTAGGCGGGGTAATGCTCGTCACCGAACTTGTCGTCGAACTTGTCGCCGTCGAACTTGTCGCCCGCGCTCGGCGCGGTCGCGTCGGGTTGGTCAGGGATCATTCCACCTCCACATCACAAGGGCCCTTGGGTGCCGTACACGGCACCCAAGGGCCCAGGGGTTTGGGTTTCATCATTGCCAACCGACCGCGAGGCCGGCTTCCTGTACCCGCTATGTCCGGTCGAGAACCGGACCGTGCGGGGATCGCTTATTTGTAACCGAGAACCACCTACCAATCCGATGGGCCTGCGGTACCCGCCCGGCGCAAGACAGCCACGGCGGGCGATCCAATGATGCGCCCTCTCCCTTCTTTCCTGTTCTTCCTTACCTGGTATTACTGCGAGCATCCCCTGCTGGGACCACGTGCCTAGATCGGTCGCAGCAGCCGGACGTCGCTGGTCACTGCACCGGAGCCCCTTCACTGATCGGCTCCGGTGCACCTGACCGCCTTCACTACCTACTGACTTCACGGGCGCACGATCTCCGCCCGCGTCCTGCGTCGGCACTGCTCCGGGACCGCCTGTTCTTCGACTGCTGCACTACTCGGTCCCGGTACTGCCTGGTCACCGCACCGAGCCTGTTCCCTTGCCTGGCTCTGTGCGGTCTGACCGTCCTGCCTCACCTCGCGGGTAGTTCCGTCATCTCCCGCGCCTGATCGACGTTGTCTCTCTCGGTACGAGCAGTACATTACACACACTGACCATCGAATGTCTACTCCGGCGATCATAGATTTTCTTCGGCGTGTCGAGTTGCGGTACACCGTTCGCAGGTGGGGGCGTGGTGGCTACGGGTCGGCCAGCCACCACTACCGGGCCGGCGGGTTTGTCGGTCGTCGGCCCGGGAAGTCATGCGGCAGCAGCGAATAGGAACCAACTTCGGGAAGTAGCGATGCGGAAGCACCTCACGTCCGCTCACCGCACGCCGTGGACGCGCACCCGTCGACGGCACGCGCATCACGGCTCGGGAGTGACCGAGTTCGAGCAACGGGCGGCGGCAGCGTGGATTCGCGCCGCCGATGCCGGGGTGATCGACGTCGACGAACTCGGCTGGCTGCTGGACAAGCTGCACGAACTGGCGAGCCCCACCGAGGTGCCGACCGCCTCTGATGACCACCGTCCCCAACGGTGACCGCGTCCAGCCAGACACATCCACCCACAGCACAACGCCACAATCCTCGACGCCGGATGTCGCAGCGCCCAACCTCAGCGGCCCGCCCGCCGCGAGTTGGCCACCGCTCGTTCGCGTGGGCTGGCCACGAAGCACCCGCGCCTGGCTGGGGCTGCGGGCGGGTTAGTTGCAGGGTGCCGCCTCGCAGGAGACCGGCGCCCAGACGATCTTGCCGCCAGTCTCGGGTTGGGGGGCGGATCCCCCAGGCGGCGGACAGCTTGTCCACAATGACCAGGCCGCGTCCCCGGTAGCCACCGAAACGAGACGTGCCAGGCGTTAACCGGCCGATGTCGGCGTCTTCGACCTCGATGCTGACCACGCATAGAACACGGGATCGGCGTATCCGGATCGTCCGGGGACCGTCACCGTGGTCAAAGGCGTTGGTGACCAGCTCGATCGCCACCAGCATGACATCACCCACATGGCCATCGCCCAGGTCAGCCAGCGCTGTCGCCGCAACATCCACACGGGGACGGAAGACCTCAAGATCATTTTGTTGGGAACCCTGAGAGCCGGCTGCTCGCCGTGCCAACGGGTGTCGCGAATTGTCGGCGCGTGCCGTTCACTGCCGTTTGATGGCGACCACCGGTGGGCCGAGCGAGGCCGGCCGAGTGGGGCCGGAGCCTACTGGCAAAGACACTCACGGGAACGGGCGGTCGTGAGAAGGCCGTGCGTGCCCAAGTGTCTTTCAGTGGTGATGAGGCCTGGCGGCCACGCATGTGGCGAATGAATATGCGCACGACGCAGGGCCCCTTGGCCGCGAACGGCGTGCGTACCGGGGCGTCGTGCGCACGGGCCACTTTCAATGACCTGCCATTTACACGCGGGTGCGTCGACGGTGGCCCTATATACATCTCAGGTGAATCACTGATCGGCTGTTGGCTTCTGGTCCTGTGGCGAGCTGTGTGTAGAGATTGCGCAGCCGCCGGGGCAGGCGCTCCGATTTGATGTGGGCGTTGGTGGGAACGCCGTCGCATCGGACGCCTGGAGCAACTCCAAGGCGAGGGCCATCATGGTCATGTTCGGGACGTCGATGGTCGCGCCGTGCTGTGGAGGGGCGCCGGGGTGAAGCCGCGCCGTGGGTGGTGGCGTTGGTGTCCCATCGGTGTTGGTGTCCCGGTCCGCGTGCGCTTCGCTCTTCTGATCGACGGCCAGGTCGAGGCAATCGTCCGGGCAGATGTCTGAGGTGGCCGGTTACACCCAGGTGTAGAGGTCCCAATTCCACGGGAAGGTGTATCGGCACTCGAAGGGCCAGTTGGCCGCTGCACGGTGTGTGCGGGTCTGTGTGGTGGGGTTTGTTAGTCGATTGTTGTGTTGTGGGTGTCCCTTGTTGGACCGTTTTTCGGAGTTCAGTGGTGTCTTGTTGGTGCCTGTTGGGAGGACTTCGTGAACGGTTCGTGGGATGTGGGTGGGGATGGTTCGGTCGAGTCTGTGGGGGCTGGTGGGGTGGCGAGAAGTGTGGTGCCTGGTGATGGTCTGTTGTTGTTGACGCCTCAGCAGGCGGCGGCTTTGTTGCAGGTGCGGGAGTCGTGGTTGCGGCGTCGGGCGGCGGAGCGGCGGGTGCCGTGTTCGTTTGTGGGGAAGCATTTGCGGTTTTCGCGCGCGGATCTTGAGGCGATTGTGGCTGCTGGGGCGCGGCCGCCGCGGTCAGCGGGGCGGGGTCGGTAGCAGCGCGGTGGGGGCCGGGTTGCGGGTTGATGGTGGTTGTTTGTCCGTGTGGTGGGGATGACCACATACGGGCTTGCTCTTTGCGGGGTATGGAGCGTTCATGTTCTGTGCCCGGAATTGGCCGGGTTTACTGCTGCGAAAGGGGTTTGTTGGATGGCTTGGGTTGAGAAGCACGGGTCGGGGTTTCGGGTGCGGTATCGGTTGCCGGATGGGTCGGTGCCGTCGGAGACCGGTTTCGAGTCGTTTCGGGATGCGGCAGACTCTGATGGGGGACTGGGTGCGCCGGTGGGCCGAAGCGCATGACGTGGGGGGCGGGTACGTGGGCGATGTACGACGCGCATCTGCGTAATGACATCCTGCCGCGGTTCGGTGCGATGGCCTTGGGTGAGGTGAGTCGGATGACGGTGAAGGGTTGGGTGAAGTCGCTGCGGCGCTCGTTGGCTGAGGCGACGGTGGCGGACGTGGTGTCGTGTCGCTGTTGTCCACGATCTTCAACGAGGCGGTCGATGAAGGGCTGATCGGCGCCAATCCCTGCCGCCGGTTGCGGATCAACACCGGCGAGCGGGACGAGCGGCCGCACGCGAGCGCGGCGCAGATCCCATTGCTGGTTGAGCGCACCTCGTTCATGGACAGCGTGATGATCATCGCTGCCGCGTATACCGGGATGCGGTGGGGCGAGTTGGCGGGGTTGCGGTGGTCTCGGGTCGATCTCGACGCTGGGGTGCGAGTCGTTGATCCGAAGGACGGTGCTTTGCACGAGGTCAACGGAACCATGCGGTTGGGGCCGCCCAAGACCAAGGCCAGTACCCGGACCGGGCAGCTCCCGCCATTTCTCGTGGACCTGCTCACCGAGCTACGTGACGCGGAGCCGTCCGCGCGGTTTGTGTTCACCGCGTCGGAGGGTGGTTGGCATCGTCGGGCGAACTTCCGGCGGCGGGTTTGGCTGCCCGGTCGCGGGCGATTCCCGGCGAGGGTGGAGACCGATCGCTCCCGGTCTGCATTTCCATGATCTGCGTCATACGCACAAGACCTGGTTGATCGAGGATGACGTGCCCGAGGTGTTGCAGTGCCGGCGGCTCGGACATCGGTTGCATGGCGTGCGGGGCGTCTACTCGCACGTGACGAAGCCCATGGTCGACGCGATGCTGGCCGGTCTGCAGCGGCGGTGGGAGCAGTGTGGGAGCACGAACCTGGGTGACCACTACCGTGTGGGAAGTGTGGTCAAGATCAGTTGCTCCCAATCTGCTCCCACAACGCAAAAACAGCCTGCCGGTGATGATCACCAACAGGCTGTCTGACCAGCGTGTATGTCTGGTGGGCGATACTGGGATTGAACCAGTGACCCCTACCGTGTCAAGGTAGTGCTCTCCCACTGAGCTAATCGCCCGAGGCGGCGGCGGGAATCGAACCCGCGTACAGGGCTTTGCAGGCCCTTGCCTAAGCCACTCGGCCACGCCGCCGTGGCTTACGCGTGGATTGGGGTGTTGGGATACCCCTCCTCGAGCGGACGACGGGATTCGAACCCGCGACCCTCACCTTGGCAAGGTGATGCGCTACCAGCTGCGCTACGTCCGCGAAAACCTGGGGCTGTGGAACCGGATTCCCTGTCCCCGTGGTGTGAGCGAAACTCTATCGGACGCCCGAATCGACGATCAAACCGGGGGGCCCTCTCAGGTGAGGTCGGTGGAGATGAGGTGCGTGAGGGCCTCGTCGACGTCCACCCAGAGGTGCTCGTTGCCCGGCACGACGACGTCGTACGTGCGGTCGAGGAAGTCGGCCAGTTCCTGCGCGGACGCCTCGAACACCGCGTGCCCGGACGGCGAGCTGAGCTCGATCACGACGACCTCGGGGTCGTCGACGGCGGGGCGTATCCGGACGTCGCCGTTGCCGGCTTCGGCGATGAGTCCGTCGGCGAGCAGGTCGCGGGCGAAGACCCATTCGACCCACCCGGCTCTGCCGGTCCGGAAGGCTGCGACAACGGCATACGGGTCGCGCGTGTCGTAGCGCAGCTCGACCTTGACGGGGACCGCTGGGGTCCTCGGCGCCAGGAGGTCGAACACCGCCGTTGAGCGGAGCGTCACGTGGTCGTTGCGCATTGTCGCTACCCCTTCTCTCCCTTCCCAGTCTTGAAACGACTGAGTCCCTTCCCCTGTGACGGCTGGAGAACTTCCATCGATCGCCTAAGCCTCGTAGTTCACCCGTCTGGGGCAGGAGTGCGGCGGAACGTATCCGGTCAGCGACGCTGCGTGAGACCCGTGTTGTCAGTCACTCCGTCGTGACAACGCCGATCGTGCCCCGGTAGCGCCAGTAGCCCGAACTTGCTCGTGCCACTCGGCAACTTACCTCAGGGTAGGCCTAGACCACCCGCGCCTGAGCAGAAATTCGCCTGACCGGACACCAAGTTGCGTCGTAGAACGACGCCCGAGCGACATCAAGGTGAACAACCGAGGGATGACGGCTGATCCAAACGGGTGATCGACAGCCCAGACGGGACGATCCCGATCCGGTCATGATCAACAGCGACCTGGGAGGAGCCGCCAGAGAGTTTCACCGGACTATCCGAACGGAGCAGAGCGAACAGCCAACCGAGTGAAATCCACCAACGACGAACAACGACCGGTGGGCCAACACACGCCACCGCCCCCGCCGAACGAGGCCGCGAGCAGACAAGAACTTGCTTCTGACCAGGAGATGTGCTGAAGAACCCAGGCATCCACCCCACGAGGAGCAAGCCCGCGTGCCGAGGAACCCAGCAAACCCCGGAGAACAGCCGCGGCGCAGGCGCCAGGTGGGGCAGATCACGCGAAGCAGCCGGCCGGCCGCCGAGAGCCGAACAAGCAAGCCAGCCAGCCCAAACCCAAGCACGCCAGGACGGAGGAGGGCGCAGAGCGACGAAGCGACACAGCGGGGCGGGGGAGACACAGCAGGGGCGAGGGTGGCGCAGTGAGGGCGGGGGAGACGCGGTGGGAGCGAGGGTGGCGCGGTGGGAGCGAGGCAGACGCAGCAGGCGGGAGA
>NZ_DASUVO010000042.1:0-18779 GCF_036378875.1 Actinophytocola sp.
AAGGAAGCCGCAGACCGGGAAGCCGCAGCCAAGGAAAAGGCAGCCCAGGAAGCCGCAGCGCAAGAAGCCGCTGCCCGGGAAGCCGCGGCCAAGGAGGCGGCAGACCGCGAAGCGGCGGCCAAGGAAGCCGCCGAGCGCGAAGCAGCCGCCAAGGAGACCGCCGAACGCGAAGCAGCCAAGGAAAAGGCAGCCCAGGAAGTCGCAGCTCAGGAGACCGCCGCCAAGGAAACCGCGGCTGAGAAGGCCGCCGCCAAGGAGACCTCCGAGCAGGAGGGCGCCGACAGCGGTGCCGCGGCTCGTGAGGCAGCTGCCGAGGAAACCGCCGCCCGTGTGACGGCCGGTGCCAAGACCGCCGCCAAGACTGCCGCTGCCAAGACCGCGGCCCCCGAGACTTCCCCGCCGTCCCCACCGGCAAAGGAATCCAGCACGCGCTCAACGCGCCCGACCACGTCAGCCAACCCGGAGGAAAAGGCCGCGGCAAGCACCGCCTCGCCAGCAGCGAACCCGGCCGCACCAGCAGCAGAAGAGGAGCCCGGCCAGCAGGCCACCCTTCCAACCATGCCCACGACCGAAGAAAAAGCCCCCGAGGAAACCCCGGCCGCGAAGGCCGAGCCAACCCCTCCCCCAGCACCGGCCCGCAAGAAGGGCCGCAAGGCCCGCCCGAGCGTCCCGTCCTGGGAAGACGTCCTACTGGGCACCCGCAGCAACCGCTGACTATTCGCGTGTCCAACCCTCACGACCCGCGTGTCCAACAAATCTGACACGCGAGTTCAACAAATCGTGCAATCCCGATTTGTTGAACTCGCCGGTCCAGTGTGTTGGACACGCGGGTTCGGGGTGTTGGACACGCGCGCGTTAGACGCCGGTGGATCTGGGGACCTCGTTCAGTAGGTTGAGGGGCCAGCCTTCGCGTTCGCACCAGTCCTCGGCTTCCTCGCGCGTCAGCCACGTCGAGCCGCGGGGGCGTTCGGTGCGGACGCGGGTCCAGCCGTCCGCGGCGAGGACGCTCAGCTGCCCCTCTCGCAGTGCCAGCAGCCGACCCTCGGGGAACGCCATCGTCGCCTGGGTGCGCAGGAAGCGCACCGCCTCCGGTCGAGTCATGTCCGAATGATCCCGCAGGCTTGACCTCCACCGCACTGGAGGTCGCACGCTTGGGGGCAGCTTGCGACGTTGTCGATGCCGCGAAAACCAGGTGCCAAGGAGGGCCCGGCTCACCTACCGTCGAGAGCGGCACCGTGGGGAGATCATGAGCACAACTCAGTCACATCAACCTGCCCGCAGCACGACCATCAGCGCGTTGCGGCGTCTCGGTGGATACCTCAAACCCGTTCGCGGCCGCATGATCGGGTCGGGCGTGGCCGTCTTCGGTTCGATGATCTGCGGGCTCACCATCCCGCTGGTCATCCAGCGAATTCTCGACGGACCCGTCGCCGGCCGGACCACCGAAGGCCTCTACGTCCTCATCCTCGTCATCGCCGTCCTCGGCACCGGCGAGGCCGTCCTCTTCTACACCCGTCGCCGCCTCATCGCAGGGCCGAGCACCAGCGTCGAGGCGCACCTCCGCGACGACCTCTACCACCACCTGCAGCGACTGCCGATCGCGTTCCACGACCGGTGGCAGTCCGGGCAGCTGCTGTCCCGCGCCGTCTCCGACCTGTCGACGCTGCGCAGGTTCATCGCGTTCGCGTTGATCTTCCTGGTGGTCAACAGCGTCATTCTGGTGGTGGGGCTGGCCGTCCTGTTCGTACTGTCGCCGGTGCTCGGCCTCATCTCGCTGGCCTGCGCGGCGCCGCTGATCCTGATCTCGACGCTGTACGAGTCGAAGTACGCGGTGCTCGCCCGCCGCGCCCAGGACCAGAACGGCGACCTCGCCACGACCGTCGAGGAGTCCGTCCTGGGCATCCGCGTCCTCAAGGCGTTCGGCCGCGGCCGGCACCTCGCGAACACGTTCGCGAAACAGGCGAGGGAGCTGCGCGCGACGGAGCTGCGCAAGGTGCATACCGTCGGTCTGCTCTGGGCGGCGATCATCGTGCTGCCGGAGATCGCGATCGGCGGGCAGCTGCTGTTCGGCACGTTCGCGATCGTCGACGGCTCGATGACGGTCGGCACACTGGTCGCCGGGGTCGCGGTCGCCACCTACCTGCGGTGGCCGACGGACTCGATCGGCTGGCTGCTCGCCGAGACCAACCAGGCAGCGACCGCCGCCGCCCGCTACTGGGAGGTGCGCGACGCCGAGGTGACGGTCACCGATCCGGCCAGCCCGCGTCGCCTGCCAGCGGCGGGACGCGGCCACGTGCGGTTCGAGAACGTCCACTTCGCCTACCCGGGTGCCGACACGGACGTCCTCAACGGGGTGAACCTCGATCTGCGGCCGGGCGAGACCGTCGCGTTGGTCGGCGCCACCGGCACCGGCAAGACGACGCTGACCGCGCTGGTCGGCCGTCTCGCGGACGTCACGGGCGGCCGGATCACGATCGACGGCGTCGACGTGCGGGATCTCGATCTCGCCGAGCTGCGCAGGACGGTCGCGACCGCGTTCGAGGAGCCGGTGCTGTTCTCGGCGAGCGTGCGGGAAAACATCGCGCTCGGCGCGGCCGGCGCGACCGAAACCGAGGTGCGGCAAGCACTTCGGATCGCTTCGGCGGACTTCGTCGACGACCTGCCGTGGGGGCTCGACACCCGCATCGGCGAGCAGGGCCTGTCACTGTCCGGTGGGCAGCGGCAACGGCTCGCGCTCGCCCGCGCGGTCGTCGGCAAGCCGTCGGTGCTGGTGCTCGACGACCCGCTGTCCGCTCTGGACGTGCACACCGAGGCCGAGGTCGAGCACGCGCTGCGCAGCGTGCTGAGCGACGTCACCGCGCTCGTGGTGGCGCACCGGCCGAGCACCGTGCAGCTGGCGGACCGCGTCGCGATGCTCCACGAGGGAAGGATCGCGGCGGTCGGCCGGCACTCGGAACTGCTGGCCACGAACGAGAGTTACCGCGCCCTGCTGTCCACTATGGACAAGGAGATGGACGAGGTGGTCGCGTGAGCACGCCTACCGAGGAAGACTGGCGGGGTGTCGCCGCCGAGGACAACGAGGAACTGAACGCGCTGGTCGGCAGCCGTCTGCAGGCACGCTCCCGGCGGTTGCTCGTGTCGCTCGTGCGGCCGCGCCTTGGCACCGCGTGGCTGGCGTTCGCCTTGGTGGTGCTGGAGAACCTGCTGGCGCTCTCCGGTCCGGTGGTGATCGCGATCGCGATCGACACCGGCATCCCGGACGCGCTCGCCGGCGACACGACGGTCCTGGCGTGGTGCGTCGGCGGCTACCTGGTGGCGGGCGTCGCCTCGGCCGGCACCAGGTTCGCGTTCCTGAAGGTCGCCGGCCGCTTCGGGCAGGACGTACTGCTCGACCTGCGGCAGCGGATCTTCCGCCACGCGCAGAAGCTGTCGATCGCGTTCCACGAGAAGTACACGTCCGGCAAGGTCATCTCCCGGATGACCAGCGACGTCGACTCGCTGCACGACCTGTTGGAGGACGGCCTCGACGGCCTGCTGACGGCGGTCCTGTCGGTCGTCGGCATCACGGTGATGCTGCTGGTGCTCGACTGGCCACTGGCGCTGGTCGTGCTCGCGGGCCTGATTCCGCTGGTGTGGGTGACGCGGTGGTTCTACGTCAGCTCCCGGCGGGCCTACCGCGACACGCGCGGTGCCATCGCGAAGATCATCGTGCAGTTCGTGGAGACCATGAACGGCATGCGTGCGGTGCAGGCGTTCCGCCGCGAGGACCGCAACGAGACGATCATGGCCGCGCTGAACGACCGCTTCCGCGGCGCGAACAAGCAGGCGCTGATCGTGGTCGCGCGCTTCACGATGACCGTGCGGTGGGTGGGCAACCTGTCGCTGGCGATCGTCCTCGCGATCGGCGCGGTCAGGGTCGTGAACGGCAGCCTCGAGCTCGGGGTGCTGACGGCGTTCACCCTCTACCTGCGACGGTTCTACGACCCGCTGGACGAGCTGGCCATGTTCGCCAACTCGTACACGTCGGCGATCGCCGCGCTGGAGAAGATCTCCGGCGTGCTGGAGGAGGAGCCGACGGTCGTGGAGCCGGCGGCGCCGAAGACGCTGCCCACACGCGACACCGGCCGCGCGATCGACTTCGATGCGGTGGAGTTCCGGTACTCGGCGTCGACCCCTGTGGTGCTGCCGACCTTCGACCTGCGCATCCCCGCGGGTCAGACGGTGGCGCTGGTGGGCGCGACGGGCGCGGGCAAGTCAACGATCGCGAAGCTGGTGGGCCGGTTCTACGACCCGTCGGCGGGTGCGGTGCTGCTGGACGGTGTGTCCCTACGCGACCTCGGCGACGACGCGCTGCGGCACGAGGTCGTGACGGTCACGCAGGAGAACTTCCTGTTCGCGGGCTCGGTGGCGGACAACATCGCGTTGGGCCGTCCAACGGCGACACGCGCCGAGATCGAGGCGGCGGCCGGGGCGGTGGGCGCGCACGAGTTCATCGCGGCACTGCCTGAGGGCTATGACACGGACGTCCGCAAGCGCGGCGGGCGCCTGTCCGCCGGGCAGCGGCAGATGGTGGCGTTCGCGCGGGCGTTCCTGGCGGATCCGGCGGTGCTGGTGCTGGACGAGGCGACGTCGAGCCTGGACGTGCCGACGGAACGGGCCGTGCAGCGCTCGCTGGAGTCGGTGCTGGCCGACCGCACGGCGCTGATCATCGCGCACCGCCTGTCGACGGTCCTGATCGCCGACCGCGTCCTGGTCGTGGAAGGCGGCCGCATCGTGGAGGACGGTTCACCGGAGGAACTGATCGAGGGCAGGGGCGGCCGCTTCGCCGACCTGCACCGCACCTGGCTGGAGTCCCTGGCCTGACGACCCGCGTGTCCAACGCCCACGACCCGCGAGTCCAACGAACTGGACCCGCGAGTTCGACAAACGGGGTCAGAAGATCACGAACGGTAGCGCCAGCCAGGCCAGGCCGATGCCCGCCGCCACGCCGTAGGCGACCCAGCGCCAGATCAGCTGGCGGTGGATCAGCCACAGCGACGGCAGGAGACCCGCGGTCACGACCACGTTCGACGCGAGCGCGAGGAGGGAGTAGGTCTCCGCCAGGGCGGCCGCCAGGGTGATCACGGTGATGACCGTGATCACCAGGCAGGCGCCCGACACCGTGAGGCCGGTCAGCCAGGGCATCGGCTCTCGCGGGCGGGATGGTCGGGTCGGCTTGGTCAGGCGGATGGGCTCCACGACGGACTCCGCACCGGACAGCGGGTCCACGTAGCGGACCGGGACGCCCAGCGATGTCGCCACGCGACCGGCAAGTTGCAGACCGCGTCGGGACACGACCGCGCCAGCCGCGACACCTGGTTCGGCGCGGCTGACCGCGGCCGCGACCTTGGCCCACTCGTGGAGCGCGTCGGTCAGCTCGATGCCCAGCGGGAGGCTGTCGGGCTCGGCGACCGCTTCGCTCTCGCCATCGACGAGCACAGCGCGGTCGCCGTTCGCACGTAACTGGATCCCCGACATCGACACGCTCGCAAACTACCGACTCGCGCCAAGCGCGTAGAAGGCGACCGCGCCGGCCGTCGCCACATTGAGTGAGTCGACGCCGCCGGCCATGGGGATCCGGGCCGCGACGTCCGCCGCCGCGACCGCTTCCGGTGTCAGCCCGGGCCCCTCGGAACCCAGCAGCACCGCCGCCTTGTCCGGCACGGCTACTTCGGACAGTGCGGATGAACCGGTCGGAGTGAGCGCTATCACAGTGAAGCCGTTGTCCTGCAATAGCTTCAGTCCGTCCGGCCACGGGGTCAGCGCCGTGAACGGCACGGAGAGCACGTGTCCCATCGAGACTCGCACGCTGCGCCGGTACAGCGGGTCGGCGCAGCCGGCGCCCAGCAGCACCCCGTCCACGCCGAGCGCGGCCGCGTTGCGGAACAGCGCGCCCAGGTTCTCGTGGTCGCCGACCCCTTCCAGCACCGCGAGCCGCCGTGCCCCGGAGATGACGTCAACTGCCGACGGCGGCGTTGGACGGTCGGCCATTGCCAGCACCCCACGGTTGAGGTGAAACCCAATCACCTCCGCCATGATCTCGGCCGTGGTGACGTAGACGGGCGCGTCGAGGTCGTCGATCGGAAGTTCCGCCAACTTTCGGCGCACGCCAAGCATCGAGCGCACCGGATAGTGGGACGCCAACATACGGCCGACGGCGATCACCCCCTCCGCGATCACCAGGCCGAGCCCGCCAGGCCGGTCAGGCCTGCGGTCGGCGGTGCGAAGGAAGCGGTATTCGTCAAGCCGGGGGTCGTCCGGGTCGGTCACCTCGAGCACCCCTGCATGGTTCCATACCGTGGGAACTAAAGATCCGTCATGTTACGGATGACAATTGCCCGTCTAGCTCTGCGTAACACCCCATCTCGATCGATGCACCTTTTTGGGCGCTAGCAACGACCTTTGGGCGTGTGTCACGGTTGAACTTCCCGCGCGCACGCCGAGCGTCAGTGGTTCGGCTGGGAGGGGCGGTATGGGTCAGGATGTCGCGACCGACACGTTTGACCGGTCGGATCGTCAGCGTTACCGCTTGAAGGTCCAGCGTTGTCTGGACGCCCTGGCGAGAATGCTCACCGAGGGCGGGTTCTCCACCGCGCCACCGCGGATCGGCCTGGAGGTCGAGCTGAACCTCGTCGACGTCGGGCTGCAGCCGGCGATGGCGAACACGGTCGTGCTGGAGAAGCTCGACGACCCGTCCTTCACGACGGAGTTGGGGCAGCACACCATCGAGCTGAACGTGCGGCCACGCCCGTTGTGCGGTGGTCACATCCGCGAGCTGGAGCTGGAGCTGGAGGACTCGCTCGCCGACGCCGACACCAAGGCACAGGACGCCGGCGCGGGTCTGGTAATGATCGGCATACTGCCGACGTTGCGGGACGAGCACCTCAAGGCGCGCTGGCTGTCGCACAACCACCGCTACGCCTTGCTGAACCAGGAGATCTTCGCCGCGCGGGGCGAGGACATGGTGCTGTCGGTGGACGGTCCGGCGATCCCCGGCCAGCGTCGCGAGCGGCTGCGGGGCTCGGTCGACTCGATCATGGCGGAGGCCGCGTGCTCGTCCGCGCAGCTGCACCTGCAGGTGCCGCCGGAGACCTTCGCCGCGCACTGGAACGCGGCGCAGTGCCTTGCCGGCGTTCAGGTCGCGATCGGAGCGAACTCGCCTTACCTGCTACGCAAGGCACTCTGGCACGAGACGAGGATCCCGCTGTTCCTGCAGGCGACGGACACGCGGCCGGAGGAGCTGAAGAACCAGGGCGTGCGGCCACGCGTGTGGTTCGGGGAACGGTGGATCACGTCCATCTTCGACCTGTTCGAGGAGAACGTGCGCTACTTCCCTGGCCTGCTACCGGAGGTCGACGACGAGGACCCGTTCGCGGCTCTCGACGACGGCCGCGCACCGAAGCTCGCCGAGCTGCGCCTGCACAACGGCACGATCTGGCGCTGGAACCGCCCGGTGTACGACGTCTGCGACGGCGTGCCGCACCTGCGCGTGGAGAACCGAGTGCTGCCGGCCGGCCCGACGGTCGTCGACATGATCGCGAACGCGGCGTTCTTCTACGGCGCGCAGCGTGCACTCGCGACCGCGGAGCGTCCCGTGTGGACGCGGATGTCGTTCCAGGCGGCGGAGGAGAACCTGTTCGCCGGCGCCCGGCACGCGTTCGACGCCCAGCTGTACTGGCCGGGCATCGGCTGGGTGCCGCCGGACGAGCTGGTGCTGCGCCGACTGCTCCCGATGGCCCACGAGGGACTGCGCGCGTGCGGGGTCGCGGACTCGGTCCGGGAGCGCTACCTCGACGTGATCGAACAACGCTGCCTGACGCGCCGTACGGGCTCGGCCTGGCAACGCGAGACCGTGACCGGTCTGGAGTCCCGAGGCCTGCCCCGAGACGAGGCCCTCGCCACGATGCTGGCGCGCTACCGCGAACTGTCCCAGGCGAACACCCCGGTCCACACCTGGCCCTGAAGCAGGGCGCCAGGCGGACGGGTCAGATCAGCACCCGCACGTCCGCGACGTCGTATTCGGCCACCGAGGCGGCGAGCATGCCAGCGCTCTGCTCGTCGCTGGGACCGGCACCTCGGAACGTCTCGACGGCCTCCGCCGACTCCCAGCGCTCGAACACGTTCACGCGACCGGCGTCCACCAGGTCGGCACCGATGGCGAAGTCGAGGCAGCCCGGCGCGCGCCGGGCCTGTTCGACGACGCTCGCACAGCTCCCGAGATAGGACTCGCGCTGCTCCGGGCCGACGATGATGTGCCCCGCCACGATGATCATGTGCCACTCCTCTGGTCGGTTTCGAACAGTACGACCACCGACCGGGAGCAAACTCATCGCCGAGATAGACAAGCCCCCCGCTCCGGCAGTGCCGTCTGCCTTCTCGGAGCGGGGGTCTCGCTGTTCCCGAACTGACTGCCGCTCCCACCACGAAGCGACGAGCTAAGGTTAGCCTAACTTAATCTACTCGCGCAAGCTCTCTTTCTCCGACCGCCGTCGCGCGACGCACCCACGGCAGCCGTGGCCGCATCTGGATACCGCCGCGACGTGCGAGGACCCAGCCGCACGCGACCGTCGACAGCACCGCGATCGCACCGCCGACGATGAACGGTGACCGGCCGCCGAACTCCGCCGCCAGCCAGCCGGTCATCGGCGCGCCGATGGGGTTGCCGCCGATGAACACCAGCATGTACAGCGCCAGCACCCGGCCACGCATCTCCGGCGCGACCGACAGCTGGAGCGTGCTGTTCGCCGTGTTCATGAAGGTCATCATCGCCAGGCCGCACGGGATCAGCGCCAGCCCGAACGCCAGGTACGACGGCATCACCCCGGCCACGACCTCGCAGAGCCCGAACGCGAACCCGGCGCCGACCAGCAGCGTCAGGCTCGGCTTGCGCCGCGTGCTGCGCCGCACCGCGAGCAGCGCGCCGCTGAAGCTGCCGACCGCGAGCAGCGTCGACAGCAACCCGTACCCGTCCGCGTCGCGGTGGAAGACGTTCGCCGCCGCGATGGCCAGCGTCGTGAAGAACGTGAACGCGAACGTGCTCACGCAGAACACCAACACCAGCACGGCGATGATGTCCGGCCGGCCACGCACGTACCGCAGCCCTTCCCGCAGCTGCCCTCGTTTCGACGTCGGCGCGGCCGTCCGGTGCAGCTCGGCCGGGTTCATCCGGAACAGCCCGACGATCACGGCGACCGTCGACAGCGCGTTGACCAGGAACACCCACCCGGTTCCGGTCCAGATGATCATCAAGCCGGCAATCGCCGGTCCGATGACCCGCGCCAGGTTGAACGTCGACGAGTTCAGCGCGACCGCGTTGACGAGGTGCTCGCGCCCAACCATCTCGCCGACGAAGCTCTGCCGCACGGGCGGGTCGAACGCCGTGAACAAACCGAACACCAGGCACAGCAGGTACACGTGCCACAGCTGGACGACGCCGGTCACGTCGAGCAGCCCCAGCACCATGGCACTCAACGCCATCCCGGACTGGACGAGTATCAGCAGCTTGCGCTTGTCCACCCGGTCGGCGAGCACGCCGGCCCACAGCGTCAGGAACAGCGTGGGCAGGAACTGCAACGACGCGGCGATGCCGAGCGCGACGGGGTCGTAGCCGGACAG
The DNA here is from genome assembly GCF_036378875.1 of Actinophytocola sp. GTDB lineage: Bacteria > Actinomycetota > Actinomycetes > Mycobacteriales > Pseudonocardiaceae > Actinophytocola. The sequence continues at coordinate 9,655 of NZ_DASUVO010000042.1, forward strand.
CTCCAACACGAGCCAGTCCTGTGCGATCCGCTGCATCCAGGTGCCGACGTTGGAGACGACCTGCCCGGACGCGAACAGCCGGTAGTTGCGAACGCGCAGAGCCCCGAGCATGCTCCGGCGTTTGGCCGCGGGCTTCGGGGCCTCGGCCAGTCCGACTCTAGAAGTTGTGGAATCTGTGGTTAGTTCTCGTTTTTCTTCCGCCACTAATCCTGTTGGCTCGCCATCCGGTCGATGATCTCCGCCGCGTGGGTGAGCACCTCGCGTTCCGCCTCGGTGAGTTCCGCGAGCCGCTTGTCCAGCCACGCCTCGCGTGCGGAGATGTCGGCCTCGATGTGCGCGCGCCCCTCCTCGGTGATCTCGACTATGGCCTGACGGCCGTCACTTGGATGTGGTCGACGGCTGACGTAGCCGAGCTCCTCGAGAGCAGCGATCACCCTGGTCATGGACGGGGGCTGGACAACCTCCTTGGCGGCGAGCTCGCCTGGGGTGAGCGGGCCGCACTTGTACAGGCAGAACAGTGCGGAAAGTTGGGTGAGCGTGACCGAGGAACTGGTGCGCTGGGCCCTGAGCCTGCGGCTGAGCCGCACCACGGCCAGCCGCAGGCGGCTGGTCAAGGAGCTCTGGCTTACGTCGTGCTCCACGTTCGACACATCGTTAGCATACCTCACGAGTTGACCCTCGTCACTCAACCAATGGCCGCGCGGAGCGGGCCGATCGCGAAGTACACGACGAACGCCGCGGCCACGATCCACATCAGCGGGTGGATGCCACGCGCCTTGCCGGTGGCCGTCCGCAGCAACACGTAGCTGACGAAGCCCGCGCCGATCCCGTTGGCGATCGAGTACGTGAACGGCATCACCACGATGGTCAGGAACGCCGGGAGCGCGATCGTGAAGTCGCTGAAGTCGATCTCCTTGATCTGCGCCATCATCAGCACGCCGACGATCACCAGTGCTGGCGCGGCGGCCTCGACCGGCACCGAGCTGTAGAGCGGCGTGAGGAACATCGCCGCGATGAACAGCAGACCGGTGACGATGTTCGCGAGCCCGGTCCGGGCGCCCTCGGCGATCCCGGACGCCGACTCGATGTAGACGGTGTTGGAGCTGGAGCTCGCCGCGCCGCCCGCGACCGCGCCGAGGCCGTCGACGAACAGCGCCTTGCCCGTGTTGGGCAGCTTGCCGTCCGCGTCGACCAGGCCGGCCTCCTTGCCGAGCCCGGTCATGGTGCCGATGGTGTCGAAGAAGTCGGTGAGAACGAGCGTGAACACGAGCAGGAGGGCCGTGATCACCGGCACCTGTACCCAGGCGTCGAAGTTGACGTCGCCCAGGAGGCTGAGGTTGGGTGAGTCGACAACCTGGTCCGGCATCGCTGGGTAGCCCAGGTTCCAGCCCTTCGGGTTGGTGCCGAGTGAAGGCCCGGCGTCCACAATGGCCTCCAGGACGATCGCGAAGATCGTGGTGGCGATCACCCCGATGAGGATGCCGCCCTTGACCCGCTTTGCGACGAGGATGCCGGTGAGGATCAGCCCGACCACGAACGTGAGCGTCGGCCATGACGCGATCGAACCGTTGATGCCGAGTCCAACCGGGACAGTGGTGTCCGCGGCGTCGGGTAGCCGGCGCACGAACCCGGCGTCGACCAGCCCGATCAGCGTGATGAAGAGCCCGATCCCCACCGCGATGGCGGACTTGAGCGCCGGCGGCACCGCGTTGAAGACGGCCGTCCGCACCCCGGTGACCACGAGGATCAGCACGACGACCCCGTTGACGAGCACCAGCCCCATGGCCGCCGGCCAGGACATCTGCGGCGCGATCGACACCGCGACGAAGGCGTTGATCCCGAGCCCGGTGGCCATCGCGAAGGGATAGTTGGCGACAAGTCCGAAGAGGATCGTCATCACGCCGGCCACCAGCGCCGTGACCGCCGCCACCTGGTCGACCGGCAGGAAGCCACCGAACTTGTCCGGGTGCGCCGGGTCGTCCGGGAAGCTGCCGATGATCAGCGGGTTGAGCACAACGATGTAGGCCATGGTCACGAAGGTGACCAGCCCGCCGCGAACCTCGCGGCCAACGGTGCTGTTGCGCTCGGAGATCCGGAAGAACCGGTCGAGCACAGCTGTCCTTGTCGCCATGGCCCGGTAGCCTCGCTTATGTGTCCGACGTAGGGAAACCCGACGCACGAATCGAAACACAGAAGTCACCTCCCCCGTTGCCCGACCGGCTGCTGGCGCTGCCGCCGCTCGTCTACGTGGGAACGGGCCTGTGGTTCGTCGCATTCTGCACGCTGCTCGTGGGGCGGTACGTGTTCGACGCGTTCCCGCCGATCTGGCTGTGGACGGCACTCGCGGGCACCGCGCTCGGCTTCGTCGGCCTCCCGATCATGGCCTGGCAACGCCGCGCCTCCCGCCGAGGCGCCCGCGGCGCACAGCGAAACCTGTAGCTATCAGCGCTGGACACAGCGGTCCAAGTCCCGCCCGAGCAGGATTTCGCTCGCGCGCGCGTTGCCCAACCCCCACCCGATCCCGGGGGCGTCCCGCCGTGCCAGTCTACCGGTAGGGGGTGACAATCGGGGTGATGTCGATCTTGCCTGTGGACAACTCAGTGGGCTGTGGACAAGTGGGGATCATGAGCGCGGAGAGTGCCTAGCTTCGTGGGGACAGCTGGTTTCAGACCACGTAGTTCTCGGGGTCGTCCAGCATCGCCGCGAGCAGGTGGCGGTCGGTCCAGCGGTCGGTCGTCCACGCTAGGGCTTTGGCGAGTCCGTCGGTCGAGTCCTCGCAGTGGACGGTGTCCCCGTCGATCCACCATGGCACGTGCGTGCCGGCGACCGTGAGGCGCTCGTGGATGATCGGCCCGCCGGGCGGCACGTCGAGGTCGGCCAGGTCGCAGGCGTCGACCACCGCGCCGAGGTCGGCCCACCGGACGGGCTCGCCGGCGCTGTCCGGCGTGGTCGGGGCGGCCTCCGAGGCGACTGGGACGTCGAGCAGCTCGGCAAGCGACTCGGCGAGGTCGAAGTCGACGGCCACGTAGGCGTCGGTCACCAGCGCCAGCCAGGGGACGTCCAACACGACGCCGTTGTCGGTGACCTCGCCGTCGATGGTCCGGATCTCGGGTGGCGGGTCGAGGTAGACCGGGTCGACCACGCCGTCGCGAACGGCCTCGGCGAGCGCCGTGTACGCGCGGTGCGTGATGCCACGCGACACCGTGCGCGCCGGATCCGCCAAGCGATCCAACAGATCCACTGCGTCCTCTGTGGACTCGACGGCGAGCCCCGTGCGAACTCCCATCAGTTCCTGGAGTTCCGGTTCGAGGTCGGTGGGGGCCAGGTCGTGGAGACCGGCGAGCTCGACGGCGTCCGGAAGGCGCCAGTACGCGGGGGGTTGGCCGGCCAGTAGCGCGTGGTGGCTGATCCACCATGCCGTGTAGCCCGTACGCATGATCCGCCACGTGTCGGGTTCGCCTGCCAGCAAACGAATCGCGGCTGGCCACGCGTCGTCGGCGATGAGGTCGAGGTCGCGGATGGCTTCGAGTCGCGTCGGTGGTTCCGGCTGGTCGTCCCACCATTCGCCTTCGTCGGCGAGGTCGTGGTCGGGTCCGGCGGGTGCCTCGTCGACGACGATCGTGAACCCACCGAGTACCCCAACAGCGGCGAGAACATGCGGTGGCCACTGCTCGGCGATGTCGGTAGCCAGGACGCCGATCGGCGACTCCGGGTCGAGCACGGCAAGGAACGGGGCGTCGGGGAGCGCGAGTTCGTCGGCACGTCGCCACTCACCGTCGGCGGCGCGGAGTGCCAGCGCGCCGAGCCACGGTTCCTCTCCCGGTCGGACGCCGGCCTCGGAAACCAGTCGCAGCACGGTGTTCGCGAGCCCTATTGTGTCCAAACCGGACTCTGCGTCTTCGAAGCTGTGCTCGACCCGGGCGGACATCGAGGCGAGCAGTTCTTCCGGGCCACCGTGCCGGGCGCCGAGCCGTTCGAGGAGCGGGTGCACGGCGTCCGGGTGGACGACGTTCACACCCTCCACACTGGACAGGTCGAGGTCGGAGATGAGCACGCCACGTGGCCCTGGCACGGTCCGGCCGTCGACGAGCGGGACCGGCAGTGCCCCGAGGTCGTCGAGCGCGGACGGATCGTTGTCGACAATCTTGGCAAGGGCCGCGTACAGGTCACGCCATTCCGTCGGTGGCCGGGTGATTCCCGTAAGTTGATCCACCACATCGGACAGTCGCAACCGGACGACGTCCAACGCGGCGAGCGCGGCTTGCTGCTCGACGAGTTCCGCCTTCACCAGTCCGGGCACATAGGACGCGACGGAGTCAGCGAGTTCCTTGCTGGGCACGGGAAGCAGCCGAGCTTCGGCTGGCGAGAGCGGACGGCCATCGAGCGCCGGTGCGAGCCAACGGGCGGTCCGCAGCTCCGCGAGCACGAGCTGCCGCAGCTTCTCATCCACTTCGGACAGAGGAAAACGCGGCAGTGGCACGGCTTTCGGTCGCGCGAGGTCGTCGAGCTGATCGAGCAACCTGGGATAGATCCGCGCGGCGGCGGCGAGAACGTGATCGGTTGCCGGCCCGGGCCGAACACGACGGCGGTTCGGTTCGATCGGAAGCGTGGCGATGAGCCTGGCAGGCAAGGAAAGCCGCTCATCGGTGGGGGTGGGCGCGTGAAGAACGTCCAGATCGCGTGGGCGAGGCTCGCGGCCCTCGTCGACCTCGAGCGCCCAGCAGACCGTCCACTGTGGTCGTACGTCCGCGCCGAGACCGGGATCGGACGGCAACTCGCCGTGTTCCCGGACGATCACCCAGCGGGTGGTACCGGATGGCCCGTGAATGTCCTGTCCCTCGCGCCGCCAGACGTCCGCACCGATCTCGATGCGGCTGAGCGCGTCGAGGGAGAGGAGGAGGTCGACGGCCTGACCGGCGAACTCGTCGAGCAGCTTGACGCCGTCCACACCGTCCCGGAGCGGCAGGCGAACCTCGGTGGCGAACCCGTCCGGCGGGGTTTCTTCGGTTGGCCAGACGAGCCTCAGGACGGGAACCCGTTCGGTGGTCCCGAGTTCTGCCCGGGTCCGTTCCGCGTCGAAGGCGACGCCACCCGTGGTGGAAACGATGCGCGGCGCGTCGGAGACGGTGAGGACGGCCGCGAACCCGACGCCGAACCGCCCGACACCGTGCTGCTTGGAGGAGGCCCGCAGCGAGGCGAGCGCCTCGACCCCTTGGCGGGTAAGAGGTTCCCCGGTGTTGGCGACCCGCAGCTCACCGTCCACAAGAGACACCCGAAGCACACCGTCGGCGCCGGCGGCATCGGCGGCGTTCTGCGCGACCTCGATGAGCAGCCGGTCCCGATACCCGCCGAGGACGAGGTCCTCCTCGGAGTTGGTGTCCTCACGAAGCCGGGTAGGCGAGGACCGCCATGCGGTGAGCACCGACTCCCGAAGGTCCCCGGTGCCGAAGAAATCGCTCACTCGTCGCGGTGGTGGTCGTCGTCGGACACCGCGGTCTGAGCGGTGACAACGGGTTCGATCGGTGCGGGCGGCGCGGCCTCGAGGGGAACATCGCGGGCCGGGCTGTCCTCGCCCGGCTCAGCATCCTCGGGCACGGGGTCGGCTTCTGGGGAAGAATCCACCGCAGCCGATTCCCCGGTAGGCGAGTCTGTCTCAGCGACGCCCGAGCCCGGCTCCTCGGTGATGCCCGAGTCAGCAGGCGCATCCTCGGCAGACCCCGGCTCTGGCGAAACGACCTCGGCATCAACGGACTCGCCGCCCTCACGCGACGCCTCTCCGGAGCCGGACGAGTCTGGCGAAACAACCTCAGCCTCAGGCGAGGACCCGACTGAATCGACCGCCAGCTCAGCATCAGCGGACGAGACATCTCCATCCGGAGTCTCAGCCTCAACCGGTTCAGCCGCAGGCGAAACCACACCGAGGCCAGGCGATTCCGGCGAATCCACCTCGGTCTCAGACGGGGGAACCCCTAACTCGGACGCACCCTCAGCCGTCTCAGACTCATCCGAAACAACCTCGCCACCAGGCGACGAAACATCTCCACCGTCAGACTCAAGGGGCTCGGCTGCAGGCGAAACGACGCCCGACTCAGACAGGGCTTCCTCATCAGACGCCGGCTCCGAAGGCGCAGCCTCGGGCGAAGCCACCACCGTCACGCCCTCGACTGCCCCAGGCTCGGGCACTCCTGCCTCAGCCGACTCAGCGCCGGGCGAAACCACACCGGAGTCGGACGACGCCACGTCCTCGGCAGATGCCGGCTCGGGCGAAACAGCCTCGCCGCCAGCCGGCGAGACAACTCCGCCAGGCAGATCGGCATCAACGGACTCGACGGCAGGCGAACCCACACCCGGGTCAGACAGCGCCTCGGCAGACGCCACTCCCGGCGACGGCACCTCCGAGTCAGCCGCAGCCACATCGGCGGACGCCAGCTCAGGCGAAACAACCTCGCCACCAGCCGACGAAACATCTCCACCTGGCAGCTCAGCCGACTCGACTGATGGCGAAACCGCAGGCGAGTCAGACAGCGCTGCCTCGGCAGACTCCGCCGGCGAAACGTCCTCGGCCTCCGGCGAAGGCGCATCTAAGTCAGCATCAGCGGGCCCGTGCTCGAGCGAAACAATCTCATCACCAGCTGACGAGACATCGCCATCGGGCAGCTCGGTGTCAATGGAATCGACGGCGGGTGAAACCTCAGCCTGAGGCGAAGCCACTCCTGAGTCAGCCGCAGCCACATCGGCGGACGCCGACTCGGGCGAAGCAACCTCGCCGCCAGGCGACGAGGCATCTCCTCCTGGCACCTCAGCCTCGACGGACTCGGCCGCAGGCGAAACCACACCCGGGCCAGACAGCGCCACCTCAACAGACCCCGACTCCGACGAAACGCCCTCGGCCTCCGACGTAGACACCCCTGAGCCAGCCGAAGCCACACCATCAGCAGACCCCGACTCAGGCGAACCCACCGTGCCACCAGCAGGCAGTCCGTCCTCAACAGACCCCGACTCAGGCGGAATCACACCCGGGCCCGACGGCACCGCCTCTGCGGAGGTCGCCTCCGGCGAAACCTTCTCGGCCGTCGGCGAGGACGCCTCGAAGTCAACCGGAGCGACATCATCAGCGGGTCCTGGCTCGGGTGTAACGGCCTCGCCGCCAGCTGTCTGCCCAGCCTCGGTCGGCTCGGCGGTCTCGGGCGATGTGTCTCCAGAGGTGGCCGGCGCGTCCTCTGCGGACGGCCTCGGCGAAATCACCTCGGCCTCAGGCGAAGGCACCACCGCTGCACCCTGCTCGGGCGAAGCCGTCGGCTCCCCTGCCTCAACAGACTCAGCCCTGGGCGAAATCACGCCGGCGTCGGTCTGCGCCGCGTCCTCGGCAGGCGTCGACTCTGGCGAAGTCGCCTCGTCACCAGCGCGCTGCTCATCCCCACCGGGCAGGTCACCCTCAACCGGTTCGGGCTCGGGCGAGACCAAACCCGAGCCGGTTGGCGCCACCTCGGCAGCGGGCGCCTCGGGAACCCCCTCAGCAGAGGGCGCCGGCGAAACCATCTCAATGCCAGGCGACGACACCACGGAATCATCCGGCGAAGGCGCCGAGTCGAGCGGCGCCACGTCCTCAGCAGGTCCCGGCCCAGGCGACGACACCGCAGAGTCCACCGGTGCCACGCCCTCCACAGGCCCCGGCGAAGGGATCTCGCTGGCAGCCGGTGCCGTGTCCTTGGCTGGCTCGGAGGAAGCCGTGTCGGCCTCGGGGGTTGTCACGTCCGCGCTCGACGGAGCCGCCGAGTCTCGCTCTGCGGGCGGCGCTTCGGGCGAGGCGGAATCCGAGGCAGCGGCCCGGGCCGTTGGGAGGGAGTCCACGACCTCCAGGGGCTCGACGTCCAACTGGGCGTCGTCGTAGATCAGGTCTGCTACCAGTACTGGGGAGACCTGTTCCACTTCTGCTTCGGAGTGGGCGCCGCAGCCGTATTCGGCGTGGACCACGTGGGCGTCGGCTGGGGAGAGTTCGTTGCCGCAGGTGCCGAAGGCCGCCTGCAGGGAGCCTGCCAGTGGCAGGTAGAAGCCGCACGTGCCGCAGTGGGCGGGGGCGCTGCGGGCCATGTCGGAGCGGGGGCCGAAGTCGCTCTGCTGCCAGCGCTCCGCGGCGTCCAGGCGGGCAGGGCGGGACATCACGCGCTGGCGGCCAAGGCCCAACTCCATCGCGGTCTCCTCGACCGCGGGGTCGTCCGACTCGACGTAGCCAGCGACGAGCCTCGGGTCGTCCGGGGCGGTCGGGAGGAGGTCTCCTACGCCGAGGTCACCGGCCCGGACCCGCTCCTGCCACGGGATCCACTCCGGCGCCACCAGGGCCGACGGGCCCGGCAGTAGGACCACCTCGCTGACGGTGATGTCGGAGTCGACACCCGCCGACGTGATGGTCACGGCCCACCGCCAACCCCGGTATCCGGGTTTGTCGGCCTCGAAGAGATGGGTTACCGCCGCCTCGTCCTCGATGTGGTACGAGACGTAGTCGCCCACGCGCTCATCGCCCGCCTCTTCCTGCGCGGCGGCGCGCGCGAGGTCGACCTCCGTCACCAAGGCGGGGTCGCTCAGGTCAGACTGCTGCACGCTCATCGCCACCGATTGTGCCGCACCGGCCAACAGACCGGGACAGCGGTCGTGCGACGCTGGAAAGCGTGAGAGCTGTTCTCGCCATCGCGGGCCTTCTCCTGCTGACCGGCTGCTCGGGCGACCCGGCCAGCACCCCGCCCCCCACCCGCCCGTCCAGTGCCCTCCGCGCGGACGTCATCGAGTCCATCCCGCACGATCCCGCGGCCTTCACGCAGGGGCTGGAGCTGGTCGACGGGGTGCTCTACGAGGGCACCGGGCTCGAGGGCCAGTCGAGCATCCGCACCGTCGACCCCGCCACCGGCGACGTCAAGCAGAAGACCGACCTGCCCGCCGACCTGTTCGGGGAGGGCATCACGGTCGCCGACGACACGATCTGGCAGATCACCTGGCAGGACGGCGTCGCGATCCGGCGGGACAAGGACTCGCTCGCCGAGGAGAGCCGGGTCAGCTACGACGGCGAGGGCTGGGGGCTGTGCCACGACCCCACCGCCGACCGGCTGATCATGAGCGACGGCACCGACCGC
>NZ_DASUVO010000043.1:0-5625 GCF_036378875.1 Actinophytocola sp.
ACCCAAGACACCGGACTCGACACCGTCACCGCCCTCGGGCTGACATTGAACCCGTACCAGTCCTGGGTCTACCTGGACGCCGGCCTCCTCGGACTGCTGTGGGCCTTCACCTCGGCCACCGCCCGCGCCTTCGCCTGGCTACTCCTCCTCGGCGGCGGACTGCTGTTCACCTGGGGACTCACACTCAACGGCCTGATCGCCGCCAACCCACTCTCCCAGCTCGGCGACCCACTCGAACTCACCGTGACCGACGGCTGGTGGCACCTCGTCATCGCCATCGTCGGGTTGCTACTCGCCATGAGCCCCGCCCACAAAGCAATACACCTACACCGCCCCCGCGTCGCACCCACTCCCAGCCCGGACATGCCGACGTCCGCCCGATCAGCGCTGCCGCCACCATCCATGGCCTAGTGCCTCGCCCCTCTGGTCGACACCTACGGCGCCGGCCACCTGGTCGCCCTGACCAAAGTCTCGGAAAGGTTTCCCCTTCACCGTCGTGGAGTCGATGTCCACCGGCAGGCCACAGGTCTGCATCAACCAAGTGAGGCGGGAGGACCTGGTCATGGGACCTGCTTCTCATGGTGACGTCGCTGCCCGCGAAAGGCCTTCACAACGACATGTTTCACACGTCGCCACAACAGCCGGCATGTCGTCCTCCTCGTCCTCTATGGACAGCCGCTCAGAGCAAGGAGCGGCCCGTCTCCTCTCCAGTGCTCTGAGACGGGTCGCTCCCCCGCTCGCCCGAGCACGAGCAGACTGGCCAGCGCCCAGCGCTCACCGGCCCTCATCGGTGTCCGCCTCGGTGTCTTGCATAGTGCTCAGCACGTGGAAGTCCGCGTCGAGGTGCACATCGACCTGTCGGCCGTCGGCCAGGGTGACCTCTACCTCGTAGTAACCCTCCTCGTCCCCGACCTCGGTCTCGGTGACCCGCCCCCCGTGGGTATGCGCCAGCGCCGCCCGTTCGGCCTTCTCCAGCGCCGGGCCGCTGATCGGCCGGTCGCCCACGTCGCCCGTGTCGTTGTCCTGCTGCCCGGCCGCGAGCGCGAGGCCGGCGCCACCGATGGCGATACCGGCCGCGACGGCACCCACGATGATCACGCGTTTCATGCCCATCTCCTGTGGAGTTCCTTTGTTTGGGCATCACTGTGCGCCGCGGCTGCTGAACTACTCCTGAACGGCGGGGAGGGTGACCGTCACCCGGGCGCCGCCGAGCGGAGCGTCCGCGATCGCAACCCGCCCACCGTGTGCGGCAACCAGTTCCGCGACGATCGCGAGCCCGAGGCCACTGCCGCCCTCGTCCCGCGCGCGGGCGCCGGCCAGCCGGACGAACCGGTCCAGCACCCGCTCCCGGTCCCCGGCGGGGATGCCGGGTCCGTCGTCGTCGACGGTCACGGTCACCGCCCCGTCCCGCACGGCGATGCCGAACGCGACGGTAGCGGCCGCGTGCCGGGAGGCGTTGTCGGCGAGGTTGCGCAGCACCCGGCGCAGTCCCGCCGGGTCGCCGAGCACCCGGCCGGCCGTCACACCAGCGGTGTCCACCCGTACCGCCGGGGGCCGGGTTGAACGGAGCCGGTCGGCCTCGGCGAGCACCAGGTCGTCGACGTCCACCGCGACCCGCCGCAACGCCAGCCCGGCCTCGTCGGCACGCGCGAGCAGCAGCAGATCGTCGATCAACCGCTGCAGCCGCAACGCCTCCGCGTGCACCGGCTCGGCGAGCGCCTCGACGGTGACGAGGTCGGGGTGTCCGAGCGCGACCTCGGTGTGCTGGCGGATCGACGCGGTCGGTGTGCGCAGCTCGTGGGAAGCGTCCGAGACGAACCGACGCTGCGCGGCCTGGGCGCCCTGCAGCCGGGCCAGCATCCGGTTCATCGTGCCGGCCAGCCGGGCGATCTCGTCGCCCGTGGTGGGTTGGGGCACCCGCCGGTGCAGCTCGGCCGCGGAGATCGCGTCGACCTCGGCGGCGATCGCGGCCACCGGGGCGAGCGCGCGGCCCACCACCAACCATGTCGTTCCGCCGACCACGACCAGCAGCAGCGGGATCCCGACCGCCAGCAGCTGGACGAGCAGCTGGGTCGACTCCAGCGCGTCGGACAACGCGCGTGCCACGACCACGGTCCGCCGCCCGTCCGGGGTCCCCGTCGTCGCGGCGACGGCGAGGAACACGTCCTCGTCGACCGGTGTGTGAACCTCCACGGCCTGGCCCGGCCCCGGTTGAGCCACCGCGGGCCGGCCGGTGACGTTCTCGCTCGCGGCCACCACCCGGCCGTCCCCGTCGAGGACCTGGATCAGCTGCTCATCCGGCTCGCCGACCGCCAGGCTCGGCACTCCGCCGGCCGACAGCACCGCGGCGATCTCACCGGCCCGAGTCTGCGCGGCGGAGCGGACGTTGCCGGTCAACGTCGAACGGACCACCAGCACCAGCACGACCGCGCCGAGCACCAGAGCCGCCCCGACCACCGCGACCGCACCGGCCGTGGTCCGGACCCGAACCGTGCTAGCCACCGACGTCAGCCCCGGGCTTACCACTGACGAGCCGGTAGCCGGCGCCGCGCACGGTCTCCACCACGCCGGCGCCGAGCTTGGTCCGCAGCCGCCGTACGTACACCTCGACGATGTTCGGGTCGCCGTCGAAGTTCACGTCCCACACGTGCTCGATGATCTCCAGCTTGCTCACCACCTCACCGGCCCGGCGCAGGAGGAACTCCAGCAGGGCGTGCTCACGTGTGGTCAGTTCCACCTCGGCGCCGCCCCGCCACACCTGCCGCGACGCCGGGTCCAACCGCAGTACCCCGGCCTCGAGGACGGCCGGCCGCGGCCGGGCGCCCCGGCGCAGCAGCGCACGCAGCCTGGCGAGCAGGACCGCGTAGGAGAACGGCTTGGTCAGGTAGTCGTCGGCCCCGGTGTCCAGGCCCTCGACCTCATCCCACTCGCCGTCCTTCGCGGTGAGCATCAGGATCGGCGTCCAGTTCCGCTCCGCGCGCAGCGTCGCCGCATACCTGGTAGCCGTTCATGCCGGGCAGCATGATGTCCAGCACCAGCACGTCGTACGGATTCTCCCGGGCCAGCCACAGCCCCTCGACCCCGTCACCGGCCACGTCCACGGCGAAACCCTCGGCCTCCAGCCCACCACGCAGCGCCGCGGCCAGCCGCCGCTCGTCCTCGACCACCAGCACCCGCACGCCACACACTCTCGCCGACCAACCGAGCCTGCCCGACCACGGCTGACACCCCGCTGAACGCTAACCCGCCGACCACCACGCCGGCATCTCCTCTCACACACCAGCGGTGTCACAGCGCTGCTAGGTCGGTCGAACCACACAAGCCTGGTCCGATCGGGTGTCCCTGCACCTGCTCGGGCCGCTCGCACCGTACGACTTCGTCGCAGCGAAGCCCCGGGACCCTGAGCAGCGGACCGACCTGGTGGCCCGATAGTCCACAATTTACAGACGAGAATCGGCGTGGGCGGACCTGTGGATGACGCGGAGCGGAACGATCGGGCTGCACCACGAGACCGGCAGGGCCCTTACCTTTGCTGCGTCCGCCGATGCGCCTGTCCTAAGAGGACGGCACGGTCTGGCGCGACATCCAAGATCATCATCGCGCTCGGTCAGACGGTTCACACCTTCACGCGGCGCTGACGTGCGTTTCCGTGGCCACGTCGGCGCTGATGGTGATCGCAGCCGAATCGGACTGTGGTGGAGCATTCCCGGTCCGTGATCCGCCGAGTGGGTTCTGACGGGACCGGTAACAGCGGCGGCGATGAAAACGACCTTGGAAAACAAGCACTCTGTCGTGGTCCACAGTCGACAGAACGGAGACCGGATGAAGAACGAATACGTACCACCCACGATCGAAGAGATCGGGTCACTGCCGGAGTTGACGCTCGGAGGGTCGGCGGGTAGCCGGCTTGACGCTGACTTCGCCGCGGGCACGCTCTTCGGTGAGCTGACATTCTCCTAGCAGTCACACGGTGGTGAGGTCCTGCGCCAGCAGTCACTGACACCATCCCGCGCGCTGGGACGGACTCCGAGAACGATTCCGAAGCCCGCCCCAGTCATCCCGGACACGTGGCACCCGAGGCCCATGTCCGACTGTCAGCAGGCAGCGTCTGGAGATCGCGACCCCGCGCGGTCCTCGGACCTGCCTGCTGACGTGCGTGATGCCGGCCGGCGGAGGGCTTTGCCTGCCGGAGTTGGGTGTCAGGCGCGGGCCTCCCAGGTGAGTGTGACGGGAGGTGTTGAACCGCCTTGCGCGCAGCTCGGGGTGCTGGCCGAGCTGATCTGGATGCAGTTGGTGCCGGTTGCGCCCGGTGTCGCGTTGGCGACCGAGAACAACCGACCGGTGCTGTCATCGGCCAGGTTCAGGGTGGTGGCCGAGACACCGTTGCCGGTGTTCGAGGTGGTGTCGGAGAAGGCCGCGTCAGACGCCTGCCAGACGACGCCGCTGCTGAGCAGCAGGCCGGCGGCCACGGGCACCACCAGTCCAACTCATGGCCAGAGCTTTCTCATACCGCTGTCTCCCATCGAACACGGCCAGGGACGCAGCCGCACACAACGTGTCTGCGGCATCCACAGTGGACCGCTACATCGAAAGGCAATCGGCGCGCCGATCGGTGTGTCCAGTGATCTGGGGTGATTAGAACGTCAAGAACGCCGCACCCGGAAGGTGACCTACCCGAAGCGGTGACCCCTCGGCGAGCCCGCAAGTGCGTGACACGTGATCTGGGCTGAAGAGACGCTCGCCGGACAGTCCACTGTGCACTATGCTGGCCGTAGCGGCTTGCTCCCAGTGACCCCCAGGCTGGTTGAGCAAGCCGCTCTCATGGTAGCCGCCGGCGCGTGAGAGCGCGCGGCAACAACCGTGCCGTTGGCCGTTCTCAAGGCCGCTGTGCTACGGGAGCGGTTCCTGGTTGTTTCAGCGTTGCATCGCCACGAAGTCGTAGGGTGCGAGCGGTCCCAGCAGCCGCACCGACACCCGACCGGACCACTCATCTTCGATTCGGCCGATCGCCGACGCCAGGTCGGCCTGCCTGGCCAAGTCGATCAGGCAGGCGAGGTTCACCGCGTCCTCATGGTGCGTCGGCGCACGAACACTCACCCGGGCGCCGAGATCGGTCAGCGCCCGCAGCACCGACCGGTTATCCGTGTCGCGTTTGGCCGCGATGGCGGCGGTGATCCGTTGACCGGTCGCCACTCGTTCGTGGTAAGTCTTCCCCGCAGGCTTTCGGTGGCGTGTGCCGGCTGCGCGCCAGTTTCTGGTCTTCGGTCACGATCTCCCGCAGCACCGCGGACCGCTCATACCGGCCCTTGATCAGGAACTCCGCCTTGCCGTCGATCCTCTCCAGGGCCGCGACGAACTCGTCGTGGTGCTCGGCGAGCAGCTCGTCCGCCACCGCGACCTCCCCGGCCATCACCGCACCGAACCGCAACGGCAGCACCGGCGCATGCACCACGACCGCGTCCACCAGCGCCGCGTGCGCGGTCAAGTCCTGCGCCGTGCCCAACCGCTTCGCCGGGTCGATCAGACTGATCAACGCCGCGACCTCACCGTGCCGGACGGTGAGCACGTCGTACGGCGGATCCCCCACCCCCCGAGCATCCGGCGTGGTCTCCACATCCGACGGCA